>DDWV01000001.1 GCA_002347045.1 Candidatus Collierbacteria bacterium UBA2277 | reverse complement strand
TAAGTGGACTAACTGAGACAGAACTAGTTGAGTGGAAAAAAGATAACAACGTCGCAACATCAATTCAATCAATTGAAGAAATCGTAAAACAAATAGATGAAGAAAAAGTTGAGAAAGAAAATCTAACCAGCACCTCAAAGCAAGAAAATATTAACGAGGAACCCAAAAAAAATTCTGAAGTTTCTTCTATTCAAAATTTTAAAATAGTAAACGTCAGCGGAGATTCCTACATGATAGATGCCTGTTTTAACCCAACTTGTTGGGATGACCTTGACGCAGACCCCAGAGAAGATAGAGATCTAGGCGGCATCTATACTTTAGGAAAAGTCTTTGGTTATGGAGAAGGTTTCAAAAAAGGTTTCCGCCCATCAGATATAAAAAGCAATAGCCAATCGGCAGAGATGTTAAAAGATAGTTATAGAATTACAGTCTACTTTGCCATAGCTCCTTTTGAAGGCCCCAAGAACAAAACAATCGATTATGGAACCTGGCAAAACCACTCCGTAGAAATTAAAGCAAAATATGGGGACGAACCTGTCGTCGAATGGGATGGAAGTAGTTTAAAACAGGTTAAATAAATTTTATAATCCTACAATGAACAAAAAATTTAAGACACTCCTGATTTTTGTAATAATTTTAGGTATTTTTGGAATAATTTTTTCAACATACAAACAAAATACAACTAATCAAGAATTTCCCCAGGATAAAAAAATAGAAAGTAATAATGAACAAAGTTTTTTATTAAATGGCTTTCCAATTAAAGAGGTTCCTCTGTACAAACTCGACAAGGTTAGTTCAAACAAAATATTTATCAACACTGATCCAAAAAATTTATCCGGTTTCGAAGAAAAAAATTTTGCTTATTTTAATGTTGTCTTTTACTCAAACGCCAGCCAAGAAGAACTATTAAATTACTACAAAAACTTATTCGACAGTGAAATTGTCGAAGAATACATGAGTCCAGATATGGTCAAGGGAAACATCGGACAGTACAAAGTGTCCGCAGCTCATTATGGATCGGATAACACTGCCTATATTCAAGTTCATTTTCCAAATTATAAAGACGAAAGTCTAGATAAATATTTTTCAGATTTTCCTGATATCTTAGCAACAAATTCAAGCCTCGCAGAACACGAAAAATCCTTCGGTTTACTAAATCAAAATGGCGGAGAAATAGAGTACACAAAATACTTTACCGTGATAGATAGTGGAGACCAAAACAATGACGGAAAAGACGATGTCGATGAATTTTTGCTACTTGAAGAAGAATACCAAAATCAATACAAAGACAAACCGGATTACTCATATGATGAAAAAACCGGAACAATGAAATGGAAAGATGGAGATTACAAATCAACTCTAGTAATTTCTCGAGATCATGGACGAATTTATTTAATGCTTCGAAAAGCAATAAGTGTTCGCCCCTAATGTGCCATAGCTAACCCCCACACCACTGTAGCCCCTGACCTCTTTAACACTTTTGTACACTCCCTCATATCAGCTCCGCTAGTAAATACGTCATCTACAAGCAAAATCTTCTTTCCTCTCAAAATACTTTTGTATTCCTTATCTACTTCAAACACCCCTTTTACATTCTTTTCCCTCTCCTTCCTATTTGAAAGCAACGACTGTTGTTTCGTTCTCTTATTTCTCACCAGCACTCTCTTTACAGGTACTTTCATTTTTCCAGAAATTGCCAAGGCTATTTCTTCAGCCTGATTAAACCCTCTCCAGTTCTCTCGATAAAAATGCAGAGGCACCGGTACTAGCAAATCAAACTTTTCTCCGCTTTCAAAAGAAAAACCTTTCAAAATTTCTCTAACCATGACTCTATTAAATCCAAACTTAATATCCTCAATAGCTTTTTGAACCACTCTATCCTGATGATCATAAATCACTATCAGACCATCCATTCCGCGACTAGACTTACATCCCGAATGAGTCCACCCCATCATTGACTCTTTTCCGCACTCTGGGCAGATCTGTTCAGAATAAGGCATCTCAGCAAAACATTTTTTACACAAATCACACCCATACTCACCACAACCCACACAAAACTTAGGAAACAAAAAATCCATTATCAATTCAAACACATCTTCATTGTAAATCACCTTTCAATTTCTCCATTTGCTCTATATAACAAAAATCTCTCCATAAGGAAATTGCCCACGATAATTTTCTGCTGAAAATTTCTCAGGGCCCGGCTCAGCGCCAGCCGCGCTTCCGCCTTTCAATTTCTCCACCCTCTTAGAATGAAAAAATCCGCCTCAAGGGCGGACTTCTTCATTCTATGTGGAGACGGAGGGAATTGAACCCTCGTCTGAAATAGCGTATCTACAGTATCTACAAGCTTAGTTTGCCGATTTTCCATAAAGCTTCAGGCAAACAAGAACACTTTATGGTCGATTTAGAATAAGTTAGTCTTCAAACCTAAATCAAGCTTGAAGCATTCAATCCGGTATTTTTTCGCCTTGAAGTTACCCCGGGATCCGATACTCTCCAAGACGTCTTAAAGATCGAGTTTAGGCAAAAGCGTAAACAGGAGCGAAAGATTTGGCTTCACTAGAAGTGAAACCAATTAACTTGTCTTCTTTATTGACAGTTATGTTTTGGTCTTTTTTACTCCTTTTACCAAAGGAGGCTTGCACCTGTAAAAGAACTAGTCCATCGATTCCGGTCGTCCCCAATATTTAACATCTTCTGGGCACAAAAGAATACCTATAGTATACCAAATTTCTTACAAAAAAACAACTTAATTACGAAGAGATCTAAAATAATCAACTTTCTCAGTTAAAAGAGTTCCCATTATCTGAACTTTGGCTGCCGCCATAACTACCCCAGCCAAAAACAAGTCAAATTCATCTTCATCCATTTCTTGAATCTTAGCAGTAATACCCTCTTCCCACTTCTTCTTACTAAGACCCGCAGGAAAATCCTTACTCCATGAATAATTTTCAATACTAGCAGGCATTACCTTACTCCAAAATAAATCCATTTTGACCTTTCAGTTAGTTAGTTTTAATCGTCTCGCTAGTCCCAACTGACTTTCTCGCTTTTTCAGTATTTCTCTTTTTTCAAACTTCTTCTTGCCTCGGACCAAAGCGACCTTTACCTTTACGAGACTGCCCTTATTATACAACGAGATAGGCACAACTGTCAAACCAGCTGAGCTCATTTTAGTCTTAATATCCAACATTTCCTTTTTGTGCAGAAGCAACTTTCTTTTCTTTCCGGCATCATACTCTTCAGCACTATCAAATCTATATTTTGGAATATTCATTCCTATCAAATAGGCTCCATTTTCATCAAATATCACTCTCGAACCCAACAAAGATGACCCTTCAGATCTAACACTTTTTACCTCCGCTCCACTCAAAACAATACCAGCCTCATATGCCTCAATAATTTCATAGTCAAACTTTGCTTTTTTGTTCTCTACCAACATACCCATATTGTACCTTAAGCCTCGCAATACTCTAAAGAAAAATTACTTCATTACTCCAATTACCCCAGGCAACAACACCAATAAATTATTTTCCCCATCAAACTCAATGTCTCTAGCAGTTTTTAGCTTCTCAGAAATTAACTGTTCTCCGCAAATACTCGTTTCTTTGCTACAAACTATCACCACTCCTTTTTCACTGTCCAACAGAGCTATTCTCGACCCTTCTTGTTCTACCGCGACTCTCACAACCTTGGCCCCCTCAGGCACCCCACTTAGCTCAAACTGTTCTCTTGATCCTCTACGGAACCTCTCCACTACACCGTTAGTACTCACAAGCCAAACATCAGCATCCATCGCCATATCTACAGGACTAATACTCACCGACTGACCCTGTTGAAGCCAACGAATTCTATCACCAAAACCATCGCTGATTCCGCCATACTTATATATTTCTTTATTTCCACTATCCAATATATATATATTTGTCCCAAACCTACCCATTGCTACAGGTTTTCCCACAGCCATATCAAACACAATTCCTCCGCTAGATTTTCCATCTACAAAAACTCCCTTTTCGTCCAAAGTAAATACTTTTTTTCCATCGCTTACCGCATCTATCCAACCCAAATCTTCACCTTTTCCGACAACCACTTTTATATCCTTACTCGTCACTTCTGCTGTCACCACAATCCCCAATTTAATATCCAGTACCGTTACCATACTTCCATTCACCAAACTCAGTCTATCGCCCCCAAAACCAGGTCTTACCAGTTGTATATTCACCACTTCATCAATCTGACTCTCTTTCTCCCCAGAAGCTACCGTCCATGCTTTGCTAATCTTCTTTTCAAGCTCAATCACTTCATCTTTATACTTTCCGTTGACAAACTCTGCTTTTTGCACATCAAAGGTTTTTCTCACATCATCCATAAGTTTTCTTGCCCCTGAAGGATTTATTCTTACCAAATCCTGAGCATCCTCTATATTCTTCGTGATTGGTTCCGAAAAATCTCTCCATTTTTTAGCCTCTCTATCTGCCTTAATCTTTATAGACCCAGAAATCAAACTCACCACCAACAAAATCAAAAACAAAACTCCAAAAAGAACTGCCCATTTTTTTCGTTTGTCATTTTTCTCTCTATCGATATGCAAGTCACTCACTCTTCCAAACTTTCTCTTTTTCAACCAATTTATAACTTTCCCTTTTGCATTTAGTGGACCCACCAATCCCTCACCCGCCAAGTCTTCACCTTCATTTACAATATTTTTTCTTTCTAAACTATCTGGCAATCCTCCATCTTCATCAATACTCGTCACCCTGGGTTCTTTAGCTATTACCACCGTAGCTTTCTCAAAATTGAAAAATAATCCTGCCCCTGCCACTCTGGCTTCGGTCAATCTAGTCCCAAAAAAAGCAATTTTTTCTTTATCTGAATCACTTAACCTTTCCCCTTCTGGTAAAGCTTTTTCAAGTTCCCCCGACCACATAACCACAATATCTTTTTCTTCAGCAATCCCTTTTATTATTTTTCCCTCTTCTTTTGTCAAATCATACTCTTGATCATTTCTATTCAAGACAACCCCAGCATTACCTTGTCGAAATGTCTTTATCTCTCTTTGGCCATTTTTGTTCAAAGTCACCCACAACCATGCACCTTCTATATCAGGATACTTTTCACCAAAATTCTTAACAAAATCCGCCATTCCACCACCCACTTCTTCTTTATTAAAAAACTCATCTACCCACTCCATAGATTGACCTTCTATCTCCGTCCAGTTGTCAGCCGGTTTCCCCAAAATCACACCAAACAAAGCCCCTTTTTCAGAAAGTTCATAGTCGTCAAAGGGTATTCGTGCATAAACTTGAGCCCAACCGTTTGAACCCTCTTCGTTGACTGTCCTGAAAAAATTAATACCTAAACTGGTGTTCACGCTAATATAACTATAGCAGTCAAAACGGTCATCAATACAAAATAGCTCCAAATAAACATCTTAACGTTAGTCCCAACAGGTATTCGAACAACCCTATCCATCAAAGTAGTCTGTCTCACAGTAACCGCAGAAAGAATCCAAAGCAAAACCATCATTATCTTCGACATCACACTTACAATGCTACTTACAGTAATGTGGCTACTTAACAATATGTCCATATCATTCATCGTAATTTATTTTTTTTAGTATTATCGTCTGCTTTTTCCATCAACTGAGAAATGATCTTAACTACCAATACCGGGTTCAAAGCAGCTTCAAAATAAAAGGCCGACATATCGCTTCTGTCATCAGATTTTTGTTCTGACGATGTCTGAACAATAACATCTCCAAAGTTAAAAATTCCTGCCATTATTCCTTTCTGAGAATAGTTCACGTCTTCAATTCTATTTATCTGAGTTACGTTTATGTTTTTATAAAGCAAACCAAAAAAATCAATATCAACAACCCTCTCATTCGTCACAATATATATGTTATAAAACCACAGAAGAAAATTTTGAATTACAAAAAATAGCACTGCAGAGTACCAAACAATCGTCAAAGCAAATGCTGTATTTACTGTCAGAACTTTAATCATCGGAAACTCACTCCAAAACAGAGGTACAAAAAACACAAAACACACCAGGGCCATCCAACCAAAGTTAGTGGAAAAATGTCTTCTACCTAAAAGTATTACTTCTTCATCGTCATCTTGCGACTCAAATCTTGTTTTTTCCGGGCTCACTACCAACATACCCAAAGAGCTTCGAAAATGCCCTCCTCTTTTCAAATCATTCACTTCTTTGATTTCATCAACATGCTTACTAGCATTGAATATCTCTGCCATACCTAATTGTATCAAACAAGTAATCCTACTTCCTCTCAATATTAAAGAAAGCAAATCCTTTTTGAGGAATAGAAATATATCCTGGAGCTCTAGTATTAAAAACTTCTTTAAACTCTAAACCTGAAATGTTTAACTCTCCTCTATTCGTCGAAAATTTTACATTGGTAGTATTCCCAGATCCATCATTTATTAACACGGGTTTACCACTAATACTCGTTACTGGATTACTCATTTTTGAACGCAGGTCAGACATAGAATATGGATCACCACTTTGGCCACCAATACTACAGCTTGCAATTGTTGTCGGCAAAATTCGACCCGTGTCCACCCCATTACCTTCTCCCTTTTTCAATACTAACCAAGAATTAAGAATATCTGCCATTTCTTCTTCACTCAACCATGGCTTTCTTCCACAAGAATTATCTGAGTTTTTATACCCATTACGATACCAAGCTTTATAAAACCAGGGTGATCCTGCTTTGCTTTCCCAAGCTTTACTGGTCCAATCTCCTCCAGCAGTCTTATCTGTTGTATCCCAACCTGATGTAGATAAATATCCACCAGTTGTCGAAGAATAAAAAGTTACTACATCTTCCAAAATTTTTCCTCTTGTATCATTAACCGCCTTTTTCCAAGGCTCAGGAACATTATCAGATTTACTTTTTGAAAACACCTGACAAGCTTCGGTAGTGCAAATCGACAAGCCATCTCTTTTATATCTATACGCATAGGTTCTTGCAGCTACAGCTTGAGCTTTCAAAGCCTGTTCTGGCCAATCTGAAGGCATCTCAGCAATACCATACAAATAGGTCGTTTCGAAATCTATCTCTCCATAACCAGTTACTTTTATATTTCCGTCAGTATTCTTATCTACTGGTCGTTTTCCATAATATGCGTCCAGTATTTCCTCATAACTTTGACTTTCAGCCCTTGCTTTCGCTCCATACTGACTCATCCCTTTTCGGTGTGTATAAGCCCCAAAGCTAAACACCCCAAAAGATCCACTCGGAGCCCCAGCATTAAAACCAGCGATAGAAGCATCATAGTCCGACCCAATCGGCACAGAACCAACACCGGTAATAAAAGAGCCTGAACGAGCACTAACAATTGCTTGCTGTTTCGCCGTAAGAGCCGCTATCTTTCCGGACAAATCTGACTGATAATCTTTTGCCTTTGCCACCTCTGTCACAAAAAAACTATTCTGTTTATCCAAATCCGCCTGAAGTTTAGTAAGTTTTATCCTCTCTTCTTCCAGGGTCATCTTATCTTTTTCAAGAGTACTTATTTCCTGCACCAAACTGACAATTATTTGCTTATCTTGATCATTACTTTCCTGTCTATATGCCAACTCACGTCGTACCTCACCCATATCTCCACTTGTCAGTAAGCTAGCCCACATCGGCTCAGATCTCATCCTCTTGTACATTTCACGAACTTTTGTTGACAGTACTATATATTGTGTCGAAACCTTCTCAGATCTTATCTTGATATCAAACTCCATTTGCTTCTGCTTAGTCAAAGCTACATTAATCTGATTTTGAATGGACTTAATTTTTGCACTCAATTTACTTACTTCTGCTTCCAAGGGAGCAGTCGCTGCTTTACTAGCGTCCAATGACTTGGTAAGTTCCTTAATTTGAGTCTCCAAACAACCAAGATCCTCTCCACACTCCACATCAGCCCATACCAACCCAGCACAAAAACTAAAAACAACTACCAATACTAACAAATATCTCCACTTCATTTACTCCATTATAAGTGCAAACTACCGTGTTAAAATTAAGTTGTTCATGAAACGCCATTTTTTTGTCATTCCACTATTACTAATATCACTTTTTTTACTCTCATCGAGTAAAGCGCTATCAGCCAGCCCTTTCTGCGATAATAGCAAGAACAGTATCAACACCGCCATTGGCTGTATCGAAATAGGAGACGGCACAAAACTTGTCGGAAACATTCTACTAGTAGCTACTAGTCTAGGAGGTGGTATCGCTCTCGCTCTCATCCTATATGGAGTATTTATCATCACTACCTCTGCAGGTATCCCAGACAAACTAAAACTAGGCAATGAAATCATCACATCGGCCGTCATTGGGCTCATCTTTATACTTCTGTCAGTTTTCTTGGTAAATTTAATAGGTATCAATATATTAGGAATCCCAGGACTTACATAAATATGACTCTAATAAAACAAGCCCTTGCCGCAAGCGATGTCAATATCTCAGGTATCAACTCAACTGCCAGCAAAATTAGCAATCAAGGCACTATTAGTACTCTCCTCACCGGAGTTACAGATTTCAATCTCATAAACTTTGTATTTATCCTTGTTGGTCTCGGTTTTTTTGCCAATCTTGTCATGACAGGTTGGGAGTACATGCTCAGTTCTGGAGACCCCAAAAAGGTCGCTGGGGCATCTTCTCGTCTCGTAAACGGCTTTATCGGTCTAATCATGGTGTTCGCTTCATTTTTAATCGTCAAGCTAATAACCAATATTCTTGGCATCGACGCAGTCCTAGACCTAAACTAGCCTCATTTTGATATAATCAAAACAATGCAATCCAACATTCAACATGTGGCAATAATTATGGACGGAAACCGTCGTTGGGCCAAGCTCCACGGCAAAGACTCAGTCAAAGGTCATGAATACGCCGCCAAAAATGCAGTTGAGCCACTAATTGAAGAATGTGTCAAACAAGGTATCCCCTACGTTACCTTTTGGGCCTTCTCTACCGAAAACTGGAAACGAGACGAAGCAGAACTCAAAGGTCTCTTTGATGTTTTTCGTTTTGCTCTAGGATCTCTTGCCCTTCGTTTCATTCAAAGAGGAGCTAGACTTCGTATCCTTGGCGACATCAATCGTTTTCCCAAAGACATTGCCCAGAAGTCTGTTGAAATGATCAATAACTCAGCCAAAAATCATAAAATTACAGTAACTTTTGCTCTCAACTATGGAGGTCGTGATGAAATTCTTAGAGCAGTCAAAAAAATCGTCACCGCCAAGGTCCCGGTAGAAAAAATAGACGAAGAACTTTTTTCTTCACATCTCGACACTTCTGGAATCCCAGATCCAGATCTCATTATCCGTACAGGAGGAGAACAACGTCTTTCTGGATACTTGCCTTGGCAGTCGGTCTACTCAGAAATCTACTTCACCAAAACTCTATTTCCTGACTTCACTCCCAACCAATTTGTTTTGGCTATTGATGATTTTCTCAAGAGAGATCGACGTTTCGGAGGCGACACTTCCAAAAAGATAAAATAAAATCTCTTCAATTACATCTGCTTTAAAGCCTCTCTCCTCAAATCTCGAATAAATCTCTTCATAAGTTCCAAACAAGCCAATTTCACCCCCCGGAAACTTAAACCTAGAAGGAACTTCTTCAGAACCCCCTTTTGCTTTCCCGGAAAAGCTTGTACTTGTTGGCATCTCTCTCCAATAGTGTGGTACTTCCATTCCTCATCCTAACTTGTCATTTCTTTCAAACACTCTCAACTTTTAAAATTCACGATTCACAACATACTCTGCAATTCCACTCAAATAATTTACAGCCTCTGAGTTCAAATCCATCTTCTCTAACTTTTCCACTTCTTTTTTTGCCTCTTGTGCCAGTTCCTTTGCTTTATTCACCGAATACTCATACGCACCCGACTCTTTCACTGCCTTTGACGCCCCTTCAATTTCCTCCTCACTGGCCTCCTTGTTCCCCCATGCTCGATAAATACTCTCCTTTTCCTGTTCATTCCCAAGTTCCAGCGTTTTTGATATCAACAAGGTACATTTACCTTGAAGCAGGTCAGAATTAGCCGATTTTCCCGTTTTTTCCTCATCGCCATACATTCCCAATATGTCATCTTGAAGCTGAAAGGCCACACCACCTTTTTGAGCATACTCTTTCAAAACATCCTTAACATCCTCACTTAATCCAGCCAACTCAGCCCCCATTATCAGAGGGTTCTGAAATGTATATATAGATGTCTTTGTTCTATGAACCGCCAAAACCTTATCCTCTGTTAACTCTCCCAACTTTGGTAATGTAATGTCATACATCTGTCCCAAGGCAGTTTCTGCAATATGTCTCATCAATACGCGAGCCACACTCAGCACTTTATTCTTATCCAATTCGCACTCCAGTACTCTTTCATATCCAAGACACAAAACCAAGTCTCCAATATTTACTGCCATCGAGTCTCCGTAGTGAGAGTCACCTTTGGCAAAATACTCATGAGTTGTCGGCAAACCCCTTCTCACTTTATCTCTGTCCATAAAATCATCATGCATCAACAAAGCTGTTTGAACCAGCTCCACTCCTTCCATCACTTTCCACACTTCATCATTAGGGATTTCTCCTCCCAACAGGTAACCATAATAAACAAAGGAAGCTCGAAGTCGTTTTGCAGATCTCAAATTATGCTCTTTTGCGTGAAGCATTGCCTGTCTCACCAACTCTACTTGCGATCTTTCAAAACCAAAATCCTTCTCAATTTCTTCATTCCAATATCTTTCTAGTCTTTCATTCACTTCAATAGCCAATTTAGACAAAGTTTCTTTTGCCAATAATCCTAAAGTATTATCTGCCATGTTCCAGATTTTACTGTAAAATAATACTCAATGTTAGTCAAACAAGTTCTCGCTCTCAATTTAGATACTATTTATAAACCAGCTGAAGCCCTTGGAGGTCAAGATGCCAAGCTTGACACCCTAGTTAATCCCATTATTTACAACGTCTTAATTATCTCTGGAATAGTTGCTTTCATTACTATTATTATCTCTGGTTTTACCTATATTACAGCAGCCGGAGACAAGGGTAAAACAACTCAAGCACAACACATGCTAAACTATGGCATAATTGGATTAGTTCTCGTCGTAGCAGCCTTTATGATCACCAGACTTCTAGGCTCTATACTAGGCTTTAAATTCTTTTAATAAATATGATTAGCAGCTTACTCAATCAAATCATTTCTCCCGTTTTTGCCGCCGATGTTATAGGTACTATAAATCTTCCCGCAGGAATCCCCTCAAAAGTAGCCCAAACTGGAGACTACATCACCGCCATCATTCGTTTTATTATCATTATCGGAGGTCTTTTCACTTTGTGGCAGTTCCTTAGCGGAGGACTAAAATTTATCACGTCCAACGGAGACAAGGGTAAAATTCAAGAGGCAAATCAACAAATAATGATGAGTCTAGTTGGTCTTGTTATCATGGCTGCTAGTTTTGTTATCATCGCCATCTTTAGTAAGATCCTTTTCGGAGACTTCACCGCCATTTTAATACCAAAATTTTCAAGCGTTACACCATAAAATGTCATTATTAAAATCAATCATAAAGTCCGTTCATGCCGCACCAATTGATGTCGGAGGTATCAAAGGTATAGGGCCAATTGGTTTCGAAACCAAAGATGTCAGTGAAGCTACCACCAAGGCTCAGTTTAGCAACATTCTTTCCTCCGTTGTCACCACCCTTACTGTTGTCGGAGGTCTAGCTTTCGTCATCTACTTTACTCTCGGAGGTCTAAAATGGGCCACTGCAGGCGGAGACAAAAGTAAAGTTGAAGAGGCCAAAACTCAGATGACTCAAGGTGTTATTGGTTTAGTTGCCATTGTCGCTGGCCTTTTTGTTACAGGAGTAGTCGGCGGAGTCTTAGGCATAGACATTCTCAACCCATTCAACACTTTATTTAACAACTCATCCATACCATGATCTCAACTGATAATCTAAAATACTTAGCCGCAGCAGACTCAGGAGGAGCAGATGGTGTTGGAGTAAGAATGTCCAACGAGATAAAAAACGCAGCCTTACCTCTCGAAATTGCCAACAAAACTCCAGGTGAAGGGCTAGCTTTCTATATTGCTATACTTTGGCGTGCCGTAGTCACTCTAGGCGGAGTAGCCTTCATAATTTTTCTAATCTGGGGCGGTATCGAATGGCTCACTGCAGGCGGAGACAAAGGCCGTGTTGAAACAGCCCAAAAGATGATTAGCAATGCTTTTATTGGCCTCGCCATCCTCGTCGGTTCTTATGCAATTGCCCTTTTTATCGAAAACGCTTTCAAAATTAATATTCTTCAACCTATTTTCCCCAACAACTTATGAACCAACAAGTAGTCGACATCGGAAAAGAAGTCACCAAAGGAGGATTTTTTGGTTTCACTTGTATCTGGAACTTAGTCAGTAATGCCATCAGTATTGCCTATATCCTCGCCGCCATTGTTTTCTTTATCTTTCTTGTTCTAGGAGGTATGGAGTGGCTAACGTCTTCAGGAGATAAAGGCCGCGTTGAGATAGCTCAAAAAAGAATTAGCAATGCCCTAATTGGTCTCACCATTATTGCCGCCAGCTATGCCGTATTCACCCTAGTTCTCTATTTCTTCGGTATCGACCTCAGTGCTCTCTGCACCGACAATCCCCTCGGCAGTTGACAAGAAAGCAAATAACAATAATAATAAGCCTAGTCTTAAATTAATAAAAAAGAAAAAATATGTCCCTAATTCCTCAAGCATACGCAGCCACTTCTACCATCGGTGTAAACCAGCCAGTTGGTATGAAAATTACTGATATCGGTAAATTAATCTCAAGTGCTATCTCAGTAGCCTTCATGGTTGCTGGTATCCTCACTTTCGCCTTTTTAGTCATGGGTGGTATCGAATGGCTCACCTCAGGTGGAGACAAAGGCAAAACAGAAAATGCCAGAAATCGTATCACTGCCGCTCTAGTTGGTCTTGCCATCATCGCAGCTTCTTGGGCACTTATGCAGCTCATCTCCTACTTCTTTGGAGTTGACGTCTTCGGTGGAAACTTCACTATCCCAAAACCTTACTAAGTATTTAGTGTTAAAAATCAAAAGCCCCGGACATCCGGGGTTTTTTGTGCGATATAATTACTCCATGATGACTTTTTCTCTAATACCCCAAGTGTATGCTGCAGACTGGACCACCATTAATTCACAATGTGTTTCCCCAGAAGGCGTCGCCACGATCCGAGGGATTGAATGTTTATTCCAAAATTTAATCAAACCTGCACCAGGCCTCATCGCCCTTGTTGCAGTTGGCATGCTCATCATCGCCGGAGTCCGTTTGATGATGGCAGGTGCCGACCCCAAAGCCTACGACGCTGCCTGGAAAACTTTTACCTGGGCCATCATCGGAGTCATTCTCCTCTCAGTCGCCTGGCTCGTCATTATACTGATCAAAAACTTCACCGGAGCAGACATCACCACTTTCACAGTTCCTTCGTAATAAACTACTTCTCCGTTTATAATTGTTTTGTGGTAAAAACCAAATTATTTCTTACCAGCCTTATCTCAACTCTCTTATTCTTTAACCTTTTTGCCACCTCCTCATCAGCATATATCGACCCCACAGATCCCCTTATTGGAACAACATCAACTTCAACTTCTACCTCATCAGAACCTCTCACCCCCGTCATCACCCCTTCAAATCTTCCTTGTGGAGATCTAGACAAAAACAACGTCTATCCTCCAAACGGAGAGTGCTACTCTACCCCAAAAAAGATCGAGTCTCAAGTAGAAAAATACCCTCTTACTTGTATCCCCCCACCCGTAGTAATTTACAGTGAAAAAGTCAATGCCATGTCACCTCCACCCCCAACCATTATTCCTGTTCCAGTTCAAACAAATGTTTCCGATGCCACGCTTGGATTCCTTGGACCAGATGTCGGAACTTACGGATCTATAAACCCGGATCAAGTAGCTCAAAAATATCTATTCAATGCTCTCCTCGATAGACCGGCTTACTCCAATGACGAAATACCTAGAGAGTCATTTCGCACTTTCTGGAGAATGTTAAACAGTCGTACTCAGGCCAACATAAAAGCTCTATATCTATCCAACACCGACTCAAATACAACCAAAGTTAGTTACTACTACCTAGACGAAAACTCCAAAACCAAAGAGACCGACACTAAAAAACTATACTCAAACCTTCCAAACTGTCTTAGGAAATCTCCTGTTTGTGAAGATTACTACGCTAAATACAAAGAACTCGACAGCGACCTCAAAGCACAATATGACACCCTCCTTCCTTTCGACTTTAACAGTCTTCGAAGCTATATTGTTCTAAACGATACCATCACAAAAGAAAATGTTCCATATCTCTCAGCTCTCATTAGAGGCCTAAAAGGAGATCTCGGACTCCTTAACTTTTACACTACCAGTTGGATGATTAGAAAAATTGACAATCTACCAACAACTACAAATGAACTTACTCTCAGTACCGCTTTAATCAATGCCGCAGCTTCAGTTTCTTGTCCAAGTCTGGAACCTAGTACAAACCTCAACTCCCCCAGGACATACCCAGAAAACCCTCTTCTCCCACAAATAGTGAGAGTTCCTGTTGTTAGTGAGTTCGTCGAGTCAACCCCAGGTTACTACAACTGTTCTTTTTATGGCTGTATCTACTATCCAGGAGAGAACATCTATGAAATCAAAGGTACTGCTGTCGGAAAAACTCTCGCTGTATTCAACAACCCCTACGCAAGAATACTCGATAACTTCATAGCCAATGGAGACCCAAAAGAAAATCCACCTTTTTTCAAAATGCTGCTACCAGACTTTGTTCCTATACCCACAAAAGCATTAGTAAACGCCCCCATCTCAGACACCATTTCCCAAAATGGAAACGCAACCATAGGCAATCCTAACCAACCCATCTATCGTGAGAGTAATCTTGCTCAAGACTCTATGGCTCAGCTTCAAAACTGCTGGCTTGTACCCCAATCTCAACAAACCTCACCTATTTGTCCAAAAGACAAAACTGCTTCGTGTGGTGACTTTACCGATGTTGTCGTTAGTGATCCAGACTGTGGTATCTGTAATATAGAAAAAATCCCTGGCCTTATCGACGACCCCATGAGTTCTGCTTTTCCCGAAGGTGTTCCAGATCTCTTTCTCAAAATACTCCAAAAGGCGGGAGAATCATACAATGTCCCTGCCGCATTTATCTTTGGCACCATGTATAACGAAGGTGCTTTCTCTGGGGGACGCTATCAATACACAGATGCAAACATTAGAGAATGGAGTAAGTGTGGGGGTAAAATGCCCAACTGTGATGACACCCAAACAAGTGTCGCTCAGACACCTTTTGGTTGGATTCCTTACTGGTTCTATGCAGGCGAAGGAACAAACGGTCTTTGGAGTGCTATTAGAGCCATCGACCCTACGCGCGAAAAAAACAACACCTCTCCTTGCAACTTTGCCGACGGCGTCTTTGCTACAGCCAAGGCCCTAAAAATGTGGACCTCAGCTAGATCACCCGACTTCGAAAAATACTTCAAGGCAACAGGGGACAATACCTGCTGTCAAGGAGGAGCTTGTTACACCCTAGACAACACCTCTCCATCATCATGCAGTCAATGGACCAACGACGATGCCGCCCAAAGTCGTGTAGGTTATGCAGGCTACTGTCCTGAGCCAGGGAAACACTCTATAGAGTCTTACTTCGTCGACAATGCTCCTTTTATCACCAGAGCCATTACTCGTTTCAACGCTCTAAAATGCTTCTAAATACATCAAATCTTTTCGCCCTTACCCCTCTCATTCATGTATAATCATTTCTGATATGCTACGTCGACTTTCACCACTATTTGTCACTATTTCTATCCTCTTTCTTCCTCTCTTTTTTGCACCTCAAACTCTTGCAATCGACCTTAATCCCCTTGAAGAACTAGATAATGCAATGAATGCCGACGGCACTCTAGAAAAAAGTCTCCAAGACTTCTGTGAGAAACGCACAGGAAACCAAATGAATCTAGAAACCTGGTACTCAGGCAAATGTGCCGACGATACTTTTAGCGGTGACGCAGTTGGTTTTTCCGATATCGTTTTCTTAGATCTAGGAGAAAGACTTGCTGGTGTAAAAAAACCTGGCACTACTTTCTCAGGCACTCTTATAAAAGTTTTGGAAAATCTTAAGTCTCAAAGTTACTCGACTAAAGAAGAAGAAACCATTGCCATTAACAGTGCTAGACAAGAACTTTTTTCCAATCAACACAGCGGTCTTGTCGGCCAAACAGGTAATCTCATCGGATCAATACTTCAAACCAGACCAGCCTCTACGGTGTCATACCTTGCCCATGTTAATTCAAACTTACAAAAACACAAAATCATTCCAGATTCCTATGCAGCAAAACCCACCGCTACCTCTACAGGAATCGGTTTTGACACTTTTAGTCCTTTCCTTCAAATATGGATTGCTTTCCGCAACATGGCTTACCTAATTTTAGTAATTTTCTTTATCGTTTATGGTTTTATGATGATGTTTAGAGTCAATCTAGGCCAAAAAACAGTTATTTCAATTCAGCTAGCCATTCCTAAACTTATTATTACTTTGCTTATTATTACATTCTCCTACGCTATTGTCGGTCTTATATACGACTTTATGTGGGTCGCTATCTATTTTATTTTTAGCTATCTTGGTTCTCAACACCTAATTGCCTACCGAACCACTTTTTTAAGTTCTGTGTGGAGACCAGCATACATAGCCTCAGGAAATGCTATAAGTGGCATAATGGGATCCTTTGTTCTCAATGCCATATACTCTGGACCAGCAGCAATTTTTGGAGTTCTAAATCTTATTTTCGGAGGAGTTGGAGCTTCAGTAGGATTGGTCGCAGGTTATTTTGTAGGCATCAGTACTCTTATTAATATTATTATATTAATTGCCGTAGGTATTTCTTACGTAAAACTTCTTTTCAAACTAGTCAGTTCATTTATTTCTGTCGTAATATCTCTCATTACTGGACCACTTGTTTTACTTGGTAATGCCTTCCCAGGCTCCACAGCCATTGGCACTTGGATTAGAGGAATCGTTGCAAACCTCTCAGTTTTCCCTGTTACTATGATACTTTTACTTTTTTCATACATGCTTATGGTCCAGCCAGTTCTAAGCATATGTGAAACAGGTGGTGATATAGTACGAAATTTTTTTGGAAATCCGCAAGGTGCAGATAGTTTCACTGCCTGCGAAGTTATTTTTGGTGTAAAAAGTCTAGTAAACATAGGCGAAGCAAATATGGGAGGCATTCCAATTCTTGCTCCAACACCACTCAACATAGCACCAGGATTGATCGGAGGCTTCAACGCTCGTGGTCTTTTTGCTCTCATGGGAATTGGTCTTCTCCTTATGTCCGCCAAATATGTCGATATGGTCAAAGACGCCCTAAAAGTACCTCCATTCAAGTATGGTACAGCCATAGGCGAAGCCCTTAAGTATGGAGCAAATATTAATGATATTTGGGCAAAAAATGACTATGCAGGTAAGCTACCAAGAGGATTCTTTGGAAATCAAGCTCGACAAGCCTATCATTCAAGTTCCCCAGGTGAGGACCCCACTCTATTTGGCAGACCAGGAGGAACAAGCATACCAAAAGCTATGGAAAAGGCTACTCAGGTAACAAACCCTTAGTAACCTTTCTTGATATTTTTTTTGATTCTGTCTGAAACAGACAACCATTTTCCACCGGCTTCTCTAAAATTTGCAGCTACTTTGTAAACATCAGCGTTCACACTTACCTTGTTTGACCACCAAGAAGGAAATTTATTAAAGAAACCATTTGGATTATTACCACTCTTTCTAACCTTTTCAGCTATTTCGTACGAATAACTCCAAATTTTATCCGCATAGTTCAATAAATCCATTCTATACCTCTTTCGCGTTTCACTATCCATTCCTATAAAAAAAGGTTTATCAGACTGAGCATCAATTGAAAACATCTGTTCAACATTATTCACAAAATCAAAAGAACTCCATGGTTTTGGATTCATATGGTCTACAATACTGTGCGAGTAAACAACCATTTCACATACAGCCAACATATTTCTTGACACCCAATCTTTTGGTGTACACGCTTTCATTCTTTCTGGATTGTTTGGATCTGAAAAACACATCTCTGCTGGTAATAATAATTCACTCTCTGGATTGTTTGGATCAGCTTTATCAAGCCAATTAGCATCTCGCAAACTTCCATTTACATGTGCATATAATTTTCCAACCAATAAACCTAACTGTGAAACATTGGTATCAGGTTTCTGCAAATCTTTAATTCCTTGTAATATATTCAAGGCAGATTTCATCATTGCGATTCTAGTTTCTTGATCATTTGCTTTCTTTGCTTCTTTACCAGCAGCCCTATCAATCCCTATTTGACTTGCTGGATAATATTTTTCATTTCTCCACACAGGCCATGTTCCATTTTCCAAAGCTTCTTCACCACCATTAGATAATCCTGTAGGTATAAGTTGATCTGACAAAAGATTTCTAAGCATTATTTTCGTTCTCTCAATATCAGAATCCCTTTTATCTGTGTCTGAACTTTTAAACAAATCTCCTCGGTTAGCCAAATCATCCTGTACCAACATTCTTACAAAAGCATCATCTCCAGATTTCGTATATCTTCTAATTCTCCCTGGAGATTGACTTACCATCATTCCAAGATAATCTTCTTTACTATACTTAGTAAGCATTTGATAAGTTAACAACAAAGAAAAAGCAGCTTCACCAACATACTTACTATCTATACCTTGTTCCTCATATAACTTAGCTCTCTCGGAACTCTCACTGTTTACATACAGCCAATAATCTGGACCACTTTCAAAAAAAGAATGCAACTTCCTCATCGCACTGCCTATCTCTTTCCCCATGTCAACCCTTCGTAATTTCACAGAGTTTCCATTTTTAAAAGGAATTTCACAGACACCAATTGCAAAAAAATTCTCAGTAGTAGGATCTAAAAACAACTTTTTTGTGATTGTAGATGGAACTATATCTTCAGTATTTTTAAACTCACCCCAATAACTAACCGTATTTCTCATATCTATCCAATTTGAAAGTTTAAGTTTGTCCATTTTCTCTATCAATCTTCTACTATAATGAACATCTTCACCTGGTCTAAGTTCTTCTTGAATATAGTCTTCCAAAAGAGATTTTCTCAACTTTTGTTCGCTTTCTACAGATTGAATAAATATCAAATTCAAACACTGTTGAATTATTTTTGCTTCTTCTTCTTCTGAAAACACTGTTTCTATAGATTTCCTAGTTTCATTTGCAACAGCTAAAGGTTCTCTTTCACTTTTTTGAGTAGTTGTTTTTTCTTCTTCAATCTCAACATCTACTGTAGCAGCTGCTTTTGGTTCTTCTTGCTTCACCAAAATATCCTCATTTTTCAAACCAATTTTATCGATAATTACTTTTTCACCTTCACTCAACTCACCTCCATCTTTCATTTTCTCAATTATACCCATCAAAACTCCCTTTCTTCTTCCTAGCTCTTCATTCCCTTCTCTCGAAACATTATATCCTTCTCTTATATAAGCATCCACATCAATGTCTTCTCCCTTTAATCTTGACTTTGATTCATTAAGATCTTTTCTATATTTATCATTCAAATCAGGATTATTTCTCACCTCTTTTTTTACTTTTTCCAATACAAATTTCAAGTCTTCACCAATTTGTTTTTTTCTTTGGATTTCTTCTGTGTTAATTTCAGTTTGAGATACTTCCACCTGACCTACTCCAGGAATAATTCCATTATTCTTGTCAATCATTCTCTGTATTCTTTCACTATATTGGAAATTTCCTCGTTGTTCGTTTTCTGGCATATGTCTTTAAATTAAATTAATTCAATCCTATAACTGTCCAAATTATATCATCAATCTCCCTTTATTCCACAAATTCGCTATACTAGTACACAGACACTATGGCCATTCAACAGCACCCACTTCCCCAAGACATCAGTAGCTATCGCTTCAGGCTCATTGGCGACATGACTATCAAACAGTTTGCTTCTTTAGGTATCTGTGTTATTTTTGCCATTATCGTCTACAGCCTTCCAATACCTTTCTTTTTCAAATATCCCCTTGTTCTAGCTTTTGTTTTGCTCGGTATCGGTATGGCTTTTGTTCCTATTCAAGGCAGATCTCTTGATATCTGGATGATAGCCTTCATTAAGTCCATCTATTCACCCACACAGTACATCTGGAAACGCACTGTGGCTACTGTTTCAAATCAAGAAACAGCCGTCCCTTCAAAAGAAAGCAATCAAGCAGTTACCCAACCAGTCTCCAATGCTTCTATTCAAATTACTCAAGCATCACCCATCTCCATCACTCCACCCAAAAACACTCCTGTTATTCACCAAAACCAAGAACCTATTACAGTAAAAGAAGACTCTCCAGAAGTAAAAACTCCCGAAATTCCTACACCTAAAGAAGATTCTTATCCAAAAGAGGCTTCTACCTCCATAGCAGAAGCACCTTCCACTCCCGCTCCAACAACCCCAACCACAAATCTCCCCATTCCTTTTACACCTACTACTCCAAACACCTTAGTCGGCCTTACTCTTACCCCAACCTCCCACATTCTTGATGGAGTCCTAGTAGAAATAAAGAAAAACAATCTCACTCTTCGTGCCACCAAAAGCAACAAACTCGGTCAATTTATGTTTGCTCGCCCCCTAGACTCTGGTCTCTATCAAATTCTTGCCGAAAAAGATGGTTTCACTTTCACTCCTTACTCACTCGAACTTACCGGAGACATTGTCAAACCTTTAAAAATTCAAGCTCATTAAATGTCAAACAACGTCAAAGCCTCCACACAAGAACATCTCGATATCTACGCCATCAAAGATCACCTCGTCTTTCTAAAAGATGGTTCAGCTGCTCTAGTTCTAAAAACCACAGCTATAAACTTCAACCTCCTTTCCGAAGAAGAACAAGATGCCACAATCTACGCATATGCTGGCTTACTCAACTCACTTTCCTTTTCTGTACAAATTCTCATTCGTTCACAGAGGAAAAATATCTCAGACTACCTCAATCTTATCGACACTCGAATCCAGACAATTCATTCTCAAAAAATCAAGGAACAGCTTCTTACTTACCGTCAATTTGTTAAATCCCTTGTCAAAGACAATCGTGTTCTAGAAAAGAAGTTCTACATTATCATTCCTTTTTCCTACATTGAATTAGGACTCTCCAAAGCGTCCTTCAATCCTTTTGCAAAAGCTCCCCAAAAACCTCCATTTGATCTCGTCTACATCGAAGAAAAAGCTGCCTCTGCGCTCTATCCTCGAAGAGATCATATTATTCGCCAGTTTGCTCGTATCGGGCTCAAAGCATCTCAACTCACAACCAGTGAACTGGTTACTCTTTTTTATCTTATCTACAATCAAGGCTCAAGCACCGTCGCACCAGCTCAGATCAATCCTGGGATAAATTCCTAAAAACATCTTACTTCGGTTATACTTAAACTATGGCCCTCAATCTATTTTCACTTGGCAAAAAGGCCAAGGATCCAAACCCAGCCCCAACAAAAGAGAATTCTTCAAATGCTACCTACACACCACAAGAAAAACCCCGAGCTCCTCTTTCAGCCATAAAGGACACTGCTACAGCCACTTCAATTCAAGATGTCATTGCTCCATCAGCTATTGAAGTAGATTTCTCTCACGTTAAAATCGATGATAACTATGTCCGCACTCTGTTTGTCACTGGTTACCCTCGCTATGTCTCAGCCAACTGGCTTGCTCCACTCATAAACTTCAATCACTCTCTTGATATCTCCATGTACGTTTATCCCAGTGACTCAAAAGACACTCTCGACAGTCTAAGACGTCGTCTAGCAGAAATGGAAGCCGAAATAAACACCGACATCGAAAGGGGTCGTATTCCCCAAGCTGCCACAGAAGCAGCTCTCGAAGATGCAAAAACCCTTCAAGCTCAACTTGTAAAAGGTGCCGAAAGATTCTTTCAATTCTCTCTTTATATCAGTATCTCTGCAGAGTCCGAAAAAGAGCTCAACACCGTCACAGCCCAAGTTCAAAGCATGCTTGCCTCTCTTCTAATCATTAGTAAAATAGCTTCTCTTTCAATGGAAGATGCCTTCAAAACCACTCTTCCTTACTGTAAAGACAAACTAATGATTACCAGAAACATGGACACGACAGCTCTCTCTACAACATTCCCTTTTACTTCTTCAGAACTCTCAGACAACCAAGGTATTCTCTACGGCATCAATGCCCACAACGACTCATTAGTTATTTTCGATCGTTTCTCGCTAGAAAACGCCAATATGCTAGTTTTAGCCACTTCTGGAGCAGGAAAATCTTATGCCATCAAGCTTGAGATTCTTCGTTCTCTTATGTTCGACACTCAAATAATTATTCTCGACCCAGAAAATGAATATGAAATGGTTACAAAAGCAGTTGGAGGAAACTATATTTCATTTTCAGTAACATCTCCAAACAAAATAAATCCATTTCAAATTGCCAGACCCCAAGAAAGTACCGAAGATGAAATGGGATACAAATATCTCTTCCTCATGTCTCTTCTCAAGATCATGATTGGCGAAATGGGTCCTATGGAAGCAGCCACGATGAACCGCGCTCTTGTTCTTACTTATCGTCAAAAAAACATCACTGAAGATCCCACAACTCACATCCAAGAACCTCCTCGCATGGAAGATCTATATAGAGCCCTTATTGGTATGGAAGATCCAACAGCCAAAGTACTTTCAGCCAGACTTGAGCGTTTCGTCATGGGTGCTATTAAAGGCATCTTTGACCAACAATCAAATATAAACATCGATGCTCCTGTTACTGTTTTTTCACTTCGAGATCTTGCCGATGAAATTCGACCCATTGTTATGTTTATGATTCTAGACTTCGTCTGGACTCAAACTAGAAAAGATCTACGCAAACGTATGCTTATCGTCGACGAGGCTTGGTATCTCATGCGCTACGAAGACTCAGCCAAAATACTTCAAGGCTTTGTCAAAAGGGCTCGAAAATACTATCTTGGAGTCACTGTTATTTCTCAAAACGTTGATGATTTTTTAGCTTCTCCTTACGGTAAAGCAATAATTACTAACTCAGCACTAAAAATTCTTCTCAAACAATCATCAGCTGCAATCAATCAAATATCAGAAGTATTCTTCCTTTCACAAGGAGAAAAACAACTTCTTCTTTCAGCCGGTGTTGGTGAAGGGATTTTCTTTGCCGGTCAAAATCATGTTGCCATAAGAGTGATATCATCTCCTGATGAGCACGCTCTTGCTACAAGTAAACCTTCAGAGATTCTCGAGGCTCGTAATAAACAACAAACAGTCTAGTTTTCTCCATGGAATCAGAAAATGCAGAACTAATTCAACAACTAAATCAAGTAATTGATCTAATCGTTGCTCAAAAAAAAGAAGACTCACTCACAAAAAAAGACTGGGAAACTTTTTCTATAGCTGATGCATATTTTGGTAAAAAATACTTCTTTTCCAAAAGTTACTCTCTTTTCCTAAAAAAGCTGCCGGTATCAGCTGTAGAAGACCAAATAAATAATCTTCAACAGAAGTCTTCTGAACAAGTTAAGGAAGGTTCATCAATTCCTCCAGAACTAGAATCCATGGTTGAAGAGTACCGTCAAAACCAGGCAACACTAGCTGAAAAAGAAATTAAATCCAATAGCCAAAGGTCAGTAGCCGAACAGGTAAAAATAGCCATTGCTCACTCCAAGATAAAAGAACAAGCTCTACAAAACAAAGAAAAGAGGAGATCTAATAGAGAAAGATTCAAAAATACTGATGATGTATTTGTCTCACTAGGCTCTCCCAAGTCAAGTTCCAAAACCCAAGCTCTGTCTAAGTCATACTCTGCAGTCAAAGAAGTAGCCTTTACCTACAAAGGTTTTACGAAGCTTTCTCCTCAAGTTCAAAATCAAATCATCACTTCTGCGGTAGAGCTAAACACCATAGGCATAATTGACATAGACACCGCAATTCAATCATCCACTCTCCTTATAGACTTCTCCACCCTATCTGACTCAGATAAAAATAATTTAGCTACCATTCCTGGAGGTTTTGTCTCCAGTGTTTTCCACGAAATTCAATCCTCAGAAAAAATCACACAAGAAAACAACGAAAAAATTTTTGACAATGAAGAACAAATTCAAGAGCTAAGAAGGCAACAAAAAACAGAACAAATTCAAGAGCTAATCGAAGAAAATCAACATCTTGCCGCCTTCAATGAAAACCAAGCAAATCGTCTAATAAATCAAGTAGCCAAACAAACAGAATCTTTCAAAGACTTTGAAAAGAGTCGAGAAACCAGACTCTCAATGGATCCTGATCTTAAAGATCTCATCGACGATGCAAACAAAGAAGTTTCCAGAATCCACAACAACCTTCAGTCAAATGGTATCCAACCTCGTGTTTTTTCTCCCATGGATGACGCCAAACTTTTAGAAGATGCCATAAGAAACGACATGCCAGGAGCGCTTCGTGCTTACTCTGGCTACGAAGCAGAACAAGCTGCCGCCATTATCGGCAAATCCCAAATTCAAGACCCAAGCTTTTCACCACAAGCAATTCTCCTCTATGGCAGAGACCTAACACCCAAACTTCTTGCCGACGTAAGAAGCTTTGCCAAAAAAAATCCCGAGTCTTCCTTAGGTATTCTCTACAATAAACGCAAAGATCTTTTTACTTCTGCCGGCGTTCAGATTCGAAAAATCTCCGAGTCCAAACTAGGGAAAGACATCTCCAAAGGACTATCGGGAGCCAAAGGAGGATTTAACTCTGTCTCTCGTTTTTTCAACGGCATCTCAGACAAACTCCCAGGCGGTTTCAAGGGCACTTTTAGAGCTATATCCAATCCTTGGGGAACCTTCAAAAGCTGGGTAGGCAAAAAAGCCGGCGAACAAATAGCCACCCGTCTAGTAGAAAAAATTGGTAACGAAGTCATCAAAAATGCCGCCAATACCCTTCTTTCCGAAGGACTCAAGGGAGGTATCGCTACTCTTTCCAAAGAAGCTCTTTCCAAAATGGCTGTCAAAGCAGCCACCTGGGCATCTACAAAATTGGGAATTAGTATTGCCCTTGAATCAGTCAATGGTCTAGCTCCTGGAGTAGGTTTATTACTCGACGTCGTAGTTCAAACAGTTTTATTTGTCGCCGAAAAAACTATTGGCGCTGCTTACAAGGCAGTTCAAGAAACTGCCACTTCCGTGTATGGAGAAAAAATAAAATTCAGAGACTTACTCGCAGTTCCAGTAGCAGGAGCAACCACTGCTATTGGAGGAACAATTGCTTGGTTCGGAATTCTCATTTCTGCCACCTATGTTGCCGCCAAATCAGCCACTGTTACTATTCTCCTTGGTACACTAATTGGTTTCTTCTTTTACATCACATCTATAGTTGTCGCTCCCCTTATATCTACTCTTGTCCAGTTACAATCCCAAACAGTCACTTCCATGCCCATCAACTGTGCCAACATGCCTTGGCCATTCGACGGCATTCACACCGTTACTCAAGGTCCAAACGTCGCTATTTGCACTCACCATGGTGGAATCAGTGAATCAGCTGACTTCTCTATGGTCACAGGTACTCCTATAAAAAGTATGACAGACGGCACTGTAATTCTCGCTATAAACAGTGATTCCGGTTACGGAAACCATGTTATTATCGAAGCTCAAACTGATTCAGGTGAAACTTTCAAAATAATATATGGTCATTTTGTAAGTCTTTCTGTCGGAACAGGTGAATCAGTCACTGCCGGTCAAGTAATAGGACTTTCTGGTAACACAGGGAACAGCACAGGACCACATCTTCATCTTGGTTACATTGGAAATGTGCCATACAACTCTTGTCCAGCCGGAGGTTTCCAAATCGATGAAGGCTGCTGTAATGGCGAAACATTTAACTGTAATCAGCCATAGTAAGATAAACAAAGAAAATGAATAAAAAAAATAGTCTATATTACCTTCTCGGAGCTTTAGCCATCATCACCATTGTTCTTTATATATTTCTTCCTCAGGTCACAAAAAAAACAACTACCACACCAATTTTACCTTCTGTTAAATCACAATTTCCTACACCTCACTCAAAGGGAACCTACAAACAACCCACACTGATGATAGATTGGTCACAAGTAAGCACTATAAATCCAGACGACAAATACCCTTTATATATTTCTTCATTCCTTCTCAGTGACAAACTTGCTGAGGACGTTGCCGGAAAATTAGGTCTCACTTCACAAAACAAACAAACACTAAATCAAAATGTTTTAATTTGGAAAACCTCAGAACAAATACTTCTTTATGCTCCAAAAGAACAAACTCTAAACTACGAAAACCTAAAAAAACCACAAACAGGCAATATATTTCAATCATCAGAAGTTGGTGAAAAAGCCCTTGCTATAGTAGAGCAAATTCTTCCAAAACAAACTTTTAGAGTAGCCTCAATCACTTATTTTAAAGACAATCTCTATTCAAACCCAACTTCCGCCGAAGCAGGTGAAATAGCTCAAGTTTATCTGGATCAATTAGTCAATGGATACCCGGTAGTCCCTTCAAACCTAACTCAACCACACACCATAATTCTCTATCTATACAGAGATCTCAGTGTTAAAACACTCACTATCATTAATGGTTACCTAGAGTCCAACATAAGTCAAAACTCTCAACAATTCAATCTCGAAGAGCTCAAAAATTTATCTCTTGATTTCTTTATAAAAATCACTCCTCTCAAGGTAGATAAACAAGGTATTTTCGACTTAGGGTCTGTTGTTTTGTTTACCGTCAAAAAAGTCGAACCAGCTTATATCCAAATAAACAATTCTCTCTCTCCCGTTTATTTAATCTCTGGAAACATCAAGATAGACGATCTCACTCCTTTCAGTGAAAATGTCTATTATGTTGCACCCATGAACTACTGAACTCGAACAGGCATAATTACTTGTATCCAAGTTTCATCTTCTTCACTTCTAAATGTACTTGGTTTCAACTCACCCTCAGTTTCCCAAGCAACTTTTTCGGAAGTACAAGTTCCCAAATAATCCAACAAATATCTAGCATTAAAAGCCACTGTTATGTCTTCTCCTTCAGTCTTTGCTTCAAAAGAAGTTACGCTTGTCCCTATCTGTGTACTTTCAGCCATTACTGTTACTTTGTCTTTCTCAATCATCATCTTGATGATATTTGCATTGTCCCTAGCAAACAAACTTGCCCTTTTAACAGCCTCTAATGTCTCTTCTCTGCCAAACACTGCTCTTGTTGAGTAAGTATTGGGCATTATCTGTTGATAAGGAGGAAACTCGCCTGCAATCAATCGAGAAGCCACCTCAACATCACCCACTCGAAAAATTACTTGTTGATTCTTTTTATCAAACTCCAAAGAAAACTCATCTACGCCTGTTTCCCCTAACATCTTCGAAATTTCTTGTAAAGAACGTGCCGGTAATATTAGTCGATTTTCTTTTTCCAATACCGTCTTTGTCAGTTTAATTTTGTCAACACTCAAACGATATCCATCCGTAGCTACCAAAGAAACTTTATCTTCGTCAATTTCCCATAAAACCCCAGTCAAAACAGGTCTTGTGTCATCTTTTGCTGCACTTACACAAACCCTATCCACTTTCTGTCGAAAATCACCACTTCGAATTACCACTTGAGCTTTGTTGGCTCTTGGAATACTTGGAAAATCATCGACCCCCTGACCCACAATTTCAGAATTAATTCCATCGACACTCACCTTAATCAAGTTTTTTTCAGATACCAAAGTAATATTCCCCGAAGGAAAACTAGACACAAGCTCCAAAAACAACTTCGCCGGAATTACAACCTCTCCCTCTTCTTCAACCTTCGCTTGCAACTTCACCCAAAAACTTACTTCCAAATCTGTTGCAATCAAAGATACTTCACTATTTGTTGCTTTGAGCAATACTCCAGACAAAATCGGAAGTTGAGGTCTAGCGCTTACACCTCTCCCCGCAATAATCAAACTCTTTTTTAGATCTTCTGTTTTTACAATGATTTTCATATCTCTATCTATTAAATATATATTAATTAAAAATAGTAATAGTAGTAATAACGTCTGTTGATTTGTTGATTTTACGCATGATTCATTCTTAAAACAATTGTTGAAACTTTATCATCGATTGCTTTATCAATCTTTTTGTGTCAAATTCAAACATTTTTAAGTTCTTCATTTCTTAAACAACTCATTATTAGTGTTGATACTTTTCTTGATAACTTCGGCCACTTTTCAACAATAATTATTTTATGTTCGGTTTAATCCACTTTTTAGATAGTTATCCACCATCAGTGGATAACATGTGGATTACTAAGTGTATAACGCCTGTTTAATTGCCGTTACTTTACGCCGTATATCACTATTACTGTCAACTTCACTTTTCATTTTTTCTACCGCATGCATCACTGTTGTATGGTCTCTTCCCCCCATAATCTCACCTACTTTTGTCAGCTGGATGTTCAGAGAATCACGTAACAAAAACATTGCAATATGTCGAGCTTCAACCAAGTCTGCCTTTCTGCTCTTTCCCAACAAATCCTTATTTCGATAATCAAAATATTTTGCCACGGTAGATACCACTTTTATTGGTCTTACTTTTACTTCACGTATTGAAGTTGCTGGTAAGCCCATGGTTTGTTGCACCATCTCTTTTGTTAGTAGTCCCCCTTCCAAACTAGCTCCAACCGCCAATTTTACAAAAGCGCCCTCAAGTTCTCTTGCATTTGTGTTGAAATTATTTGCTATCAAGGTATAAGCTTCTTCTTCGACCTCAACTACTATTTCCTGTGCTTTCTGTTTTAGAATAGCCAGTCTCATTTCATAGTCGGGCAAACCAATATCCACTGCCATTCCTCCCAAAAATCTACTCTTCAATCTATCTTCCAGTCCTTCGATGTCTTGAGGTTTTCTATCAGAAGTCATCACTATCTGTGCCGATTTATTCGTAAGCTCATTAAAAGTATGAAAAAACTCCTCTTGAGTAGAGTCCTTTCCTCCAAAAAACTGCACATCGTCAATTAACAATGCTCCTACTTGTCGATATTTTTTCTTAAAAGCCTCTGTCATCTTTGAACGCAATGAATTTACCAAGTCATTTGTAAACTGCTCGCTTGTAACATACACAACCTTACCAACGCCATTTTTCGCTAGCTCGTGTCCCACAGCATGCATCAAGTGAGTTTTGCCTACCCCTACTCCGCCATATATAAACAGAGGATTGTGTCTTGTTCCAGGAAAGTCCACTACTGCTTTTCCGGCAGCAAACGCTAGTCTGTTAGAGCTACCTACTACATAATTATCAAATACATATCGAGGATTCAGATTATTCCCAGCTTGTTTGTCTGGTTGGTCTGATGCAAATAGATCTATCTTTGACCCCGTTACTTTTGCTGATTCTTTTGACTTCTGTTCCTTCTTTACCTTCTTTTCTTCTACTACTACTAAAGCAAGATCACACTTTTTCTGCGTAAATTTTTCCAAAGACTGTTTTATAACACTGAAATACTTCTCGTCCACTGTTTTCAAGTGATACATTGAAGGAGTTGCAAGCTCGACAATAGTTCTCTCGTTGTTTATAGGAGTAATCGAGTTAATAAAACATGGTTTAACCCAACCGTTAAATCCTGCCGGGGACATTGATACCCCCAGTTCTCCACAAACACTTTGCCATAAATTGTTGGCGTCGATTTCCATAAAGAATTACTAAATAACCGGGCAGGTGTAGTTCATTTTTACCATGTTATCCACATTCTACAACCCCCAAAATACCCAACAAAAACACATCACATCACATCATCATGCCCAATCTCCGCAAAATCTTCTTCAATCATTTTTATGCAAGACAAAACATAACTCGAGTACATAAAGTCAGACAACTGCCTTTTTTATGCCTTTCGGGGTATAATAACCACCGATATCTATCAATGATAAAATAAACCTATGCCAAAAAGAGTCTACCAACCACACAAAAGAAAGCGTATGCGCACTCATGGCTTCCGCATTAAAATGGCCTCCCACGACGGTCGTAACGTTATAAAACGTCGACGCGCCAAAGGTAGGACAAAATTATCGGTTTAAATAATGGCTCTTCCTAGGGCAAATCGTTTATCCCTCCGTTTCGAAAGAGAACGAATCTCAACAACTGGGAAAACTTTCTATGGCAAGTTTTTCACAGTTATCTCTGCCAAGCAAGAAACCCCCTCTCAATCTCCCCGATTCGCCATTCTAGTATCAAAAAAAACAGCCAGACTAGCCGTAAATCGCAATAAAATCAAAAGAATAACATCTTCCCTTATAGAAAATATTCTCCCTACTATTCCTCCAAACGACTATCTAGTCATCCCCAAACATCAAACTCTTGAATTGGTGAACAAAGATCTCCAAAAAGACATCCAAGCAGTATTATCGAAAATTAAATTAGAGTGTTAAAGTTTTACAAAAAATACATCTCCCCTCTCTATCACTCGATAGGACATTTCATTTTTGGTTCTTCCTTTGCCTGTCGTTTTACACCCACTTGCTCCGAATACTCCCGTCAAGCATACGCCCGATATGGTATTATTCAAGGGACAAAACTGTCACTTAATAGAATTCTTAGGTGTAACCCCTTTTTCAAAGGAGGACACGACCCTGTTCCTGATAAAATCAAATAACTATGCAATTACCACTACTTACTCCCGCTCTCTATCACTCACTCTTGTTTTTCTACAGTGTTTTTGGAGGCAATCTTGGACTTTCCATTATTGCAATCACTGTCATCATTAAGACTCTTCTTCTTCCTCTCATTGTTCCTTCACTTAAGTCGGCCAAAAAAATGCAAGATCTCAAACCTGAGATAGACAGACTCAAGAAAAAACACACAGACAAAGCTGCCTTTCAACAAGCTCAGATTGCTCTCTACAAAGAAAAAGGTATCAATCCGGCTGCTGGCTGTCTCCCCCAGATAATTCAGATACTAATTCTTATCTCTCTTTATCAAGTATTTATCTATTTCCTAAAACAATCCTCTGTCAACGGAATCACCCTTAATCCTTACTTCCTTTATCTAGACCTCACAAAGCCAGATCGATCATATGTTTTACCAATTCTTGCGGGAGTATCTCAACTCATTTTTTCTCTTATGATGCAGTCAGGTGTCGTCTCAGAAGTAAAAAATCCCAAGAAAAAAGCAGACAAACAAAAAGAAGAAGACAGTCTCGAAATGGCTTCCAGTATGCAACAGCAAATGGTGTACATGATGCCTCTCATGACTGTGATCATCTCTCTTAATTTTCAGTCAGGTCTAGTTCTCTACTGGGTTATTTCTACTCTTTACTCCCTAATTCAACAGTACTTCTTCTCAGGTTGGGGCGGACTAATTCCCGTTATCAACAAAGTACATCTGTTTGCTTCAACCAAAACAAAAGCAAAATAACTTTGTCTATAAATTAAAAAAACAACAAACATGGATCAATCAAAAATCACTGAAATACTAACCAATGTTCTGTCTCAACTAGCTCTTTCAGAAGACCAAATCACCATAGATATGGCAGATGATGAAAACATCAACATTTCCCTATCTCTTCCGGAAGACTTCGCCGGTGTTTTTGTCGGTCATCACGGTGAAGGTCTTTCTGCTCTCCGTATGATTTTTTCTCTTATTATTTTTCAGCGCTTCGCCATCTGGCCAAAGCTTCACTTAAATGTCAACAACTACCAAGAGCGACGTGAAGAAACCCTAAAAGAACTAGCTCAAGATGCCGCAGAAAGATCAGTTAATCTTCAAAAAGAAATCATCCTCCCAAATCTCAGCTCATACGAAAGACGTATTATTCACATGTTTCTCGCAGAGTTCCCCGGTATCAAAACTGAGTCCCGAGGAGAAGCTCCTTTTCGTCAGATGGTGATCGTTCCTGTACAATCCACCTAGGTGACAAAGAAAAGTCTTTTAAAAACAATCATCTTTCTACTGCCCACCCAACTAGGACTCCATTTTTGGCCGTCTTTTTCTCGTGTTGCCGGAATCAAAATTGATTACCTCTCACCAACCTTATATCTTGTAGATCTTCTCATTCTTCTATATATTCTCTTTTCAGTCAAAAAAGTCTTTTATCATATAAAAAAACAATACAAAATATATCTCGTTATATTTTCTCTAGCACTACTCAACACTGTATTTTCCATCTCTCCAGCAAACACCTTCTTTTGGTATCTACATCTACTTGTCTATTTATTGTTTTTCCTGAGTATTAGACAAAACAAAGCCAAGTGGAAAGAAATTCAAAAACCACTATTACTATCAACAGTCCTAATAGTATCTATCGAACTCTTTCAACTATTAAGACAATCGTCACTGGGTGGACTCCTTTACTATCTTGGAGAAAGAAGTTACTCCCCTACCACCCAAGGCTTAGCACGTCTAAATTTCTTTGGTAGAGAAATTCTTCGTCCTCCATCAACCTTCTCTCATCCAAACTCTCTTGCTGGATATTTGTTGATTGTATTTTATCTTTTTTCACGTAAATCAAAAAATCATTGGCAAAAAACAATTCCCTTTGTTGGTATCATTCTAACTTTTTCAAAGACAGCTATAGTTTCATTATCCTTTCTAATATTTGGACTAAATTCAGGAAATGTAATTCTTCTTTCGTTGTTTATTACAACTCTACTTCCAATTGTCTCCAAATATATACATTCATCATGGCAGCCTTTGTCCGATCGTTTATTTCATATACCTTACACTCACAAAATACTTTTAGCGAATCCATTCACAGGAGTTGGCTATGGTAACTTCATTCCTTCTCTTGGAAGTTTCCTACCTGGGTCATTTCTTACTCCCTCAAAACTACAACCCATTCACAATCTTCCTTATCTCTATGCTACAGAAACTGGATTACTAGGACTAGCAAGTCTAGTACTAATACTACTCAGCAAAAAAATAAAAAGACTTCTCTCAAAAAAAGGAATCTTAGATCTACTAGCAATAGTCATATTTACAGGTACCTTTGATCACTACACCTGGACACTACCCCAAAATAAACTGATTCTCGTCGTCGCTCTTGCAATTATGATTTAGAATAACTCATGACTAAAATCTATGATCTTCTAGAAATCAACACCGACGGAGGAGCCAGAGGAAACCCTGGGCCAGCAGCTATCGGAGTTTATGCACATACTCAAGGCAAAAAGATCTTTACTCTTTCCGAAACAATCGGAGAGACCACAAACAACGTTGCTGAATACACAGCTGTCATTAGAAGTCTAGAAACACTACTAGAAAAGGAGATTGCCTCAAACAAGCTAAAGCATATTCTCGACTCAGAGCTGATAGTCAAACAAATTCTCGGAGAATACAAAGTAAAACAACCCCATTTGAAAGTTCTAAAAAACAAGGTTGCCGATCTCTCTAAAGAGCTTCAAGAAAAAGGCCTTGTTAAGCTAATGTCATTTGTTCATGTTCCACGGGAAGAAAACAAAAGCGCCGACTCTCTAGTAAACAAAGCCTTAGACAAATAGTTTTCACAGAAGAACATCACACCTCCCTTTTGGGAGGTTTTTCTTTTGTCTCCTAATGTGGAAAACAAAATAGCCAGCACGCATAGATTTTCATGTGTGAAAGTGTATAAACAAAACACTATCGATTCTAAGGCTAGCCAAAAAAATACACAGCCACGAAATTTCCATGCAAAAAACGTAAATACAAGTAATACTCAAATTTAAAGTATTTCCTCTTTCGTTTATACTTAAACTAATGTCAGCCCGTGAAGCATTAGTCTCGATAAACTCAAATAACTCCTCGCTCGAGAAAATTTTTCTAGGTCAAAATCTCAATCCAAACGTCAAATTTACAAACAAAATAAACAAGGATGTTCCATACTCCGTATATCTAATCGATCTAAGCCAAGACCTCAGTAACACTAGTCAAGAGCTTATAAATCACTACGATATCTGTCGCACCAACGACTCAAAACTAGTGATAGTCATAGTCCATAAAGAAAACATTGATATAGAAAAAAATCACTACTTTCAGAAAATGCTTGACGATCTGGGAAATGCAAAACCTATTCACAGACTTGTATTTACCAAGGACATTTACCAGTCAGAGTCAAAGAATCCTGTCACCTACTTTGACAAAATAATTTTCAAAAGCGTCTCCGAAAAGACAATAAACATCTCCAAAAAAGGAGAAAATCTCTACTATCCCCTTTCTATAGAAGATCTTGTTTCCGCTCTGATAAAAGTCTTATTTTTGTCAAACACCTCAGGAAAAACTTTTTGGTTACTTGGAGAATCATTCAAGGATCTTGAAGTCTCATACCTAATCAAAAAAAAATTAGAAATACATGAGATAGAAACATTTGAAATCAATGCTACAGAAAACAGCAATCCGAAAGTAAACTCGCTTTTAGGCTTCTCCAATCAAGCCAAAGCCGAGCTAAACTGGAATCCCAATAGTGAATTCGAAAAAGATCTAACACAAATAGTTTCAAACTTCATAAGTAATCCGGCTTCTATAAAATTAGAAAGTCATAAACCAAGTTATCTGCAGCTACTCTCAGAGTATTTTCAAAAGAAAACTCCAAAACCACAGAAAAAACAACTTCCAAAAATTAAAAAAATACTTTCCTTCATTGCCTTAATAATCTTAATAGGATATACCTCAATAATAGCTCTCTACGCATCAGTTGCCTTAATTTCAGTAAAAGCTCTAGAAAGCTCAGCCAATCATGCTCTAGAAGGCAAAATGAATATCTCTGTAAAAAAACTAAAAACCTCAGAAAAACTTTCAAAGATAGGGGACTCTCTTTACACAACGATTAGTCCTACTCTCGAAGTACTTAGTCCAAAATTAAATGAAAAAATATACAATCTTCACTCGCTTACAAACTACACCAGAAGCAGTCTATCAAATTTACAACAAACATACTCACTTGCAGAAAATCTACTTATGTCCTTAAACTCGCAAGACAGTATCACAAGCTACGAAGACTTAAGTCTTGCATTACGTTCAAATCTTAGTCAAGTATACGAAAATATTAATCAAATAAAATTCCTTACAAAAAAAGGCAAGCTTCCAAAACGAGTCGAAAACACCTTAGAAAAAAACTCAACTTTTCAAAATATTCAAAAGCTTGAAGATCAAATAGTACAGTTCATAAAAATCTCAGACATTATTCCTGGAATACTCTCAACTCAAAAAGCTCAAAATATTCTAGTTCTCCTTCAAAACAGTCAGGTTTACCAAGTAACTGGAGGCGTAATTGATTACTATCTACTAATTACCCTAGATCAGGGTAGGTTAGTCTCAAAAAATTTCTACTCGCCCTTCGAGCTTGACGCTTTATATACAAGTACCGAAAGTGCCTCAAAGTCAAAACAAAATGCAAAAGAAATACCAGCTCCACAGGCAGCTAATCTCAACACAAATCCGGACTTTCATCAAACGTCAATAGACATTTCCTATTTCATAGAAAATACCTTAAAAATTAAACCAGATTTCATAATTGCCATTAACGATCTTCTTCTAAAAGAATTTGTTCAAGAAGAAAAACTACCTACAAAAGACTCTATCACCGAAAATATAATAGATTCAAATGGAGCTGTTTTTCAAAAAAATCTTGTAAACCAGTATCTCGACAGGCTGTTTAACCACGAAATAACACTCCCAGTAATTGGTCGGTCACTATCAAAAATGATCAGTGAAAATCAAATATATATGTGGTCAAAAGACACTCAAATGGAGCATGTACTATCTACTCAATCATTCTCAGGAGTTATTCAGCCACATTCATGTATCTCAGGTCTATCGCAAGATACTTGTCACTCAGAAACTACTTACATAGCAGAAACAGACACCACTTCGTTCAGAAAAAGTCCATGGACAAGTAGAAAAATTGTTCATTTAATCTATATCCAAGAAAACAGCATAGAACACAAATATCAAATACAATACGCTCCTGAAAAAAACGAACCATCAGTAGAGGAAATTAACACTATCTATCATGTTTTCTTGCCTCAGGGATCAACCATAAACAAACTAACCCTAAACAATCTACCTGCCTCAACCAAGCCAATTTCAAAAAAAACTACCAATTTCTTTGATCACTACGAAATTCCTCTAACACTAAACCCAAAACAAGACCAAGAAGTATCCTTAAGTTTCCAAACACCGTTTACATATGGGTCACTCGACAAATACTCATACTCAATCACCGAGTACCGTCAGCCAGGAACTACAGATCCAGGCATCGAACTTGAAATATTCTATCCTAAAGCCCTCAGACCATCTGTAGTCTCACAGCCAACAAGTCTCAATCCATCATCACTAAAACTTACTCTTCCATTGGTCAAGCATTCTTTTGGTTTTTCTCTAGTTCAAAACCACCAGTAAGGCTAAATAGTTGAGAACAAGCCTCAAATCAGGTACAATAGCCGACATGGAAAAGATTACACTAAAAGTCGAAAAAAGAACTCTTACTGGTAGTAAGGTCAAACAACTTCGCCGTCAAAGAGTTATACCCGCGAATGTATTTGGAAAAGGCGTCGAAAGTCTATCAATTCAAGTGCCATCGGTAGATCTAAACAAAGCTTTCAAAGAAGCTGGAGAAACGAGTTTAGTTTGGCTAAAAGTAACAAGTGAAGATATCGACAGGCCAACTCTCATAAAAAATATTCACTATAATCCAGTTACGGGGGATAAACTTCACGTAGATTTTCACCAAGTAAACCTAAAAGAAAAAGTATTAGCAAACGTACCAGTAGAAATCACTGGAGAGTCAGAGATGGTCAACTCAAACCTCGCAACTATTTCTCAATCTCTATATGAAATTGAAGTCGAAGCACTTCCAACAGATATCCCAGAAAATATCACCTTCGATATCTCCATACTCAAAGAAATTGGTGATCAGCTAAAAGTTTCCGATGCTAAGGTATCCAAAGAAGTCGAAATAAAAACAGACTCAGAGCAAGTTGTCATTTCATTACAAGAGCCACAAAAAGAAGAAGAGCCTCTAGTCACCGAAGAGGAGGTTTCAGAAGACGCTACAGGTGCTGAAGCTCCAGTTGAAGCTGAAGCCACGGAAACTGAAAAGTCCACTGAAGGCGAAACTCCTCAGCAATAAGACACCCCAAAGTTAAAAAACCCCGCTATATGGCGGGGTTTTTTTACATTCTCTACTTTGGCCAAGGATATGAAATGAGCATTCCTTCATCAACAAACATTTCATGCCACACTGCCTCAGTAACAAAAGGCACGAAAGGATGAAGAAGAATCAACATTGTTTTATAACCATTTTTCAAAACTTCATCGCTAATCATTTTTTGTTTATTCATTTCGATAGCTTCGTCACAAAACCAGTGCCAGAACTCACTGTAGATAGTCTCAGAAGCCAACCCAACCTTAAGATCATCAAGGAGCTTTGAAACCTCGGTAACTACCTCTGAAAGCTTAGATACAAACTCTCCATCCATTTTTCCATTAACTACTACATCTTCTTTTGATTTTTCTACAACAAATCGTCCCGCATTCCAAATCTTATTGCCAAAGTTTCGCATACCTCGAACCTTATTTTCTCCGGTATTGCTATCCTGTCCGGCAGTTGTACTCATAACTAAAGCCATTCGTAGTGAGTCCGTCCCATATTTTTCACATAAATACAAAGGATTTATGGCATTTCCCTTACTCTTACTCATTTTTTGGCCTTTTTCATCTCTTACCAGTCCATGAAGATATACCTGCTTGAAAGGAGACTTTCCTGTTAAGTAAATCGATAGCATCATCATCCTCATCACCCAGAAGGGGAGAATATCATATCCCGTTTCCATTACATCAGTTGGGTAGTATGCGTCAAAGTCACCAGGTCTATTTGTTTTCAAGGTCACTACAGGCCATTGTCCAGATGAAAACCAGGTGTCAAAAGTATCAGTTTCTTGAATATAACCATCTCCTGGAGAAGTTTCTGAAACAATAAAATCGGTTTTACTTTCGTCTTTATACCAGACAGGGATTCGGATACCCCAAACAATCTGTCTACTAATATTCCAGTCACGAAGATTGTTCAACCAATGTCTCAGAATCTTATCTCTTCCCGCACCCAATATTTTGGTCTCTTTTGAATCAAGAGCAGCCAAAGCTTTTTCGGCTAATGGTTTTACCTTTATAAAGAACTGTTTAATAGGTAAAGGCTCAATTGCTCTATGACAGCGATAACAAACCCCAACATTGTGTAAATACGGTTTTATATCTGTCAGTTTTTCTCCCAAGTCAGATATTACTTTTTCTCTGCAAGCACTAACAGACAGTCCAGCATACTCTCCAGCTTCCTCTGTCATTTTTCCATTGGTGCCAATTACTGTAATTATGGGAAGGTGATGTCTGACTCCCACTTCCCAATCATTTGGATCATGTGCTGGCGTTATTTTTACTGCCCCAGTTCCAAACTTAATATCCACCATTTCGTCACCCACAATTGGAATTTCTCGATTGGTTAATGGAACCATTATCGTTTTACCAATTAAATTGCTAAATCTTTTATCCTTTGGATTCACTGCCACAGCAGTGTCTCCAAGCATAGTTTCCGGTCTGGTTGTCGCCACTTTCAGCAAACCATAATCAATCGTATACAGTTTATCTTCCCTGTCTTCATGTTCCACTTCAAGCTCTGAGTAAGTTGTGCCGCATTTTGTACAGTAGTTTACTAGTTTTTCAGCTCTATAAATTAAACCATCCTCATGAAGTTTTTTGAATGCAGTTATTACTTCCTTAACAATGTCTTTATCAAGCGTAAATTTAACTCTACTCCAGTCTGCACTTGCACCAATTTTTTTCATCTGGCTCAAAACAACATTAATGTTTCCTTGTACATATTCCCAAATCATTTTGTACAAAGTCTCACGATCAAAATCAAACCGACTTTTTCCTTCCTTTGAAAGTCTTTTCTCAAAAACATATTGTGTCTCAATTCCCGCATGATCTGTTCCTGGCACCCACAACGCCGCCTCACCTTTCATTCTGTGATATCGAATAAATATATCTTCAACGACTACTCCCATTGCATTTCCAATATGCATAGGATCACTGGCGTTAGGTGGGGGCATAATAATAGTGAAGGGCTTCTGTCCACTCTTTTTTAATTCTTCTCCCGTCGGGGGAGTAAACACACCACTTTCTTCCCATTTTTTATAGAGAGCATCTTCAAATTGTGTGTGATCGTAATTTTTTTCCATCTGCGTTAATTGTATATGTAATAAAACCCTCGTTAATCTCCAAAAAGGGGACTAACGAGGGCCATCTCAGGCGGTACCACCTCGAATTATACTTATTTAGTGGGTTCTACTTTCTATTAAGATTTCTTCCCAAACTCACGAGTGACTAGCTCGATCATCGTTTCCAGACAATTTTATCACCTTATACAGTAGCTAAACCAGGCTCTGGTTTTAAATCTTTGATACTCACTTCATTTGGGGCAAGAATAGCTACAGCACCAACCATGGCCGCGTTGTCACCGCAATATTTCAACTCAGGGCAAAAAAACTTAACGCCTGCAACTGTTTCAACTGTCTTGCCAAGCCTCTTTCGAAGCGTCGTATTAGCAGCTACTCCTCCTGCAATTAGTACACTTTTGGGTTTATATCGCTCAACAGCCATCATTGTTTTCATAATCAAAATATCACTTATTGCCTCCAAAAACTCCCAAGCGATAATATTTTTCGTGATATCGTCAATATTAACAATTTCCGAGACCTCTCTAGATACAGCGGCTTTTAAACCGGAAAAACTCATCTCTAAACTTGAGTCTCTTAAAAGTGGTCTAGGAAGTTTAAAAACAGATTTCTCCTTCTGGTCAGCAGTTACTTTTTCAGAAGCCTTTTGAATCTCAGGTCCTCCAGGATAAGCAAAGCCCAAAAGCCGAGCCACTTTATCAAAAGCTTCTCCAACAGCGTCGTCTCTTGTTCCTCCTATCCACTCCCAATCACGCAAATTTTTCATAAAAATTAAATCAGTATGACCACCACTCACTACTAGTCCGAGAGCAGGGAATTGAGGAACTTCCATCTTTCTATCATTTACAATCCAGTTGGCAAAAACATGTGCTGCCATATGGTTTACTGAGTACAAAGGTTTCTTCCAAGCCCATGCCAAAGCTTTTGCTGTTTCCACTCCAACCAACAAACTACCCATCAATCCAGGACCATAACTTACAGCTACTGCTTGAACATCATCTTTTACACCAGAAATAGACTCAGTAATTACCGGGATAATGCTTTGTACTTGTTCTCTAGCTGCAACTTCAGGCACAATTCCACCATATTTTTGATGAATCAAAACCGAACTAGCAATTACGTTGCTGATTACTTTTACTCCAGAACCACAGTTTTCAACTACGGCTGCTGCAGTTTCGTCACAAGTGCTTTCAATGGCTAGTATTTTCATTAGTTTGTGCCACGAAGATAAACAGCCTGCCAAGGCTGATAGTTACTATAAAACGTCTTTTCAAAAATGGTCTCACCTCCCTTTGTCACCTTATAGTCAAAAGATACCTTTGCTCCCCAAGCCGACCAGTCAATTTGTTTCATCTGGCCAGTAGCAAGGGTAGGATCATCTACATACACTGTTGCTGGCGGAGGTGTTTGGCTAGAGATTCTTGGCTCTGTCAAAGTCACTATCCTTCCGTCATTCGTTCCATAAATATCTATCTCCATTGTCATTCTTCTCGTATCTACCTTGGTCTGAACTAATATATGGTTCTCAGTATCGTTAATAAACTTAAAGTCTACTGTTGGATTATATACAGTCGCATCTATTCCTGGCTTGCTGTCCTGTTCATAGTATCCTACTCGATAGGCATGAGCCTTTCTTTCTGTTATCGGAAGACCAGCGTCCAGTGCTGCTCTAAAAACAGTTGTTGACACTTGACACACTCCACCCCCGTCTCCCAATATTGTTTTTCCTCCACTGATAATATACGCACTCTGGTATCCAGACGCTCTAGATATATCACCCACTGCTTTATTAAAAGAAAACTCTTCTCCGGGAGCTATCAGTGTACTATCAATTCTCGTAGAGGCTAGATTAACGTTGAAGACTCTTCCCGGAATAGAATGTGAAAAAGAGGATTTCCCTTTTCCAATCAGTTCTTTAATTCCTAAATTATTTATATCGCCAGCCTTAATCTTAGGTTCACTTAATATTACAGGGATTTCCAGAGCTTTATCTTCTACAGCCAACAAACTATTTCCAATTTGTTTATTAAACTCTGGAATGTCGATTGTCACACCAACAACTTCAGGCTTAAACTCAACAACACTTCCTTCTTCAAAAGAGAACACTGCGTCTCTTGGCTCAGTCTCAACCCTTTGTTGAATTCTAGCCAATAAGTTTCTAAAATTATCACGATCAACAACATCATCAGTTAACCCAAACAATCCAATCATCTCTTCTTCTGTTAAAACTGTCACAAAATTACCATATCGAATCGAGAGTCTTTTATCCCCCCACTTATTCAAAGCGTCTACTGCCTGGTTTATAAGTTGAAAGTTTTCTGAGGCAACAATAACCTTTGTCGGGACATCAACAATCTGAAGTCCAGGTTTAGACCACGCATTGGCAATCATGTTTTCCAACAACTTTGTTTGTATTTCTAGTCCATCAACTCCAGGAACTACAGAAACTTTTCCTTCTTTCCTTACTAATTTTGGCCAAATAATCTTTTTGTTTGTCTCAGTAGCTATGTCTTCTATATATCCTGTAAGCTCTTCCACGTCATAGCTAATAGGAACAGAAACTTCTCTAGACGAAAAAACCGTTTTAGCTTGTTCGGATACTTGAGTCAAGAAATTTCCATTTCTACCAACGCTCATCGCTTGCTCAACAGCCCAGACAAAATCTCTTTCCACTTTTATCTCATTAAACTTATCTGTCTCAACTTCTCCAGTACGCAAAATAGTGCTATTTGGATTATTAGAAAAATAGTTATTTATAATCTTTAGAGCCGTTACTCTATTCATTCCACCCACCTTTATTCCAGCAATGGTTACTTTAGGAAATATCAAGCCCCGAAATGCCAGTCGAAAACCAGCATACGAAGCCATTCCTATTAATAAACATCCGCAAGAAATCAAAAACAAGTTTTTAAATCTATTCATTATTGGTATACTTATACTAAGAGTCAGAAAATCTAACTACTCATATTTTAACTGAAATTTTATATGGACAACCAATTCCCTTTACCAGGTCCCTCAAATGTCCCAGAGCCATCTGCTCCACTTGCCATGCCAGAAGAGGCCACTCCTCCTCCTCCAAGCTATGAACCTCCAGCGTCAGAAAAAGCCCCGGTTGTGAAACCTTCAATTCTAAAATTAATTCTTCCAATCCTAGGTGGAATAATAGTCATTGCCCTTATTGTTTTTGGAATTTCCAAATTATTTGGCGGAAAGTCATCTACCAAGTCAGCACAAAAAGGGGAAACGATAACTCTTACATACTATGGCTTATGGGAACCTAGTTCAGTGATGAAACCAGTTATCGATGAATTTGAAAAAGAAAATCCTGGTATCAAAATTAGTTATCAGTTGCAGTCTCCACAAGACTATCAAGATCGTGCTCTCACCGCCTTAGAAGGTCAAAACTCACCAGACATTATCCGTCTGCACTCCACTTGGTTACCACTATTTGCCAAATCCCTTTTTCCTGCCCCAGCAAACACAGTCTCTTCTACAGAAATATCAACAAATTTTTATCCTATTGTCTCTAAAACCTTGATTGCGGGGACTCAAGTTTACGGTGTTCCCATGACAATGGAAGGACTTGCTTTATATATGAACAACGCCATGTTTCAGCAAAAATCACTCACTGCTCCAAAAACCTGGGAAGATGTCTTGTCTGCCGCAAAAGAACTCAAAGAAGTTGATCCTCTCACCGGAAAACTTACCAGGGCAGGGATTGCGCTTGGAAACACAACCAATGTAGACCAATGGCCTGACATTGTCAGTCTTATGTTACTTCAAGCAGGCATAAAATTATCAGACCCAACAGGTCCAGAAGTATCAGCTACTCTTAATTACTACACCGATTTTGTCAACAAACACCGAGTCTGGGATGACACCTTGCCACCTTCCACGGTCGCCTTTGCCAATGAAAAAGTTGCTATGATTATTGCTCCAACATGGAGAGCTCCAGAGATAAAAGAAATAAATCCCTCTCTCTCATGGCAAACAGTACCTGTTCCACAACTCCCTGACTCTGATACTGTAAACTGGTCATCATACTGGTTTGAAGCCGTTGGAAAAAATAGCAAACATCCTCAAGAAGCCTGGAAGTTTTTGAGTTTTCTCGCTTCTGCCAAGGCTCAACAAATTTTATACGACTCAGCCACTACAGAAAGAGAATTTCCTCAGCCTCCCGCAAACAAAGCTGTCGCCACTATTGCTCAAAAAAACACCGTAATCTCTCCCTTCATTACAAGTTTTGACACCGCCAGTACTTTTTACACCGCAAGTTCTACAAGAGACTCAAAAACAGCTTTAAACTCAAGGCTCATCAAATATCTAGAAGACGCAATAAACTCTATAGCTGGAAATCAAGATGTCACACAAGCTCTTGAGACTCTCAACAATGGCTTTGTTCAAGTGCTGTCACAGTACGGACTAGTATCTGCTCCGACTGTTCCCACAACTCCATAGCTATGGACTATCGCTTAGCTATCGACAAAACTATTCTTTACTCAAAATATTTTTCATTTCCTCTTACTCCAAAGGAAACTCATTTTTGGTTGATCTCAGATCAAGTAATCTCATTTCAAAAACTAAAAAAATATATTCCAGATATCACTTCAAAGGATGCAAAGTATCGCCAAAAATTAACAAAAAACTCAAACAAAAAGGAACTACTCTCGAACAAACTAGTTGATATTCTAAGGTTAATTCCAGGCATTCTCATGGTCGCCATTACAGGCTCAGTCGCCATAAAAAATGCCAAACCAAACGATGATATTGACCTCTTAATTATCACCAAACCAAATCAACTTTGGATATCAAGACCAATTTTTCTCTTGTTCTTAAGTCTATTTTTTAGCCGTCGTCATCCAGGAGACAATCCAAATAAAATAAAGCAAAGTTCATTTTGCCCTAATCTTTGGCTAGACACATCAGATCTTTCTGTCCCAAAGTCCAGAAGAAATATCTACACTGCCCATGAAGTTCTTCAAATCAAACCAATATACGATCGTCATGGGACATACCAGAAGTTTCTTTTAGCAAACTCATGGAGCTCAAAATATCTAGCAAATGCGTATCAAAAGACAAAGTCCAAAAAGACACAAAATAATACTAAGAAATCACTAGACTCAAAACTTATCGCACCTATAAATTATATTTTTTACGCGCTCCAATTTATATATATGTATCCAAAAAAAACATCGGAAAGGGTTAATCTTCACTCAGCGTATTTCCATAAAATCGACTTTTCAAAATCAATACAAAATTATTTATCAAACAGCGAAGTTTACAATCAAAAGGCCACCAGAAATCATTAGTTCCCATCTTTACCTAAAAAGACTATATAATACAAATAGATATGGCAGATTTTGATAAATTAGTAGTATCCTTTCTCGTTGACGAAATCGTCGGCGGATTTTTTATTTCTGTTCCACCTGGACACGTAGCTTGTGTCTACGACAGAGGCCTGGGTGTTCTCAAACGAGTTTGGGGTCCTGGCCTTCATCTTAAGTTTCCTTTTTGGCAAATCGCAAAATTATTTAACGCTCAGATTCTTGAATATACTATCCGTCATGGCTTTGACCTAAGTCAAAAGGAGGCTCTCGGAGATGAACCTATCATTGCTTCCACAAAAGACAATAAAACAATCTCAATAGAAGGTTCAATTCTATTCAAGCTAGACAAAGCCAATGCCCCAGAGCTCTGGGAAAACATTGGCGACAACTTTATCTCAAAAGTTGTAAGGCCTTATTCAAGGAGTCGCATCTCTTCGGCATTCAGCAAGTTCAACTCCTCAGAAATTGGGACTGAAAGAACTCAAATTGAGAAAATGCTTAGAGACGAACTGAACGAACTTTTTGAAGACAAGGCTCTTATTATTGAGAACGTTCTTTTCTCAGAAGTAAAACTAATGGACTCAGGTTCTAGGCGCTCTTCCCAAACAATTCTTTCCACCCCCGCTTCCTCTTAGTTTTGTATATACTAGTATCATGGCTCTGCCCAAATATTCTGTCTTGCAAATTCGTCCTGCCAAAGACTCCCTTACGAGCCAGTCAGCTTTTATCGAGTTTCTAGCTGCAATAAAGTCTTCTCTCAAGGCTGGTTTCTTTGAAAGGCTTCTCAGCTCATTTGAAACTATCACCCTAGAAATAGCTAACTTGGAGCAGACAACATACTTTGTAATTGCTTGTCCAGAACGCCTAGAACACCTTGTTAGATCTCAAATAGCCGCACAGTATCCAACAGCTCTCATTACCCCCATGAAGGACTATCTTGAAACCTGGCTTAATCATGGTCGTCCTCAGATGGGTCAGTTAGTACTTTCATCGCCATCTCATCTCCCTCTAAATGTCACTGAAGATGAAAAAGTAGACCAAATAACCGCAATTCTTGGAAGTCTTTCTCGAGTCCCCGCAAATCAGTCAGCTGTTATCCAGATCTGTTTATTCGCTGCACCAGAAAACTGGCAAAAGTCTCTTCGGTCCTCGCTTGAAGCCAAACCATCCTCAGAAGGCGAGTCAGCCAAACCTAATCCTCAGAAGGCTCTCATCGAAAAAAAACTTGCTTATCAAGCATATGGTTGTGATATTCGTCTCGCTGCTATTACTCCCAACGAAGCCACTTCCAGTCAGTTAATATCTCAGATTGCGGCCGCTTTTGGCACCTACTCTCTTTCAGAGGGAAATAGTCTTAAGCTTAAGTCAATCAAGTCATCCTCATACGACAAACTTCGTCGTATGATTACCGATCGTTCAGCGAAGTACTCAAACCAATATCAATACTTAAATTACTCAGAAATTGCCGCCATGTTTCATTTACCAGGGCTAAACCTGGCAAATATAAAAGGTATTGCCTGGGGTAAAACTCTACGCGGAGAGCCACCAGCCAATCTACCCATAGAAGAAGATATCTCTGATGAAGAGAAGGGAGAAATCAACTTTTTCGCCAAAACTGAATACAAAAACAGAATGGTCTCTTTTGGTATGAAAAAAGGAGAAGACCGTCGAAGACATGTATATATCCTTGGTAAGTCAGGTACAGGAAAATCAACCTTACTAGCCAACATGGCTATAAATGATATCCGCCAGGGTGAAGGTATGGCTCTTGTTGACCCACACGGTGACACCGCCGAACATCTACTTGATTACATTCCGGACAACAGAATAGACGATGTAGCTTACCTTGATCCTTCAGTTGTTGGCAAGTCTTTTCATCTTAATCCTTTATATGTTAAAAACCCTGCCTACTCAGAGCTTGTCGCCTCAGGAATTGTTTCAATTTTTAGTAAACTCTATGGAAACTCATGGGGTCCTCGTCTTGAGTACATACTTAGAAACACCCTTCTCACTTTAGTAGCCAAACCTGGGGCAACATTGCTCGACGTTCCTCGTCTTCTTACCAATAAACCTTTTAGAGAAGAGTATCTAGCTGTAGTTCAGGATCCGGTTCTTCACAATTTCTGGCACGATGAATACGACAAATACTCCGAAAAATTTCAGTCCGAAGCCATCTCTCCAATTCTAAACAAAGTTGGTCAATTTATTACCTCACCAACCATTAGAGATATTATCAGTCATCCAAACTCAACTGTTGACTTCGAAGACCTAATGAACAATGGCAAAATAATTATTCTAAATCTACCTCAAGGAAAGATTGGTGAAGACAACGCCGCCTTACTTGGTGCTATGTTTATCTCACAAATTCAGATTGCAGCCATGAACCGTGCCAACATGGCAGAGACAGAAAGAAAAGATTTCTTTCTCTATGTTGATGAGTTTCAAAACTTTGCTACCACTTCTTTTATCAAAATCCTCTCTGAGGCTCGAAAATATCGCCTTAACCTAATTCTAGCTAATCAGTACACTGCTCAGCTTCCAATAGAGATTCAAGACGCTATTTTTGGTAACGCTGGAACTCTAATCAGTTTTGTTGTCGGAGCTGCCGATGCTAACAGGCTTATGAATGAACTTGGAAACTTCTACACTCAAGACGACCTTGTTGGTCTGGCCAGATATCAGATAATAGTAAAAATCTCAGTCGGAGCTTCTATCTCAAATCCTTTTTCAGCGACCACCCTTCCTCTTCCAGAAAACAAAAGTGGACATCGTGAGGAAATTATTGAAGCTAGCGAAGAAAAATACTATCGTAAAACAGAAGCTCTAGACATGTCTCAGGCTTCAATATACGCTCCAAGCAATACTCAGCAAAAACGTCAAGATAGTTTCCAAAGAAATGATAAGTCATACACCCAATCATCTTCCTCATCACCAGCAAACTCTGCACCACCCACAAACCCCACACCTCCTACAAACTCTCTTCACGAACCCTCGCTTCAAGAGCTAGACCAAGACAGAGAAGAAGGCCTTCGTCCAAGCGTTGTTGGTTGCTTCCTTAACTCAGGGAAAATCCTTCTCGTATACCAAAAAGAACATAAACTCTGGCAACTTCCTCAAGGGGGAATAGAAAACAAAGAAAACATAGTCGATGGCTTCAAGCGTGAAATGACTGAAAATCTTGGAAGCGACTTTGTAAAACAAACTAGTTTCAAGCCCACTATTATTGCTGCCGACAAGATTGAGTTTCCACCAGACAAACATGGGATTGGAAAACTAATAACAGATACAGACAAGTCAGTTGTTATGAAGGGTAAAAAGTATTACTTCTTCAAGGCTACTTCCACAGGCACCTTCCTCACCTTCCCTTCAGGTGAGGAATACAACAATTATCGCTGGACGAACTACGAAGAAGCCCTTGATCTAATTAAAACTTCCATGCAAGGAGGTAAGCTCAGGATCACTACTTCAGTCCTTGAAATACTCAAAAGACAAGACCTTCTATCTTCAAAAACTCAAATTAAAAATCAACCAGAAAACACATATGAATCTAAACAAAACTATCAACCCAGATCCGGTCCAAGATCTCAACCAGGACCTCAACACTTCCAGCCAGAACCTTCAAGAAGACTTAGTAGACCAATCCCTAAGCCAAAAGTTTCATCCACCAGCCAACTGGAGCAACGACCCACATCAGCCGTCAGTATCCTCGACACAAAGACAGACCTTCCAGCCAAGCCAGAAGACGTTACCCGCCCCCACGGAAAAGACACCCTTGTCATCTAAGCAGTCAAGTTTACCTAAAGTATTTCTTGTCATCTTAGCTCTAATTCTTTTTGGTATTCTTTCTGGTGTGATGGTTTCTCGCTTATTCTCACACATAAGAAATTCAGAAGACACTCCAGCCCCTTCATTAACCCCTGTCTCAACACCAACTCCAGTCATCGACGAAACAGCCACGTGGGAGACATACTCCAACCCCAAACACTTAATTTCCTTAAAATATCCTCCAGAAATTGTCGTCACTCAGTCCGAGTACTCAGGTCTAACAGACATTGAGTTCACTCATGAAGGGAACCTGTTATATTTTAGAGTTATCATTGCTCCTTCAGCCTCCGTTCGCCAGGGAATAGTTTCTAGAGGAGCTACAACTCTAGGGGATAACCTCTGGCAAGAGTATTACTTCCCTAAAGGTTCGCAAGAAATAGGTGGTCCAGGTCCGAAAAATAATGACCAAGAGTTGCACTTAGTTCAAGCATCCAAAAATATTGACATCATTGCCATTGTGTCGGGGCAAACCGAGCTAGACGCTACTCAGTCTATTATTCTTTCTTCACTTAAGTTTACCGATGAAGTCTCAAAATTCACTTGTCCGGAGTCGGGATGGGTAGACTGCATGCCAATTTTAGACAACGAAAGACAAAAGGCGTGTTCTGAAGAAGCGATGGTTTGGTACAAAGATAACTGCCCCAACTTCCAAGGAGGAGCTCTTTAGTCCCTCTTGACAAGAACATATTTTTTGTATAAAAATAGCACTCGTAGGGATTGAGTGCTATTTAGTGTATACTCAACTCTCAGCAGTTAATAATTATCTTAAATATATGGTTAAATCCCTAACCGTTAAAAAACTTCAACCTACTCCAGGTTACCTACTTGTCGAGCCAGCTAAACAGGAAAAGAAAACTGCTTCTGGTCTGTATCTCCCCGACTCTCATACAGAAAAACCGCAGTACGGAACAGTACTAGCCGTTGGAGGTAAACTTATTAACGATCGCGGTGTCGAGGTTAGTTCTCCAGCCAAGAAAGGGGACACTGTTCTTTACAAGGACTGGGTCTCAAACGAGATAGAGATCGGCGACACAAAATACAAAATTCCTAAATTCGACGAAATATTAGCAATCATCAAATAAATATGGCTAAACAAATAATTTTTTCAGAAGATGCACGTACGAAACTAGTTTCAGGTGTTAACAAACTTGCCAAAGCAGTAGTCACCACTCTCGGTCCCAAAGGACGAAACGTTGCTATTGATAAAAAATGGGGGGCTCCCACAGTTCTACACGATGGAGTCTCTGTTGCCAAAGAGGTTGTTCTGGCAGATCCTTTTGAAAACATGGGTGCACAGCTAGTTAAAGAAGCTGCAAGTAAAACAAATGACATTGCCGGTGATGGCACCACAACCGCCACACTCTTGGCTCAGCAAATCGTTATCTCAGGCATGAAAAACATCACAGCCGGCGCTAACCCAATGCAGATGAAGCGAGGTATTGACAAAGCAGTTACCGCCATAGTCACTGAGTTAGGAAAAATTAAAAAAGATCTTTCCGAGTCAGACTGGGAGGCTGTAGCTACAATCTCTGCCCAAAATCCAGAAATCGGTAAAAAAATTGCTGAAGCTCTTAAGTCTGTCGGTCGTGATGGCGTTGTCACAGTTGAAGAGTCAAAAGGGAGAGAATTTGAAATAGAGAAAAAAGAAGGTATGCAGTTTGACAAGGGATACGCTTCAGCCTACTTCGTTACCGATCCAAACAACATGGAAGCTACAATCGAAAATCCATATATTCTCATTACCGATCAAAAAATAAGCGCCATAAACGACATGCTTCCTTTCTTGGAAAACACCATGAAAGTCAGTAAAAATATTGTCATCATAGCTGACGATATCGAAGGAGAAGCCCTAGCAACCCTTGTAGTCAACAAAATGCGTGGCACCTTCAACATTTTAGCTGTCAAAGCCCCTGCTTTTGGAGATAGGCGTAAGTCTATCCTTCAAGACATTGCAATTCTAACTGGGGGCACAATGATCTCTGAAGACACAGGCAGAAAACTAGACTCAGTTACAATTGACGATCTCGGTAGAGCCGATAGGGTCTGGTCTGACAAAGACAACACCCAAATAATTGGTGGTCAGGGAGATAAAGCTTCTCTAAAAGCACGTCTTAATCAAATTAAAAAAGAACTCGATAAAACTTCCTCAGACTTTGATAAGGAGAAGCTTTCCGAAAGGATTGCAAAGTTGTCGGGGGGTGTGGCTGTCATCAAAGTTGGAGCCGCAACAGAAGTAGAGCTTAATGAGCTTAAAGAACGCGTTAAGGATGCTGTTGGAGCTACCAAAGCTGCTATCGATGAAGGTATTGTTCCCGGAGGAGGAGTAGCTCTCGTTAGAGCCAGAAAGGCTCTAGACTCAGTCAAGGGTGACAACACCGACGAAGAGGTTGGTATCAAAATTGTCCGTGAGTCTCTTTCCGAACCTCTACGCTGGCTAGCCACAAACTCAGGGGTCGATGCCGGTTGGGTGGTAAAAAAGGTCGAGGACAGTAAAAGTATCAGCTTTGGTTTCAATGCTCTAACTCTTGAGTTTGAAGACATGATCAAGGCAGGTATTCTAGATCCAGTCAAAGTCACTCGTTCTGCTCTTCAAAATGCCGCCTCTGTTGCAAGCATGATTCTAACCACTGAATGTCTCATTACTGACATTCCTGAAGAAAAGAAAGAAATGTCTGCACCAAACATGGGTGACATGGGCATGTAAGATTTATCTAGCAAGTAAAATCAAAAAGACTCCTTATGGGGTCTTTTTGATTTTTACACATCCCAGATCTGCTCCCTAATTTTCTCCATCAACAGGGAATAGAATCTTAAGTTATGAATCGATGCCAATCTTAAGGCCGTAACATCCTTTATTCGAAAAAGATGAGCCAGGTAGCTTCTGGTATATTTTTTGCACAATAAACAATCACAAGCGGTACTTACAGGATTGATATCTTTTACATGCCTTTCTTTGTCTGGTTCAAAATAACGGAAAAACTTATCCTGAGTCACATCTATCGTATCCATTGTTTCGGCTGTAAAGGTATACAGTCTTCCGTGGCGAGCATCACGCGTCGGAAGAACACAATCAAAAATTGAGAAACCAAGCTTTGCACACTTTGCCACTTCATCTGGCTTGCCAATACCTAGTCCGTAGAGCAAATACTCCTCAGGTGTGTTTTCGGCCATTACCGCAGCTACATCAAAATTAAAACTTCCATCACTCTTCATCGGCCATCCTCCATAGCCCAGACCATCAAACCCAATTTCAACCAGTCTTTTTGTACACTCTGCTCGAAGATCCAAAAACTCTCCACCTTGCACTATGCCAAGTAAATAGGGTCTTTCTGTCTTGCTTAGTTTTCTATCTTTGCAAATTTTTTCAAACTCAGCCTTAGATCTCTTAGCCCATTCAATTGTTCTCTCTATCGACTCTCTTGCTTCAGCAAAGTTCGCTCGAGGATCAGTAAAGTCATCCAAAACAACTACCATGTCTGGTTTTATCGCCATTTGGAAGTCCACCGATTTTTCAGGTGTAAACAAAATCTTTTTCTTCTTGCTTGGTCGAAAGACGATACCTTCATCTGTTACTTTTCCATTTCCGTTAGCCTTCACCAACGACATAAGCTGAAAACCGCCAGAGTCAGATATAACACCGCCATTCCAATTCATAAAAGGCCTTACTCCTCCATGCATCTTTAGAATATCCTTTCCTAGCTCCAAGTAAAGATGGTATGTGTTCACCAACACACCAGGAGTTTTCGTATTTTCAATATCCACGGAATCCAGCGTTCTCAACACTGCTCTCGTTGCGTCAGGAAAGAATACTGGTAGGGGAATCTGTTTTTTTTCTGACTTAAAAAATTTATTTTTCACTAGCTTATTATAGTCTATATCAAGATATCCACAAAAAACTCTTGTTTTCCACATAAAACAAATGACTGATAAATCAATCAAATTTACTTCAAAACTTGTTGAAAATATTTACCTCTTGTTTACTTCACCCAAAGCTAGGTATGGCTGAGGATTAATGTTTTTACCATCTCTTAAAATCTCAAGATGTAAATGAGGTCCTGTTGTTTTTCCTGTTAGTCCTACTTCTCCAATAGGTTTATCAACACTCACTTTGTCACCTTCGTTTACAAAGATTTTCCCCAAATGGGCATAAAGAGAGATGGTATTTTTGCCATTGTCAATCCACACAGCTCTACCATAGTCCCATCTCAAGGTTTGTACCTTTACAACCACTCCTTCGCGTACAGGGTAGACACTAGATCCCAAAGGAGCTGTAAGATCAATTGCCAAGTGGCCATAATGGTAGCCTTGAGAAATACCTGTGTACTCAGGTAAAACATTAGCAAAAGTCTTCCGTGTTTCTACAGGAATATCAGTGTTTAAAGTTTGAATACTGGCTGCCACAACACTCTGGTCTACTGGTAAAAATACCAGTCCAGAGGCTAGTGATGTTACGGATATCACCCCGCCTAAAATAGACTTAATTGTTTTCTTTTCGAACATCGGTCTAACGAGTTTTGATATAGGGTTAGATGTTCGAGTTTTTGGTAGTATATTTAGTATCATAAACGCGGGTAAAAGCCCGCCTTAAGTACAAAAAATGCTTGAATTTCTCAAGCGGACAGTATCATACCATATCAAACTCTATAAGTCAAGCCTACGGCAGGCAAACTGTTATATCCTTAATCTATCTATGATTACAAAAGACCATCTCAAAAATAAGAACGTCCTCCTTCGATTAGATTTAGATGTTCCCGTCAAAGATGGGCTTGTAGTCAACGAATTTCGACTTCAGGCCTCACTCAAAACCATTAAGTTCTGTCTCGAAAACGCCAGGAAGACGATAATAATAGGGCATTTAGGTCGTCCAAACGGTTCTGATCCTACCTTGAGCCTAGAAATTATCAGAAAGAGCCTAAATATCTTGCTAAATAGGGACATTCCGCTCATTCCTTCGGGTTTCTCTCCAGGGGAGAGGTGGACAGGGGAAAGTCCTCTTCTCCTACAAGAAAACATTCGCTTCGATCCAAGAGAAGAAAAAAATGATAGGGGATACGCAGAAGAACTTGTTTTTGGTGCCGACCTCTATGTATATGATTCATTCGCTAATTATCGAATTTCTGCCAGTTTAACCCAAATACCCGAAGTTATACCGACATTGACCGGTTTTAGGTTCGACGAAGAGGTTTCCACTCTGAAAAAGGTGATTAACGACCCTCCCCGCCCCAGCCTACTAATTGTTTCAGGTGCCAAGCTTGACAAACTCGATATCATCAAAAAAATCATGCCACATTTTGATCAAGTATTCCTGGGTGGAAAACTTGGCAAGCCCGAAGATCGTACTCCAGACGGCCTTGATATAAGTGAAAAAACTACCAGTCTAATAGTCGACGCTATAAACATGTCGCGTACTATTGTGCTCAACGGGCCCCTTGGCTACTATGAAGATGGAGTCCATGGAGTAGCTACCAAGACTGTTCTTCAGGCTATCATCGACTCAAAAGTATTTTCTGTCATAGGCGGCGGCGATACTCTTGCAGCCATACCCTCTCTGGGGTTCGAATACACCTCCTTTAATTTTGTCAGTACAGGTGGAGGTGCCATGTTAGAATTTTTAGCTACAGGAACTCATCCTCTGCTGGAAACTCTCAAAAGTGCTAAAGTTTAAGTAGTTAATATTTGCCTGCTTTATGGTTAATTTTTCAATCAACGGCTTCGGAAGAATAGGGCGTTCAGTTACTAGAGTCTGGCTAAAAAGCCATCTCGAAGACGCAAATCTCGTGGCCATCAATACTTCTGGTTCATTAAATGTTGCTGGCTGGGCCCATCTACTTCACTACGACACCGCCTACGGCACTCTCCCCTACTCGATATCATCAGAAGAAGTTCAAGATCCCAAAGACGCCACCGACGAAAAGCCTCTTATTGGTTATATCACCATAGAACACCCCTCAAGGACCCTCAAAATCCCCGTTTTAGCCCAACGTGACCCAGCCAAGTTACCCTGGATAGAATATGGGTCAGAGGTAGTAATTGAGTCTACAGGAGCCTTCACAACTCTTGAGAAGGCCATTCTTCACATTCAAGGAGGTGTTAGGTTCGTCGTTCTCTCTGCTCCAGCAAAAGGAGAAGGTATTCCCACGGCTGTTTTAAGCGTAAATGATCAAGATATCATCACCAAAGAACGCACGGGCGCTCTTTCAGTAATTAGCAATGCCTCTTGCACTACAAATAGCGTCGCCCCGGTTGCCGACATCCTCCATACCAAGCTTGGAATTCTCAAAGCCATGCTTACTACCATTCACGGCTACACAGACGATCAAAATCTTCAAGACAACTCCCACCAAGACCTTCGACGTGCTCGCGCAGCCGCCCAAAATATAGTGCCTACTGGCACTGGCGCTGCAGTTGCCGCTACCCAAGCCATTCCAGAGCTCAAAGGCCTTTTTGATGGTATTTCTCTCCGTGTACCGGTGATTACAGGTTCAATTACCGACTTTACCTTTGTCACTCGTCAGTCAACTTCAGTAGAGGAAATCAATCAAATATTCAGAGATGCCTCAAATAATCCTCGATATCGCGGGATTTTAGCTGTCACCGATGAGCCTCTCGTCTCCTCCGACATTATTGGTCGTTCTGAGTCCAGTATTGTAGATCTTGACATGACTCGAGTTGTCGATGGTACCCTCGTAAAAATTCTTGCCTGGTACGACAACGAATGTGGCTATGCCAATCGTCTACTAGAAGCAGTAATCAAGGCTGGGGATCTCTACTAAATCACTCAATATTGAGGCCGGAGAGGGAATCGAACCCTCGCATGAAGGTTTTGCAGACCTCAGCGTTTCCACTTCGCCATCCGGCCAATACCTTCGTATTTTACAACACTCAGGTCATTCCCACTTTATATATTTTTACTTTCACTCTATAGTTAATTTGTGGGAGGAATAATAATATCAATCATTGGAGCAGTAGTTATTGCTGTTTCGACCTTAATTGTAACCAATCCAAATAGCGATTTTAGCCTCAACTCCAAGGCGTATACCCCCAAAGAAGATGTCACAGGGCGCCGATGGAAACAGCAATATTGAAATCTCAAAACAGGTGTCCGTCGTGTACGAAATCTGGTAAACTGTAGACACCATGAAAGCTAAATTCACTAGAACATTTGTTGCACTCCTTTTTTCTGTTTTTCTCGCAGGCTGTAGCCTCAATCCTTTTGCTAAAAAAGCTGGTGTCCAAGTCACTGCTCACCCAGACGCAAATGTTGTCATTAATGGGGAGTCGGTTGGAAAAACACCATACTATGCAGAAAACAAAGTTCCAGGTTCATACACTGTTCAGATTACTGCGGTAGATAGTGGTCAAACATGGGAAGGAAAAGTCAATTTGCTAGGAGGAACACTTACTACAGTTCATCGTGAGTTTGGAGAAACTCAAGACAAGTCACACAGTTACACTCTATCTTTTGAAAAGCTTAGCAATGCCAAAGCTGCTGCTGTGAATATCGTTAGTCTTCCCGCCAGCGCCACTGTCAGTATCGATGGAAATCCACAAGGATTTACTCCTCTAAGTCTTGACATCGATTCCGGTGCTCACGTCTTTACTTTCACTGCTCCTGGTTATCAAGACAAAATTGTTAATGCCACAGTCCAGCCTGGTTTTCGCCTTCTTCTTTCTCTTACCATGTCTGCTTTAGACATTACTCCTACACCAACCCCAACAATAGCCACAGACTCGGCTGCCATACTCACTCCCACACCAGCCAACACCACAGTCACCCCTCTTCCCAAGCAAGCATCACCCTCAGCTGTTTTGGCCAAGCCTTATGTCGAAATCCTAACGACACCAACGGGTTGGTTAAAAGTACGTGAATCAGCTTCTACGTCCTCAAACGAACTAGCCAAAGTAAATCCGGGTGATAAATTTGCATACAAAGAGTCTGCTACAGCCGGTTGGTACCAAATTGAATATCTAACTGGAGAATGGGGATATATTTCTTCTACTTACGCTAAGATAGTAAACTAAGGCACATAGTACAAAACTCCAATCACCATCACAATCCACGCTCCGACGGTGATAATCAATGGTTTGTCAGAAAGAAGAACTCTCTCTGGGCTTTCACCCTCATTTTTTTCATAGATTAGTTGTAAATACCTCATAATTCCATAAACAACAAAAGGAATCGTAATCATAAGCCATTTCTCTGAGACTAGTGTTCTTGGTAATTCAGAAATGAGCCTTAAAGCCCTGCCGTCTGGAACTATTTTTGGATGGTTAAAAGTAAACAGGGAATAAGTAATCCAGGTAGCGGTTGCAAACATCGCTGTATAGATGTCAAGTAATGGCTCGGTATACCTCTTTAGAGCCTCCCTAGTAGCCAATTTCTTGTCTCTAGCCATCAAAAGGGTCATCTCTCCCCTTCTTTTTCCAACGGCCAAAAAAAGCGATGCAGAAATTACCGTTAACAGAAACCAAACATTCATGTGGGCTGATATCACAAGAGCTCCTGCGTACACTCGGATCAAGTAGCCAAAGGCAATCATAATCACATCAACGATAGCAATTTTTTTCAAAAGGCCTGTATAAAAAACCTGAACTCCCAAGTACACCAAACAACTAATAAAGAAAAAATAGTTCAAGGAATAAGCCCATGTCAACCCCACAAATGCTCCAACTACTAGAACAAAAACAGCAAAAGAGCTTGGTAACTCACCTGACGCAATCGGTCTAAATTTTTTGTATGGATGCTGTTTGTCAGCTTTGACATCAAGAAGATCATTAAAAATATAGGTGATGCTAGAGAGAATCGTAAACACTAAAAAAGCTTGAACTACGAGTCCGAAGGCCCCTTTATGAAACAAAAAACCCGTAAAAATCAATGCTGCAAAAAGAGCAAAGTTTTTTAGCCATTGTCTTGGTCTTACTGTCTTGAATAGCGCGATGAGTACTGCCATATAATGAATCCGGTCATTAATACTACCAATCCTATCATAATAAATAATTTTATTCTCGCTTCAAAGCTAAGTGCCGCCACTCCCAAAACCACAGCCGCAAACCAGTAAAACAAGGCTACCCTTCTCTTTCCCCATCCCATTGCCATCAATTTGTGGTGCAGATGTTTCTTGTCTCCCCACACTGGTGATTTTCCTGACATTATTCTGCGAATTAAAATATAGGAAAAATCAATCAATGGAATACCCAACACAATAATCAAGGCTCCTACTTTCGCCGTTGCCAGTATCGATATCACTCCCAACAAAAGCCCAGCCAAAGATGTTCCAGAGTACCCTGGCATAATTTTTTGTGGATAAAAATGAAACACTGTCAGTCCTGCAAAAGCACCAGCTGTTGCAAATGCCAGAGTAGCCACAGGCCACTGGGTAATGTCGGCGCTGTAATTCAGAGATATCAATCCCAAAACCACCGCTGCTATAGTAATAACACCACTTATCTGACCATCCACCCCAGAAGACCAATTGATAGCGTTCATTAGCGAGGGGATCCAAAGTAAAGCAAAGATATCGGCCAGTATCCAAATCTCATGACTCTCTCCCAAAAGTTCAAAACCAACTCTCGGCCACGAAAGATCAATTACTCCACCAAAAGGGTTACTGATATATGCAATTCCAATTCCTGAAGCCACAATTATCGCTGTCACCAAAAAATTCATGGGAAGTCTGGCATATGGGCTTGAACCTTTAATGTCATCCACAAGCCCAACAATCAAAGTAATCAACCCAGCCACTCCTATCGCCAGGAGATGAGTATCCGGTCTTAAGATAATCAGAACGGTTGCTGTTACTGCAAAAAAAATCGGAACTCCTCCCCCCTTAGGAACAGGTTCTTTGTGTGTGTGAGCTGGATGAGGAGTCTTTTTTGGATCTACAACCCAACCCATTTTCCGGAAAAAAAATATCGTTAGAGGAGTAACTATCAAACTAACGATCAAAGCTAATACAAAAGGTAAAACAGTAATGAGTAGTACTGGGTTCATCTGATCAAAAAAATCATCATCACTCTACTAAAGCTGGCCATCATCAAAATCACAGTAACTAGCCCACCTATCATAATGGTAGACTGTACGGTTGTGTCATTCTTTCCTGCCCAGTTAGCTATCAGCCTAGTAATAATCATCGTTACAATCATGCCCAAAAATATCCAAACGAACCATATCTTACCAACCAACTGACTTTCACCCCAAGGAAGTGAATAAAACCATGGCAACTGCGGAGGTAAACTATTCCAAAAAAGAGCCAACACCCCAGCCATCAACAGGATAAACACAATTCCCGTCCAAAACAAAACAATCGTAGTTGACATTTTTTTACTTCCTGACACCTCTTGAGTATAGCATTCAAGGCTCAAATTAAGCTTTTTTTTCTGTCACTCGATACTCCATGTATCGGCCCATCATAAGTCTCGTGTGGGCATCCAAACCAGGAAGAGCAGAGAAGAAAAATCCAACAACTGGCAACAACACAAACTCAAATGGAGAGAATATTTTTCTCCAAAGAGACAATCCTTCAACTTTTGGTCTGGCTTTTAAGTCGATTAAAATCATTGCAATCAAGCTCACCAACGAGAGAGTAAGAATGGCTGAAGACACTTGTGGTAATGTCTTCCCCATCACGGTTCGAGAAAAAGTTGGGTTCAGAAGAGGGGGAATGTTGGCTGCTACGGTAATAATAAACCAGTTTACTGGCCACATAAAGTGATCCTCAATCACTTTGAAAACTCTAATTGTTTTATCCCAAAAAGGAGCTTCTGTGTCCAAAAAATATCTCTTGATGATATACGCGTCGTCACTTGCTCCCCAGGCCCATCGTTTTACTTGTTCATAAGTATTTGTATATGTGCTCCAAAAACCTTCTGCCTCCGCTGCGTCTGCAAACACCGATATGTACAACGGCTCTACTTCAACTTTTCCTGCTGTGGCAAAGTAAGTTTTAAAGAATATTCTATAGTCCTCAGGAATTACATCGGTATCCCAATAATCGATCTCGTCCATTAGCTTCAAGCTCATAGAATAAGTTGAAAAGTTGATCAAACGATCTGGCCTTGACAGCTGAGCCATATTATTCACAGATGCAATTCGATTGAATACTCTCATTGGCCAGGGAATTCTTTCTATGTTGTTGTAAAAAACAATCGCCCCCTGCCAAATTTTGTGATATCTATTTGGATCATCCAAAAACGAATACGTCAAATTAGCCAAGTGATTTGGGTGTAGTGCCACGTCGCAGTCCACCGAAGAAATTGTCATTTTATTTATATCCCAATCCTTATGCCTCTTTACTTCTTTGCGAATTTCCATACCGGCCCACGCAGCATTACTAGATTTTCCGACCACTTCTCCAGTTAAGTTAGCTGGGTGGTAAGAAAAAATTATGTCAGCAAACTTTCCCCCAAACTCTTTTTTAATCTGTTGGACTCTACTTTCGTTTATCTCTTCACCGGCTCTTTCTTCCATAGCCAATACCGGTATTATCTGTTTTGCTCCAATAGTCTGATTTTCTAATGCTCGAAAAGTTCTCACTAAAATATCTCCTGGTTCTTTGTATGTAGGCAAAACAATCACGTGTTTCACCTCTTTCCAGTCTGCAAAACCTCTTACGTCACCCATCCAATCATATTTTTCCGCTGCCTTTATTCGGTAATAAGACATTACTGAGGCCACAGAAAGTGTTACCGATCGATACAGCCAGTAAACATTAAAAGAAATAATAAAATAAGCCACTCCAACAGGCCAAAAAATAGATCCCCAAATAGGGAAAAGGATAAAAGACCAACTGATAAACCCTGGTAAAATTTCTAAAACTCGTTGGCTTCTATGAGGATATTTATTGATTAAATATCTAAGGAATACAAACATAATGTGTTTTTTGCGGTTTGTTCAATCAGCTCTTCAGTTTCTAAATTTAGTTCACGAGCAATTGCCGTAGCTATTATTTTAACATTAGCTGGGCTATTTACCCTTCCCCGTACAGGTTCAGGTGAAAGATATGGGCTATCAGTTTCTAACAATAGTCGAGACAAAGGTACTTTTTTGATCATATCTCTCAAATTTTGTGCCGATTTATAGGTGATATTTCCCGCAAAGCTAATATAAAATCCAAGCCCCAAAATATACTCCAAAAAACTCTCGCTCCCGGCAAAACAATGAAACTGTCCTCTTGGTACCGAGGTCAAACCCTTCAATACCTGCAACATCTCTTCCTCAGCTTCTCTCATATGAATTACTACTGGAAATTTTTGTCTCACCGTCAACTCCATCTGTGCTCTAAATATCTCGATTTGCCTTTCCTTTGTCAACCTCTCTTTGTCCCAAAAAAAATCCAGTCCTATCTCACCCACTCCGATCACTCTACTTGATTTTCCGATTATCTCCTCCAATTTATAGATCATTTCGTCTGTGTCGTTGATGGTGTCAATATTTTCAGGATGAACCCCAACCATCGCATACAAATTCTCTTGTTCAGCAATCAAAACAGAACGTTTTGAGTCTTCTATATCCGCCGAAGGAATAAAAATTTTTTCTACTCCAGCCGACACAGCCTCACGAATCGTTTTCTTTACATCATCAAACTTTTCGTCACTCAAGTGACAATGGGTATCTATTAGCATCTATGGTAGTCTTTGAAATAAATTTTCCGATTTTTTGATTTCCTCAACCCCATACTGTTTTAGAATTTTCTCAGACGTTTCAGGCATAAAAGGCTCAAGATCGGTTCCAATTTGGCGAATGATTTTTACTAACTCTGTCAAAGATTCTGTTTTCTCATCACCTTCTAGTTTCCATACCAGTCTTTGATTAATTAAACCGTCAGCTTTTCTAATTTCTTCCCATATCAAAGCCATCGCCTCATCAAATTTATATCCAACCAGTTTTTCCACCACTTCATTTCGAATACTCATTTTTTCAGGGCTTACCTTTAAGTTTTCTTTCTCCGACATAGCCGCTACGCGAGCACATAAATTTCCAATACCGTTAGCCAAGTTTGCCTGAAAAGCTTCCTCAAATCGCCCCTTAGTCATATCAGAGTCTTCAAACACAGACAACTCGGCTGTCAAAAAATAGCGAACCGCATCAGTTCCATATTTCTCCACATACTCCAAAGGATCAATCACGTTTCCCAGACTCTTACTCATCTTTTGTCCGTTAGACGTTATAAACCCTTCAACCATTACTTGTTTTGAGGGAGACAATTTTGCCGACATTAGCATTGCCTGCCACATTACCGTCTGCTGTCTAAGATTATCTTTTCCGCAGATCTGAACACCTGGCCAAAAGTCATTGAATTTTTTAGTGTCATCTGGCCATCCAAGGCACGAAATATAGTTCACCAAAGCATCAAACCAAACATACATTACTTGTGATTCGTCTCCAGGCACCGGCACTCCCCAAGACATTTTTTCTTTGAGTCTGGAAATACTAAAGTCTTGTAAGCCATTTTCTACAAAAATCTTCATTTCTTTTTGTCTAAAATCTGGCTGAATAAACTCTGGGTTATTTTTATACAAATTTAGGAGATCCTCCTGATACTTTGAGAATCTAAAAAAATAGTTTTCTTCTTCTCGTATCTCTAGCTCAGACTGTGGGTGAACGGGGCACTTTCCGTCTACTAACTCGGAATCAGTTTTTTCCAGCTCGCACCCCACGCAGTACTTTGTCTTGTATGTTTTTTTGTAGATATCTCCATTTGACTCACACAGTTTCCAAAACTCTTGCGCTGCTCGAATGTGATTTTCGTCAGTGGTCCTGATAAAGTTGTCAAAACTCAAATTTAAAGCGTCTTTTAGTATCGAAAACTTAGCCGCATTTTCATCACAGTACTTTTTAGGCTCAACCCCAAGCTCCATCGCCCCCTGATAAATTTTTTGCCCATGCTCATCAGTTCCTGTGTTAAAAAATACATCATCACCCAGAGCTCTATGTAGTCGTGCCATCACATCTGCACGAACAATCTCCATTGCAAAGCCTATATGAGGCTCAGCGTTTACGTACGGTAATGTCGTTGTGATGTAGTACTTTCCCATATCTCTATTCTATATCAACACTCAAAGCGGGAAAATTTTCTTTATCCCTTTCGAAATTTTACTAGTCCACTCATTTGCCCACTCGTCAGCTTTTATTCTCCTTATAATTTCTTGCCAGCCTTCATTCCCCAAGTTTTCAGCTACCGATGCTATCGTAGCAGAGCTTACCTTTATAGTATTTTTTACGTCTTCATAGCTTCTCCCTTTATCCAGGTAAACTGCTATGCCCAATCGTTTGATCAATGCCATTCTCTCTCCCTCTGTCAAGATATCTCCCAAAACAGTCTTAACTCCTTCTGGAGTACTTAGCTCAGCTAAAATTCCATACAGCATCAAAGAAAGTTGTTTCTCAATATTTTTATTAAGCGGATTGCTTGAAAGTTGCATATTTTGTCTTAATTAATATCAGACCATAATGCCACAGGCGATTATGGGTGCCAATACAAGAGCAAGCTCTTATAACTTTAATTAACTAAAGATATCACACAACTGCTACCATTTCTTTATTCAATGCTCAGTTTCACCAATAGTCTTTAGTGTGCCGGCTCGATATATGTATACTTCCCAGGCGACCATCAAGCCTAGTATTAGAACACCGTTAAACACCGATCCCAAACCCCAAACTCTTAAATACATAAACGTAATAATTCCCAGCGTCCACCGAAGCGCACGAACAGCTGATAGCGTAACAATAGACAAAAGCCAAAAAATTCCTCCTGCTAGTAATATACCCATCGGAAGATAACTTCCAGGGAAAATAAAATCAGAGATGTTGTCAGGGTCGATCTTCCAAACGGCCAAGCCAATTGCCAGCCAATTAATCATGGAAAAAAGAACTAGCCACCCATATCGTTTATTTCTTTCGTGTTTTCTTTGCTCCATTGCTCTAAAATGGTTATATGTCTACTGATACCTTTATCATAATTAGTTTTATCTTACTTGGCTTTATTATTCTATATTTTCTAATCAAGTCAAAGCTAAACGAGCCAAAGATAGACCCCACTCTCAATGCTTGGCTCAAGTCCCTTCAACAATCCTTCGACACAACCAACCGTACAACAAACGCTTCACTTCAGCAAAACTATCGTGAGTTGTTCTCTCGTCTTGATCAGGCCACTAGTGTGATTGGCGATCTGAAAAAGGAAGCCGGTGCTTTTGGGGAAGTTAGTCGTTCTATGAAAGATCTCCAAGACTATCTCAAGTCGCCAAAGCTAAGAGGCAACATAGGCGAACAAGTTCTCAATGATCTTCTCGGCCAGATGTTTCCCAAGAGTGGCTACAAACTCCAGCACCACTTCAAAGGTGGCTCAATTGTTGACGCTGCTATCAAAACTCAAGCCGGTATTCTACCCATAGACTCAAAATTCCCCATGGAAAACTTTCAAAAAATTTATCAGTCTTCAACCCAAACAGAAAAATCTCAAGCCAGGTCAGCCTTTGTTCGAGATGTTAAAAAACACATTAAGGATATCTCTGGTAAATACATTCTTCCAGAGGAGGGAACTCTAGACTTCGCCCTTATGTATATTCCCTCAGAGTCTGTTTACTACGAAATAGTCAACGAACAAGAGATCCTTGACCTCTCACGGGACGTTAGAGTCTATCCGGTCTCCCCTACAACTCTCTATGCCAACTTGCAGACAATCCTTCTCTCTCTCGAAGGTCAAAAAATTGCTGGTAAAACTGCCGAGGTTTTTACTCTTCTTCGAGCCGTCCAAAAAGACTATGAAAAGCTCAACGAAAACTTTACTCTTCTTGGCAAACATCTCACTAATGCTTACAACTCTATGAACTCTACCAGTCAAACTATGAACCAGATAGGAAACAAGCTCTCCTCAGCCCACAATCTCAAGTCAGGCCTAATCAGTGATAAAAAAGTTATAGAATAAAAAATGCCTCAAACAAGCTCAGAATTTGATCAAGCATACAAACAGTTAAACACTGCTCAGCGCCAAGCTGTTGACACTATCGAAGGTCCTGTCTTAGTTCTCGCTGGTCCTGGTACAGGCAAAACACAAGTTCTCACTACCAGAATCGCCAACATCCTAAAACAGACCGACACCGACTCTTCATCCATTCTCGCCCTTACCTTTACCGAGGCCGCCACTCGCGAAATGCGCACTCGCCTGATAAAGCTTATTGGCAAGGAGGGTTATTTTGTTCAGGTGTGCACCTTCCACTCATTTTGCGCCGATATTATCGCCCAAAATCCAGAAAGATTCAGTCGATCAAGGGGGCTTCAAAACATAACAGATTTAGAAAAGATTCAAGTTATACAAGAGATACTAGATCAAGGCGAATACTCACTGCTTAAACCTGTGGGGGATGCTTATTTTTATGTGTCGCATATCTTAAGTTCTATCTCGGATCTCAAGCGTGAGGGTTTTTCTATAAAAAAATATTCTCAACTAGTTTCCAATACAAAAGATCAGTATCAGCTAGAAAAAGACGATCTCTCAAAGACAGCTCGTTTAGAAAGAGAGAAGTTAGTCAACAAAAATCTTGATCTCCTTGATATTTATGAAAAGTATCAGGCGAAACTTTCCACTCTTGGCAGGTTTGATTTCAACGACATGATCAACTGGGTTGTAGAAGCCTTTGAATCTGACAACGACTTTCTTCTTGGTTATCAAGAAAAATTTCAGTACATTCTTGTAGATGAATATCAAGACACAAACTCTTCCCAAAATCGTCTCATCTTTGCACTCTCAAGTTTTTGGGGAGAAAATGCCAACATTTTTGCTGTGGGCGATGAAAACCAGAGTATATACAGATTCCAAGGGGCTTCAAAAGAAAATATTATAGAGTTCAAAAATCGCTTTCCGTGTCACACCCAGATAGTCCTAGATCAAAGCTATCGTTCTACTCAGGCCATTCTAAACTCAGCCGCTACTCTAATTGGCAGCCCTCCCTTAGTTGCAAATACTTCCCTTTTCAGCAAAAAGATTAAAATTGCCAAATTTAACTCTTCAATCTTTGAAGATGAATATATTGCTACCTCGATACAAGAAAAAATAAAACAGGGGGTTGAACCCAAAGACATCGCAGTCATAGTCAAAGAAAACAAAGACATTGACATGCTAGTTAATCTGTTCAAACAAAAAAACATCCCCTATCGGCTTGAAGGTGGCACTAACATTCTGGCTATTCCGCTCGTTAGTCAATTTCTTAAGCTTCTTCAAGTTACTACCACGCTTCACAACTCTGTCGACGATCTTGACCTCTTTACTGTATTAAACTATCCCTATTTCAAACTGAAGCCACTTTCAGTTCTAAAAATTTCTCGGCAAGCATACCAAGATAAAAAAACTCTAGCAGACATACTACAGTCATATCATCCTGAGCTAGACGACTCTGTTGTTGAAGTCTTTAACCGCCTTGTCTCTTGGAGTTCCAAAGCAGCTACACACACCTTACCTGAAATATTTCAAATTATTTTTCAGGAATCAGGCGTCCTCGAACATATTCTCAACTCCTCTCAGCCTATCATTGAGCTCAACCGTTTTAGCACACTTTTTGATGATGCGAAGTCTCAAAGTGCAGCTTTTTCCAATCTAGATTTATTTGGTTTTTCATACAATCTTCAAATCATGGAAGATCATAATTTAAAACTGGAAGAGCAAGTCTTGGTTGGAAACGACAATGCCGTCACTCTTACAACAGCTCACAAATCAAAAGGCCTTGAGTGGCAAACAGTCTATATTTATCGTTTCGCCGACACTCACTGGGGTAACAAAACCAAGAAAGAAATGATAAAACTTCCTCCAGGTATCATCACCTATGAAGACACAGACAAAGGAGACAAGAACGCCGAAGAGCGCCGTCTATTTTATGTGGCTATCACCAGAGCTAAACAGGAGTTGTTTCTCACAGGGTCAACAGAGTACTCAAACTCTGCCAAAATGATCTTTCCTTCTATGTTGTTAAGTGAGCTCCCCGAAGAGAATCTAGAAGAGGAAAAAACCAAAAAATTTGAAAAAGACTCAGTCAAAATACTCTCTTCACTTATGTCTTCTCCCGAAGAAGTAGTTCTCCACGACGGCGAAGCCGAGTATCTCTCCAAAATAGTAAATGAGCTCAAGCTTTCTCCAACCGCTCTAAACACCTATCTTCGCTGTAAATATAAATTCAAACTAGACAATCTTTACCGAATCCCACGCGCCAAAGCGCCTGCTATGTGCTTTGGTACCGCTATTCACTATGCTCTCGAAAATCTATATCTAGAGTTAAACAACGGCAAACTAGAGTCTGTAGAAGTATTCCTTAAAGACTTCGAAGCTGCCCTTTTGCGAGAAGTAATGACTCCTTCAGATTTTCAGACTAGGCTCGCACATGGTAAAAAAATTCTTACTAACTACTACAATAACTACAGCAAAGGTTTTTCCTCTTGTCTTTTTACAGAAAAAGGCTTCGGAACCTCGCTTACCTCTCAAATTTTCCTTGATGATATCCCTCTCACCGGAAAAGTAGACCGAATAGATCTAACAAACAAAAAACAAAAAGAAGTTCGTTTTGTAGACTACAAAACAGGAAAATCAAAAACAAGGAACGAAATCGAAGGCAACACCAAAAACTCCGATGGCGACTACAAACGCCAGCTTATTTTTTATCGTCTTCTCTGTGATCTAGACAAATCTTTTCCTTACAAGGTGACTCAAACAGAAATCGACTTCATTGAGCCAGACTCAAAAGGAGATTTCCACAAAGAAAAATTTAACATCACAGACAAAGAGGTTCAAGATCTAAAACAAACCATAAAAAACTCCGTCAAAAATATTAGAGCCTTAGACTTTTCTCGTACCGACGATCTTACCAAGTGTGCCACTTGCCCTTTCAAGTCTCATTGCCAGCGATAGACAAAAAATATTTATATAAAAATAAATTATGTCATTTATTTATGTAATTCTTAGTCTACTAGGTCTCCTTTTCACCAAAAAGAAGTTAACCTCAGAAGTGTCAGATTTTGTCCGCCGTTTAGGAGGTAGTCAGCGTGCGGTCATTGTTATCTGGAGTATTTTTTTTCTTCCGGGAACTATCGTTCACGAACTATCTCACTTTCTTACTGCTGCACTATTTGGAGCTCGCACAGGGAAAATAGAAATCTTTCCAGAGTACCTAGAAGAAGAGCTGGAAGGGAATTCGAGTCGTGTAGTTCTCGGCTCAGTTCAAACTCAAAAGCTCAACCCAGTTCAAGGATTTTTTGTGGGCACTGCCCCCTTCATCACAGGACTTCCTCTGCTTATCTGGCTAGCATCTTTACTAGTAGATAGTTACCAAGCAAAAAACACTGGCATTTTACTTCTCGAGGGGTATTTCTTTTTTACCATCGCCAACTCTTTTTTTCCAAGCTGGTCAGACATAAAGCAAGCAGTTCCTTTTGTTATTATCTCGCTATTTTTTGGTCTCGTGGCCTGGTACTTTGGTTTTCAACTACTCTTAAGTTCAGAGTCATCTCTTTGGATAGTTTTTGATTCATTTTGGAAAGCCATCTCTCTCAGTGTAATCCTCAACCTCGTTTTTATTGGTATTTTTTATATCCTGCTTAGTATTCTCAGGAAAAAGAGATAAGAAGTGTAAGAAATGTTTCCTAAGATATAGACAAATTATCTTCATTGTGTATACTTTGAATATATGAACAAAAAAGTCCGTGTCTCGCTAATAATTCTTTCCGCTGTTCTTCTTTCCGCATGTACGGCGAAAGCCCCATTAGCTCCAAATAGCGATGTCGAACAGGGAAGTCCAACTTCTATGCGCGAGCTTCTCGGAATGGGTAAAAATCAAAAATGCACCTTTTCTATCTCACGCACTCTCGAAGAAGACGGTCAGGCCACCAAAACAGAAGGTACTTTTTATGTCTCAGGAAATAAGTTTGCAGAGGAGATAAAAATAACTAGTGACATGGAGGGTTTTGAAAATATCAATATGTTTATGGTTTCCGATGGAGTCGACTTATACACCTGGAACAAAGACAAGAGTGTCACTGGTATGAAATATAGAATGGACGATAGTGCAGAACCAACTGATCCGAACTCAGACTCCAGAAATGTTGATCTTGATGAGAAAGTTGACATGAAATGCTCTCCCTGGATAGTAGACAAAAAAGTGTTTGAAGTCCCAACAGATGTGGTCTTCACTGACCTTAGTGACATGATGAAAAATATGCCCACAATGCCAGCCAACCTTCAGGTCGGAGAATAGTTTTTCTCAAAAAGATATCATGGCCATCAAGTTGGAAAAATCATGGAAAGAAGCTCTCAAAGATGAGTTCAAAAAACCATACTTCAAAGACTTAAGTGGCTTTGTTCATGAGCAGTACAAAAGCTCTACCGTTTATCCACCTGCCAAGCAAATATTTAATGCTCTTGATAGTTTACCTGTAGACAAAGTCAAAGTAATTATTATTGGCCAAGATCCTTATCATGGTCCTTACCAGGCTCATGGCTTATCTTTCTCTGTCCCAGACGGCGTTCGTCAGCCTCCATCTCTTCAAAATATTTACAAAGAGCTTGAGTCCGATATTGGAGTTTCTCGCCCCGCCTCAGGAAATCTCGAGCGCTGGGTTCACGAAGGTGTATTGCTACTCAATGCCACGCTCACTGTTAGAGCACATCAGGCAGGGTCACACCAAAACAAAGGTTGGGAAAAGTTTACTGATGCTGTAATACATCATCTTGCCGACACAAAGACGGGACTAGTATTTATTCTCTGGGGCAACTATGCCCAGAAAAAAGGTTCTTTCATTGATTCTGCCAAGCATTTAGTCATCAAGTCCGCTCACCCTTCACCATTGTCTGCTTATGGAGGATTTTTTGGAAGTAAGCCTTTTAGTAAAACAAATGAGTATTTATTAGCTCAAAAAAAGCCTCCAATTAATTGGTAACAAAATAAATGCATCTCACTATTGTTGCCAAGCCCAAAAAAAAGCAAGAAAAGATTATAAAGATATCTTCAGACTCATACGCTGTTTCAGTCAAAGAACCTCCTGTGGACGGAAGAGCAAACGGGGCCATTATCCGCTCTCTATCAAAATATTTTTCCATACCTAAGTCACAAATATTTCTTCTTTCAGGACACACTTCCAAAATAAAAGTAGTTGAAGTTCCTGATCATTTGCATAATTTCGAGCCTCTTCCCAAACAAAAAACTCTCTTCTAGGCTAGTAATTGGCCTATAGTTACGATTCGTGATAAAATACGTCCGACGATCAGTTCATTCACATAAATCAATGGAGGTAAACATGACAGAAGTTTTTAGTAAGAAAATGTTTGAAGAGTACTGGGCGCAGTATGCTCAGCAATTAATTGCAGGCAAGGTCCAAATGAACCGTGGGACCTACCAGTCAGTTGCCTGCAATCTCAACGTTCTTTCGCTTCGAGCTGCTTGTCTTCCCAAGGCCGCTACTATTTTAGGTAGCGCGTCAAGCAGGAAGGAAGCAGTCTTTGAAATCAGTGAAATAATCTGGGGTATCACTCCCGAACAATGGCTCGAAAAAGAAAACGCATGGCTCGCCCAATCTCGCCAAGAGAACGGGCTCAAGGAAACTGACGGAAAAGACAAGGTCGGTGATGTAATCTCGGCCGAAATACTTGTTCGTCTTGTTGCCACTGCCCGATATATCGCCTGGGTCGACATTGATAACAATTTGACCTTTGCAGAAAAAGATCTCGCCACGTCTCAAGCAATGCTTGCGACAAACCTGCTTCTGTCTACAGCAGTCGCCAAAGGGTACTCCCGTCATATCAGGGTTGGCGATACATCCCTTTACAAAGATCTGCGGGACAACGGCGTTGTCTTTGGGAACAGTGGAAGTAAATATCTTCCACATCCACAAGTTTCCTTGCCATATCTTTTTTCTCTCCTACATGTAACAAGAACCATCCCACTTGCCTACAAATAAGATTCTCAAACCCACTCAACCGAGTGGGTTTTTTCTTGCTATAGCCAACGAAAAAATCCACCAGGGAAACGAACCAGCTCTCCGCCGAAACGTCTTTTAAAGTCAGTAAAACCAATCCATTTTTTTTGTGGCCAACGAGGGTCAAAAATTCCCTCAAAGTCAAAGTATTTCATTCCCATTTGCTTAGCCTTTTTCATTTCCTCCCACACAAGTTTGTAGTGAACCCCCGATTTTCTTCCTGCCTCACTTGTCCATGTCTGATAATAATTAGCCGTATCTTTTGAATAAATTACCATCAGTCCAGAGTGGTACTCATATCCAACCTTACTTACTACCAGTCGAACTTTACCTTTAAAAGATTTTTGTAAATTAGCAACCTCATCTACCTTCATTATCCAAATTTTGCTAGATTTTTTCCATAACTCACAAAACTTATCTGGACTAATCTCAATTATTTTTGCGTTAGCATTCTTCTTTATCAGTCTCTTGGCATTGTCAGACAAGCCACTCCAAAGTTCTTTTTCGCTCTTACTAAGGTCATTAACATAAGAACTCATCGCTAAGTATGGGAATCTGGTTAGATGATATCCAGCCTTTCGAAAAGACTCCATATTTTGAACCCGAATTGGCTCAATTATTGAGTTAGCTACCCAGTATTTTCTTTTTAATCTCTTTAAATCATTAAAGTCTGGATCAAAGTTTGACCTTTGTATCTTCATCATCGAAAATGGCCACCATCCAAGCCGTAGAATAGAAACCTGTATTTTATGTCGGCCATCAGACGACTTTACCCAGTCTATCTTCCACCCCTTATGCTTTAGATGTCCGCCCCATGCAGGGTCTTGTCGTATATCTTCCATCAACTTCTCACTTTCGCCGATAACTTTAAGACAAACCACCTAACTATATCGACTAGCTGATAAGCCATATACATTCTAGGTGACACAACCAAATCATAACTACCTATAAACTCCACCAACTCAGCTCCATACCCCTGTTTAAACTTATGGAATCCATACCAAGGGTCTTTTTGATCTGGCTCAGGTCCCATGCTTCCCCACATATCAAACAAAACACACTTCTGTCTTTTTCCAAAATTGATCACCTCCCACATCATTAAATTATTCGCCATTACTTCACGATTTTCATTACTTGAGGCTCCATATGGATAATAAACGATATTGTTTAATAAAAAAATCATCCAGGTAGTCAGTGTTTTTCCTTCGTAAACTGCTTTAAACAAGTGACCCATTCCAGACTTAGTCATCTCCTTCCACATTTTTTTGTGATAGCCTTTTGTGTGGGCATAAAATCCTTGCCTCTTAGTCGTTTCCTCCATTAGTTTCCAGTACTCTTCAAATCCCTCAAAGCTATTATCTTCTACAATTTTTACCCCTTTCTTTTCAGCCAGTCGTAAGTTGTACCTTGTTTTCTGGTGCATATTCGCCAACAGTTCTTCTTCATTCTTTGAAATGTCTAGCTGAAAAGAATACTTTGTAAACAAAGGTTTTCCCTTCACCCAATTAAACTTTTTAGAAACGTTTTCCAACCGCTTATTATTTTCGACACTCACTTTTTCATTTGGTTCAAACTTAACAAAGATGGCCTTTCTTATCTTTCCCTCTTTAAGTACAGCTGCCAAAACTTCATTATCTGGGACCGATGACTTTGGACAGTACCCAATCTTTAGACCTGTTTTTGGAACTGTGTGCCAAGTAACCTGAAATACTTCTTTTGAGTTATTTTTTTTAGTTTGTATAAAACGCGAAACCATCACTCCAGTTTGCTTACGAAACTCTCCCCACTCCCAAGACTGCAAAGGGTGTTTTGCTAAGTTGTTGTATTCTTTTTTTTGGCTCTCTTTTACAGTTTCGATCACAGTTTATTTTAACCTGTTTTGTTGACAATAGTCACGCTTAAGTAATAAAATCAAGCCAAACTTATCACAAGGAGGAGTTATCAGAGACGAAGAATACGAAAAGTATTTAAACAGGCAAGGCCAATACGCCAATAAAATAGAATTTTCTCTAAACTCTGTTTTAAAAAGGATCCTCAAATTCTTCAAAAAATATTTTTGCAGTTAGCTTTATTCCTTCCCGGTCTCAATGGCCGGGTTTTTTACCAATTGTCAATCTCTGCAAAGTCATCCTTCGTTTCTGCTTCAATTTCCCAGTCTTGAACAATAATTCTTTTCTTTTCTACAAACTCATCAGAACTTGAACTCGCTTTCGTCATTTTCTTTTCCATTTCCTTTGCCCCGCCTGTTTTTTTCAAAAGATTCTCAGGAATCTCAGCTAGGAATCTAGATGGGATAGAAGTGTGTCGACCGCCAAATACCAACCGGCTTCTCGCCCAAGACAGTGTGAGTTTCTCCTTAGCTCGTGTCATTGCAACGTACATCAATCTTCTTTCTTCTTCAACTTCTTCCTTTGCTCCTGACATCAAAGATCTGGAGTGAGGGAACAATCCCTCTTCGAGTCCTACAGCAAAAACAATTTCAAACTCCAAGCCCTTGGCCGCATGTACAGTCATCAATGAAATTTTTGCATTTGATCTATGTTGCTTAATCTCCGACTCAGATAAAGCGGCACTTTCCAAAAACTCCTCAACATTCTTATACTCAGACGCTACGGCCAAAAGCTCATTGATGTTTTCAATTCGGGCTAAATCATCTTCGTCTCTTTCGTCAAATCTCTCCAAAAACCCAACTATATTTATGATCTCTTCCAATAACTGTCCCGGGGAGCTTTGATCTTTTCCACTCGGAAGACGATCACTCCATTCATAAAACTTACTCGCCCTTCTCTTGCCGATTTTTTCAATTCTTATTCTGCTTATTTCTTCTGCGGGATTATTAACTAGTCTTAGGTAGGCAATTAAGTCCTTTACTTCAGCTCGATTATAAAATCTTAGCCCGCCAATTAGTTTATAAGGTATATCTCTACGCATTAGTTCGTCCTCAAAAGCTCTAGACTGAGAGTTTGTTCGATAAAGTATTGCCACTTCACCAAAGCCACTTGCTTTTCTGGCTGTTTCTACTACATACTTTGCCTCATCTCTCTCATCTACTGCTTCAAAAAAATCTACCTTTTCTCCAACTAAGCAATTAGTCTCTAATTTGATAACTGGATGGGTCGTGTTGTGGCTTATTACACCAAAGGCTGTATCCAATATATTTTGGGTACTTCGATAATTCATCGGCAAGCTTATGGTTTTTGTTTCTGGATACTCTGTGTTAAACATTACTAAGTTTTTATAATCTGCTCCCCGAAACGAGTAAATTGCTTGAGCTGCGTCACCTACAGCTGTAATGTTGTGTTTCTCTCCAGCCAAGAGTTTTGTGAGTTCAAACTGGGCTTTATTTGTGTCTTGATACTCATCCACAAGAATCCACTCAAGTCTTGTATTTATCTCTTGTCGAACTCTATCAATACTGAGCAGGGAAACAGTCTTTACTAGTAAGTCATCAAAATCTACCCCATTGTTAGTCTCGAGCTTCTTCTGATAAGCCTTCCACACTCGAACCACAGTTCTTCGAAACATATCCGACACCTCCGCCTCCGCTTCAGAAATACCAATCAGATCATTTTTCATTTTTCCAATTACTGCCAAAAACATCGCGGGTTTAAACTCTTTTGGGTCAATATCAAGTTCTTTCAATACTTTCTTCATCGCCGTTTCTGAGTCACTACTATCAAAAATTACAAAATTTGGCTTCACTCCAACATTTATCCCGTGAGTTCTCAGAAGTTTTGCACAGAAAGTGTGAAATGTTCCCGCAAAACCCAAAACACAACCTTTACCTTCTAACTTCTCAACCCTATCTCTCATCTCTCCTGCTGCCTTGTTTGTAAACGTTAATAGAGCAATTTTATGGGGATCGACACCCATCTCTGCGATTAGGTGGGCAGCTCTGTGTGTTAGCACTCTTGTTTTTCCCGATCCTGCACCAGCCAGCACTAGCAAAGGTCCTTCTCCATAGGTGACTGCCTCTTTTTGTTTTTCGTTTAGATTTTTTAATAACTCACTCATAACCAATCCATTGTAATTCAATATGGCATATAATTAACCCACAGAATGAAATACATAATTGGCAACTGGAAAAGCAATCAAAACCTCACCGAATCTCTGATATGGATTGATGGCATTCAATCAATCAAGCCTAATTTTCACAAGGATCTCACTGTGATTCTCTGCTTGCCCTTCACTGATATCTCAGGCTTCAATCACAAATTATCCGACCTAAACATTCCCATAATCACTGGTGCCCAAAACGTCTCTCATCTACCTCCTGGAAAGCACTCCGGTGAAGTCACCGCGAACATGCTTAGCGAGCTTGTTAGTTACTGCATTGTCGGTCACTCTGAACGACGACGTGAGTTCAACGAAACCTGTGAAATGGTGGCCGAGAAAACTCGCCTTCTACTTGAAAACTCCATTACTCCTATCGTTTGTCTTGATATACCTTACATAGATGAACAAATCAAAGAGCTATTCCAAAAAAACATCGATGTTTCTCGATGTTTTTTTGTTTACGAACCAATATCTGCAATCGGTACTGGAACAGCAATGGATCCTGTCGAAACAAATCATGTCACCAACCAAATTGGCTTTCTTACAGACAACCAAGCCCCGATTCTTTATGGCGGTTCAGTTACAGCCGACAATGTTAATATGTTTGTTGATCAAGGACGCATCGATGGAGTATTAGTTGGAACAGACAGCTTAGAGCCAACTCTTTTTACCGAAATCATCAACAGCATTTCATAACACAATGAAAATAAGTCACATCAGACCACGCCGTCTTTTTATTCGTACTGCCGCATTCATAAAAACTCATCTTGTGGCCATTCTCGTTTTGTTTTTTCTCAGTATATTAGGAATTGCAGGTGCAAAGGGACTCGAGATACTCTCTGGCCTCAATTTAAAGCCTCAAGACCTTCTTAGTTTTTTTGGCACTCCCGTTGAGAATCTCGACAACACTAGTGGCACCACAAACTTTTTATTACTCGGTATACGTGGCGAAGGTACAGACTCTCCAAATCTTTCAGACACAGTTATTGTTCTTTCTTACAATCACAACTCAAAAACTCCAGCTTTGATAAGTATTCCTCGAGACCTTTGGGTTCCTTCACTCCAAGCCAAAATTAATACTGCTTATCACTACGGAGAAAAGGCCAGCCCAGGGGGTGGCATAAAAATGGCTCAAGGTGCAATTTTAGAAGACTTAGGTCTTCCCATTCATTACACTGCAGTCATAAACTTCACTATTTTTAAAGAAACTATCGACCTCATAGGAGGGGTGGATATAGACGTTAATCCTGGATTTGTCGATCCAAATTTTCCTCTTCCAGGCAAAGAAAACGCTATACCTGTGTCTAGCCGATACGAAACACTTGTTTTTGCTACAGGGTCAGCTCACATGAACGGTGACACTGCCCTAAAGTTTGTTAGATCGCGTCACTCAATAGGAGATGAAGGTACTGACTTTGCCAGGTCCCGCAGACAACAACAAATTATCTCGGCTCTAAAACAAAAAATGCTTACACCAGCTTTTCTCCTCAACAAAGAAAAGCTTGACCAGTTTTTTACAATTTTGGACAAAAATCTCGATACCAACCTTAGTCAGAGTCTATATCCAACTCTGGCCAAAATAGCTCTAGACACTCAAAACAGTCAGATGAGATCAATCACTCTTTCCACTCTCCCAGACGAAAACGGGGTTGCGATACTATACAATCCTCCCACATATAAATATAAAGGTGAGTGGGTGCTTATCCCCAAAGATAATAGTTGGGACGCCTTAAAGAAGTATTTGAGCAACCGTCTCAATGGTTCTCAGTAGGGTAGTTCTACTTTTATTATATAAGTATTGCCATCTTGCCAGACTTTTTCACCAATTTGCCACAGCTTTTCCTCATTAATTTTGTAAGAAACAGTCTCATTTTGTCCAACCAATATCCAGCCAACATTATATTTCTTAATTAATTTTTGCGCCTTCTCTACGCTTTGACCTTGGTATATTTCAATTACATCATCTTGTCTTTCAAGCACTGTGTCGTACCCCCCTCGCCACAACCACTCATGCACTCTCCATCCTTGAACTGTCGGTACGCCGGAAAACACTGACACTGCGTTAAATAGGGTATAACTGTTTCCCACAGCTTCTACCAAATTCTTCCCGTCTCGATTTTTGTCTAGATATTTTGCTGCATGATAATATTCGGGCATTGTATCTACCATCCATTTTTCTCCACTAAGTCCTTTATAATTAGCAAATGATTTGTAGTAAGAGGGGAATGCTTTAACCGGAAAAATCATCGTCCCTACAAATATATATAGCAAAACAAACAGTCCTAAAATCCGCATCCCCACAAACATTTTTTTATCTTTATCCAGCAACTTTCCCCAAGCAAATCCAGCTAACACGCCTATCATTACAAACGACTGGTAAGTTAGCTTAAACATAGTATTGGCTCTTGGATAGTCTGGGTAAATGTCCCTCGCGTAAACAAACTCAGGTATCGCAATTAGGAAAACTGAGCAAAGTGCCAGTGTTCTAATCAAAAGTTTATTTTTTTCACCCTTTCCCATCACAAAACCTAAAACGCTTATTACTACTCCTCCGCTCCACAACACAAGAAGTTGCCAAAAAGGAGACCTCTCTTTTACAAGTCCTATTCCATCTGATATGGCATGGAAAGACAACCACCATGGCATTGTCACCAAAAACACGGTCACTATCATTGTCATGGCCATTGATAGTAAGGCCTTAATCTCTCTGGGATTCTCAAACAGCATTAACACCGCCATTACTACCAATACCAATCCAAAAATTGCTACATCCCAAGTGTTTGTCATCATCATTACTCCAAACAACACTCCCATAAGTACCTCATAAATTTTCTTTCTCTCACTAAACCACAAGACCAAAAGAACCAAAAAAGACAAAACTACCGGTAAATCAAGTACATGGCCATGAAGATCAGAGACCACAAAACTATAGCTTGGGAACTCATGAATTGTGAAAGCAATAAATCGTGTTGCGTCTGCATACCAGTAGTCTAGCAGGCCCTTGTTTTTCAATAGATACCAAATGGTATGGCTGTTTCCGGCTATCATTACCGACATTGACCCTATCAAACTCCCAAAAGTTAAGGCTCGCGAGCTTTTTTTGCCCATCAGTGTATAGCACAAAATAAATACTAGACTCATCGATGTTCCAAAAATAAAAGCCAACATCAAGTTGTATCCCACACTCGGCTCAACTCCCCAGATACGGATTAAAGTGCTAGTCCAAAAATGACCAAAGGAGTAATAGTTGATACTTTTTCCTGCTTGCCACATATCCATCGCCGGAAGAGAAGGAGACACTAAGTACTGTTTTACAAATCCAAAATCCATAAACTTCTCCAGTGAGTTTAACTCTGGAGCATGTCCACGAATAATTGCAGTTAATCCGAGTCCTATTAAAAAAAGATATTCTTCAATGGCAATAATCTTTGCCATAGAACGAGTAACCGCATATTTTTTGACTCCGTCGACATACAGTTGCCAAAGTCCAGCTAGTCCAAAAACAGTCATCAAAGCAAATATGCTACTACTGTTGTTCGAAGAAAGACCTAGATAGCTCAACTGCCATATAACCACGGCCGCAAACAAGCTTGTAAACACTCTTCCCAAGGCCCAACCTCCATCAGGTAATTTTCCAAAAATTTTCTTAGTTACTGGCCAAGTTAGCAGTTGAATTACTAAGCTTATCAAGTAGGTTCTAAAAACAATTGATAGGTCAGTAAAAAACATAGATATTTTATTCTAAATCTAATTGTATCTGTTTAGCTACATCTTCTCCCATTCTAACTGCGTAGTTTGTTCCACGATCAAATGGGTACACCATGCTCATGTTCGCAAAATAGAGCCCCTTATACTTCGTTTTTGGCTTTAATAACTGGTCTGAATAATTAACAGGAAACACTGGTTGGGCAAATGGTTTTCGAAATAGACTACTGTCTTTTATCCATTTCCTTTCAAATCTAGGATTAATTTTTTTAAGAAAAGGTGTATAAAGCTTGATTATCTCATTCTTACTCATACTCAGCTGACTATTATTATCCGCAAGGTAATTTCCCAGATATAGTATTTCTTTGTTTCCGTATCTGGACTTGTCAATCATATTTGTGTGTTCCACGGCCACCAAAAACGGCCAGTCATTCTCTAAAATATTCATCCAGTATCCCTTAATAAGTTTTTTCTCAAGTTCTATTATCAAAGTTTGCCCCCAAAGATAATCAATTTTATGTAAATCAATCTTTATACCCCCCAGCATTTTTTTTGCAACTGGGGCAGGATTCGTAATCACTACCCCATCAAATATCTGCCCATCTACACTCCACTTTTCTCCGATCGCCTCAATCTTTTCTATATTAGTATTCATGTTTAGGCGCCCTCCCATTCTCTCGATCTTTTCTCCGATCATTTCCGCTAGCTTCACAAATCCTCCGTCAAAATAGCCCAATTTTTTTGTTCGTTTTGCTACTCGAGTCCAGAACCATGCCATGTTTACTCTGTCATAAAAAGGTCCAAACTTTGCTTTCAAAAGTTTTTCCCATACAAGTTTGTATCCTTCCTCTCCAATTAGCTTAGGTAAAAACTTCACTACCAAATACTTTTCTAAAAATAACCCATCGGGGATAAACTTCAACACAGCCAGTCCAGCTCCCATCCTCAATCTTCCCCCAATACTCATCTTGTTAAACCGCATCAAAGACGACGGTGAGTCAAGTTGTGTCTCTACTCCGTTTACAAAGCTAGTTGTCAAAGGACTAGAAATTTTCACTTTCCAGTCAGATTTCTCTGCCAACCTCATAATATCTCTGTCGTTTGTAAAAATATGATGATAAAAAAACTCCAGGTCCCATTTCCAATCAGCCTGTCGAAACCCGCCTGCCAATCCCCCCAAACACTCATCGTTCTCAAACAAAGCTACGTCAATTTTTCGCTCCAATAGGGAATATGCACAACTAAGACCGGTAAAGCCACCTCCAATTATGGCTATCTTCATGTCTACAGCGCTAGTAGAATTCCAACCACAGCCAGTATAAGTCCTCCGGCAAAAGCAGCAATTCCTGGAAGATCAAAAATACCTGCTTCAGGCAAAGCAGTTGGTGCGGCTACTGTTACTACTGTCGTTGGCACTGCTGTCGCTGCTGTTACGATCACAGTTGGGGCTGCCGTTGGTGCTACAGTTACAATAATTGTAGGAACTGCAGTCGGAGCCGCTGTCGGGGCTTCGGTAGGTGCTTTAGTAATTACTGGTTTTATGCAGGCAGCATCACAACTATCTTGTGTTGCATAACACATTCCAGTGTTGGGTCCTGTATCGTATGTTTTCAAATTTTCTTCACATGTTGGAGGTGGAGCGATCGGTCCATCACACCATGTATAAGGGGTTGTTTTTGTATACAGCCCATTCGTGGCCACACAAGTATACGAATCTGTAAGACAATAATATTTATACGAACACCCCTCTTTAGCCACGGCATCCACCACACAAGCGTCAGATCCTTCCCAAAGGCTATCTGGTTCTGAGGCGGCTGGTTTACTTTCAGGAGCTGTTGGAGCTACAGTCTCTCTTGTCGAGAGCTGTGTTGCAATATAAATAGATGCTCCTCCTAATATTAAAATAACTAAAATTAAAATTATTGCGAGTATTTTTTTATTTTTATTTTTCATTTTATTTCAGTTATTGTCCAGTATATTCAATTGTCTTTTGATTCACACCAGTCATTGGAATTGGCACAACCTGAGCTTCAAACTTATACGTTCCAGGAGAGGTAATCACCAAGTCGTTGTACTCTACGATTTTTTTGTTTGTTGCGTTAAAGGTACCATCCATCCAACCACCAACTACTCCAGAAATCGTCACTCTAAAACGAGTCGGGAGAAGCTCTAAGTTGTTTGTCACCGTAAGTCTGTACGTATCCCCAACCACCATATTTTGAAGATCAGCAGTCGTCATATGGGTCGGACTATACACACCATTTACTTTTTTATAGATTCTTAGCAATGCGCAGTAACCTGGTACAGATGTCTCCGCGTCCTTGCAACCAATTACAACACTAAAATCATTAAAGTCATAATTAGAGTTCAGCTCGCCTCGGGTATTCCCGTCTGCCCCCTTGATCATGTCACCCCAGCACTGCACAGGGCGATCTACCTGAGTGACAGAGTCTATCCCCAAAGCTTTCAACGTTGAAGCTTGCAAAAATGAACTTACATTATATGGAGCTCCAAACATCTGACAAATCCCAGAACTATTAGGTACCCTAAATCCCATAGCATTTTTGTCTTCATTTCCCAGTTTAGCAGTAATAGTATAAGTGCCGGGAGTTACATTTACGTCCCATTTTTTATCGTCAATTCTTGTCATGGGAGTTGCCACTCCGTCTTTTGTTAGTGCTATTACAGAGCCTGCAATATCTGTGTTGTAGTAAACTCTTGCCACGCAAGCTTCTGAAAAAGTAACCGTATTAAACTTATCTTTATTTGGATTACATATTACTTGCCTTTCCTGTTCTTGTGTTGGATTGGCTATATAACCATTCCAAGTTATGCAGTTTGTGCTGGTACTTCCCCCTGAAGTTCCCCCATCTCCTCCAATCGCAGCAGTAGTTGTTTGACTCCCAATCTTGCAACACTCGTTGCTTCCAGCAATGGTACATAAATAATATCCTTCTTCCGCACATTCAAGCACACCTTTATCGTTAACTTTCAGAGGAGCATCTTTTTTATAAACAGTTCCACCTACTGAAACAGTATCACCCGGATTGAAGGTAACTCCCACGTATAAACCATCAGTTCCCGTACCCTCAGGTATATTTCTAGGAGTTGGCGCTTTTGTTGGTGTCGGTGTCTTTTTTGGCGCTGGTTCATCATCGTCAGTAGCCACCGGTCTTACGATGTTAATTGTTGTTCCCGCCGGCGGTTTGATGGTAACTTGCCCCGACCCACCTCCTTCAAGTACATACGCCTGTGGCTCACTCTCTGGTGCCGTAGGCGCCACTGCTTGTCTGGTAGAAAGCTGATTTGATACATAGTAAGCCGCACCCGCCACACCTACCACAAGAAGCAGTGCCGCAACTCCACCGATTATTGGAAAAACCTTACTTTTTTTCTTAGCCTCTGGCATTGGTGGCTCTGCAGGTTCGCTTGACTCCATTGTCACGGGAGGAGTCTGTAAAGATGGCGTTGAAACATCAGTGGTTCCTGGCGTCATCTCAGAAATAGAATCAACACTTCCTTGTCCAGACGGCACAGGTTCAGTTACTAAAGACTCATTCATGGTGACGGGCTCAGTACTCGCCATCTCTGGAAACGCAGGATTTTGAGGCAGAGTGGCCGACGGTGTAATATCTTCGGGTTGATTTAAGACTACTGACTCTATTGGAGGAAACTGTGGATCATTTGTTGGCACAGTACTCTGACCTAACGATTGATTGGTTTGATTTTGGTCGTCCATTCTATATATATTTTCGTTCCAATAAAGTATTACTTAAGTACACTATAAAGAACTCTTTGTCATTCGTCAATCTTTCCACTTGTTTTTGTACACCTTGCCAAATATCAGCATTATAATACCTGCAACTCCGAGGAGAATTGTCGTTGAAAAACCACCCGCATCGGCCAACTCACTCGACACCGTTGCTGGCATGCTTTCAGTCGGGATTGCGGATGGAGTTGCTATCTCAGACGAAGGAGTAGCTACAAAAGCAGGCATCCCCAAAGTATCCTCAGCTGCCAAAACAGTAAATGTCCTTACAATTTTCTGGAAAACGTTATTCTCGTCAGTAAACTCAAGTGTTAGCGTGTGCAAGCCAGGATCTAGTTTTTGTGGAGGCGTCCAGGTCCAGTCCCCATTCTTATCCGATTTGATTACTTGTGTAAGCTCAATCGGCGAGTGAACAGAGATCTTTATAGTAATTCCAGGGGCGGTTTTACCTCGAAACTCAGGAGTACTAGTAGCAATAATCTCGCCATTGATAGCAGGATTCATTACAATCATAGACCCAGACTCAGTAGCTGCAATACCTCCTACTGGAGCAGCTTCTTCAGCAATGCTTTCGAAACTTCCGCTTTTTCCTGCAGCCACGGCACTAGATGCGCTCTCAGATGTGATCGTAGAATCTACAAAACTTTGATTTTTTCCCAAGGTGATATCTGGCACAGGTTTAGTTTTACTAGTATTTGTTACCGCTGTTGCTGTTCCAGAGATACCTGCTTGCACAAAGATGGACACAAGTGAAGTGTTTGCGTCATATGTAAGCACCGCCCCTTTACTGTCTCGCGAAGAAGCCAAGTTTAGTCTCCAAGCTCCAGTAGTATTCGTCATTGCTGACAGTGTTTTACCGCCCTCAACTTCTACATACACTATCGCTCCGTTTATTGGAGTACCGTCTGCTCCAACAATTTTTCCGGTTATCACATTTTCCGGAGGTGCTATTACCTGATTAGTTGTCCGTACTTCAAAAGGGTTTCCATTATCGTCATACATCTGGGATCCGGATCCAATCATAAAATACACCGTCTTCTCAGGGCTCAAACCCGTCACCGTTATGTAGTGGTTTGTGTATCCTTGGGATGTTCCAGATATCTGGTCACGGATATCTCCTGCCGGTGAGGTAATTTTTGCTGGATTTTCTGAGTACTTCAAGTAACCAGTCACGGGAGTGTCGGTAGTCCAGCTCACGGTAAAAGAGTTCGATCCAAGATTAGAAATCTTTACATTTTTAGGAGACTCAGTAGGCCCAGCTTTTGTGATTAGCCCTTGTCGGTTGTTTACCAAAATCACACCAGCCACAAGACCGCCTAAAAGAATCAGTATTCCAAAAACCGTTGGTATTTTCTTGGCCATTAGGCCTTGTTTTTTCATTATGGCTCTATAGTTGCTGAAGCTGTAGCCTCAACAGCACTAGACTCCGTCGCCACAACTGGCTCCGACTCTAGCACCTCTGTCAATAATTGTTGCATCTCTGACTCATTTATAACAGTCCTATTTCTAAGGCTCTCAATAACAGTAGTATCTATCTGTCCATCAATAGGTTTAATCGCAGCACTCTGTTCCATGGTTACTTGACTTTTTACTGCCGCAGAATAAATCTGATAAGCCACTACTCCACCCATTATAGACAATCCCATGATTCCTACCAACAAGACATAAGAAGATATTGTTCTTTGTGGTTTCATTGTCTTGTTGAGTAAAAATAAAAGGTCAGTGTTCCAGATGCTCTCAAAGAATCGTTTTGTCTCGACTGGCCAACTTGCTTTGTTAGCGAAGCACTGCCCAGGATAGCCAGCTGATCCATAGACTCAATTTGTTTCAAAAAATTGATTGTGCCTTCAGGGTTTCCCTTTATCGTAAAAGTCACTTTGTTTTGAATTATGCTGTCAGTGGAAGGGACGCTAATCTTAGATAGCCAGTCTCCGTTTACCTTTCCACCATCTTGCAAAGTTACCCCCGAAAAAGTCAGAGACTCAATTTGCAGATTATTTCTTCTTGCCAAATACTCAACTCTTTTTGCGCTATCTCCATAAGAAAAACCATCCGGTACTGCACTATCATATAGATATAGACTATCCCTGTTTACCTCAAGCTGTGTCTGGGCATTTATCAGCTGGGCCATTTTATTATCCAATTTTTTGTTGACTGCTTCCTGGTCGGTAATTTTTTTCTGCAAAGACGTAATATTTATTAGCGTTGGTCTGATAGCCGCAAACACTAGTACAATCACGGTAAAAACCGACAATATAACCTCCAAAGAAGCTCGAATCTCAGGCTTTTTATACAAAAGTCCAATCTTCTGATAGTAAAGCGCGTATTTTTCGTTGCTTAATAAGTTGGCCATTATTTATAGCTAATTTGAATATTAAACTTCACTCCACCAGTTGTCTGATCAAAGTTTGTGTCTTTCATGTTTATCATTGCTACTCCAGGCATTTTTTTTATCCCGGTTAAAAACTGAGCAAATCCATACTCCGACTGAGCCTTTCCTTCTATTACTAGCAATCCATTGTTCAGATTAAAGCTGTCCAGAGAAGTTCCTGCCGGTAGGATATTAGTTAAACTGTTTATTTTTTCTGAGAAACCCAAACCAGATTTTTCGTATATCTCAACTTGTCGTTGTTTTGCCAAAATCTTTCGAATATCTGTCTCTATCTCGGAGTAAGTCATAACCTGAGCTTGTTTCTGAACTATCACCTCTCCAAGATCGTCAAGCTTCTTATCAAAATAAAATCTTGAACCAAAGGCCAAGAGAACTACAAACTCAGTTAAAACTACCAAAACTCGTCCCGCTGTTGTTATCCACTTTAAAAGCTTCCCTGTCGTAGAGAACTCAAAACTATCTTTAGGTAATAAATTTATACTAGAAACACCTTGCTTAGTAGCCACACTTTCAGTGTATCAAAAATACTTACGCTTTGGAAGAAACTTTTTTTGACAAACGAGATTTGATTCTGTTTGCCTTACCTTTTTTTATCACACCTTTTTTGGCAGCTTTATCTACCATTGAAAAAGCTTTCATCAAGCTCTCTTTTGAGAGTGACAACTTAAAAGCATCGATCGCGGTTTTTGCTTTAGTTTTTGTTGATTTGTTAAAACCGGCCTTCTTTTTATCCGATCTTTGTTTCTTTATTGCTGACTTTGTTATTGGCATGCGCTAATTTTACCACGAGCTACACCTAGCGCAAGTCACTCTCTTGAATTAAAATCACTTCAGTGGTTCAAAAATTAATAACAAAGTCACAAGAGATCTTAAATCGTAAAAGTTCAAGTATTCTCTCGGCTGCTACCATCATTGCTGCATCGTTCCTGTTATCTGCCCTTCTAGGGCTTATCAGGAATCGTCTTTTGGCCGCTAGATTTTTTGGTGGTCTCGAAGGGAATCTCGACATTTATTTTTCTGCTTTCATTATTCCCGATACCGTTTTTCAGCTTCTTGTAGTTGGCGCCGTCTCGGCCGCCTTCATTCCCATATATCAGGAGTATCTAAAAAAGTCCTCCAAAAAAGCCAATCGCATGGCCAACGTAGCACTAACCTCGGTTTCGCTAATACTATTTTTATTTACGGCTTTAATTATCATCTTTGCCCGTCCGCTGTCCAAACTTATCTCACACTACTCTGGCGAACAGCTCGACCTTATGGTCAATCTGATTAGAATTATGTCTGTCGCCCAGATTATCTTTACTTTTTCCTCGTTTCTTACAGGGGTGCTTCAAGCACACCGTCGTTTTTTAGTGCCTGCCATCGCGCCACTTTTTTACAACCTCGGCACAATTCTTGGTATTCTCTTGCTTACTCCATCTCTTGGCATCTACGCCGCTGCCATTGGTGTAATTTTTGGAGCTTTTCTTCACGTTATTATTCAGCTTCCATCAGCTTATCAAGCGGGTTTTTGTCCCAAATTTAGCTTCAGTCCAAAGCACAAAGGGGTTATCAACATGCTTCAACTAATGCCTCCAAGAACTATTTCGCTTGCTTTAGTTCAAGTAGAGAGAATTGTTTCTCTAAATCTTGCCTCAGCTCTATCAGCAGGGTCGTTTACAGTCTTCAATTTTGCCCGTCAAGTGTACGTCCTCCCTATATCTCTTTTTGGCGTCTCACTTGGACAGGCTTCATTTCCCACTTTAGCTGAGGAAGCCGACAGTAAAGATCAAACAAAATTTGCCATTACTCTCGGAAAAACCACTCTCCAGATGTTCTTCTTTTGTTTTCCGGCAGCGATTTTGATCCTAATTCTAAGAGTTCCCATTGTTCGTATCATCTTTGGTGCCAGAAATTTCCCCTGGGAAGCAACTTTGCTCACTGGAAAAGCTCTCGCTATCTTCTCCTTCTCTATTGTTCCCCAAGCTGCCGTTCAACTCCTTACTCGTGCTTTTTATGCCAAAAAAGACACTAGAACACCCCTACTTATTAATCTTTTCACTCTTGTTATATTTGTTGCTTCTTCATATTTCTTTACCAAAACACTCGACTGGGGCGTCCTTGGTATGAGTCTTGCCATGAGTGCATCAAACACCATAAACTTTTTAGTACTATATCTTGTCATTCGTTCTCGTCTTCCCAACCTAGGCATCACAAGAGAAATGCTAAAAATATTTTTTGTCAGTATCCTTACAGCATTTTCTCTCTGGATTCCAATGCGTCTACTTGATCAATTTGTTTTTGATACCACCCGAACAGTTCCCCTTCTAATTCTTACAGCGACCGCAAGTTTTATCGGTCTTGCTGTATACTTCTGGCTAGCTTATCTTCTCAAGGTTAAGCAATTTGCCGACGTTACCAGTCTTTTTGGTAAGCTTGGCAACTGGCGTAAAGTTTTGGGAGACGCCGATGAAGTCATCGAAGATCCTAATGTTAGTTAATTTTTTCTATGTCTAGCCAAATCAGAAATTTTTCCATTATTGCTCATATCGATGCTGGTAAGTCTACCCTTGCCGATCGTATGCTTGAGCTTACAGGTACTGTTGAAAAAGACAAGATAGTTCCACAGCTTTTAGATAGCAACCCTATCGAGCGTGAACGAGGCATCACTATAAAACTTGCCCCTGTCACAATGACATATCGCGGACACACTTTAAATCTCATTGACACTCCTGGGCATGTTGATTTTAACTATGAAGTTGAAAGAGCCTTAGAAGCTTGTGACGGTGCAATACTTTTAGTTGACGCCACCAAAGGAGTCCAGGCCCAAACAGTAGCCAATCTTCGGCTAGCCAAAAATCTAGGTCTTAAAATAATCCCTGTTGTCAACAAAATCGACGCTCCTCTTGCCGATATATCTGCTGCCACTCGTCAGATAAAGCAGTTGCTTAGTATCTCTGAAGATCCCTATTTTGTATCAGCCAAGACCGGTGAGGGGGTTGTCACCCTACTCGACAAAGTCATCTCCGATCTACCGTCTCCCAAAACAGAAAACAAACAACTTCAAGCTTTAGTCTTCAACTCAGTTTTTGATACCCACTTAGGGGTCATTGCCTTTATCAGAGTAATCTCCGGCAACCTTCAAAAGGGGGACAAACTCGAGTTTTTAAACTCTGGCCAGACCTTAGTAGCTTCAGAAATCGGTATTTTTTCCCCTATGAGGCAGGAGAAACAAACAATAAACTCAGGTAATGTAGGCTACATCATTACTGGCCTGAAAGACATTCGTCGCATCTTGGTTGGTGATACTTTGTGTCTCGCTTCCCAAAGTAAAGAAGTAACTCCTCTCCCAGGGTTCAGGAAAATTCACCCCAACGTCTTTTTAGATATGTATCCCACAGACGGGTCTCAGTATCGAGACTTGGTTGATGCTCTCGAAAAATTAAAACTCAACGACTCAGCCCTTACTACTCAAGGAATAAACTCTCCCATTCTTGGCCAAGGCGTCAAAGTAGGTTTTCTCGGCCTTCTTCATTCTGAAGTTGTCGGAGAACGTTTAGATCGTGAATTTAATCTCCCCGTAATCGCTGTTTCTCCTTCCGTCGAGTACAAAATCAAGCAAAGAAACGGTAAAGAGCTGATTTTTAGCTCTGCCGCAGACTTCCCAGATCCTTCTCTCATTGCAGAAGAATACGAGCCTATGGCAACTGTCAAAATCGTAGTTACTGATCCTTATGTGGGGGCTGTAATGCAGCTTTGTCAGGATCTTCGTGGAAGTTTGATAAATGTTGCTTATCTAGACCAGTTGGTCGAGATAGACTACACTCTTCCCCTTATCGAAGTAATTACCGCCTTGCACGACTCTCTGAAAAGTGTTTCTTCAGGCTTCGCCTCCCTAGACTATGAACTGGCCGGTTGGCAAAAAGCCAATCTAGTTCGTCTTGATGTCTATCTTAATCACGAGCTATTTGCTCCCATGAGTATTATTACCGTTAGGGAAAAGTCATCAGCCAAAGCCAAAGCCATCGCCAGCAAGCTCAAAGAGGCTATTCCACGCCAACAGTTCGAGATTCCTATACAAGTATCCATCGGAGGACAAATCATAGCCAGAGAAACCGTAAAAGCCTTCCGGAAAGATGTTGACTCCAAGCTTCATGGTGGAGACTTTACTAGAAACCTCAAACTACTCAACAAACAAAAAAAAGGTAAGGCTCGTATGAAACAGTTCGGTAGAGTTCAACTTCCTCAGTCAGCTTTTTTGGCAGTCGTCAAGGCATAGACGACCATCAATCATCAAAAAAACCGGCTCAAAAATTCACCGTAAACATCGCTGCCGAGTTTGCACTAAAGTATTCATTTGTTTTCCACACCGCGCTTGTTGTTGCCACATTTACAACTCTGCTTCCTCCCATAAAGTCCTGCCTTGTAATCTTAAAATTTCCACTTGGCAAGTTCTCGAATGTCATTGGTACAGACTCAACATGAACTCCTTTTGGATCATAATTTACCACTAGTATTTTTAAGTCTCCATTGTCATCTGCTGAAGCTATGCTTTTTACCCAAGACCCTTCTCCCGATACGCTCATCCTGTGTGGTCCTAAAGTATTCAAAAACTCTAAAGCTTTATATCTTGGCTTTTTTTCTGGTACTCCATACTTTTCATTGGTTAGCAAACCCCATCTACCCCAGTATTTTTCTGCTCCAGGTCCATCTTTTATCTCAAAAACAAATGCTTTATCGATTGCTCCCATCATCGTTCTTGATGCCGCTATCGTGTGTATCGCTCCGAATCTTTCGTCATAGCCTTTATTGTTTTCACTATCAAAGCCCCACTCTGTCACGTAGTACTTCAAGTTAATCAGTGCCGGAATATTCTCTGCCCAAGACCTTGCCTGAGCCACATCTTTTTCAAATTGCTCTAAATCCGTTGTGTATCTATGCCAGCTCACAAAATCCATCCTTAAATTATTCTGGTCAACATACTTAATAAGGCGCTCAAGCCAGTTTTGATACAAAGCCGTCGTTGCCGGTCCGCCTATCTCAAAAGAATTCACTCCGCTCACTCTTGCCGCTGCTCTTGCTGACACCAAGTACATATCAAGATAGTTTTTGTCTCCATATGTTTTATAACTTCCAAACAGGTCTGGCTCATTCCAAACTTCATAAATTACATTATTGATATTCCGTTCTTTTACTCCGCTATAGTGCTTTATAGTCTCACTAACTACAACCCCCCAGTCATTCCAGTTGTTCGGTCGAGACACTATGTCACCCTTGGCAATCACTGAAGGCATATACGAAAGTGATAAAAATGGTTTTGCTCCCGTTGCCAATATAGAGTCGACCGCCTTATCCAGACCACTCCAGTCAAATGATAGGTTTCCGCTACTTCCGGAAACTACATTGAAGGCATCATATATATGGTCAATTCGTATGTACTCAGGCCTTAGCGCTCTTATTTCTGGGACTATTCCCGAAAGCATATCTTTTGGCTCCTCTCCTCCTTGTGCCAAGTTTCTCCAAGGTGTTGGGACCTTCCCCAAAACTCCTTCATAATTAAAAACAAGATTAGCTGGTTCCCCAGAAGCCTTACTTGTTAATTTTATCGCCGTTGGTATCGCAACCACCACCATTACAATCACTAGTAAGCCAAAAAAAACAGGCAAAACACTCTTTATCATTTCTTTTTTGGTAGCCATAATTTAGTCTACTATATCTCCTATCTTGACGTCTATTTATCACTCATGCTATATTACTGCTAACTCATTATTTGAGTTGCCTTATGGACCTAACAGAAAGACAGATACAAATCATAAAAACTATTGTCGAAGAGTTTACGCTAACAGCTGAACCAGTTGGTTCAGTCACTCTTGAGAACAAATATCGACTTGGGGTTTCCCCAGCGACTCTCCGCAATGAAATGGCCGCACTTGAAGACAAAGGCTATCTAGCCCAACCTCACACCTCCTCAGGTAGAGTTCCAACCCCCATGGCAATCAAGTTTTACATCAATGAGCTCATGAAAGAAAAAGAGCTCTCAGTTGCCGAAGAAGTAAATGTTAAGTCTCGAGTATGGGACCATCGTTACAATCGTGACGATCTCCTTCACGAAGCAACCAAGGTGCTTTCCGAAAGAACCAAAGCCCTCTGTATCGCTACCACAGAAGGTGGACAGACATATCACGCTGGATACGCAAATGTTTTTAATGACGTTGAGTTTCAAGATCACGAAGTAGCCCGAGAGGTTTTTTATCTTCTAGATCAACATCAAAGACTCTTAGACATCTTCAACAGGGCAGGTAACAACTCTCCAATCCATATATTAGTCGGTGATGAAATGGGAGTAAGTCTTTTTAGACCAGTAAGTTGTGTCTTTGCCGATATCAATTTAGGGGGCCGTCGTGGAAGTCTGGGAATCATAGGTTCTAGCCGCCAAGAGTATGATAGAAACATACCCTTTGTAAGATATGTTGCAAATTTAGTAAATCAAATAGCTCAAGAATGGTAAAAAAAATAGATCACTCATCCGAAATTAAAGAACTCAAGTTAAAAGTCGAAGAACTCGACAACAACTACAAAAGAGTCCTGGCCGACTACAAAAACCAAGATCGTCGCTTCAAAGAAGCTCAGTCCCAAATTATGCAGTTTGCCAACGCTACCCTAATGGAAAAAATTCTTCTCAATATTGACTCTCTTGAGCTAGCCCAAAAACACCTCAATGACGCTGGGCTAAACATGGTTACTTCTCAGTTCCTAAACACCCTTTCTCAAGAAGGTCTTGCCCCCATCGTCTCTGATGGTCAGGTATTTGATCCTCTCACCATGGACTGTATTGAAGTAGTCTCTGGTAAAAAAGACGTAGTAACAGAGACACTTACAAAAGGTTATTTACTTTACGAAAAAGTCCTCCGTCCTGCAAGAGTCAAGGTAGGCTCTGGAGATAAATAAATTTGTTTTATTAATTATTTAAAAAAAAATAATATGTCAAAAATTATAGGTATAGACCTCGGAACCACAAACAGTGCTATTGCTGTTATGGAAGGAGGCGTCGCCAAAATCATTCCTACAGCTGAAGGAAGAAACACTTTCCCTTCAATTGTTGAACCAGTTAAAAATCTAGTTGGAGATGTTGCAAAACGTCAGATGGTTCTAAACGCTCCCAACACTATATTTAGTGTAAAGCGACTCATGGGCCAAAAGTTTTCTGGAAAACAAGCTCAAAAGACCATGGAAATGGCTCCTTACACCATCGAAGCTGGAAAAGATGGCTCAGCCATCATTAAGATAGGTGATAAGTCGTACACACCTCAAGAGATCTCTGCCAAAATTCTCCAAAAAGCAAAAGCAGATGCCGAGGCATATCTTGGTCAAACAGTTACCGATGCAGTTATTACTGTTCCTGCATACTTCGACGACTCTCAACGCCAAGCAACCAAACAAGCAGGAGAAATCGCAGGATTAAACGTTCAGAGAATTGTCAATGAACCAACAGCTGCCGCTCTTGCCTACGGTCTAGACAAAGGGAAAAATGAAACAGTCGTTGTCTACGACTTGGGTGGGGGTACATTCGATGTCTCAATTCTTGAACTAGGAGATGGCGTATTTGAAGTAAAGTCAACCAATGGAGACACATTCCTCGGAGGAGACGACTTCGATCACAAAATTATTGAGTACATTGTCGCCGAATTCAAAAAAGAGAATGGTGTTGATCTTGGGAAAGACAAACAAGCACTTCAGCGTATTAAAGATGCCGCTGAAAAGGCAAAAATAGACCTCTCTAGTTCTACAGAAACAGAAGTCAATCAGCCATTCATTACTCAGGTCGATGGTCAGCCAATGCATCTCACAATGAAGATCACCAGAGCAAAGCTAGAAGAGCTAGTCGATGACCTCATTCAAAAAACCATCGAACCATGTAAAAAGGCTTTGGCCGATGCCAAGATCAGTAAGTCTGATATAGCAGAAGTCATTTTGGTCGGTGGAATGACACGCATGCCCAAAGTTCAGCAAGTAGTCAAAGACTTCTTCGGAAAAGAGCCAAACAAATCAGTTAATCCTGATGAAGCCGTTGCTCTAGGAGCAGCAATTCAGGGTGGTGTTATCTCTGGTGACGTTAAGGACGTCTTGCTTCTAGATGTTACTCCTCTTACTCTAGGCATTGAGACCATGGGAAGTGTTATGACTCCTCTTATCGAGCGCAACACTACCGTTCCTTCAAGTAAATCTCAGGTGTTCTCAACCGCTTCAGACAACCAGCCTCAAGTTGAGATCCACATTCTTCAGGGAGAGCGCCCGATGGCCGCCGACAACAAAACTCTAGGCAGTTTCGTTCTTGATGGTATCCCCGCCGCCCCTCGTGGAGTTCCTCAGATCGAAGTTACTTTTGACATCGATGCCAATGGTATCCTAAATGTCTCCGCCAAAGACAAAGCAACCGGTAAAGAGCAAAAGATTACTATCAAAAACGCTACCAACCTCTCTGATGAAGAAGTAGAGAGAATGAAACAAGAAGCCGAAAAATTTGCCGAAGAAGACAAGAAGAAAAAAGAGCTTGTCGACAAGAAAAATGAGGCTGACACTTTAATCATTCAAACTCGAAAAGTTCTCAAAGACTCTGGTGACAAATTTGACTCAAGTGCAAAAGAAGAGATAGAGAAATCACTTTCGGAACTTGAAGAAGAAGTTAAAAAAGCCGATGTCACACTTGAAGATCTTGACAACAAGTTAAAGTCAGCTACCGAGCTTGTTCAAAAACACGCTGAAGCACTATATAAAGCAGCCGGAGAAAAAGACAAGCCAGATGAGTCAAAAGCTGAAGGAGAAAAATCAGAAGACACAAGCTCAGACTCAGAAAAAGCAGAGGAAGGCGAAGTAGTTAAATAGCAAAATTACCAGGGGCTGAAATCCTCAGCTCCTGGTAAAATAGTTTGTTGACTTAATATGGCTACACGCGATTTCTACGATGTTCTAGGTGTTTCAAAAACTGCAACTGCGGCAGAAATTAAGTCTGCTTACAGGAAATTGGCCCTCAAGTGGCATCCAGATAAAAACAAGTCTTCAGACGCACACGAAAAATTCAAAGAAATCAATGAAGCTTACGAAGTCTTAAGTAACCCCGAAAAGAAAGCTAAATTTGATCAATTTGGTCATGCAGCTTTTGGCGGGGGCGCCGGGTTTAATCCAGGGGCCGGATCGGGCAATCCTTTTGGTAGTTACTACACCACAGGTGGAAACATAAACTTTGAAGATCTTTTTGGCGGGGCAGGAGGTTTCTCAGACCCCTTTGATATTTTTAGTGGCTTTTTTGGAGGAGCATCTCGATCGCAACGCCCTCAAAAGCCCCATTACTCCCTAAAAATAGACTTTAATGACGCCGTCCATGGGGCAGAAAAAACCATTGTCCATCAAGGAAAGCAGTACACAGTAAAAATTCCAGCCGGAGCCGACGAAGGAACTCGAATTCGCTACTCAGATTTTGACATTAGCTTTGACGTTAAGCCAAGTAAAATATTCAAGCGAGAAGGTTCAGATGTTATCGTTAATCACGAAATTCCTTTTACTCTTGCTATACTCGGAGGAGAAACTGCGATCCCTACTCTCGATGGTGATCTAAAGATAAAAGTTCGTCAAGGGACTCAGCCAGAGACTGTTATCCGCCTTACGGGTAAAGGTATAAAACATCTCCAAAGCAACCGTCACGGAGATCTCTATATACGCTATGTCATCAAGTTTCCGACCAGACTCTCCGGAAAGCAAAAAGATCTGGTCAAAAAACTTGACTCTACCCTCTAGAAACCAGTTTTTCAACAAGAAGCGAAGCTGTTGACCCTCTTCATGCTATAATAATCACGATTAAGTAAGTTTGATTTGGGCGGCGCAGGTCGTCCCTTTTTATAATCAAGCATCACATCGAAGCTCTGTGTAGCTTGATAAAATAGAAAAAGAACAAACATATATTAAAAATAGTAATAATCAAGAAAAAATGGATACACAAACACTTTCTGCTAGAACCGAATTCGCTGCGGCCATAAATCAGATATGTTCTGAGCGTGGAATTTCCCCAGAAATCGTACTCACCGCCATCAACAACTCATTGGTAGCTTCTTTCGAAAAAGACTATCCCGAACAAGCAATCAAGTTTGAAGAAGAAGGAAAGGTGATCACTGCTGATGTTGACTCAGACAACGGTCAGTTCCGTCTATTTGTCGGTGAAGAAGGTGCAAAGAAAAAAGATCTAAAAGAAATCACACCTCCAGGATTCGGTCGTATTGCGGCCCAAGCAGCCAAGCAAGTAATTCTTCAGACAATTCGTGAAGCCGAGCGTGATGCCGTACTTGCCGATTACGAAGAGCACATCGGAGAAGTCATGACTGGTATGGTCCAGCGTATGGATGGTCGTAACGTCATTATAGATCTTGGTCGTGGCCAAGCAGTTATGCCTCAAGAAGAGCAGTCTCCTACTGAGTTTTACAGACTAAACTCTCGAATTAGTGTTTATCTAAAAGAAATTGCCGAAACATCAAAAGGGCGTCAAATAATTGTTTCTAGGTCTGATGATCGTCTACTCTCAGGACTTTTCGAAAGAGAAGTTCCAGAAGTAAGCGCTGGTAGTGTTGTCATAAAAATGGTTGCTCGTGAACCAGGCAGTAGATCAAAAGTAGCAGTTGAGTCAGTTCAAGCTGGTGTTGATCCTGTAGGTTCTTGTGTCGGTCAAAAAGGTGTCCGTGTTCAAGCAGTGATCAACGAACTGAACAACGAAAAAATTGACATAATTCAATACTCTGAAGATCAAGATAATTTTATAAAAGCTGCTCTGGCTCCTGCTGAGGGAATGGACATCACCTACGACAAAAACACAGGTGAAACAATCGTAAAAGTGCCTGCCGACCAGTTGTCTCTTGCCATTGGTCGTGGAGGTCAAAACGTAAAACTGGCAGCAAAGCTTACTCAGACAAAGCTTCGTATCATCTCTGATGATGCCAAAAGTCCTGACGCAAGTATCGTTACAACTGGTACTGAGGAGTTCGAAATCGATCAACTCGGCCTTGACACTAAAACAAGAAATACACTCGTCGAAGCTGAACTAACCCACATTGAAGACTTAACTTCTGATAAACTCGACACTGTCAAAGGCATTGGCCCCAAAACACTTGAGAAAATCAAGGCACAGCTCGCCGTTTACAAAAACTAAATAAAATTATGCCGGACACAATATCTGCCACTAGGCCTCCGGTGGTTACTATCCTTGGACATGTTGACCACGGGAAAACATCTCTTCTCGACCGTATAAGAAACGCTAGTGTCGCTGCTAGCGAGGCTGGTGGAATTACGCAAGCCATTGGTGCCTATCAAATTACTCACAATGGTCAAAAAATTACCTTTATCGATACTCCTGGCCACGCAGCCTTTTCTGCTATGCGTCAACGTGGAGGACAAGCGGCCGACGTTGCTGTTTTGATAGTTGCTGCAGATGACTCTGTTATGCCTCAAACTAAGGAGTCCATTGAGCACATAAAGTCTGCCGGTATCCCTTTTGTGGTTGCAGTCAATAAGGTGGACCTCGAAGGAGTAAGTCCTGATCGAGTAAAAACAGACTTAGCAAACAGCGGCATCTTTGTCGAAGGATATGGAGGTAACGTTCCGATAGTAAACATCTCGGCTAAAACAGGCGCCGGAGTTGAAGATCTATTGGAGATAATTCTTTTACTCGCTGAACTTGAAGATCTCAAAGACAACTCTAACATTTGTCCCGCAACTGCCCTCGTCATCGAATCTTCAATGCATCCTCAAAAAGGTCCTCTTGCTACACTCCTAGTAAAAAGCGGAACTTTTGACAAAAATAGCCTCCTTTTTGACGGTGAAATTAATTTCGGCAAAATTCGTTCCATGGTAGATTACTCCGGGAAACCACTCTCAAAAGCAACTCCTTCAACACCAATCCAAGTTATTGGATTCTCTATCGTGCCGAATGTTGGAGACATAATCACAAGCGCACCTTGTAGGGGATCAGCAGGGAAAGGCGTTCAAGACGCTTTTTGTATCGGGGACGAAGAAAAGCCAACTATTATTCTTAAAGCGGATGTTCAGGGTTCACTCGAAGCAATAATTGATAGTATTAAAGATCAGGCCAATATCATGAGTAGTTCGGTTGGTCTAGTGACAGACTCAGACATCGAAACAGCTGTAGCTACCAATGCGCAGATACTTGGTTTCAACTCCAAAATTCCCTCACCTGTGGCCAAGCTTGCTGAGGTCGAGCATGTTAAGTTCACAAACTTCAAAATTATCTACAAACTTTTTGATTATCTAAAAGATCTTCAAGCCCAAAAAACAGCCTCAGCCGGACCAAAAACAATAACTGTAGGTGAAGCAAAAGTGCTAAAAACATTTAATTTTGCTGGCACAGTAGTGTATGGTTGTCTGGTTACTTCCGGTAAGCTGAGAATCGGTGACTTGGTAGAGGGCTCAAGAATCACCTCACTCAAGGCAAACAAACTTGACGTTGATGAGGTTAAAAAAGACAAAGAATGTGGCGTCGTTTTAGCTCCCCCAATAGACATAAAGGTTGGTGATATAATGACGGCCACAACACTAGAGGACTAAAACATGGAAGAAAAAATAGACATAACACCTATAAAAACAAACGTTAACGCCGCGAAATCAGTTATTGTTGTTCTTCCTCCAAATCCCGAAAAAGATCTTGTTGATGCTGGAGTTGCTTTACATCTTGCGTTTAAGGACTCGGGTAAAAACTCTCAAATCGGCTGTGGTACAGAAATTAAGCTTGACTCAGACATAGTTGGAGTATCTGAGATTACAGATAGTATTGGCAGTCGAAATCTAGTTATCTCATTTGACTACAAGGAAGAAGATCTCGACAAAGTTGACTACGATGTCCGAGACGATGGTAAGTTTTACCTTCTAATTAAGCCAAAACCAAACTCTCCCGTCCCTGATACTTCCAATGTCAAGTTTTCTTACAAAGGTGCTTCTGCAGATCTAGTAATCACTCTTGGCATAAACTCTCTCGAAGAGTTAGGCAAAATATATGCAGACGAGAAGCCATTTTTGGACAACGCTGATATTCTAAGTCTCAACACCAACCTAAGCCCCTCCTCTTTTACTGGTAATCACTTTCACTCCGACGTAAGCTCTTTTTCAGAACTAGTTTCATGTTTTGTCGAAAACATTGGTCTAAAAATCTCTTCCTCTGTTGCCGAAAACCTTCTCGCAAATATCTATAGCGCCACAAACAATCTTTCTAGCCCCCGACTTACCGCTGACACCTTTGCTCAAGTCGCATTTTTGATGCGAGCTGGTGCCAAGACCCCTTCTCAAAAGCCAACCTTCCCAAAGTTCTCTCAGCCACCTTTCTTTGAGGACACTGACACTACCATCCCTGAAGAAGAAAACATCCCTCTCCCTGAAGAAGAGGATGTTCCAGTTCCTTCAGACTGGAACAAACCTAAAATATTTCGAGTTAAGCAGTAACTGCTGACAAAATTACTAGTATCTGCTACAATACACACCGATATGGCTCTTAAATCAGACACAAAAATAGACATCATTAAAAACTTTGCCGCTAGTGAAAAAGACACTGGTTCTCCTCGCGTGCAAATTGCCCTTCTTTCTGCACAGATTGAAGAACTCACCGACCATTTAAAAGTTCATAAAAAAGACAATCATTCACGTCGTGGCTTGCTAAAGATTATCTCTAAAAGACGTCGCCTCCTAAACTATCTAGCCAAGTCCAACACTAAAGATTATCTCGAAGTTACAAAGTCTCTAAACATTAACAGTCAACTGCGCGACTCCGCTAAATAAGCTTGAGGAGTAAATAGAGTATATCTATCTGAGGATAATTCCTTAGGTATCTTCTGTTTTCTTCTCAAGAATCCAAGTCGCCAAAAGAAAGGATTCTGGGTATGACATATCCACAAACCACCATTGTTCTCAATGGTAAAACAATTACAATCGAGACCGGCCGCTTTGGTGCCCAGGCCTCAGGTTCTGTTACAGCAAGATGTGGCGACACAGTCGTCATTGCATCTGTAGTAGCATCCAATAGAGTCAAAGAGGGGATTGATTACTTTCCTCTTTCCATTGACTATCAAGAAAAACTCTATGCTGGCGGAGTAATTAGCTCTAGCCGTTTCATAAAACGCGAAGGTCGTCCTTCAGAAAACGAGATACTTACGGGCCGTGTTATCGACCGTTCGATAAGACCTCTTTTTGATCAAGCCTCTCGAAACGAAGTTCAGCTTCTTGCCTCTCCACTTTCCTATGATGGTGTTGAAGAACCTGAAATCTTAGCTATTATTGCTTCTTCCGCCGCCATCTCCTTGTCCGACTATCCATGGTCAGGTCCAATAGGTTCTGTCCGTATAGGCATGACTCCAGAAGGTGAGTACATTGTTAATCCTACTCAAGAACAAAAAGAAACTTCTCCCCTAGACTTGGTAGTTTCTGGCCCCAAAGGTGGTATTTGTATGGTTGAGGCTGGGGCTTCCGAAGTTACAGACGAAAAGGTAACCGGAGCTCTTAAATATGCACAAGAGTATGTTGACACAGTTGCAGACGCAATTGCAAAATTTGCAAAAGCCAATGGCAAAGAAAAACGTACCATCACCCCTGTTGAGATCGACCCAGAGATCGCAAAATTTGTTAAGGACGAACTTGGAAACGTTGAAGAACTTCTAAAAAATGAAGCTACTAAGACAGGTACTCAAGCCAGCGAAATCATCTCTGCTATCTGCACTGCCCATCCCGAACACAACCCAAGTCAGATTGCAGAAGTTGCAGACAACATGTTAAGAGACTTGGCCCGCAAGAACATTCTCGAGAAATCCCAACGCCCTGATGGTCGTGATATGGAAGAAATCCGCCCTATCGATATCGAAGTTGGAGTTCTTCCTCGAACCCACGGGTCCGCTTTTTTCAAAAGAGGTTTGACTCACGTTCTTTCTGTCATCACCCTTGCCTCTCCTGCCAGAGAACAGCTTATTGATGGTATGAAAGGCGAGGAGACCAAACGCTACATGCATCATTACAACATGCCTGGATACGCTGCTGGAGAAACCAAACGTCCTGGAACAGGTCGTCGAGAGATTGGCCATGGTGCCTTAGCCGAACGTGCCCTTATGCCAGTCCTTCCAAATCAGGAAGACTTTCCTTATGCTATTCGTGTAGTTTCAGAAGTAATGTCAAGTAATGGCTCAACTTCTCAAGCTTCGATCTGTGGCTCAACTCTTTCATTAATGGACGCAGGAGTTCCGATTAAAAGACCCGTAGCCGGAATGGCCATGGGACTTATTGCACAAGGTGAAAAATTTGTTACACTCACGGACATCTGTGGCCTTGAAGACCACTTAGGTGACATGGATTTTAAAGTTGCCGGTACTGTCGAGGGAATTACCGCCCTTCAGATGGACGTCAAAGTTACCGGAATCAATGCTGATATATTGGTCAAGGCCGTTGAACAAGCTAAACGTGCCCGCATGACTCTTCTCAAGATCATGAATGACGCTCTCGACGCTCCTCGTGAAAAGATCTCTCAGTACGCTCCAAAGATTGTGTCTACAAAAGTTCCAGTATCCAAAATTGGTGATGTCATTGGTTCAGGTGGAAAAATAATCCATCAGATTCAAGATGACTTCTTGGTAGAAGTAAACATAGAAGAAGATGGCACGGTTACAGTCACTGGTTCTGATCAGCCAAAAGTTGACGCTGCCGTAGCTTACATCGACTCTATCGTTGCTGAAGCCGAAGTTGGAAAGACATACGAAGGCACCGTCGCTCGTGTCGAAGCCTTTGGAGCCTTTGTCAACATCCTTCCAGGTAAAGATGGACTAGTCCATGTTTCTCGAGTCCAGCCTGAAACATTTAAATCTATGAAGATAGGCGATAAGGTCGAAGTTCGTTGCTACGAGGTAGACTCCATGGGTCGTGTAAATCTAACAATGCTCAAAGAGGGAGAGTCTCCTATAAGAGCAGAGCGACCTAACACCCCCGAAGGGTCAAGGTCTTCAGGAGATCGTGGCAGTCACTCCGGTAGTAATCGTCAAAAATACAGTAATTTTAGAGACAGTCGTTGATATAGAATAAACTAGGCCTTAGCAAAAAATACCCCAAATTTAATTGGGGTATTTTGTTGACACAAATGCCAGAAAGTAATAAAATCCCTACCACCAAGCACTTTTAGAGCCAAGAAGAAAATAAGGAGGAAAAATTGGAAAAGAAATATTGGATATTTTTAATTATGTTGGTTATTGTCGCTGCAGGTTTAGATTTTTTGATTTTAAAAGATAAATATCAAAAACCTCAGACAGTCCAAAACTTTTCCGTGAGCAAGTTTAGGTCAGCTCTTGTTCAGAGTGACTCGCGGGAAGTTAAAGTAGTATCGGCGAGTAGTACAGGATACTATAGAGTTTCTTCAGGGTCGGCTTCAATTGAAGGGAAGTATGTCACCGGCTCAATTTTTCAAAGCACAGACACCCTTTCGGTTGGTTTGTGGGTAGCCAAAAGTGATGGAGAAGTCTCTATCACGGTTATGTCAGAGACTCCTGTTGAAGTCACCTTAATATCTACCACATCAAACTATGCTGCGACAATATTCGTTTCATTGTTTATTTTATTAGTGTTATTCCTGTTATTTATTATGTCCACAATTTAATATGCAAACACCGGGTCTCAGGACCCGGTTTTTTTTCAACGTCAAACTTGTATATAATAAGTTCATGGATCCTTCTGCCCAGAATCAAAACTCCGCCGACTCGTCTCTTGCTGCACTTCGTCAGAAGATAGATTCCATTGAGATGCCTCCAGAGCTCAAAAATAGCATCTCAGAAATCATCTCCCGTCTAGATCGTCTCTCCAGTCAAGGATTTTTTTCCGAAGAGTTCGAAAAGCTTCGTCACTACATCGACTGGGTTGCAAAGGTTCCTTGGGCAAAGAGAGTGGAGCGTCCCATAGACCTTACCACAATCAAAGCCATTCTTGATAAAAACCATTTCGGCATGGACAACGTTAAAGAACGCATTCTTGAGTACATGTCAGTTATCAAGCTTCGTGCTGCAAGAAACGAGGGCATTGTACGTGCTCCAATCATCTGTCTAGTAGGTCTCGTGGGTACTGGAAAGACAACTTTCGCTTACGCTCTTTCAGAGGCCTTAGGTCGCCCCATAGCTCGTATTCCCTTTGGAGGTCTTGGTTCTGCAAGAGATCTTCGTGGAGAGTCACGACTTCATCTCGAAGCACAGCCTGGATATGTCGTCAGAGCACTCTGTGACTCCGGGGTTAAGAACCCCATTATTCTTCTTGACGAAATTGACCGTGTCACTGAAGAGGCCAGGGCCGATATCATGGGTGTTTTAGTTGAACTTCTAGATCCTTCTCAAAACAACCGTTTCCTTGACCACTTCATTGATTATCCGGTCGATTTATCTGAGGTTATGTTTATCGCTACAGCCAACAACACTGGTAACCTAGCTACCGCTGTTATGGATCGTCTTGAGCCTATTCAGATGCCATCCTACTCCGACGATGAGAAAACACACATTGCTCAGGAATACTTATTCCCTAAGGCTCTTGAGGCCGCCGGTATGGATCCTGCTTTAATCACCATTAATCCTGATCTCTGGCCCAGTATTATTCGTCCGTTAGGCTACGATGCTGGTATTCGTACTTTAAATAGAACTATCGAAGGTATTGTACGCAAAGTTGCTCTCATGATAGTTACGGGTCAGGCCAAGTCAGTCAGTTTAAATGCCGACAACATCAAGTCATTCCTTCCAAAATGGTAACAGTGTATAATACACGCATATAGAATTTTGACTTTGACTAAGATTAAGTTACCTATACCCAAGAGTCTTATAGTAGCTCCGGTTCCAAATAATTTCCTTAGTAAGTGTAAAATAAATTAAGTTAGGCTGGTCTTTGGCTGGCGTGTTCAAGCAGAGTATCTGTGTTGATCAATATAAAGTAATTAAATAAATAAAAATATGGATAATAAAAAACATCCTCTAAAAATTATTCCTCTTGGTGGTGTCGGTGACGTCACGAAGAACATGTACGTCTACGAATACGGTAACGATCAACTTGTTGTCGACTGTGGAATGGGATTCCCTAAAGACGACGCTCTCGGAGTCGACGCTGTCATTCCAGACATTAGCTATCTTGAAAAACCAGGTAAAAAACTCCACGGTATCGTACTTACACATCCTCACATGGATCACATCGGAGGACTTGCATACATTCTTCCTCGTCTTAAAGACGTTCAAGTATTTGGAGGCAAGCTCGTCATCGCCATGGCCGAGATTAAAGTACGTGAATTTGGTATTCTCAACAAAATGACTCACGTTGATGGAAATTTAACTCTTGGGCCTTTTCATATCCAATTCATACACTCTACCCACTCAGTTCCAAACTGTCATCATCTATTAATTAAAACCCCAGGCGGTACTGTCTATCATGGTGCAGACTATAAGTTTGACCTAACCCCAATTGACAATCTCCCCCCAGACCTTGGTGCCATGGCAGTTGCTGGTAACAATGGTGTAGACCTCCTTCTCTCAGACTGTCTTGGTATCGAAAAATCTGGTTTTTGTCCCTCAGAAAGATCGCTTCTAAAAGCAATTGACAGTGAGATCAGCAACACCAAAGGAAAAGTAATCTTTACCGGCATGTCCTCTTCAATTTCTCGTTTCCAAATGGCGATAGACGCTTCAATAAAATATCACCGCAGAGTCGCCATTATCGGTCGTTCTGTCGAGCAAAATATTGAAGCTGCTGCGAAAACTGGTTTCATAAAAATTCCTAAAGGTGTTCTGATTAAACCACAGCAGGTTCAAACTTTGCCCCCCAACCAGGTCACCGTCATTGTATCTGGCTCTCAGGGCCAATCCGGTTCTGCAATGCACAGACTAGCAAACAACGAACATCGGATTGCCAAACTCAAAAAAGGTGACAAGGTAATTATTAGCTCAAACGCTATTCCTGGCACAGGAAACGACGCTGACATTTTTGATCTTATGGACACCCTTTACAAGCACAATATCGATGTCGTCTACTCAGGAACATCAGAAAATCTCCATGTTTCTGGTCATGGTTATCGAGGAGATATTGCCCTTCTGGCCCAGTTAGTTCGACCCAAAAATATTATCCCAATCGGAGGAAATATCCGCCACATGATGCTTTACAAAGATCTTGCTAAAGACATAAATTTCGATCCAGAAAAAGTATTTGTTTTATCCGATGGCCAGTCAGTTATCTTAGAAAATGGCTCAGTTAAAGAAGGTCCTCGTATCGAAACGAGAAACGTTTATGTCGATGGTCTGGGTATTGGAGATGTCGGTGCTGTAGTTTTACGCGATCGCCAAGTAATGGCTGAAGACGGTGTTTTGCTAGCTATCGTTCCTATAAGAAGAGATAACTCTCAAATTTCCGGAGAAGTCGAAATTATCTCACGAGGCTTTGTCTACCAAAAAGAATCTCAAGACCTGATAAATGATGCCAAAAAACAAGTCCATTCTTGTCTAAAAGGATTAAAAGGCCAGGCAACAGATTTGGGCTTTATTAGAAAAAAGATTGAGGCTCAGTTAGAACACTTTGCTTTTGACCACACACAACGTCGTCCTCTCGTGGTTGCAATCCTTCTAGAGGTATAAACCTCAAGAATTCTAAGATATACTTAAGATTATCTATGGCTCGTAAAAAAGGTCGTCGCAGTAAACCATACAAACTTAATCTAAAAAAGGATACCGTAAACTCCATCTTAGCGGTGGTTATTATGGGTATCGGTGGTTTAATAGCAATCTCTTTTTCTCAGCAAGGAGAGTTTCTTATGAGAATCAATCAGATAGGCAGAGACCTGCTTGGGTGGCCACTTTTGTTTTTACCATTTATTTTCATTGTTGGAGGACTTCTCCTTACTCATGTCAAGCTAGCCATTGCTTCCCCTCATGTCCTTTTGGGCAGTGTTATTACTATGATTTCACTAAGCGGGCTTTCTGGTTCTGGGAGTATCGGTAACGGTATCCATGAATCAATTACGTCACTTATCTCTGTCCCCGGAGCAGCTCTTTTTTTCTTAGTTGGTACTGCTATCGGTTTATTTATTCTTTTTGAAACATCAATTGAAGATCTTGTAGTTTTTATCCAAGAAGGAGCTAAAAAGTTAGGAGATGCAAGTACAAAAATTAAAACATTCAGTGGAAAAAATAAGCCTAACTTCATTAGTAAACCAGGGGCGGTAAAAATTACCGGCGGTGAAGAAAATGACTCAGTCCCCAGCACAGTTCATCAAGATGACAACTCCAAGACATTTTCTAAACCTCACGAAATAAACCAGCTCCCCCCAAAACCAATTCTCGAAGGAGCTACCGACACTATCTGGCAATACCCGCCAATTAGTCTTCTCTCAGATCAAAAACTAGGTAAAGCAGACAGAGGGGACATCAACAAAAACATTGACGTTATCCAGAACACATTAGGCTCTTTTGGAATCCAAGCTCATGTCTCAGAGGTGCACAAAGGCCCTGCAATCACTCAATATGCATTGACTATTGCTATGGGTACAAAGCTATCCAAAATCAATGCTCTTCAGTCCGATCTCGCGCTTGCCTTGGCCGCACCGCAAGGGCAGATCCGTATCGAAGCTCCAATTCCTGGTAGAGACTTAGTTGGTATTGAGATTCCAAATCGCTCTCTCGAGTTTGTCTCGCTTCGAGACATGCTTTCTTCTCCTGCAATGCAAGGAAGTAAATCAAAAACCGTTGTTTCTCTTGGGCTGGACGTTTCCGGTACAGCTTGTGTTGTTGACATCTCAAAAATGCCTCATATCCTTATCGCTGGAACTACAGGTTCAGGTAAATCAGTCTTAATCAATGCTTTTATCTCTTCAATTTTGTTTCGTGCTTCACCTGAAGAAGTGAAGTTTATAATGGTTGATCCAAAACGAGTTGAGCTCACTCCATACAATGGAATCCCTCATTTACTTACAGATGTTATTACCGATGTAGATAAAGTAGTCAACGCTCTTGGCTGGGCCGTCTCAGAAATGGAAAGGCGCTACAAAATTTTCCAAGAAGTTGGTGTAAAAAATATTGCCAGCTACAACGAAAGTAAAGCATTCCAGTCTATGCCTTACATTATTGTTATCGTCGACGAGATGGCAGACATTATGATGTCCAGAAACGCCAATGACGTCGAAAATCACATCGTTAGACTTGCTCAGATGGCTCGTGCGGTTGGTATACACCTAGTGCTTGCTACACAGCGTCCCTCAGTCAACGTACTTACTGGTCTCATCAAGGCCAACATCCCTGCACGTATTGCTTTCCAGGTTACTTCTATGATTGACTCTCGTGTAATTATCGACTCCCCTGGAGCTGAAAAACTTCTCGGAAAAGGGGACATGCTTTTTATTCCCCCAGACGTTGCTAAGCCAAAACGCATTCAAGGTGCTTTTGTCTCAGATAGAGAAATATCTGATCTCCTAAAGTTCATCCAGAGTATGGGCGTTGAAACCAAACGAGACGAAAACATTACTAAGAATATTTCTCCCAAGGGCACAGTTTCTACTTCAGGTAAAGATCTTGGTAACGTGGATGAGAAATTTGAAGAAGCAGCAAGGCTTTGTATCGCCGAAGGCAAAGGCTCTGCATCTCTACTTCAAAGACGTCTTGAGGTTGGATACGCCAGAGCCGCCCGAATTCTTGATCAGCTAGAGATGTCCGGAATCCTTGCTCCAGCCGAAGGAAACAAACCAAGAGAGATCATAGTTAATAGTTTTGACGAATACCTGCCCCAAAACGAAGAAACCGAGCAATAACTGTTATGAAAACTGTCGGACAGTTACTCAACTCAGCCAGGCTCAAAAAAGAGCTTTCTATCGAAGAACTCTCCCTTGCAACAAAAATTGACTCAAAATATATTGAAGCTCTCGAAGCTGACAGGTTCGATCTTCTCCCTTCCGAAACCTTCACCAAAGGCTTTATAAGAAATATTAGTCTCCGTCTTGAAAGCGATCCCGATGAGCTAATTGCCGTCTTTCGTCGTGATTATCGCCAACCGGATATAAAATCTTCACAAATTAAGACCCACAAAAAAACTGCAGTTAAACTTTCTTTCCTCTCTTCAAAACTTTTCCCAATAACTTTAGGTATTTCTGTTTTTGTTATTTATCTTGTTTTTCAGTTTCGAGTCATTCTTACTCCACCCCCACTTGAGATTACAAGACCATCAAAAGACACTGTCCTGGTATCACCCATAGATATCGCTGGAACCACTTCTTCTGACTCACTAGTTACAATTAATGACAGCAACGTAGTCAAGCCTGACCAGGAAGGGAATTTTCAGATCTTTCTTAACTTACCAGTTGGCGAAACTATCATCACTATCAAAACTACTAATCGATTTTCAAGATCAACAACCAAGACTCTTCCTCTCACTGTCATCTCTAAATAAATTAATTTGCTATCATATATCTATGACCCCTTCACAAATTGTTTCAATTATTTCTGTTTCACTCCTTACTGTCGTCGCCATCGCCGTAGGAGTTGAGTTAATTCTCGTCCTCCGAGAGCTAAAAAGCTCTCTAGCTAGAGTAAACCACACTCTTGATACTGCAGAAGAGACTCTCCAAAAGATCTCTCAGCCGGCTGTAGGGCTTTTTGCTATCGTAGAAGGTTTCAGACAGTCCGGAAAGATAGTAGAAATGGTTAGTCGTCTACTCGGACGCGACAAAGGGTCTGATCCTGTCAATATAGATAAAAATGAATCCGATCAATAAAAAACAAGATAACGGCTTTTCTTCTTTTGCCGTTGGTCTCTCACTAGGGGTCATTGCTGCTCTTCTTTTTACTACTGATGAAGGTAAAAAAATCATTAAAGAACTCACCGACGCCATACCCGACAAATACAAAAAAATTCCCTTTGTTCAACCTAAAGAGGAAAACCTCAGGTCAATACCCATAATTCCAGTCCAAGAAACTTCTCATCACACGACGTACGACTTTGAGACACCTCCTCCGCCTCCTCCTGCAGTGAGTCTTTCACGTCCAACCAAACAAGATTTCTAACAAGTCACTTTTTTTAGTATCCAGTACATAAGAAAGCTTGTTATAATTCATATTCAAATGACCATAAACGACATCAGGCAAAAATTTTTCTCATTCATGGAGAAAAGAGGTCATGCAATTATTCCTTCAGCCACCTTGGTTCCCGAGGGCGATGCTACCACTCTTTTTACCTCAGCTGGGATGCAGCCCATGATGCCATATCTTCTTGGCCAAAAACACCCTCTTGGTACAAGAATTGCAGACTCACAAAAGTGTTTCAGATCAGTAGACATCGATGAAATTGGAGACAGCCGTCACACTACATTTTTTGAAATGCTTGGCAACTGGTCTCTAGGTGATTATTTCAAAAAAGAACAGTTAAACTGGTTTTTCACTTTTTTGACCAACAAAGATGAAGGTTTAGGTTTAGACCCCAATAAACTCTTTGTTACCGTATTTGAAGGTGGTTCGGGTGTTAAAAAAGACAATGAGGCTATAGAAATTTGGAAATCACTTTTCGCCAAGGCCGGAATAGAAACAAAAGAAGGTGATCATATTTTTGCCTATTCTTCAGATAAAAACTGGTGGTCTCGAGCCGGTGCTCCAGATTACATGCCTGCTGGAGAACCAGGAGGTCCAGATTCGGAGGTTTTTTTTGACTTTGGTGAAAAACTCAAGCTTCACGAAAATTCACCATTCAAAAATAGTAAATGTCACCCAAACTGTGACTGTGGTCGTTTTTTAGAGATAGGTAACAGCGTCTTTATGCAGTATCTCAAAAATGAGGACGGCTCACTTGTAGATTTACCTAGTAAAAACATCGACTTCGGTGGAGGTCTTACTCGTCTCGAAGCTGCCGTAAACTCTGATCCAGATATGTTCAAAATTAGTAGTTTGTTACCTATTATCCAGGAGATCGAAAAACTTTCTAATAAGTCATACAGAGATCTAGAAAATCAGCCACCCATGAGAGTAATCGCTGATCACATCACTGCCGCGACTTTTTTAATCAAAGACGGAGTATTTCCTTGTAACAAGGCTCAGGGGTATGTTCTTAGAAGGCTTATTCGTAGGGCAGCCGTTAAAATGTACTTTCTCACTTCTACAATCGACAATCTAGAAGACATCTCAACTCTTTCGCCTATTGTCACAAAGTTTTACTCACCTCTTTATTTTGATTTCAAAAAAGACACACCGGCAATCCAAGGTGAGATAAAAATGGAGATAATCAAGTTTGCAAAGGCTCTAGGAAAAGGCATTAAAGACCTTCAAAAAAATCCTCAAGTCGACGGCAAAGCCGCCTTTGATCTTTATCAAAGCTATGGTTTCCCTCTAGAAATCACCGCAGAAGTACTGTCTCAAATGGGTCAAAAAGTTGATATTGAGCAATTTCAAAAAGAGTTTCTAAAACACAAAGAACTCTCTCGTACTTCATCGGTCTCCATGTTCAAGGGTGGTCTTGCCGATAACTCCGAGACTGTTACCGCTTATCACACAGTAACCCATTTATTGCATGCTTCTTTACGCCAGATACTTGGTGAACATGTTGGTCAAAAAGGTTCAAACATTACTTTCGAGAGGCTTAGGTTCGACTTTTCACACAAGGAAAAGTTGTCTGATAAAGAGATTCACTTGATAGAAAGATTAATCAATCAAAAAATTCAGGAAAAGCTCCCCGTTTTAAGAGAAGAGCTACCAAAAGAAAAAGCCCTAGAAAAAGGAGCCCTTGCTTTTTTTGGACAAAAGTATCCTGATATTGTCAGCGTTTACACCATAGGAGATGAAATTAATCCATTCTCTAGAGAGTTGTGTGGCGGTCCCCACGTGACGAACACTCAAGAACTTGCTAAGATAAAAGTAGTCAAACAAGAGTCGCTCGGCGCAGGAACACGCCGTCTCTATATACAGTTTGAAAAGTAAAGCCTTTAGTAAGGTCTGCCAAACATGAACATAGTAAATTTATTTGGAAATAAATCAAAAGTTACGGAGCCTGAGTATTATCTTGCCATCGAAATTCATGAGTCTTTGATAAAAACTGCTCTCTGGGAGGTAGTCGGAACAGAACCTTCAGTCATTAGCTATGGTTCATACGAATCTTGGGCCGATGAAGAATCACTTATCAACGGAGTAGACGCTTCACTGGAACAGGCCGTCAAAATGATAGACTCCGAACCAAGAAAAGTAATTTTTGGTCTCCCGGACTCTTGGATTGAAGACGGAAAAATTCACCCAACAAAGATTCATCTATTAGGCAACCTAATCAAAGAGTTAGGACTATCTCCGATCGGCATGGTTCCCATAAACTCTGCAATTGCTCACTACATGAAAAAGCTTGAGGGAATTCCTCCAACAGCCATTCTATTGGAAATTTACAACACCAAGGTCGTCGTCTCGGTAATTGAAAAAGGGGATGTTTCTGCGTCAGAAGAAGCAGCTAGATCAGGAGATATTGCCCAAGACGTTGAAGAGGGGCTCACAGTTATTGGAAAAGAAAAACTTCCGGCAAGATTCATTCTTACCAATGGTGGAGCCTTAGAAGAAGAAGAGCAACGAATTACTTCACATCCTTGGCAAGAAAGGCTTCCTTTTCAGAACATGCCCAAGGTTGAAGTTTTACCCATCGAGTTTAGTATCAAAGCTGTTGCTCTTACAGGCGGTTCAGAAGCAGTACAGTATCTATCAGGTGAAAATACTAGCACCAGGAATGAAGAAACCCTCTCCTCTCCCCAAGAAGAGTCAAACATTTATGTTCCTCAATCACCTCCTACATCAATAAATGAGCTTGGTTTTTCTTATGAAGAGTCAGAAGCTCCCTTATCTGTCGAAAAAAGTATCTCAGAGCCTCTTCCTCCGATGATTTCTGACTCACCTGAATTTGCCATTGTTCAAGAAGAGGACTCTATCCCCGTAGAAAAAGTTTCTCCTCCAGCTCCAAAAATGTCGTTTTCTGTTCCAAAACTTCCAAAAATTCCAAAACTATCTTTCCCAAAATTTTCTAACCTTAAGTACCCGTACCTATATTTATTAATTATTCCGCTAATTTTTGTTCTTGGGTTTGTCGGTTATTTGTTTTTAGGAGAGGCCATTGTCACCATCTACTTCAACCCACAAAAAATTACCTCACAAATTGATATTGCTATCTCAGAAATTCCTGTCTCAGGCACTCCCACGCTGATAGCTACCAAAAAAACAATATCTGGTGTTGCTAGAGAACAAATAGAAACAACTGGGGAAGCTACTGTCGGAGAACACGCAACCGGTATGATTACTATTGCCAACAAATCAACCTCCTCAATCTCCGTTAAAGCAGGAGCCGTAATCGAATCGGAAAATGGTAAATACTCATACACCATCACAGACCAAGTTACTATTGCTTCCAAAAGTGCTGACCTCATCGCTGGCACAGAAACATATGGTAAGGCCACCGGCGTCAAGGTAAAAGCAGTTAAAATTGGAGCAGACTACAATCTTCCAAAAAACTCCACCTTTTCAGTTGACAACTACTCTATGAGTGTTGCCTATGCTGTATCAGACTCAGACTTTTCAGGAGGGACATCGCGCGCAGTAAGGGCAGTCTCCAAAGCAGATCAGGACAAGCTTTTTCAGCTGGCTAGTGAAAAAATCAAGTCAGATACCCAATCATCTACTAATGCTCAGAACCCTGGATTCAAATCATTAATACTTTCAGATCTAAAATTCACTAAAAAGGTGTTTGACAAAGATGTTGGTGAAGAGGCAGCTATACTCAATCTTGATCTCGAGGGTTCTCTGGAAACACTTGTTTACTCAGAGGATAGTTTATTCCAACTGATCTCAGAACAACTAGCCTCTCAAATTCCTTCTGGGTCTGAAATTTTTCAAGGCAACACCTCAATTAACCTCGAAGAACCAGTTATCGCCGGTAACTACTATCAAGCAAAAGTAAATGTCGAAACCAGTCTCTTTCCGACGATTGACGAAGTAAAATACAAAAGCTTCATCAAGGGGAAACCATCTTCAAGTATTCGCCCCATCTTCTCTACAATTGAGGGGTTTGATCATTTGAGCGTCAAAATTTATCCTCCTATTCCTTTATTCACAAAACTTCTGCCATACTCAAAAATAAAATTTGAGATGCTAGCAAACTAACATGCTCTATAGTTACAAAAAGGCTACGGCTTCAGATCCGCACCCGGGTAGGCGTATTCCTATATATCTTAAAACAGTTCCTACACTAGTCTCTGCTCTTGGTCTTGGAATTCTCGGTGCTATCGCCTACCCAGTGGTTAGTTATCAGTTTAAGGATGTCCAGTTTCTAAACAGAGACTCAGGCCTACTATCCCCTGTCTATTACGAATCAAAAGCCAGCGACGATCAAGAACCTCTCATTTTGTCTGGAGTCGACTACACAAAGGCCAGTAGTTGGTTTCCTGGCAGTGTAAAAAACGATTCCTTTTCTTCCCCTGTAGATCGATCAGAAGACCAAGGAGATATTCCTGACACCTACACACTCTCAATACCCTCTCTTGGCTTAGAAAATGTTGTAACTAGCCTTTTTGATGAAGACCTCACAAAACACTTAGTACATTATCCGCAGACTGCCCTCCCGGGTCAGTATGGTTCTCCAGTCGTCTTTGGTCACTCAACCCTTCCACAGTTCTTTGACCCCAAAAAATACACCACCATATTTTCCACTCTTCCAAAACTTAAAGCAGGTTCAGATATTTTTGTAAAGTACAAAGACAAAGAATATACCTACCGAGTCACAAACACTGTGGAAGTTAAGCCAACAGATCTGTGGGTCTTAAAGCAAAATTACTCAAACAAAACCTTTAAGCTTGTTACCTGTGTTCCTCCGGGAACGACTCTTAGACGACTAGTCGTTGAGGGAACATTAATCGATTAATGTCCTCACTCACTCCTTCATAACACTCTATGTGCCTATCAGATACAATAAAATACTAAATATGCCTACAACACTTTGTCTAGATCTCGGAACAGCCCACACAGGTATAGCTATCTCGTACGAAGGAATTCTTGCTGAGCCGCTAGCAACTATCTTTGAGTCAAAGCTTGATAAACTAATCGGCAAGCTCATTCCATACATTGCCAAAATCAATCCAGAAACTATCGTGATAGGTGTTCCAGATCATGGACCTCTTGTCAAATACGCCAACGACTTCAAAGCGGAGCTAGAAAAAATTTTTTCAGGTGACATTGTTTTTTTCTCTGAAGACCTTTCATCCCGTTCTGCCAAAACAATTCTAAAAGACACAGGAAAAACTCTCGCAAGAAGAAAAATTGCCGAACATCAAACAGCTGCCGCTATCATTCTTCAAGAGTTTTTAGACTCATGAGACTGATTAGTATTTAAAAACCTAAACAATATATAATAAAATTATGTTCAAGAACATTATCGCTCCAGTGCAGGCGTGGTTATTATCAAAGGGCTCCTGTGTTGGCTGTGGATCACCTTTATCTGAAGGGAAAAGAGTTCCCTCAAAAAAAGTAAAAAACTGCGATCAGGTTACTTGTAAGTGTGGCCGTATTTTTATCTACAATCCAAAGTCAAACACCTACAGAAGAGCCCTATTAAGTGAAGTTTAATTAACCCATGTTTAGACGTCTAACAATTGTCTCTGTTTTTCTTGCGGTTTCTTTTTTTGCTTGGTTCTTTCTAGCCACAAGACCGGTTACAAACCAACAAACCTCATCAGTTGAGTTTGAAGTCAAGTCTGGTTGGGGTATCGATCGAATTGGTCAGGAGCTAAGTACAGCCAAACTAATTAGGTCTCGTACCGCTTTTAAGGTCTCAGTTGTTGTTCTTGGTTTGCAGAATAACGTTCAGGCCGGGTATTTTAGATTTTCTCCAAGTATGAGTATCACAGAAATCGCTCAAAGCCTTACTCGTGCCAGTGCAAAACAAGTTCGCGTCACAATTCCCGAAGGGCTTAGACGTCAAGAAATTGCTCAAATCCTTGAGACATCCTTCAAGAATTATGAAGGCTATACTTTTTCGTCCTCCGAATTTCTATCTTTGACAGTCGAAAAAGAAGGCCGTCTTTTCCCTGATACCTACGACTTTGATCCAAAAACAAGCTCCGAAAAGGTGATCGAAAAACTTGAGGCTCGTTTCATGGCAGTAGTCTCCGAGCTAAAAATCTCAGAAGACCAGCTAAACAAAACTCTAGTTACAGCCTCTCTCTTAGAACGAGAAGCAGCTAGTTCAGAAGAGATGCCTGAAATTGCCGGAGTAATTGCTAACAGACTCGAAGCAGGTTGGCCACTGCAGATAGATGCTACTGTACAGTACGCACTCGCTTCCTCACAATGCAAAAAAATTGACTGTAACTGGTGGCCTAACAATCTTACTAAAGCCAACATTCAAATAAACTCACCCTACAACACCTACCAGAATCAGGGTTTGCCTCCAAGGCCTATCAGCAACCCAGGGAAAGCCGCTCTAAAAGCTGCTTCTTCTCCAAAAAAAACCTCTGCTTGGTTTTATATCCATGATAATCAAGGGAGGATTCATTTTTCTGACACAATTGAAGGACACAATCAAAACGTCTGTACTTATCTTAAGAAAGACTGTTAAAATTTTTGAAATCTCCAGGTTGACAACAGTCTCAATTCTATGATATCCTACTGCCACTGCTATAAACTTGGCTGGGTTCTGTGTCGGTCAGGTTTTTATATGTTGTCCATTGTTATTTACTTTTCCTAAAATCCAAAAAATCGGATGAATAAACAAATAAATCGTGAAAACTGGGGGAATGTCAACCCGGTATTACCAGAATTGAATTTGACTCAGATACAGATCGATTCATACAAACAGTTTCTCGAGGACGGCATCCGTGAGTCCCTTACCGAACTTAATCCAATAAAAGATTTCACTGGAAAAGTATTTGAATTTGAATTTTTATCCAATCGTGTTGGTCTTCCCAAAATTACCCCAAAACAAGCCTTAGAAAAAGGCGTTACTTTTGAAGCTCCTCTTTGGGCTACTGTAAAACTCACCAACTTAGCCTCAAAAGCATCTCAACAGCAAGAAATATTCCTCGGTGATATTCCCATGATGACCAGCACTGGAACATTCATCATCAACGGAGTAGAGCGTGTCGTCGTTAATCAGTTAATTAGATCTTCGGGAGCGTACTTCACCAGAGAATTTGATCCTCACTCTGGCAGAGCTTTGCATCAAGCAGAGATTCGTCCCATGCGAGGTTCGTGGTTGGAAGTTTTAGTTAGTCGAAATGATCATATCTCTATTCGAATTGATAGACATCGAAAAGTTTCCGCAACTACCATTCTTAGAGCTATTGGCTACAGTTCCAATGAAGAAATTCAAGCTCTTTTCTCCGATGTCGATGTTGATAAAGACCATCAATATATTGCAACCACTCTTCTAAAAGACACTTCCACAAACACCGAAGAAGCTCTTCTTGAGTTTTACCAAAAAGTTCGACCAGGGGAACCAGCCGTACTTGAAAACGCCAAGGCCCTCCTTCACCAAATGTTCTTCGACGTTAGAAGATACAATCTTGGTCTAGTCGGTCGTTACAAGATGAATCGTAAACTTGGTCTATCGTCAAAAGTGGACAAACAGCACATTACTCTTAGCACAGAAGACTTTGTTGGAGCCATTAAATACCTAATCGGCCTTCAAAATGGTCATGGAAAAATCGATGACATCGATCACCTGGCTAACCGACGTCTGAGATGTGTTGGTGAACTTGTAAATCAAACATCCTTCAAATCAGGACTTCTCAGGCTAGAAAGGTCAATCAAAGAGAAAATGTCTCTTGCTAAGCCAGACGAACTACCTACACCAGCTGCTTTTGTAAATCCAAGACCAATAATCTCTGCTATAACCGAATTTTTCCGTCGCAATCGTCTATCCTCAATCCTTGATCAAGTTAATCCTCTATCAGAGATTGACAACCTTAGACGTGTTTCAGTTATGGGACCTGGCGGTATTACACGAGAGCGCGCAAGTTTCTCAATGCGTGATATCCACTCTTCTCAATACTCAAGAATTTGCCCTGTTAGATCTCCTGAAGGCCCAAACGTTGGTCTAGTAACCTATCTTTCTCTTTATACTCGCGTAAATGACTATGGTTTCCTTGAGTCTCCTTATCTCGAAGTTAAAAAAGTTACCAAGGGCGGAAAAAGCATTATAGCCATTGGCAAAGAAATTGTTTATCTTGGTGCAGACGACGAAGAAGATGCCTACATTACTCACGCTGGAATTGAGCGTGATGGAGACATCATCACCCAAGAATGGGTCCCTGCTCGTTTTCAAGGAAAGTACATCGAAGTTGACGTCGACATGATTCAGTATATCGATGTTGTTCCTCGTCAAGTTGTAGGAACTTCAGCTTCCCTAATTCCTTTCATTCAGCAAGATGAAGGTACTCGTGCCCTCATGGGAACTCACCACCTCACTCAAGCGTTACCCCTTGTTAAACCAAGTGCACCTATTGTTGGTACCGGCATGGAAAGCGTTGTCGCTCAAAGTATGGGTTGGTCAGTAAAATCTCAGTTTGAGGGAGAGGTAATCTCTGTGGATGCCGACCATATCTCAATCAAGCTCTCAGAAAATGACGCCAAGTCAGCCGCTTCAGAAATATCACCTTTCGACTATGGTTTCGTCGAGGTCTCTCGAGATATCGTTACTTACAGCATCAGGAAATATCACAACTCTTCCCAAGATACTTCTTACAACCAACATCCACTCGTCGATGTCGGAGATAAAATTAAAAAAGGTGATGTCATCATCAATGGACCTGCTGCTGAAAATGGTGAACTCGCCCTAGGACAAAATCTCTTTATTGCTTATGCCGCTTTTGAAGGTCTAGGCTACGAAGATGCCATTGTTGTTTCTGATCGTTGTGTCAAAGAAGACCTGCTTTCTTCCGTTCATATTCATGAGCATACATGTGATGTTATGGACACCAAACTTGGTGCAGAAGAGCTAACAAGAGATATCCCAAACGTCGCCGAAGCCGATCTTAAGAATCTTGACTCTGAAGGAATCATAGCTGTCGGTTCAGTAGTTGGTCCAAACGACATTTTAATTGGTAAAATTGCACCCAAGGGTGAAACAGAACTTACCGCTGAAGAGAGACTTCTACGTTCAATCTTTGGAGAAAAAGCTCGTGAAGTACGCGATACTTCTCTTCGCATGCCTCATGGTGAGCAAGGAATTGTTATCTCAATTAGAGTTTTAAGTCGTGATGACGGTGACGAACTAGATGCCGGAGTCATCAAACAAATAAAAATTAAAGTTGCACAACTTAGAAAAATCACTTCAGGTGACAAAGTTGCGGGACGACATGGAAACAAAGGAGTCATCAGTAAAATTGTCTCTACCGCCGACATGCCTCATATGGCAGACGGTACTCCTGTAGACATCATTATTTCTCCTCTCTCTGTTCTTGCTCGTATGAATCTTGGTCAGTTACTAGAGGCGGAGCTTGGTTTTGCTGGATCAAGACTTGGTAAGCGATATGCCGCACCAGTTTTCGAAAATATCTCAGACAAAAGAATTTCTGAAGCTCTAAAAGAAGCTGGTCTTCCTGAGTCTGGTAAGGTACAGCTCTTTGATGGTCGCACTGGTGAACCTTTCGAAGATGAGACTGCTGTTGGTGTTACCTACATCATCAAGCTCAATCACATGGTTGAAGACAAAACTCATGCACGAAGTATTGGACCTTACAGTTTAGTTACACAGCAGCCTTTGGGAGGAAAAGCTCAAATGGGAGGTCAGCGTTTAGGGGAAATGGAAGTTTGGGCTCTAGAAGCACACAAAGCAGCCTACTCACTTCAAGAAATGCTCACAATTAAGTCAGATGATGTGGTTGGCAGATCAAAAGCCTTTGAGTCGATCGTTAAAGGCGAGCCAATTCCTATGTCTTCTGTTCCTGAGTCATTCAAAGTCTTAGTCAAAGAACTTAACTCATTATGTCTCGCAATCATTCCTACAGGATCAGTTGAGGGAGTTGAAGAAGAAGAACCAATTAAACCCGAAGTCGCTGCGGTCATTACTGAAGCAACAGCTATGAGTGAAGAACTCCAAGCCGCCACTTTTGAAGACGAAGAAGAAACCAGCGAAAAAGAAGTTTCCGAAGAAGACGCTGAAGCGGGTATTACTAACTCTGATGAAAATATCAGTAAATAAACTGCACTTATGAATAACATTGTCGATTTCTCCGGTTTACAAATAAGGCTAGCCAGTCCAGATGACATAAAAAAATGGTCACATGGTTTGGTTACAAAACCAGAAACTATCAACTATCGTACTCAGAAACCTGAAAAAGATGGACTTTTTTGTGAAAGAATTTTCGGTCCTGTAAAAGACTGGGAATGTTACTGTGGAAAGTACAAACGCGTTAGATTTAAGGGAATAGTCTGTGATAAGTGTGGTGTTGAGGTTACCCTGAGTCGTGTTAGACGCGAGCGCATGGGTCACCTGGATCTAGCTGCTCCTGTAGCTCATGTCTGGTTCTTCAAAGGCGCTCCTAGTAAGCTATCTCTTTTGCTCGATATTACCCCAAAAGCTCTTACTTCAGTTATTTACTTCAGTAAATATTTGATCATGTCTGTTGATGAGGACAAGCGAGAAGCCGCTCTCAAAGACGTTCTTAAGCAAAAAGACACTAAGCTAAACGACGTCAGAAAGAGCTTCGATGAACAAATTGAAGAGGTCAAAAAAGAAGGTAAGAAAGAACTCTCAACTGTTAAGAAAAAAATCAAGGCAAAAGACGAGCTTGAAATAAAGTCAGATGACCTAAAAATGGAGACAAAACGAAAAATCGCCTCACTTCGTGAGCAGATGGTCGTTGAGTTAGCCTTCACAGAAGAAATCTATAGCAAGCTTGCCACAATTACAGAGAAAATACAGGTAAACTCTCTTCTCTCAGACTCCGAGTATGCAAAACTTGCTGAGTATGACCTAGTTGATTGGATGGTTGCTGGTATGGGTTCTGAAGCAATTTTAGAAGCTTTGAAGAAAGTAAATCTTCCTGAGCTCGCCATAAAGTTAAAAGAGGACTCTTTTAGTAACTCTGAAGCAAAACGTCTTAGGGCCACAAAACGACTTCAAGTTGTTCGCGGTTTACTTGATTCCAAGGTAAAACCAGAGTGGATGGTTCTTAGTGTTCTTCCTGTTATTCCTCCAGATCTTCGACCTATGGTACAGCTTTCAGGTGGCCGTTTCGCCGCTTCCGACCTAAACGATCTCTACCGTCGCGTGATAAACCGCAACAACCGTCTTAAACACCTTATTGATCTTGGAGCTCCTGAAATCATTCTAAGAAACGAAAAACGCATGCTTCAAGAAGCAGTTGACTCGTTAATAGATTCTTCTCAAGCTCGTTCAACTAGAAGATCAAGAACAGGTAAAACTCTCAAGTCTCTTTCAGACATGTTACGTGGAAAGCAGGGTCGTTTCCGTCAGAATCTTCTCGGTAAACGTGTCGATTACTCGGGCCGTTCCGTTATCATTGTTGGTCCAGAACTAAAACTAAATCAGTGTGGTCTTCCAAAAGACATGGCACTAGAAATGTTCAAGCCATTCGTTCTTCATGAGATCATAAAACAGGACCTAGCTCCAAACGTCAAAGCTGCTAAAACATTAATTGAAAAACGTCAGCCAGAGGTTTTTGATATTCTAGAAAGAATCACCAAAAATCATCCAATCCTGCTCAACCGTGCTCCTACACTACACAAGCTTTCAATTCTAGCCTTCTTGCCGGTACTTGTCGATGGCTCTGCTATTCGTCTTCACCCAGTTGTCTGTGAAGGTTTCAATGCAGACTTTGATGGAGATCAAATGGCTGTTCACGTTCCTTTAACTAAAAAAGCTATTCGTGAGGCTAAAAAACACATGCTTCCTCAATTTAACCTCCTTAAACCAAGCTCTGGTCAAAGTGTCAATATTCCATCAAGAAAAGAAATGGCTGTTGGTGTTTTCTATCTTACTTCCATAGACGAGACTCTTACTGCTTACCAAAGCCCTATGTCTAGTCAACAAGAAGCCATCACTGCATACCAAAACAAAGCAATTGAAGTTAGACAGCCAATTACTGTTCGTCTCAATGCCGACAGTATGGTTATGACCGATACTACAGTTGGTCGTATTATCTTCAATCAGCTCTTGCCAAAAGAATGGGATTTCCAAAACAAGAGCTTTACTGGTAAAGATATCTCCGCTTTATTTACTCAAGCCATTAAGACTTTAGACACAAAACGTGTAGTTAAGCTCATTGATGCTGTAAAAGACACAGGTTTCGAATATGCAACAGTTAGTAGTTTCTCTTTTGCAACCACAGATAATGAAGTTTACCCAGAGAAAGCCTCAGTCATCGCTGCTGGAAACAAAAAAGCTGAAGAAATTGAAGAAAACTATAAACTAGGTTTAATCACCGACGATGAACGTCGCAAGCTTACTATCCGTATGTGGATGGATACCGCCGAAGACCTAGCCGAAAAGACATGGGCCACCTTCTCACCCACAAACCCAATTCGTTTAGTCATCGACTCTGCCTCAGGTCGTGTTACCAAAAACTCCATTAATCAGCTTTCCGCTATGCGTGGACTTATCGCTGATCCTCTTGGTAATCTAATTGAACTTCCAATAAAAGGTAACTTCCGTGAAGGTCTGTCAATCTTTGAGTATGTTACTTCAATCAGAGGTTCTCGAAAAGGTCTTACAGACACCGCTCTTCGTACAGCCGACGCTGGTTACCTCACTCGACGTTTAGTTGATGTTAGTCATGATGCAATTATCCGTGCAGAAGACTGTGGTACCGATGAGTTCATCACTATCTCGGCTGAAACAAGATCCAAGATATTCGCCAAGCGAATAGTTCACCGATACACCGTCAAAAAGATTATTTCTCCAAAAACCAAAAAGGTTATTGTTCCTGCTGGTGAAATGATTACCGAAGAGCTTGCTGCCGAGATAGAAGCAGCTGGTGTCAAGGAGGTCGAGGTGAGGTCGCCTATTACTTGTAAACTCCGTTTCGGTCTTTGTGCCAAGTGTTATGGTCACAATACTGCTACAAACGCTCCAGCTATAGTTGGTGACCCCGTAGGTATCATCGCCGCGCAGTCCATTGGTGAACCAGGCACTCAATTAACTATGCGTACCAAACACTCAGGAGGAGCTGCTGGAGTTGACGTTACCCAAGGTCTTCCAAGAGTTACTGAGTTACTCGAAGTCAGAACGCCAAAACTTGTTGCCCCAATTGCTGAAGTCTCCGGAAAAGTAAAAGTTACTGAAACAGAGAATGGCAATCTGGTCATCATTACCCCTGGAAGCAAGAGTAAAGAGGAAAAGAAAGAATACTTAATTCCTCTCGCTATGACTCTCAAAGTCTCAGATGGAGACTTGGTCTCTGTCGGTACTCAGCTATCTTCCGGTGGAGTTGACATCAAGGAGCTTCTTAGAATCAAAGGTTTACGAGCCACTCAAGATCATCTTATTGCTGAAACTCAGTCAATCTACGAGTCTCAAGGTATCAGTATTCACGATAAACACTTTGAAGTAATTATTCGTAAAATGTGTGATTACGTCCGCATAGACTCTGTTGGTGACACAGCCCTCGTCGCAGGAGACATCATTAGTCGAGGAGCCTATGAGACATCAAATGAGGCTATTATTGCCGAAGGTGGCGAGCCCGCAACAGCCACAAACCTAATTCTTGGTGCAATTAGAGCTGCTTTACACACCGACTCATGGCTATCAGCCGCCTCATTCCAGAACACCACTTCAGTCCTCACCGACTCTGCAGTTCAAGGAAGAATAGACCACTTAATAGGCATGAAAGAAAACGTTATTATTGGTCGACTTGTACCTACAAGTAAGCTCAGAGCAAAGATTGAGAATATCTGATAAAATACACAACTGAATTATGCCTACAACTAATCAACTCATCAAACATGGCCGTGTCTCAGCCGCTAAAAAAAATAAAACAACTGCTCTTCGCAAAAGTTTTAACTCAATTAAGCGCAGAATGGTCGATACTATATCTCCTCAAAAAGCAGGAGTTTGTCTTCAGGTCAAAACCATGACCCCAAAGAAACCTAACTCTGCTTTGCGTAAGGTTGCCCGTGTTAGACTTTCAAACAAACAAGAAGTTACTGCCTACATCATGGGTGAAGGTCACAATCTTGCTGAACATAGTATCGTTCTTATTAGAGGCGGCCGCGTTCGTGACTTGCCAGGTGTTAAATATCATATTGTTAGAGGCAAACTCGACACTGGTGGTATTGAAAAGCGTCGTTCAAGTCGAAGTAAATACGGCACCAAACGCCCATCTGACAAAAAGTAATATATAAAACATGAGATCAAAAAAAACTCCTCCAAAAAGAATTCAGCTAGACCCAATCTACAACAGTCAGCTGGTTGCCAAGATAATTAACGGTTGTATGCTCGAAGGTAAAAAAACAGTTGCCGCCAAACAAGTTTATCGTGCAATCGAAATCATTGCTGAAGAGTCTGGTAAGGACGGTCTTGAGTATCTTACTGAAGCCATTGAAAACGTCAAACCAACCATCGAAGTTCGATCTCGACGCGTCGGAGGTGCATCCTACCAAGTGCCATCCCCCATTAGACCTGAGCGTCGTGATTCTCTAGCCATTCGCTGGGTTTTGAACGCTGCAAAAGCCCGATCAAACAACCCAACCAGAACTCTCGCCGAGAAGTTTGCTGCAGAGATCTTAGAAGCTCACGAAAATGCCGGTGCAGCAGTCAAGAAGAAGCTTGATACTCACAAAATGGCCGAAGCCAACAAAGCTTTCGCTCACTTCCGCTGGTAAACAAAACTTCGTTAAATTTACCTTACTTCTAAAACGTTTCAAACCGATAATATATATTTAAGCTTATTTGTGGTATTCTATCAGAGCCGATTACTCAAGCTATAGCAGCTTTAATTTGGCGATAAGTTCTCAAAAAGAAAAATATTTATTGTATGGCATCAAGAAACGTAGAAAACATTCGCTTTAGCTGTTCGATTGAACCTGCCTTTGAAGGTTTGGATGCTCTTCCTGTTGTCAAACTAAGAGAGTCACTAAGACAAGAACTCAGAGATCACACAAATTTTGTTTTAGTCGGCGAAACTGGGTCCGGTAAGACTACTTGTCTTCCACCCCTTCTTTTGGAACTAAGAAATGAACTTGGTCTCAAGGGTGGAATTGCCGTTACCCAACCTCGTCGTGTAGCTACCAGAAGTGCCACAGCCAGAGTCTCGGAGATGATGGGTACAGAGGTTGGAGAAAAGGTTGGATATCACATTCGCTTTGAAGATGTTACCTCTCCAGAAACAGACATCACCTTTATGACCGATGGTGTTTTACTTCGTAAAATCCAGTTTGACCCTTTTCTTTCCGAGTACTCGATCGTAATGGTAGATGAAGCTCACGAAAGAAGTTTGAACATTGACCTCTGTCTTGGCCTCCTAAAAGAGGTCAACGAGCGTCGTCGTAGTGCTGGCGTTGATGTTATAAGAATTATAGTAACCTCAGCTACCATAGAAAGAAATCGATTCGCTGAGTACATAGGCTTAGGAGACAGAAACAACTCTGTTGAAATTGAAGGAAAGATGTTTCCTGTTGAGGTGGTATACGAAAGAAGCACTCCCGAAAACTACGACTTTATTAGAGGTGCCGTGGACAAAGTCTCAGCAATTATTGACAACAATATTGAAGGAGATATCCTTATTTTTATGCCTGGAAAAGGTGAAATTACCAGCACTATCGATAAAATTAAGGAAAGGGTTGTCAGCGAAAGAGTCGAGATTATTCCTCTTCACGCCGAGCTATCTCCCGACGATCAAGATAGAATTTTTTCACCATCAGAATACCGGAAAATTATTGTTTCAACCAACATTGCAGAAACCTCAGTTACTATCGATGGTGTTATTCACGTCATCGATCCAGGGCTCATCAAGCAAATTCAATTTGACACACGCTCAGGTATTGAACAATTGGTACTTACAAAACATGCCCAAAGTGGTCTTGAACAACGAAAAGGGAGGGCTGGTAGAACAGCACCAGGAATTTGTTATCGTCTATTTACAGAGTCCAGCAGGGGAGAAAGACCATATTTTCAAACGCCAGAGATTCAGCGCTCAGAACTAACTCAGGTAGTTTTAAGTATGAAAAAAGTCGGAATTCATGACATAGAGGGTTTTGATTTTATTGATCACCCCGGGAAAGGAGCTATTCATCAGGCTCTAAAAACTCTTAAGCTTCTTGGAGCTCTTGATGGCAATGATGAAATCACAGAAATTGGAGAGTGGCTTGTTGACCTTAGTCTTGAGCCCCGCTTAGGCAGAATGGTGATTGAAGCAGCAAGACCAGACATTAACTGCGTCAACGAGATAACTATAATTGCCTCTTTTTTAGATGGCAAAAACATTTTCCTAAGACCTTCAGAAAGACAAGAGCAAATGCTCGCCGATAGGGCACATGCACAGTTTAAAAGAGAAAATGAGTCCGACTTTGTCGTTTTTCTAAATGTTTGGAAGGCATATGACAAAAGCGGATTTGATCCTGAATGGGCAAAACAAAACTTTCTCAATGAAAAAGCATTAGAAGAAGCAAAAAATGTTCGCCTTGACCTTATAGATGTTCTTTCTAATCATGGAATATTTATCGATCCAAAAACAAAACCAGTAATCAACAAGGACGCTATCGGAAAAGCAGTTGCTGCTGGATTAATTGGTAACCTACTCCAAAACACTGGTAAAAACCAATTCCGAAAAGTTGATGGTACAAAAGGAGAAATCTCAATTCACCCAAGTTCTGTTTACTATAACAACGTCCCCGGACCCGGGTCCTTTATTGTCGCTGGAGAAATCTTTATTAGTCCGAGTGACAGAGCTTTTGCTTGTAACTGTATGGAAATCAAACCAATCTGGGTTAAGGAAATTGCTCCTTATCTATTTTTCCAAGGTAAAAAGGATCAAAAAAAACAAAATCAAGAATCTGGCACTTCACACAGCCGTTCTCGTCATAAGTCTAGAAAGAATAGATAAAAATTAGCTATCTTGTGGTAGAATTAGCCTTGTAGAAATTCTGCCCTTTTCGGGCAGGTTTATTTCGTCAAAATAATCAATTAAGAAAAATACAAAGTATGGCCACAGCCGTCTCAAAACAAATCCCTCTAGACCGAGTAAGAAACATCGGTGTTATCGCTCACATTGACGCAGGGAAAACAACCACTACCGAAAGAATTCTTTTTTATACAGGAAAAACATACAAGATAGGTGATATCGATGAGGGAGATACTCAAATGGACTGGATGGATCAAGAGAGAGAGCGTGGTATTACCATCGTCTCAGCTGCAACAACCGCCTTCTGGACTCCTGTTCTAGAAGACGCAAACATCAAGGAAGAATGTCGTTTTAACATTATAGACACTCCTGGCCACGTAGACTTTACCGCAGAAGTTGAGCGTTCACTTCGTGTTCTCGATGGTGGCATTATTGTTCTCGATGCAGGTTCTGGGGTCCAGTCCCAAACAGAAACTGTATGGCGTCAAGCAGACAAATACAAAGTTCCTCGAATCGCCTTAGTCAACAAGATGGACGTTCTCGGTGCAGATTTTATGGCCACTATTAAAGATGTTCACGAAAAGCTCGGAGCCAAAACTTGTATCATGGCCCTTCCAGTTGGTGTAGAAAATACCTTCAAAGGTATTGCACTTCTTCTTGAAAGAAAAACTATTATCTGGCAAGGTGACGAAACTGGCGCCAAGTACGAAGTCACCGATGGTTTTTCTGAAGACATGAAAGATGCCTGTGAGGTCGAAAGATCTAAAATTATTGAATCCATTGTCGAGACAGATGAAGCACTAATGGAAAAATATCTAAACGGAGAAGAACCTTCAGTTTCTGAGCTAAAAACTGCTCTTCGCAAAGCCACGATTGACAACGAAATCGTCCCTGTTTTTCCTGGTTCTTCACTTAGAAACAAAGGTGTTCAACCACTTCTTGACGCAGTTGTCGACTTTTTGCCTTCTCCTCTAGATATCACAGACACTATTGGCATCAACCCCAACACAAAAGAAGAAGAAACCCGTAAACCAGACCCCGCAGCTCCATTTGTAGCTCTCGCTTTCAAAATTCAAGCCGATCCTCACGTTGGAAAACTCACCTACGTTCGTATTTACTCAGGCAAAGTAACCTCGGGTTCTTATGTATACAACGCCAGTAAAGGCGAAAGAGAACGTCTTGGCCGCTTAATGCTTATGCATGCAAACACCCGTGAAGAAGTTAGTGAGGCTGGCGCAGGAGAAATCGTCGGCATCGTTGGTTTAAAAGCCACAAAGACAGGAGACACACTGTGTGATGAATCAAAGCCAATTGTTCTTGAGTCCATCGATTTTCCGGATCCAGTCATCTCTCTTGCTATCGAACCAAAGACAAAAGCTGATCAAGAGAAATTAGATATCGCCCTTGGTCGACTTGCAGAAGAAGATCCTACCTTCAAAATCAAGACAAATCAAGAAACTGGACAGACAGTTATCGCCGGAATGGGAGAACTTCATCTAGAAATCTTGGTTGACCGCCTCAGACGTGAATTCAAAGTAGACGCCACCACTGGTGCTCCTCAAGTTGCTTATCGAGAAACTATCACCAAAGAAGCTCAGGGTGAGGGTAAATTTATTCGTCAGTCAGGTGGACGAGGACAGTATGGTCACTGTGTACTTATTGTTACTCCAAAACCCCGTGGAGAAGGAGTTACTTTTACAAACAAGATTGTTGGTGGAACAATTCCCCGTGAATTCATTAACCCTATTGAAAAAGGTGTTCGTGAAGCCCTTGAAAATGGAATTATCGCCGGATTTAACATGGTTGATCTTGACGTCGCAGTCGTAGATGGTTCTTTCCACGAAGTTGATTCCTCAGAAATGTCTTTCAAGATCGCCGGCTCCATGGCGGTGCAAGACGCTGTCAAAAATGCAAATCCTGTTGTCCTTGAGCCAATTATGAAAGTTGAGGTCACTACCCCTGAAGCAAACATGGGCGACATTATCGGAGATCTTTCAGCAAGAAGAGCTCAAATAGGAGGCACTGCTCAAAGAGGGAATGCTCGTGTTATTACCGCTACGGTACCTCTTTCTGAGCTCAGCGCTTACTCTACGGCTATCCGGTCACTTACCGCAGGCCGTGCTAGTTATTACATGGAACCAAGTCATTATCAAGAGTTGCCAAACAGCCTTGCGGCTAAATTGTTGAAAAATCCAGCGTAATAAGGTAAAATCTGCTAGAATAAATAGGCTTGAAAAAGCAAATATTATAAATAATTAAAAAAATTAATAAAAATGGCTACATACCAAAGAACAAAAACCCACGTTAATATCGGAACTATCGGTCACGTTGACCATGGTAAGACAACCCTTACCGCGGCTATTACCACAACTTTAGCTGCTCAAGGTCTCGCAGATGCTCTCGCATTTGACATGATTGATAAATCTCCTGAGGAGAGAGAGCGTGGAGTTACAATCAACATTTCTCACGTCCCTTACGAAACATCCAAGCGTCACTACGCCCACATCGACTGTCCAGGTCACCGAGATTACATCAAAAACATGATCACTGGTGCAGCCCAGATGGATGGAGGAATTCTAGTTGTAGCCGCAACCGACGGTCCTATGCCTCAGACAAAAGAACACTTACTTTTAGCCCAACAGGTTAACGTTCCTCGTCTAGTCGTTGCTTTAAACAAATGCGATGCCGTTTCAGATCCTGAGCTTCTTGAGTTAGTTGAGATGGAGATTAAAGAGCTTTTGGTTAAATACAAGTTCGAAGAAGACACCCCAATCGTTCGTGTCTCAGCCCTTAAAGCCCTTGAAGGCGATAAAGATGCTCAAGCAGGAATCATGAAACTCATGGACACTGTTGATGAATGGATTCCAGATCCAGTTCGTGATCTAGACAAACCATTCCTTATGCCTGTTGAAGATGTTTTCTCAATCAAAGGTCGTGGTACAGTCGTTACTGGCCGTATTGACACTGGAATCATCAAGATTGGTGATGAAGTTGAAATCGTCGGTATCAAAGACACCACAAAATCAGTTGTTACTGGAGTAGAAATGTTCCACCAACAGCTAGAGCAGGGTCAGTCAGGCGACAATGTAGGTTTACTTCTACGTGGTATCGAAAAAGATGATGTTCAAAGAGGTCAAGTTTTGGCCAAACCAGGTTCCATCACTCCTCACACCAAATTCGAAGCCGAAGCATACATTCTAGGTAAAGATGAAGGTGGACGTCACACCCCTATGTTCACAGGTTACAAACCTCAGTTCTTTATCCGCACTACTGACGTTACTGGTGAAGTAAAACTCCCAGAAGGTATTGAAATGATCATGCCTGGCGACAATGCCAAGATGACTGTTGAACTAATTCAGCCTATCGCTATGACAGAAGGACAAAAATTCGCTATCCGCGAAGGTGGTCTCACTGTAGGCGCTGGAGTTATTACTAAAGTCATCGCCTAATTTCGTCCGAAATAAATTAGCACATTTAATCTTCTTGAACATGACAGACCAACCACGTATCCGCGTCAAACTAAAATCATTTGATCATCGAGTTATCGATGAGGCCGCTAAGAAAATTATTCAAGCAGCCTTAGTTTCCGGCGCTCAGGTGGTTGGTCCTGTCCCACTTCCTACCAAGAAGAAAGTAATCGTTGTCACCTCTTCACCCCACACAGATAAAGATGCTCGTGAGCAATTCGCAATTCTAACTCACAAGAGACTCATCGATATTGTGAACCCAACAAACAAGACTATTGATTCATTACAACATCTCGACCTTCCGGCTGGTGTTGGTATTGAAATCAAGATGTAACCAAAATGTCGCTAACTTTAAATTACTAAAGCTCCCTCTTTCCGGTTTTCGGCTGTCCCGAGAATCGGGGGTGTTTTCTATTTACTAGCGAGCAAGAGAAAAAGTAAAATTTTCTTCTCTTGGCCAGCAACGTAAGCACTGGTAAAACCAAATAATATTAATAAAAAATGACAAAACAAGTATACGCAACCAAACAGAGTATGTCTCAAGCCTTCGTTGAAGGTAAGCGGATCCCCTTGACCGTCTTAACGGTAGATCCTCACGTACTAATTACTCAAAAAACTATCGAAAAAGATGGTTATTCTGCCTCAGTTATGGGCATTGGTACAAAAAAGAAAGCCAATAAACCCCTCGCCGGTTTCCTCAAAAAAACCGATCAAAAGAACACACCTCGAATTATTAGAGAAGTATCTTCAGATGAGTTAGCTGATTATGACCTCTCAGAGATCCTCATTCCTGGTTCTCTAGTAAATGTCACCGCAATGTCCAAAGGAAAAGGGTTTTCTGGTGTTATGAAGCGTTGGAACTTTGGTGGAGGACCTCGCACACATGGACAATCTGATAGAGCTCGTGCTCCTGGATCAATTGGCCGAGGAACTACCCCTGGTAGAGTTCTCAAAGGCAAACACATGCCTGGACGCATGGGTAATGAAAATATCACAATCGAAAACTTGAAAATTCACTCATATGATGCTGAAACAGGCATTGTTCAGATCACTGGTGCTATTCCTGGTTGTCGCGGTGCCATTGCGAAGATCTCCATTACCAAGTCACCAAACAATTAATATCTATGGCTACTAAAAAAGTTCAAACTACCAGCCTACCAGATTTGTCGGTTTTCAATCTTGAAATCTCTCCTGCTCTTCTAGCTCAAGCTATCTATATTTACCAAGAGAACTCTCATGCTGGTATTTCAAAAGTAAAAACCAGATCTGAGGTCAACGCTACAAGGAAAAAAGCTTACAAACAGAAGGGTACCGGAGGGGCACGTCACGGAAGTAAATCTGCTCCAATTTATGTAGGTGGAGGTATCGTTTTTGGACCAAGAGGTTTAAAACTTACTCCAAAATCTCTAAATAAGAAGATGAAAACAAAAGCTTTAGCGGGTGCTTTAACTCTATATCAAAATGAGGACAGAATTATAGTTGTTGACCCTACCGCAATAAAAAACTCTTCGACAAAATCGGCTTCAAAAGTACTCGGCTCCGACAAACTAGGATTTGTTCACTTCAATGACACAGATGAAACTCTCAAAGCCATCTCTAATCTAAAAAATGTAACTCTACTTTCTGCCAATCGTCTAAACGTTTACAAAATTGTTACTACCCCAAAATTAGTTCTTACTCCAAACGCATACTCTCATTTAGTAAAAAGACTTGAAACAGTACTAGCCAAGAAAGCCAAATAACTATGTCTACACCACTCACCCACCAAAATACCATTGTAAGCCCAGTCATCACAGAAAAGAGTTATGCTCTTGCAGCAATCGATAAATATGTCTTTCGTGTTGATCCTCGAGCAAGCAAATACCAAATCAAAAAAGCTGTCGAAGACCTCTTCAAAGTAACTGTCCTTGATATAAACACAGTAAAACAGGCATCACGAATCGTCAAGTCAAATCGTTCAGGGCGACATGTAACTTTGTCTACTAAGAAAAAAGCCATTGTCAAAATTAAAGCTGGTCAAAAGATAGACATCTTTTCCACGCTAAAAGCATAAAGACTATGAAGACAATTTCACCTAAAAATCTAAAAAAAATCAATCCCAAGTCATCAGGACGCAACTTTTCTGGTAAAATAACTGTTCGTCACCAGGGTGGCCGTGAAAAGCGCTATCTCCGTCTAATAGACTGGAAGCGCAAGCTTGACCTTCCTGCTAGAGTTGCTTCTATCGAGTACGATCCAAATCGTACCGCTGACATTGCTCTTTTAGTCTATGGGAACGGTGTAAAAAGCTTCATTCTTGCTCCCCAGGAGCTAAAAGTAGGCGATACCGTTATCTCTTCCGAAACTGCTGAAATAAAAGTTGGAAACTGTTTGCCTATTAAAAATATTCCCGTTGGTATCCAGATTCACAATCTTGAAATCACTCCCGGTAAAGGTGCCCAAATGGTCCGTAGCGCAGGAAACTATGCTACAGTCCAGTCCAAAGAAGAATCTCAAGTTTCAGTAAAACTTCCTTCAGGTGAAATTCGTATTTTCAAAGGTGAGTGTAAGGCCACTATCGGTTCTCTCACAAACGAACATCACAAAGAAGAACACATCGGCAAAGCTGGTCGTGCTCGTCACATGGGTCGTCGTCCAGAGGTTCGAGGTGTTGCTCAGAATCCACGATCACACCCACACGGTGGAGGAGAAGGGCGTTCCGGAATTGGTATGAAATCACCTAAGTCTCCATGGGGTAAGAGAACTCTCGGAAAACGCACCAGAAACAAAAAGAAATACAGTAATAAATCAATTATTAAACATCGCTATAACCATTAATTATGTCCAGAAGTAGTATCAAAGGACCATACGTCGACGACAAACTCACCCTTAAGGTTGAGCGTCAAAAACTGTCCGGCAAGAAAGAACCCATTAAAACTTGGGCAAGGTCATCTCAGATTCCACCAGAATTTGTTGGCTACACTTTCCTTGTTCACAATGGCAAAGTATTCAAAGACGTTTTTATTACTGAAGACATGGTTGGACATCGCCTTGGAGAGTTTTCTCCTACCAGAACATTCAGAGGTCATGGACGTATCGTTAAGAGAATCTTAGCTAAAACATAAAATATATGGCTACTGTAAACAAAGAAAACTCTACTATTATTACCGCCAGGGCAAGTCACGTACTTTCTTCGCCACGCAAAACCAATCTTGTTCTCAAGGCTTTGGTTGGTCGTCCCGCGTTGCTCGCTATAAAACAGCTAGCCGTAATTCAAAAAAGAGCTTCAGATCCAATCTCCAAACTTATAAAACAGGCAATTGGAAATGCAGTTTCTCAAAAACAGTTATCTCCAGACTCACTTGTCATAGACTCGGCTTTTGCTACAAAAGGAAGAACCATCAAGCGTGCCCATATCGGTGGCCGTGGTCGTACAAAACCTTACGAGCGCATCTCTTCTCATCTAACCTTAAACTTAAGAGTAGCCCCTCCAAAAAACACTCCTCCAAAGGCTAAAGTTCAAAAGGAAGAGGTTAAAAAAACAAAAGTTGTCACAACAAAAAAAACTAAATAACTATGGGAAAAAAAGTCAATCCAACTATCTTTAGAACCGGCTATATCTTTCCTACTAAGTCAGTATGGTTCAGTAACTTCAAAAACTACTCAAAGTATGTTTTAGAAGACAACTCTATTCGTCGATATCTTGAAGAAAAGCTCAAGCTTGCCGGAATCACTACTATCGAGATAAAACGAAGCATTAATACCATCGATATCTTTATGTACGTTTCTCGTCCTGGTGTCGTTATCGGGCGCGGCGGATCTTCCCTCGAACTTCTTAAAAAAGATGTCGAAAAACTTCTAAAAATCAATCCAAAAGCCAAAAATTCTCTAAAAGTTAATCTTCATCCAATGGAAATTAAGAATCCTGAGCTCTCAGCTGGTATAATTGTCGACCGACTTGTAAATCAACTTGAACACCGTTATCCTTTCCGTCGTGCCGCCAATCAAGCTATCGAAAAAGTGATGGCTGCCGGTGCCAAAGGTATAAAAATTGTTTTTGCTGGTCGTATAAACGGAGCCGAAATTGCTAGAACAGAAAAGTTCAAGCAAGGTCGTGTCCCAACTCAAACTCTACGTGCCAACATTGATTACGTCGAAAAACCAGCACTTACTCGTTCTGGATACGTCGGAATTAAGGTCTGGATTTATACAGGAGATATCAACATCTAAAAAACAAAGACTATGCTACAACCATCAAGACGAAAATATAGAAAAGAATTCCGAGGCTCAATGGGTGGAGTTGCCACTAGAAGTAATTTTATTGCTTTTGGAGAGTACGGTATAAAAGCTCTTGAGTGTGGTTGGGTTTCAGCTGCCGAAATTGAGTCTGCACGTCGTACAATTACTCATCACACAAAACGTGTCGGTAAATTTTTCTTGAGAGTTTTCCCTCACAAACCAATCGGATGGAAAACCCCTGGCGCCCGTATGGGTTCAGGAAAATCCGATGTTTCTGCCTATGTTTCTGTCGTTAAGCCCGGTCAAGTTCTCATGGAGCTCTCGGGAGTAAGTCGTGAAGTTGCAGCTGAAGCTATTCGTCTCGCCGGTCACAAACTTTCAGTTAAAACAAAATTTGTAGAAAAAGAAAATGCCTAAAACAAAGATAGAAACACCACTAGATACCTTAGATGAGCTAAAAATCAAGCTTGCCGATACTCGGCTAAAAATTAAAGCTGGACAGGAAAAAAACACCAATGCTCACAAAAAAATTAAAGTCCAAATTGCTCAGTTACTAACCGCAAAAAACAACCAGGTTGTTTCAAAGGAAAATACAAAATAATATGACCAAACATCTAACAGGAACCGTCAAGAGCGCCAAAATGGTTAAAAGTGCCATTGTTAGTGTCGTGCACTTTAAAGTTCACCCAAAATACCTTAAGCGTATCAAGGTTAGTAAATCCTACAATGTTCACAACGAGATTGGAGCCAAAGAAGGAGATAGGGTTCGCATTGAAGAGACTCGTCCCATTAGTAAAAATAAGCACTGGCTAATAACTAAAGTTCTATGATTCAACTAAGATCTGTTCTTAATGTTGCCGATAACTCCGGCGCAAAACTAGTAAAAGTTATCCTTGTCCATGGTGGTTCTCGCCGTCGCTTTGGCTACATTGGCGATGTTGTTACTGCCGCGGTTGAAGGAGCTGACGCCAACGGTGCAGTTAAAAATAAGCAAGTTGTTAAAGCCGTAGTTGTTCGTTGTCGAAAAGAGACCCGTCGAGACGATGGTACTTACGTTCGCTTTGATGATAATGCCGTAGTAATAATTGACTCAATCGCCGGTAAGCAGCCTTTAGGTACTCGCGTATTCGGACCTATCGCCAGAGAAGTCAAAGATGCTGGCTTTGCAAAGATTGCTTCATTAGCACCAGAAGTTGTATAAAGCATATGTTTAAATTCAAAATCGGAGACACACTAAAAATAACCGCTGGTAAAGACAAAGGTCGAACAGGAAAGATTCTAAAAGTCTTCCCTCAAGATCAAAAAGTCCTTATTGAAGGTTTAAATGTTTACAAAAAACACATTAAGCCAAAAGGCAACGAACCTGGATCAATCGCTATCCTTCCTCGAGCCATCTCTACCGCCTCAGTTGCGCTAGTTTGTCCAAGTTGTGGAAAAGCAACCAGAGTCGGTTTTGACGCATCTCAGACTCCCAAGGTTCGTGTTTGCCATCTCTGTCGACAAGTTATCACAAGCGAAAAGAAAAAATGACACAAACACTGAAAGAAAACTATCTAAAAAAAATTCGTCCTTCTCTTCAAAAGGAGTTGGGTCTTCCTTCTATTGAGGCCGTTCCAAAGCTAGAAAAAATCACTGTTAATACATCATCACGTGACTTTAAAACAGACAAAGAGTTCCTAGAAAAGACAAAAACTTGGATGGGTCTAATCACAGGCCAGACACCTCTTGAAACAAAAGCCAAGCTTAGTATCGCCGCCTTCAATCTTCGTGAGGGTGAAGTGGTTGGCTTGAAGGTTACTCTAAGAGGCGACAGAATGTACGACTTTTTTCAAAAACTAACCTCAATTGTTCTCCCTCGAATCAAAGATTTTCAGGGTGTTTCTCAGAAAACCATTGATAAAAGAGGAAACTATACTCTAGGCTTCTCAGAACAAATCGTGTTTCCTGAGGTTGAGTATGATAAAATAGGCAGGATTCAAGGCTTAGAGATTACAATATCCACAAGTGCCAAAGACGCAGAGACATCGCTTATGCTTCTTACCGCTCTTGGCATGCCTTTTACCAAAGAAGCATAAAACAGTTAAAACATGGCCAAAAAAAGTAAAATCGCTAAAACAAAAAAACTCGCAGGTCACAACACACGTGATCACCGTCGATGTCAGCTTTGTGGCAGACCTCGTGGCGTTATCCGTATCTTCGGACTTTGCCGTCTCTGTTTTAGAGAACTAGCTCACAAAGGCGAGTTACCAGGCGTCTACAAAATGTCAAAATAATATGGATACAATCGCAGACTTCATCACAATTATTCGAAACGGCTATCTTGCAAAAAAAGAAACAGTCGAAGCTAAACACACCAAGATCTGTGAGGCTATCGCAAAGATTCTAAAAGCCGAAGGTTTTCTTGTAGACTACTCTGTAATAGAAGGTAAGCCTTCCAAAAAAATTACTATGTCTCTTCGTTATTTTGATAAAGATCTCGCCGCTGTCACAGGAATCAAAAGAATCAGCAAAGGCAGCGTTCGAATCTACGCCAGTCACAACAAAATCCCCACAGCCCTTTCAGGTGCTGGTACTACTATCGTTTCTACATCATCTGGTCTACTGACTGGAAAAGCCGCCCGAGAAAAACATCTTGGTGGTGAAGTTATCTGTCAAGTTTGGTAAAAAAATATGAGTCGCATTGGCCGCAAACCACTATATGTCCCTGAGAACGTAAAAGTCGAAAAACTAGACGGATTTCTCAGATTCACTGGCCCCAAAGGCACTTTGGAATCAGTTGTTCCTAAAGGCATCACCGTCGAACAAAAAGATAACATCTTAAACTTTACCAGAGAAAGTGATATTCCTTCAGTTAGAGCTCTTCACGGTCTTTCAAGACGCTTAGCCCAAAACTGCGTTGCTGGTGTTACCGAAGGTTTCGAAAAACATCTTCAGCTTGTAGGTACAGGATACCGCGTAGCAAGCACCCCAGATGGGCTCACTCTCTCTTTGGGATACTCTCACCCTATTCTTTTCAAGAAAGTTTCTGGTGTAGACATTGTTGTCGAAGGTCAAGACAAAATCCACATTACCGGAATTGACAAACAACTTGTTGGTCAGGTTGCCGCAAACATTCGTGAGCTTAGAAAACCAGAACCCTACAAAGGTAAAGGTGTCCGTTACTCAGACGAAGTCGTTATTAGAAAACAAGGTAAGACCGCTACTAAAACCGCTGCTTAATTTATCTGTCATTAAATAATTAACAAAAATGATTCAAAACATCTCAACTCCCAAGGCCAAGAGACAGCACAGAGTTCGTGCCAAGCTTTTAGCCGGAAACACACTTCCAAGACTGACTGTCTTGCGCTCAAACCAGCACATCTCAGCTCAGATTATTGATAAAACGGGCAAAGTTCTTGCAATTGCCTCTTCCAAGTCACTAAAGAAGTTTAAAGGAACAAAACTTGACCAAGCTTCTGAAGTTGGCACAATCCTTGGGAAAAACGCAATAACCAATAAAATTGAAGCCATCGTCTTTGATCGCGGAGGTTATCGTTTTCATGGCCGAGTAAAAGCTTTGGCCGAGGCAGTTAGGCAATCAGGAATTAAATTCTAAATCATATGAATCCTTCAAACAAATCAAACAGCAATCGAGGTAGAGGAGACCACCAGCAGCCAGATGGCTTTGAGCAAGTACTTCAAATCCGCCGTGTTAGTAAAAAGACCAAAGGTGGCACAAACGTGTCCTTTTCTGCTTTAGTAGTCACTGGTGACAAGAAAGGCAAGGTAGGGCTAGGTCTTGCAAAAGCACCAAACGTTGCTGATGCAATTAAAAAAGCTATCCGCCTTAGTAACAGAGACCTTGTTCAGGTACCTCTAGTAAATGGTTCTATTCCTTATGAAACAATTTCCAAATATGGTGCCTCAAAAGTACTTTTCCGCCCAGCACCAAAAGGAACAGGTATTATTGCCGGGTCCTCAATTCGTGCAGTTGTTGAAGCCGCAGGAATCACAGACATCGTTTGTAAAGCTCTTGGTTCAAACAATAAAACCAGTAATGCCAGAGCCACTTTCAAAGCTTTAAAACAAGTTGAAACCCTATCTAAAAAATATCAGCTCCTCAAGGCCCTTAAATCCTAACAACTATGATTTTATCTACTCTTCCAAAAACAGTCCTTACTCGTAAAAAGCGTTTAGGCCGAGGCTATGGCTCAGGAGTTGGCGGTCACACAGTTGGTCGTGGACAAAAAGGTCAAAAGACTCGAAACAAAATCCCTTTATGGTTTGAAGGTGGTCAGCTTCCTATCATTCGTCGCACTCCTTTCGTCAAAGGTAAGCACCGCTTCCAAGTGATAAAACTACAACCAATCACTGTTAACTTTGACATCCTTACCAAGCATTTTACTGATAAGGACACTATAGACAGTGCTACTCTGATCAAAACTCTAAAGATAAGTGATAAGGAAGCCAAGCGTGGTTTCAAAGTTATCTCTACCGGAAAACTCGAAAAAGCTCTAGATATCAATGTTCCAGCTTCAGCTGGAGCTATTAAGGCTATCGAAAAAGCTGGAGGGAAATACATTTTTTCTAAGTAACTTAAATTTTAATTTTCTTCAAAAAAGCCCTATAAGGGCTTTTTTGGTATTTTCTTAAATATATTTTTTTATGTCTAGGCAAACATAATCATATATAATACAGGCCAAGCAGTTTAAAATCTGGAATTTCGGAGGAAAAGTGAATAAATACCTCAAGGTAAAACTGACTGAAGGTTATGCAATTGTTTCAGAAAAAGACGAGACTTGTTCCAGTTGGTTTCCATTAATCTCTTTTTTTGATAGGTCCGGTGAATTTTTGTTTACAGTCCTGTCAAGAAGCGCAGGTTCTTTGTATCAAGAACTCCTCAACCTAAAAAAACGTGATGTAAACGTAAACCACAGTATCATTTTCGAGGATAAATTGATAAAAGTCGTTCAACAAGCAGGTTTCCTTTGTATCTTTCCAATAAGAGCAAAAGATACAGGCTATGATAACAGTCCTGTTGTTATGGACTCCACCGCTGCCAGAGAGCTTCTAATGGCAATAAACATTTTAGCTTAGTTTTGATACCACCTCGGAAGAGGTGGTTTTTAATGTATTCATCAACCCCCCGAATAAAGCTCTTTGAGTTGCGTTCGGATAGAACAAGAGGATGAAAAGTAAGTATAGAGAGGTAAGGTGTAAAATACGTCATAAATTATGACCGTCGAAAAAGAAATCAGTAGAATTGAACGTGAACAATTTTTTTTAGGTCCAGTTGATGCTGTCTGTGACCACCGAATCAAAGCTCACTGTCTTGACCCTTACTACAAGCATCCAAAAGGCTGTCCAAACTGGGGGGTTAAAATAGGTTGTCCTCCAGAAGCTCCTTTTTTCTCAGATGTTTACTCCAAAGATGTGTATATCGGGGCAGTAAAATTTAACTTTGAAGAATACTTATTTTCTCGTCGTCAAACTCACCCGGACTGGACCGAAAGAGCCATAAGAAATCCTCGTCACTGGCAAGGTCACGTCAGAAGTGAGATGCGACAGTTCCTTTTTGATTATTTATCCAATCACCCTGAGATAAATGGAGAAATCCTAACCAATCCTGAAGCTTTAGGTGTAAATCTATTTGCCACCTGCAAGAAGGTAGGAATACAGCTCGAACAAACTCCTCAAAAATTTGTCTATCAAGTAGTGTTAATCGCAAACAGGTTGGCCGAAATCAACCCTTAACCTGATAAAATAAAACCAATGAACAATCTGTTAGCTCCTCTACGCGCACTCGTCAAGATAAAAGACCTCCGTCGTCGCTTTGTCTTTACAGCTATTGTGATAGCTATTTTCCGTTTTGTAGCCCACGTTCCCGCACCAGGTATAAATCTTTCTGCCCTAAGAGATATGTTCAACTCCTCTGCTTTCTTGTCTCTATTAGACGTCTTTTCGGGTGGCACGCTCGGAAATTTTTCTATCATGGCCCTAGGCCTAAACCCTTACATCAACGCCTCGATTATTTTTCAAATGCTCGGCATGGCCATTCCCAAACTTGAAGCATTGCAGAAAGAAGGAGACTACGGTCGACAAAAAATTAATCAGTACACAAGACTCCTCACTATACCTCTCTGTTTTCTCCAAGGTATTGCTCTAATACTTCTACTTCAACGTCAAGGCCTTACTACTACAGCTGATCCGCTCCAGCTAGCTTCAATCATTTTCACCTTAGCCGCTGGCACATCTCTTCTTATCTGGATCGGTGAACAACTCAACGACTATGGTCTAGGAAATGGTATTAGTATGATTATTTTTGTCGGTATCGTTACACGAATTCCAATAAATGTTTTGCAGACTATCTCTACTCTAGATCAGACAAAGATATTTACCTATATATTTTTTCTCGCTTTCGCTCTCGCTTCTGTGTATGCCATTGTTCGAGTTGGCGAAGCCGTTCGAGAAATTCCTATCCAGTCTGCGCGTCGAGGAACTTCATCTTACGGAGCGGTATCTAGCAGTCATCTTCCTCTCAGGCTAAACCAAGCTGGTGTTATCCCTATCATTTTCGCAGTTTCTTTTATGTTAGTCCCAAACATGCTAAGCCGTGTTCTCTCTGGGGTTAACCAGCCTGCTCTTGCCAGTTTTGCCACAAAGATTAGTAATTACTTCACCCCAAGTACCATTTTTTATAATGTTTTCTATTTTATTTTAGTGGTTGCTTTTACATATTTTTACACTGCCGTTGTATTTAATCCCGAGAAAATAGCTAAGGACCTTCGATCATCAGGGTCGTTTATTCCAGGAATTCGTCCCGGTCCAAACACCGTGGATTATCTGAATCTTGTTTTGAATCGTATTACTCTCGCCGGCGCCAGTTTCCTCGGTTTGGTTGCAGTTTTACCTTCAATAATCTCAGGGTTTACAGGAGTTTCTTCATTAGCTATCGGCGGCACAAGTGTTTTAATCGTTGTTTCGGTTGTTTTAGAAATTCTTAAAACTATCAACTCTCAGTTATACATGCATAGTTACGACAAGTTTTTAGATTAATGAACATTATAATTTTAGGTCCACAAGGCTCAGGAAAAGGTACCCAGGCAAAGCTTTTGGCTAAAAAATTAGGTTTAAAACATATCTCAACAGGACAGCTTCTTCGAGACGTAGCTCAAAGTGGTAGTAAAAAAGGAAATATTATCGCAAGAATCCTAAAAACTGGTGTATTAATGCCTTTTGAGACCATAGTTGAAGTGCTTGAGCCAGAGTTAAAAAACTCGGAGTCTGGCTTTATCCTTGATGGTACTCCACGAAACGCAAGACAGGCAGATTACCTAGACTTATTCTTTGATGAAAATAATATAGTCATAGATTACGTCATCCTTATTGATATCCCTAAAGCTACGAGTATAGAGAGACTAAGAAAGAGATTTGAGGTGGAGCATAGAACAGATGACAACAGAAAAGCTATAGAAGAAAGGCTGGCTCTCTATAACGAACACACTCCTCAAATCATCGAAAAATATCAAAACCAAGGCAAATTAATTGTGGTTGATGGCACTCCTGATATAGATACGATCCACCAAGACATAATAAAGAAACTATCACTAAAAAATGACTAAACTTCAAGCAATGACAGAGGGAGGCAAAAGGTTGGGTTGGATCAAGGGACAGCTCGTAAAAGCAATTAAAGCTGGAGTTACTCCCCTTGATATTGAGTTTCTTGCAAATAAGTTAATTACAGAAGGAGGCAACAAAGCTTCATTCAAAATGGAGCCTGGGTATGATCACGCAACCTGCATAAACGTTAACTCTGGCATGGTTCACGGTATTCCCAATAACACTCCCTTTTATCCTGGAGACGTCGTTAAAGTCGACATGGGCTTGTTTAATCATGGGTATCACCTCGACACCGCTATTACTGTTCAAATTCCACCCCACGACGACAAGATCACCTCATTTCTCAGAACAGGTCAAAAGGCACTTACTGCGGCAATCTCTGTGGCCCTTCCAGGTAACTCTGTTTTTGATATCAGCTTCGCTATGCAACAAGTCATTGAAGGAGACGGTTACAGTGTAATTCGTGACCTCACGGGGCATGGAATTGGCCGCAAACTCCACATGGACCCATTCATTCCTTGTTTTGCAGACAAGCACAACAAAAAAGACATTCTCTCAGAAGATCAGACGATAGCTATTGAAGCAATGTACGCCATGGGCGATAGTCGTTTAGTTGAGGATTCCGATGGCTGGACCCTTTCCACTCAAGACGGCTCTACCGCTGGTTATTTTGAGGAGACAGTATATGTGGCATCCCGTGGCCCCATCATTCTTACGGCCATAAATTAGAAAAGCTCCCCTTTGCGAGGAGATTTCTTCTTGGGAGCTGTCAGGACTGTAATTCATTACCCGAAAACTTTCGTTTGCATACTTTTTACTGTAAAATCAAACTTATTGAGTGGTATCAAAAAGACACTAGCAAAATATGCCTAAATTTGATACAATAACGCTCGTACAACTTAAATATGGCTAAAAACCAGATGACTGAGGTAAACGGAGTCGTTTCCGAGGCCTTACCCAACACACAATTTCGGGTGACTCTCGAAGACGGCAGAGAAATCTTGGCTCATCTTGCAGGTAAGATGCGACTATATCGCATCCGTGTTATGCCCGGCGACAAAGTAAAGCTCGAAATGAGCCCTTACGACACCGACAAAGGCAGAATCACCTACAGGCAAGGTTGACCTTTTCTCCGTTTGCTTTATAATAACAAAACATTTATTAATCTAAATATAAACACGCATGCGCGTTCAATCGTCCGTCAGACCCAGATGCAAAAATTGCAAAATTATAAAACGCCATGGGAAGGTGTTAATTATTTGTACCAACCCACGCCATAAGCAGCGTCAAGGATAATAAAAAATAAAAAATATGCCAAGAATAGCAGGTATTGATATCCCCAACGAAAAAAGAATAGACGTAGCTCTAACGTATATCTACGGAATAGGTGATAAAGTGGCCTTAGATATCCTCAAACAAGCCAAAATCGAACCAAGTACCCGTACCAAAAACTTAAATCCTGAAGAAATCAAAAGCATTCAGACCATGATCGAGTCTATCCAGACAGAAGGAGAGCTAAGAAAAAACGTTCGTGACAACATCGAAACTCTAAAAAGAATTCAGGCGTATCGTGGTCTTCGTCACTCAATGGGTCTCCCTGTTCGTGGTCAGAGAACCAAAACTAACTCTCGAACTCGAAAAGGAAAGAGAAAAACAATCGGTGCTATATCAAAGGAAGCTGCTACAAAGGCTGCCGCATCCACAAAGAAATAAACTAATACCATGTCAGAAACAAAAAACAAAGTCACTACAAAATCCAAAAAGGCTCGATCCGTTCATTTCAAAAGCGGCCATGGATGTATGTACGTTAAATCTACCTTCAACACCACTCATGTCTCCTTTACAAACATGAATGGAGATGTTGTTTGTTGGAGTTCAGCTGGTACTTGTGGTTTTAAAGGCGCCAAGAGATCCACTCCCTTTGCCGCAACCACTATCATTGAAGAGGGTACTAGGAAGGCAAAGTCACTCGGACTTACAACAGTAGACGTTTTCTTAAAAGGACCTGGCCCTGGAAAAGATGCTGCCCTTCGTATTCTAAAAACATCAAGTATAGAAATAAATCTACTTGCCGACACAACACCAATTCCCCACAACGGATGTCGACCAAAAAAAACTAGAAGAGTCTAATAACAAACAAAAAATAAACTATGGCAAAATACATCGATCCAAAATGCAGACTATGTCGTCGAGAAGGCGTAAAACTTTACCTCAAAGGTGAGCGTTGTTTCTCTCCAAAATGTTCTATCGAGAAAAAAGGTGCCCAGATTCCTGGCCAACACGGTAAAAAAAGAACTCACGGTCGTATTTCTGGTTACGGAACTCAGCTTCGCGAAAAGCAGAAGGCAAAGCGAACTTACGGAGTTCTTGAAGGTCAGTTCCATGGATACTACGAAACAGCTATCAAATCATCTCAAAATACAGGTGAAGTACTGATGCAGCTTCTCGAGTCCAGACTTGACAATATAGTTTTCAGACTCGGTTTTGTCATCTCTCGTTCCCTCGCCAGACAGCTGGTCACTCACGGTAACATAAAAGTTGACGGAAAAAGAGTCGACATTGCTTCATACATCACCAAACCTGGTCAGAAAATCTCAATCTTTGAAAAAGCAACAAAATTTGTTTTTGTCGCTCCAAACCTCACTGAAAAAAGTGTCCCAGCAAAATGGCTTTCTCGAAAAGGTTCTGAGGGCACAATCGATCGTCTCCCAACTCGCGAAGAGATAGGTAGTGACATCAAAGAAAATCTCATTATCGAGTATTACTCAAGGTAAATTATTTAGCAATTAAACAAAAGAAAATGTTAGAACCAAATTTCAAAGTTTCAGTTAAGAATATCTCCGTAAACACTTCCGAAGTTATTATTGAGCCTCTTCCACAAAACTTTGGTCACACCATTGGAAACGCCCTTCGTCGTGTCCTGCTTTCTTCTCTAGAAGGCGGAGCAGCCATTCGTGTCAAAATAGATGGCGTATCTCATCAGTTCTCCACACTCGCCGGAATGAAAGAAGACGTTCTTGAGTTGATACTAAACTTAAAAACTCTAAATTTTTCAGTTGACTCCGACGAGCCAGTAGACATAAAACTAAAAGTCTCCGGAAAAACTGTAGTCAAAGCTTCTGATCTAGATCTTCCTGCAAACGTTACTCTTTCAAATCCAGAGACTGTTCTCTGTAACCTAACCTCAGCCAAAGCAAAACTCTCAGCCACTATCACTGTCGCCAACGGCACAGGTTATGTTCCTGCCGAAGAAAATGCAGTCGGTGAGATTGGAGTAATCCCTCTAGATGCTTCATTTTCTCCAGTAGTAAAAGCAAACTACACGATAGAAGCAGCCCGTGTTGGTCGTTCTTCAAACTTTGATAAGGTTCGCCTTGCTCTAGTTACAAACGGAACCATCGCTCCTGAGGATGCAGTCAAAAATGCAGCCAGAATCCTTACAGGATTTTTCGATTATATAAACTCTGCTGAAGCATATATTCAAGACGAAAAACCAAAGTCTGTCATCGAGACAGCCGGTTTTGTAGATGACCTTGATATCCCAACTCGTGTCCTAAATGCTCTCAAAAAGGCTGGAATTGTTAAGTTATCAGACCTAAAATCTCTCTCTTCTTCTGACCTTAAAAAAGTCAAAAATCTCGGTGAAAAATCTGCCACGCAGGTCATCGAAAAGGCTCAAGAGAAAGGTATAACAATCGAATAAATATGGGACGTCGTCATCAATCAAAACTTCCAAAACTCAATCGTGACTCAAACTCACGAAAGTCATTGTTCAAGATTCAACTTAGGGCATTGATTGAGAATGGGAAAATAACTACTACGGTTACAAAGGCTAAGGTTATAAAACGTCTATTCGACAAACTTGCCGCCAAAGCTTCTCAAGGGACTCTTGCTTCTAGACGCAATGTCGCCGCTACACTTAGTTCTCCAAAAACAGCCAACAGACTAGTCGATGCGATCATTCCAGTTATGGGAGGTAGAAAAAGTGGTTTTACTACTATTCAAAAAGTGTCTGTAAGAAAAGGAGACGCAACTACTCTCGCCACACTCAGTTTAATAGCTCTTCCCGTTGTTCCTGAGGTAGTACCAGCCAAAAAAGACAAAAAGCTAAAGGTGCCTAAAAAGGAAGTTTCCAAAGTCAAAAAAACTAAATAATTTCTATGAAAACTACTACTCTCAAACCAACAGACATAAAAAGAAACTGGTACCTAGTTGATCTAGATGGCATGATTCTAGGACGAGCAGCCTCACAGATTGCTGTCTACCTCATGGGCAAAGGTAAAGCCCTAACCGGAACCCACCTAGACAACGGAGACTATGTCGTTGCTATAAACTCAGACAAAATAAAAGTTACAGGCAATAAACTTTCAGACAAAATTTATTACTCACACTCTGGATTCCCAGGTGGCTTAAAAGAAATATCGCTCGAACGTTTGATGGAAAGAGACTCAAGAAAAGTTATTGAGAAAGCTGTAAAAGGCATGCTCCCAAAAAACAAACACCAGCAGCCAAGACAAAGACGATTAAAGATTTTTGTTGACGACAAACACCCATACGCAACTGAACTAGGTCTTAATAAAAAAACAGAAAAATAGAATATGGCACAAAAACTCACCAAAAAATCAAAGATTGCAATTAAGCCCGTCAAGACCACACCCGTCAAAAAAGGCGCCTTGGCTATGCCTAAAGAGTATTTTTCATCTGTAGGTCGTCGAAAAACTGCCGTTGCTCGAGTTCGTATTTGGCCAGGAAAACAGGAGCTTACTGTTAATGGCAAATCGATGTCAGACTATTTCAAAGGGGACATTTACAAAAAAATAATTCTTGAACCTTTTGTTGTCTCAGACTCTGTTAACCAGTTCACTGGTAGTATAAAAGTTCTTGGTTCCGGTACTATGAGTCAAGCAGGAGCTATAGTTCACGGTATAGCCAGAGCTCTGGTCAAAGTAGACTCAGATAAGTTCAAGAAACTTATGCGAGACAATGGATTCCTTACTCGTGACTCTAGAATGAAAGAAACTAGAAAAGCTGGACAGGGTGGTCGTGCAAGATCAAAGAAACAAAGTCCAAAACGTTAATATTATTATTGATAATAGCAAAGACCTCGGTGTTCCGGGGTCTTTGTTTTTATCTAGAGTAAGATAAAAATAAATGAATCGTACTGTAAAGACTCTTCTTCTTTTTGAGATAGGCCTTTTGGCTGGAATATTTCTCGTCACACCAAAAAAATACTCAAAAGTACTTCCAGTATCTAGTCACCTTCCCGATCTATCGACTTACCGAGAAAGTATCTCCACTCTCACCTTGATTTTTACCGGCGATGTAATGCTCGGTCGATCAGTAAACTCCAGGATTATAAAATATGACGACCCAGCCTGGCCATTCAAAAATGTTAGTTCTTTTCTAAAAAATGCAGATCTCACAGTTATAAATCTTGAGTCACCTTTCATCACCGGTTGTGAGCCAACAGACACTGGTATGGTTTTCTGCGCTGACCCTAGAAACGTTTTGGGTCTAGTTGAGGCAGGCGTCGATATCGCCTCTATTGACAATAACCACATCAACAATCAGGGTCAAAAAGGGATTTCTGAGACGATCTCAATTCTTAAAAACAACAACATAGCTCCAGTTGGTTTAAAAAATCAATACTTTAATACAGTAAACAATACCAAATTAGCAATTCTTTCGTTCTCTGATCTTCCTCAGATGGATGAAAAAGAAATGGTTAGACAAATCTTAGATGCCACTGAGTCAGCTGAACTTGTTATCACCACCTTTCACTGGGGGAACGAGTATCAAAGCACACCAAGTTCTCGTCAAAAATATTTGGCTCATTTGGCAATAGACAACGGTTCAGACTTAGTTGTAGGTCATCATCCTCACTGGATTCAACCAGAAGAAATGTATCGAGGAAAGCCAATCTTCTACTCATTAGGAAACTTAGTCTTTGACCAGATGTGGTCAGAGGAAACTCGCCTTGGGCAGGTAGTAAAATTTACCTATCAAGGAAGCCTGCTTGTAGGGAAAGAAATTATTTTCACTAAGATTTACGACTATGGTCAACCAAGTATCTCAGATCTAAAATAATCTATTGTTGCGACGAGGCCCTTTTTCAGTGGAATTTTTGGTTCCCAGGCAAGATTTTTCTTCGCCAATGATATATCTGGCTTTCGAATCTTTGGGTCATCTTTTGGAATATCTTTGTAGATAATTATTGATTTTGATAGGGGAATCATTTTCAAAATCATATCCGCTAGATCCTTAATCGTAAACTCTATCGGATTACCAATGTTCACTGGTCCAACAAAATCAACTTCGTTGTCCATCATAAGACTCATTCCTTCTACAAGATCGTCGACATACTGGAAACTTCTTGTTTGGGAGCCGTCTCCGTATATCGTAATATCTTTGTCTGTAAGTGCTTGAACTATAAAGTTAGACACAACTCTTCCGTCCTTTGGATCCATATTTGGTCCATAGGTATTAAATATCCTTATTACTCGGACAGGTATCTCATACTGACGATGATAGTCCATCAGAACTGTCTCGGCAGCTCTTTTTCCTTCGTCATAACATGATCGTATTCCGATAGGGTTTACGTTCCCCCAATAACTTTCTTTTTGAGGGTGTTCTAATGGGTCGCCATACACTTCTGAGGTAGACGACTGAAGAACAGGGCAGTTTCTGTTCATTCGCGACAGCTCAAGCACGTTAAGCACTCCCAACACTGAAGTCTTCCATGTAAATATTGGGTCTTTTTGATAAGCCGGGGGTGAAGCAGGGCAGGCTAGGTTATAGATCTTATCTATACCTTGAATGGTTAGCGGTTTTGTAATGTCATGTCTAATCACCTTAAAATTACTACCTTTCAAGTTTTCGATATTTTTTTTTCTTCCTGTATAAAAATTATCAACACAAATAACATCATTCCCTTCTTTCAATAGCTTGTTACATAGATTCGACCCCAAAAAACCTGCACCTCCAGTTACTAAAATTTTCATATATTATCTTATCCCATTTGCATTTTTTTATATAACGAGTTATAGATTAATATATGAGAAAACTAACTAAACTTTTTGCCGTATTTATCCCCGCATTTATACTGTTGCTTGCCTCAGCTGCTCCCGTAAACGCTGTATTTATGAAGTCGGGAACCAACCTAGTTTTTCAAGAAGATGAAAAAATCTCAGAAACGGCTTTTATTTCGGGATCGTCTATCACTATTAACTCCGACATAGACGGAGATTTATTGTGTGCTGGTCAAAGTGTTGTAATCAATGGAAATATCAAGGGTGATATTCTCTGCGTTGCTCAAAATATAAAAATTAACGGTTCAGTCGATGGCAACGTTAGGTCAGTTGCACAAACCATTGAAGTGTTTGGAAAAGTTACTCGAAATCTCATGACAGCTTCCCAAAAGCTAGTTCTAGGTCCCAAGTCATCAGTTGGCGGAGATGTAATATTCGGTGTCCAAAACGTAGATTTTAATGGTCAGATAGGCAGAGATCTCACCGGAGCAGGGGACTCTATCACGATCTCTGGCTCTCTTCTTCGAAATGCTACTATCACTGGGACAAATATATCTTTAGCAGACACAGGAAAAATTGGTGGAAATATTGATTACTACATTGCTAAAGAAAGTACGGCTTCAATAGCTCAAAAAAATGTCAAAGGATCAATTACGAAGTACGACATAGAACCAAAAACAAAGCCAGTCTCCGAAAAGAAAATAGCTGACGTTTCTAAAGTAGGTTTGGCTGCAAAAATAGTTTTTGGAATTATCTCGTCAATAATTTTAGGGTTAACAATTGTTTACTTTGACTCAAAAGGAACTAAGAAAAGAGTAGAGCAAATAATGTCCAGGCCTTTTGTCTCAGGGCTTATTGGCCTTACCGCTTTAATTATTGCCCCAATTGTTTTCTTCATCTTAATGTTTACCATTGTTGGAGTTCCGGTAGCTTTCGTTTTTATCTTGTTCTACATCTTAACTCTTATCACTTCGTCTCTTTACACGTCCGTTGTCTTCGGAAAAGTTGTTATGACAAAACTATTCCACAAAAAAGGAACGCTCAATACTCAAATCGCATTAGGAATTACTCTCCTCGGACTAGTCTCTTCAATTCCCGTAATTGGCTGGACAATCGCCTTTTTCTCTTTTTGTGTAGGCCTTGGAGCTTCTCTAATTACTATGGTACCCAAATCAAACTAAAGCGCCTTAAATTTTGTTTTATGATGCTTTCCCCTTTTGTACTTTCTTAGGGCAACTCTTCTGATTTCCTTTGGTTCAAGCTTAATTTTTCTTAAGTGTTCTCTGTACTTTTCCGGGTCATCTACCATTTGGTGTTCTCCAAAAGCAATATAAGCACCGTCCATCTGTTCTTTTGCCAGCTCATATCTTGCAGGAGTACTTATATCCTTTGCGATATGGCACGGTTCTGACAAATACTGAAGATTTTCCTCAGCACCTATTTGTTTTCCGCTCCACCCCCAAAGTTTTGCAATGCACTTTGGCGTAAAGTGATCTTTGGTTCTGCCAACGCCGTCACACTCATCACAATGAATCGGAGCTTCACAAGGGGGGAAGAACTCCTCTTTCTTTGATTTTGTCATTTAGGTGAAATATATCACTCAATAATATAAATTACCAGGGCATAAACGCTTTTTTTGTCAGGCATGTTCTTTCTTACTTTCTTTAAAACATTAAAGTAACCAAAAAATATGTTTCGTCTTTGGAAAAATATTATTTTCACCAGGTTCACTAGAATTTAAATCAGTATAAAAAAGATATTGTGGAACAATGGCGTAAATATGAATTCAATAAATACTCTTTGTGATAAAAAGTAAGCTACGGGGATAGGTAAAGATTTTGCCGACCTATCATTACTAAAAGATAAGCAGCTAGTATTTAAGAATTATATATTTAGTTTGTCGGTGAATACTACCAATCGCTTATCATAACTTTTATTCTTGTTATCCCATACTCCGTCACAAGTAACCAAGTTTAGATGAGAGCCATCGTTATTACTAAAGACTTCATTAGCAAATCCTGAACCAAGAATGCGGATTTCACGAACAATAAAGATATGCATTGTTCCCAGATTATCTTGAACATACAAGATGTTTTTTTCTTTTAGCTTATGTAAATTTGCAAATACTCCCATCGTTCCACTTCTGGAGTCCATGTGTCCAGCAATAACTGCACTGCCAACTTCCCCAGGGCGAGACCCAAGTTCAAACCATCCAACATCATAAGCATTTGTTGGGACTTCCATTTTTCCATTTGCATCTACACCTAATAGTTGGATGTCAGCTCTAACATCAATTTCAGGTATCAATAAACTTACAGGAATACCTGGATATACAGTCTCATTTTCAGATGCCTCTGTTTGAATATTACTACTAAAGGGGGCTTCTTTTTCCTCGACTTGAAACTTGTAAAGGCCAAACGAAGAGACCGAATATAAGATAACAGAAGACACCAATAACACAGACTTTTTTCTTGATCCATTCCAGTGAATAAACATTATTTTCTGAGGTTCTTAATAGAATTTATTAGCATGAATACAATTTTTTGAAAAAATGTTTGTTCTTCTTGCGTCTTTGGGTCAATAGTGTCATCTGTTTGAGGCAATGATGGATTTATTTTAGTTTCAATAGGCTTAGTTTTTACATCTCTTACAGGCTCTTCCCAAGGTATAGAATCAGTAAACACAACTCTTCTATCAGGATAACTATCTTCAACCCTGTTCCACTCTCCTTCACAAGTAATAACGTTCAAATGAGCTAGACCATCATTTGAATAAAAAACAGAAGTTGCATCAGCATTTCTGTCAAATAACCTGATTGATCGTACGATAAATGCCAAAGTGTTATCAAAGTCATCAATAATAAAAATTTTATCTCCCGCTACAAGCTTATTTAAATCATAGAAAACCTTCGGCTCTCCGTTATCAATGCCAAAATGCCCTCCAATCACTGCACTGCCCTTCTGTCCGGGAATAGTACCAATTGCAAACCAAGCAACATTTTTGGAACCTGCAGGAACATCCATTCTTCCATCTGGAGTAATATATGCATCTTCAATTACTGAGTCCACTCCGATGATAGGTATCAGTAAACGGACTGGAAGTCCTCGTGGAGAACCTCCAGTTTTTCTAAGCTCAGAATAAGCTCCAGACTCCGTTACTTGTCCAGAAGGAAATTTTTCAATTGGAAATTTCCAGCCAAAAGAACTATCGCCTAAGGTGTCATTTGTTAGGTTTCTTCTGGGTAAAAACAACTGATTTCTAGTCATTATCACACCACCCACCAAAAACATTACAACAAATAGCGAAATTAAATATATTTTAGGATTCATTACTCCGAACTGTTTTTACGTATTCTCAAGATGAACTGAAACACTCCATAACCTGAGAGCAAGCCTGTAAATATCATCCAAAGTCTACTACTGTCTCCTCCAAATCCTGTATCTGGTAGTCTAGGTGCACCCACAAGAGTTATTCTCCCAACTAGTACTGCTGCTTCAAAAGTCCCAACCATACACTCATTTCTAGCAGCTACTCTTACCCAGATTGGTTGGTTTGCCGGTAATCCATTTAGTGTCGTAGAAAACCCAGTAACATTTACGTTGTAAATTAAATTATCTTTGGTTGTTCCATACTCGACTATAAAATCATTCGTTCCTGAGTAAGGTCCCCAACTTATATATATACTATCGGCATCAATTCTTTCTGAATCAATTATGCTTGGAGCAACAACTCCCGGTTCTATGGGGGGACAATACGAAACCGGAGTACTGTTATCACCAATTGATGATCCAACCGAAGTCGTTGTTGCTGTTGTTGTGACTGCCGCACAGTACTGTACTGAAATTGTGTTACTATCCAAAGTTACCGCCGCTGTTCTTGACATTGCAGCTCCATACAAGACTGCATCAGTTTCCAGTACCACAGAAGATCCGCTCATTATTGTTCCAATAAATGTTGAATCCGAACCAAGAGTTGTCTGTGTTGATACCACCCAAAAAACATTACATGCCTGTGCGGCGTTAATGAGAGACATCACACTGTTTGAAGCAGTAATCAAATCCGATGAGGCCTGGAAAATCCAAACCGCATTCGGGTCTCCTTGCCCATCAAGCACCAAAGTTCCGGTTAGGTGTGCAGTTGTAGCGCCTCCAAACGCATACACTCCAGGAGTTAATGTTTTTCCACCAAGCTGGTTATCCGCTGCAACAAAGGTGGTTGTTGGCGTTCTTCCTGAAGCATCATTTGATGCGGTTACCAAGTCTGTTTCTGCCGTGGTAAGTTTAGCTGCATCAGTGACATAACAAGTTCCTCCGCCCGTATAACCACCATCTCCATCGTAAATCGTGCCCGTTACCTCTGAACAAGTAAGTCCAGTGATACTGGCACCGTCCGACAAACCAACATCTCCTGTTATTTCTGAAGTTGGAACATCAGTAACTGCCGTTTTTGCAAACACAGCAAAGTTCTTAGTCGACAAAAGGTCAACTGCTGTTGCTGCATACACCGGTGTCGTCATCCAAAAAGTAACAGAAAAAAAAGTAAGTAATGGTGCGACCAATAGAAAAGCAATATTTCTGATGTTCATAATATTTTTCTTACTAACTACATCCAATTTATACAACAAAATTCCAAATGTCAAACCTAGGCAGTAAAATAAATTACAAAATATTTAGTCTTGGTCGTGTCCCAAATCCAGTATCCGGCAAGCGCGGACTTCCAGTATCTGGTAAACCAGGAGAACTCTGTCTCGCAACCACACCAATTTGCTTTGAAGGTCCATATTCACCGATCTGGCAATAATTTCTGGCTGCCACCCTAACCCACATTGACTGATTAGTAGGAAGTGAACTAAGAGTTGTTGAAAATCCTGTAACATCAGTACTATAAAGCCAGTCTCCATCTGTCGGACCAAAAGATACAATATATTCATCCGTTCCGGAATATGGTCCCCAGCTTATGTAAATACTGTTTTCATCGACTCTTCTTGACTCAATAATGTCAGGTGTTACTATCCCTTCATCCAGAGGCGGACAGGGTGTGCTACTTGTTTTGCTCTCTGTCGAGGAAGTAGTCGTCGTCGTTGAGGCTGTTGGGGCTACAGTAGGAGTAGGTGTTGTAGTCGGAGTGGGTGTCGGGGTTGGTGCCACTACACATGTAGTTGAAATTGTATCGACATCTGTCGTCACTGTTCCTCCAAAAGCCAAAGCTCTTCCATTCCAGGTCACAGTACTTCCAATTGTTATTCCAGCATCATCAATATTTGTTCCCACAAACGTCGAGTTCGCCCCCAATGTAGTTGCTCCTACAGGAGCCCAAAACACATCACAAGATGACGCACCATTATCTAATGAAACCGCTGAGTTATCGACGGTTGTTAGTGCCCCCGTTATTTTAAAAATATATGTTCCGCTTCCGGATAAAGTAATACCTCCAACTCCGATAGATGCTGCGCTTGCGGCACCTGTGCAGTACACGCCCGGTAGATACACTCCTACCGTTCCATGTGTAGTGTCAGTAGCAAGATCAATCGCTCCATCAGGAAAGGTATGTGTACATGTTTGGCCATTTAGATTTGCCAAAGCACTGCTCTGATCTGCTCCGGCGGTATTGTATGTTCCATCTGCAACATAAGTAGTACCACTTACCGTTGGTGCAACGGTTGGTCCAGTAGTATAACCAAGATCTCCCGTAATCGATGTTCCGGAGACAGTGTTCGTGTACGTGCTAGACAAGATACCAAAAGTGTCAGCCATTCCCAAGCTTGGAGAGGTTGCTGCATATACATTTGTTGGAGATAAAAAAGTATTTGGAGTTAAAACCACAAGAGGAAAAAAAACTAAGAACAATATCAGAATATAAGATAATAGTACATTTCGGTTTTGAGCGTGATAAAAATTAATATATTCTTTTCCCGTCATTAATATATGTAATAAATATAACAAAATAATTGTAACACTAATCTCAATCTAAGTAACCAATTTTCCTATTTGGGGGGGGTGGAGAACTTATCACAACAAATATCACAAGCGAAGGGCACATCCCTGAAACTAGCCTATTTATATTGTCGGGGTGTGGAGAATTGAACTCCAGCCTTGCGCACCCCATGCGCAAATACTACCGTTATACTACACCCCGAATCAAACATGCCTATTTTATCATGTATCAAGGCGTCTCTTCTAAAGATATCAAAAAACAATCTCAGCTAAATATTGCAAAAATAACCCGAAAGCATATAATGATTTTCAGAGTTATAAAAACACTAAATAATATGGCCAGAAAACCAAAAGTAGAAACCCCTAAAGTAGTTCAAGCAAAAGACAATGAAGCTCGTCTAACTGCCGTCAAGATTGCCATGCAACAAATTACCAAACAGTTTGGAGAAGGTGCAATTATGCGCATGGGTTCAGACAAAATTGGTGAAAAAATTCCAGTTATCTCTACCGGATCCATTAGCTTAGATCTAGCCCTTGGTATCGGTGGCTTCCCCCGAGGTCGAATTGTTGAGATCTATGGTCCAGAGGCTTCAGGAAAAACTACACTTGCTCTCCATGTGATCGCCGAAGCTCAAAAAACAGGAGGTGTTGCAGCTTTTATCGATGCAGAGCACGCAGTTGACCCATCCAGAGCAAAATCAATTGGAGTCGATCTTGAAAGTCTACTACTATCTCAGCCAGACAATGGAGAGCAAGCTCTAGAAATAGCAGAAACATTAATTCGCTCTGGAGGAGTTGACGTGGTCGTCATAGACTCGGTCGCCGCTCTAGTTCCCAAAGCTGAAATAGAGGGGGAGATGGGAGACGCTGCTATGGGTATGCAGGCCCGACTTATGAGCCAGGCTCTTAGAAAGATCACCGGTTCCATCTCAAAGAGTAAGTGCATTGTAATTTTTACAAACCAGCTCCGTGAAAAAATCGGCGTTATGTTTGGAAATCCGGAAGTTACCACAGGAGGAAAAGCTCTAAAATTCTACTCTTCTATCCGCATCGACATGCGCAAGATTGGAAATATCCAAGAAGGGGATGAGATTGTTGGCTCCAGACACAGAGCCAAAATAGTAAAAAACAAAGTAGCCTCACCTTTTAGGTCAGCAGAGTTCGATGTGTTAAATATTGGCGGTATAAGTAAAATCGGAGACATCTTGGACACAGCCATTCTTTATGAAATCGTCGAAAAATCAGGTTCCTTCCTAAAGTACGAGGGAGAAACTATTGCTCAAGGTCGTGAGTCAGCCAAAGCCATTCTTGCAGAAAAGCCTGAGCTACTCGAAAAAATAAAGAGACAAGTCATCAAAAAAGTCAACGATGGGCCAATCCCCACTAAATGACACTCGCTCAAGTCTTCTAAAGTATGCAACTGTTTGTTTAAATCGTCAGCCTTACTTTAGAAACAGACTCCGAGACAAGCTTATCCAAAGGGCTAAAAAGCTTAGTTTTTGTGACGCTTACGATACTATCGATGAGATATTGTTTGACCTGTCAAAAAGTGGCTATCTAAATGATCAAGTCCTTGCAAATGGCTATGTAAGAAGGCAGCTTTCCAAAGGCTATGGACCCAAAATCATATTCCTCAAACTTCTTAGACTTAACCTCGAAAAAGACAAGATTTCTCTAGCCATAGAAGAAGAAGCTACTCCAGAAGCACAGCTAGAAACAATTTCCAAATTAAAAGCAAAATACTCGAAATACGACAGATACAAACTGACAGCAAAGCTCTATGGTCGTGGTTTCAGCTCTTCCATAATCAACAAAGCATTTGACGTGGGAGCTTTTGAAGACTAAAATATGCTTACTAATCTAAGATAGTCATTCTTAAAATACGCAATGTTGGAACTTAATAACACAAACATTTTTTTAATTCAACCGCCTCGCGGCTGATTTTTGCGTACTTTCTGGCTTTTTTAGACTAGGTTTAATAGTTACTTAAACCATGTCATTACTCTCAATTTTCAAAACCAATATCTTCAAATCTGGCTCTTCAACAGCTAGTTCAGCCAAAAAGATCAGTTCGCTGAAGCCATCTGTAGCCCCAAAAGAAGAAAAAACAGTAGCCACTCCGGTTGTTTCTACCGTTGACACTGATGCAATTATCGCCGAGGCAAAGACTCAAGCCCAGTCTCAGGCTCGTGAAATTATCCTCACAGCCAAAGACGAAGCCTTTAAATTAAAAGATCAGGCAATAAAAGATGCCCGCATCCAGCTTGAAGAGATCGAGGTACGCTCAAAAAATGTAGCTGAAAAGCAACGCAATCTAATAGCCGAAGAAGACAAGGTAAAAAAACAGAAACTTTCTCTTGACCAAGAAGAAAAAAAGATTGAAGCTATCAAGCTCAAGATTACCGATCAAGAAACAGCTATGGCCAAAAAGCTTGAAAAGATTGCTTCACTCACCACAGAACAAGCCAAAAAAGAACTTTTAGCTCAAGTTGAAAAAGGATCCTCTCAAGAAATTGCCAGAATTATCAAAGAAACAGAAGAAAAAGCCAGGATTGAAGCAGATGACTTAGCAAGAGAAATCCTTGTTGATTCTATGCGCGCTGGGGCCACAGACTATGTCGCTGAATACACTGTTTCTACTGTCCCAATCCCTGACGAAGAGACAAAAGGAAGAATTATTGGAAAAGACGGCCGAAACATTCGAATATTTGAAAAAGTTTCTGGCTGTGACGTTTCCATGGATGACGCCCCGGATGAAGTAAAACTAAGTAGTTTTGACTCAGTTCGTCGGGAAATAGCTAGAGTAACACTAATTCGATTAATTAAAGACGGTCGTATTCATCCCGCAAGAATTGAAGAGTACTTTGATAGAGCCAAAAAAGACGTAGAACAAGTCATGTTCCAAGAAGGTACCAAGCTTTGTCACGCCGTAGGTGTTTACAACATGCCTCGAGAGGTAATTGCCGTTCTAGGTAGGTTTAAGTTTAGAACTTCGTACGGTCAAAACATGATTAGTCACACTTTAGAAGAAACTAGAATTGGTATCAAGCTTGCAAACGAAGTAGGTGCAAATGTAGACATTGTTCGTCTAGGCTGTCTCCTCCACGACATTGGCAAAGTTCTTGAAGGGGACTCAAACCATGTCGAGCTTGGTGTAACTTTCTTGAAAAAATTTAATATTCCACAAGCAGCCCTTGACTGTGTAGCACAACATCACGAGGACGAAGAGTTTAGTTCTGTAGAATCAATGCTTGTATACATAGCAGACGCAATCTCTGGGTCTCGTCCAGGAGCTCGCCATGAAAACACAGAAGAGTATGGCAAGAGAATTAGACAGCTAGAAGAAATCGCAAGAAAACACCCTGAAGTCGAGGATGCATTTGCAATCTCCGCAGGAAGAGAAATTCGAGTAATTGTTAATCCTGGTAAGGCTGGTGATGACCAATTACCAATACTAGCTCAAGCCATTCGAGACGAAATCCGCTCTACTATGACATTCCCTGGCACGGTCAAGGTAAACGTCATCAGAGAAACACGCGCAGCCGAAATTGCCAGTTAACACTTGCAAAAAAATATCTTTTGATGGTAACATCAGCTAAATTAATTACTACTTACTCTGCCCAAACACCGTAAAGGCGGTGAAAATATGACAAAACAAACACTTATTGGCATAGTGTCCAAAAAGGTACACCTAACAAAAAAAGCAGTCAAAGAAACCGTAGACGCATTTTTTGAGGAGTCTGTCACAGCACTCGCAAAGGGAGAGAAAGTTGTTATCTCAGGATTTGGAACATTCTACGTGGGTAAAGTTGACGACAAGCAAGTAGTCCCCTTTGGAAACGAAGGAAAGAGGCAAGTGGTCAAGGGACATAAAGTCATCAACTTTCATGTAGGAAAACCATTAAAAAAGAAGGTTTGGTAATGCCTGCAGTATTTATCAAGACATTCGGTTGTCAGGCAAACAAATCAGACTCCGAAAGATTACTTGGTGATTACTTAGCTAGAGGATTTTTCGAAACTCAAAACTGGAGAGAGGCCGACGAAATAGTGCTAAACACTTGTTCTGTAAGACAATCAGCAGAAGATAGAGTTCGCGGTTTTCTTATAAACTTAGATAAATACGTCAAAGAGACAGGTAAGAAAAAACCAAAAGTAATTCTAACTGGTTGCATGCTTCACTTTAACGAAAACGAGTTAAGAACCTTACTTCCCGAAATAGATGAGATCCTTCCTATCTCGGAAGTTGGCTTCAATCAAGTGGCAATTAGAAAAGACAAGAAAAACGCACTTGTTCCCATATCAACCGGTTGTAACTCTTTTTGCACCTACTGCATAGTTCCATTTTCAAGAGGAAGAGAGAGATCAAGGCCCCTTGAGGAGATTGTTTCAGAAGTACATAGCCTTGCCAGAGAGGGTTATAAAAGCGTTACTCTATTAGGGCAAAACGTAAACTCTTTTGGCTTAGAGAAGTCTGGTATAGCTCTTCGAAAGTTATACATGGACAAAGACAACTTTAACCCATCGGTAATTCCTTCAAATCAATCACAGTATCAAAAACCTCAAGACACTCCACCATTCGTGACACTACTAAAAAAAATCAGTGATATTCCAGAAATAGAAAAAATTACTTTTTTTACCAGCAATCCATGGGATTTTTGGGACGAACTAATAGACGAAATCTCCACTAACAAAAAAATAGATAGATTCATACATCTTCCCGTTCAGTCTGGAAGCAATGACATCCTTAAAAGAATGAATCGTGGCTATACTCGCGAATCTTATTTGTCAGTAATAAACAAAATTAGAGCAAAGGTCCCAGACGTAATTTTTGGAACAGACATTATAGTTGGATTTCCTGGAGAAACAGACAAAGACTTCAATGACACTCTAGAGCTAGTTAAGGAAGTTGGTTTTAAGGTTGCATTTGTCGCTCGCTACTCTCCTCGTCCAGGTACAGCCTCTTTTAGGTTATATCCAGATGACATTTCAGCCAAAGTTAAAAAAGAGAGATGGGAGATACTTGATAAGATCGCTAACAAAGACAATCTCTCAAATCGACCATTGATTCCTTAAAAAAGTGTCAAACAAACGAAAGGTAGTTATCATCTGTGGTCCAACATCATCCGGGAAAACTGGCGTAGCACTTCAACTTGCCAAAGAGCTAAATGAAGCAAATGTATTATCCGTTGACTCAAGGCAGGTATATCAAGGACTAGATATCGTAACAGGAAAAGACACCCCCAAAAATCTTCCCAAAAATATAAAAATTTTTGGACAAGGAATTATTTCTCCAGACAAGGTAACAAATCTGGCAGAATTTGAAAGATATGCAAATGAAGTTATCGATAGCTCGATAAACTCAAACACTCCACTAATCGTCGTAGGAGGAACTGGTTTATATCTAAAAGCTATTACAGAGAATTTATCAGACATAATAATTCCGCCAAATCAAAAACTAAGAAAAACACTGGATAAATTACCTCTCTCTAAGCTTCAAGAAAAACTAAAGCAAGTTAATCCAGAAAAATTCTCGTCCCTTAACAGATCAGACTTTATGAATCCAAGACGACTCATTCGGGCAATTGAAGTTTCACAATCTAAAGATGTCAGGCCTGAAGGTGGTTTAAAAAAGCAAGATGTTGAGTACATATGGATAGGACTAATGCCCGATAAAGACACGCTTCGCAAAAACATCAGAGACAGAGTTATTTCTCGAATAGATCAAGGGGCTCTTGAAGAAGTAAAAGCGTTGACAAAAAAAATAAGCAACCATAACTCTCCTCTCCTGTCGAGCCTTGGCTTATCGCGCATAATCGAGTTTCTCAATAAGAAAATCTCCTTGCCAGAGCTTATATCTCTCTGGACCGGCGACGAAGTTGATTATGCTCGTCGTCAGGTAGTCTGGTTCAAAAAACAACCAGGCATTATTTGGTATGATAAAGATACCGATAAGAAAAAACTTGTCGAAGAATTGAAAAAATATTACATAAATGTTAAATAAAAAACGTATTACTCTTGACATCTCCATTGGAAGCATCTTCTGGGTATTGTTTTCTCTCGCTATTGTTTTTAGCATTATTCAGCTTTTAGACATTCTTGCCCTAATTTTTTGTTCAATTCTTATTACTCTGGCAACAGTTCCTCTTGTCGACTGGCTAGAAAAGTTCAAGATAAAAAGGGGCATCTCAGCAATTCTAATTCTCCTTACTTTTTTTGGACTAATCATTACCCTTGCTGTATCAGTTGCCTCCCCATTATTCTCTCAGACTCAGCAGTTTATTCAGAAACTACCTGTTCTTATCGAGACAGTAAGCCCAATCAAGATTGATGTCAACTCCTTTACTCCTCAGATATCTCAAGTCCCAAATCAAGTTTTCAAACTAGCTATTGGCACTTTCTCAGGATTTATAACCGTATTTGCTGTAATCGTTCTTAGTTACTACATGATCCAAGAGATGCATCACCTAAAAGACTACTTCACTTTTTGGTGGGGTGAAAAAGGGGACAGATACTACCAAATTACCGAAAAGCTTGAAATCGAGGTCGGTCACTGGATCCGAGGACAAGTCTTTTTGATGTTGATAGTTGGTGTTTTGAGTTATCTAGGTTACGTAATCGTCGGACTTCCTTACTCGATTGCTCTTGGTGTTATTGCTGGTCTGCTTGAACTGGTACCCAACGTCGGGCCTACCATAGCTACCATTCCAGCCGTTCTTGTAGGCTTTTCAATCTCCACTGCTCATGGATTTGGAGCCCTTGCTGTATCAATCATTGTCCAACAGCTCGAAAACAACGTTATTGTTCCCAAAGTAATGCAAAAAACTACCGGATTAAATCCAATTGTCACCCTTCTTGCAATCATGATTGGGCTAAAACTCGGCGGACCTCTACTAGCTGTTCTCTCATTGCCTGTTGTTCTTTCAGCCAGGGTTATATTGGCACACGTCAAGTTGAACAAGACAACCAACATCCCTGAAATACACTAGCTAGTCCGCCTTTGGCGGAAACCCTTTCGGGACTCCCAGGTCATAGTAAGCCGGATTCTGTCAAGGAGGAACATCTGTCTAATGCTCGAGACTTTTGGGGCGGAAAAGATACCTTAATCCCAATTCGTCGATTGCAGCAGGGCGGGTTACCACTTTCTTAAAATTACTCTTAAGAAATCTCTTGTATCCAAGAGCGTTTCACCTTTATTCGTCTCTGTGGCCCTATCGCGTTCCACCAATCACTTGGCGGAAAACCAGGTTTCCCTGGTCACCTTATCTTTTAGCTGTCCGGACTTTCCTCCCCTTCGATTACTCGAAGGAGCGTTCCTCACCAGCACCCGGGAGTACCCCTATTATATCTCAAACCCCATAATACTGCATGGCTATTTATTGACTAAAACAATACTTCTCTATAAGATAGGGGTATGCAAACAAATCTAGTTTATTCATTCGAAAACTCTCTTTCTCTCGCTTTTAATCAAATCCTATTTGGGATAATCAACTTTTTGCCCAGTCTTCTTGGTGCAATCGTCTTATTTCTACTTGGCCTGATAATTGCAGGATGGCTTAAAACTTTAACCATAAAACTCGTTAATCTTACAAAATTGGGTGGACTAGTAAAAAACGCCGCTATAAAAGAGTTCCTTAAGAATGCCCAAATTACCGGCAAAATAGAGATTATTATTGGAGAAGTAGTTCGTTGGCTTACGGTTGCTATGTTCTTTATTGCTAGTGTGAACATTCTTGGTCTTTCTTCAGTTAGTGAATTTTTGAACAACATCATTCTCGGAGTACCTACGTTAATAGCCTCGGTAATTATCCTAGTTGTTGGTATTGTAGTATCCGGTTTTCTAGAGAAGATGGTCAAGGGGTCTCTCGGCTCAAAAGATCCTGCTTTTTCTCGCCTGGTCGGGAAAATTGTCAGTTATGCCACAATGACTCTCTTTATTCTCGCGGCCATATCACAGCTTGGCATCGCCAGATACTTTATCGAAACCACTTTCACTGGCTTTATTGCCGCTCTCTCAATTGGTATTGGTATTAGCCTTGGTCTTGGATCAAAAGACCTAGTCAAGACCCTACTTGAAGGCTGGTACAAAAATCTAAAAAAGAACTAGTTTCTATTCACAAAAAACCCAAGGTAGATTACTCTCACTTGGGTTTTTTTGACGGACTTTATTTAGCTCCGATTTTGAACATTTTTGTGCCACAGTCTGGACAAACAGCTTTAACGGCTGGTTTACCATTCTTCATGGTAACTCTTTCGAATTCCGCGACTTCTTTTTTGGCTCTACATTTTACACAATAGATCTGCATTTAATTGGTTCACCCCCTTTCTTGTTGTTAACGCCTTGATAAATATTGCCACAAACCCAACTCCAAGGCTAGGACAAGCATAGATAGTAGAAAAGTCTTTGTCAAGTCTAGTCGTAGATATTTCAAGCCTGACTCATCCAAATTATTAGCTGTTACGGTTGATTTTGTGCCTGTTTTCAGCCATTCAGGGCTAACCTGGAACAATTCGTTTTGCCTCCTTCGAGCTTGACTCCTAACTTTATCTTTTCGAGTCTTTTTCTTTTTTTGCATCTTTGGGTATAGTAAACTAATTATCATCTATGATACCAACAATTTACATATACGGCATTTTTGCTCTATGGTTAGTGATTATTACTATTCTTCTCGTGCGGATGTTGCTTCACTACCGTCGACTTACCGCTGATGTTTCCAAAAAAGACTTAATCTCTTCACTTAATCAACTCATCTCAGTTTCTGAAAGAAACTCTGAAGACCTAAAAAATCTAAGTGAAAAACTGAACAAGGAGACAGAGGAAAACAAAAGACATTTTCAACACCTAGGCTTCAAAAGATACAACCCCTTTACTGATACTGGTGGTGATCAGAGTTTTTCCGTTGTTTTGATAGATGATTTTGGGGATGGAATTATGATAAGCTCATTACATAGTCGCGAAAACACACGCCTTTATGCCAAAAAAATTGACGGCGGCAAAGTTGTTGGTCAGGCCTTAAGTAGCGAAGAACAAGAAGTTATCAAACAAGCACAAAAATAATTTATGTCTTCTTTCAAATTCTTTTCAATTAAAACAATACTAGCCTTAATTCTTACCTTTTTTGTTTCTGGCGGTATTGCCTACGCAGTTGTTCCCCCATCCGGAGGTATTCTTATTTCTCCAAAAGTAGTTGAAACCGAAGAAGTCAAGTCTTCAGGTTTTGGTCAATTTGCGAACGAACCTAAGACAGAAGCCTGTCCCATAAATGGCATGCTCTACAGCAAATCAGAAAAGGATCTTTGGGAAACTCGTCGTCCAATTCTCGCTATGATAGAAAACGATGTTTCAACCAGACCTCAATCTGGTTTATCGCTTGCTGACGTTGTATACGAAGCTGTCGCCGAGGGTGGGATCACTCGTTTTATGGGTGTATTCTACTGTGGAGCTCAGTCAGATGTCGCCAGAGTAGCACCAGTTAGGTCTGCTCGTATTTACTATGTAAATATTGCCGCCGAATACAACACACCAGTCTATATGCACGTCGGAGGCGCCAACTGTGGACGTGACGAAGCTACTGGACAATGTGTGTCTCACCCCAAGTCTTTTGCCATAGAAGAGTTAGCTAAGCTCGGCTGGAGAAAACCAGGTGGTAATGACTTTGATACTACTGGAGACACAGGTGTTCCAGTGCTATTTAGAGACGCTAATCGACGGGGTAACCCTACTCCAGACGTCACAGAACATACCATGATTGGATCTCTACCGGCAGCCTGGAAGCAAGCTGAAAAACGTGGCTACACCTCAAAAATGCCAGACAACACAACTTGGCTTTCTGGTTTTACCACATGGAAAACAAGCAAAGACACAGTTGCCTCAAGCATTCCTGCCACAGACATAAAATTCGATTTTTGGAAAAATTATGCTGACTTTACTGTCGAGTGGAAATACGACCAAGCAAGTAAAACATACCTTCGTTTTAATGGCGGAAAACCTCACATGGACTTTGACACAAAACAACAGCTGGCAGCATCCAATATTGTCGTTCAGTTTGCCAAAGAGACTAGCCTCAATGATTACGGTAAACATCTTTATTATGATGTCATAGGTTCCGGTACAGGGTACGTTTTTCAAAATGGCACAGCTCAAGAAGTAACTTGGAAAAAAGCCACTCAGAAATCTCGCACTATTTTCTCTGACAAATCAGGTAAAGAATTTATATTCACTCCTGGAAAGATCTGGGTAGAAATATTACCCATTGGGAACAAAGTCGAGTACAATTAAGCTATTATCAGTTAGGCCTGCCTGTCCGCCTGCATGCATAGCTTGCGACGCGGCCCCAAAAATATGGCCAAACTATCAGACTTAATAATATCAAAAGTAAGAGTAAAGCTACTTAGGATTTTTCTTTCAGACTCAAAAAACATGTTCTATGTTCGTGAGCTGACACGAATTACCAAGGAAGAGATTAATGCTGTTCGTAGAGAGCTGGAACATCTTAAAAAAGCTGGTCTTCTAAAAAGTGAAAAAAGAGGCAATCGCCTGTACTACTCGGTGAAAACTTCTTACACTTTATACTCTGAGCTTTCAAATCTAATCTCCAAGTCATCTGGTCTTGGAAAACTGGTTCTAAAAAATAAAAGTAAACTTGGTTTTGTAAAATTTGCCTTTGTTTCTCAAAAGCTTACTCGTGGACTAGATAGAGATCCTGAAGAAGTAGACCTAATGTTAATAGGTAGAATAATCATGCCTCAAGTGGCAATTCTCGTTAAGTCAGCCGAAAAAATGCTTGGCACAGAGATTAACTACTCTTGCATGACAGAAGATGAGTTTAACTATCGAAAAAATCACCAGGATCCTTTTATTATCAAGGTTCTTCTCCAGCCTCGGGTAACCTTACTAGGAGATGAGGTACAGCTTCTAAGTTAATGTCTACTCAAAAAATTCTCAAAGTCGGCAACTCTCTTGGAATTACACTGCCTTCAAATCTAGTAAAAGATCTTTCTTTAAAACCTGGCGACAATGTACAAGTACAAAGAGAACTCAACAGTTCGCTTACAGTTAGCTTTGTTGACAGCCATCAGCTCAGCCTTGGACTTACTCCCAAAAGAAGGCAGTAAAAGCATATATAATTCATATTCATGAATCTTTCAAAACAACATAAAGTCTTTATTTTTATATGCATAATAACCCTTTTATCTTTGTATGTGGTTCTTCCCACAAAAATATTAAATTGGGAAATTCCAAGGATAAATCTCAAAATTGGAAACCTTGACCTTTCAAAAGAAGTTGAGCTCAAGCAAGGTCTAGACATCAAAGGAGGCCTTCAAGTAACCTTAGTTGCCGACATGAAAGACATTGCTCAAGAAGACAGGATTACTGCCTTAGAGTCATCCAAAACAATCATTGGTCGCCGCATAGACATGTTTGGTGTATCGGAATCAGGTATAAAAACCGCAGTATCAGGTAATGAATATCGTTTAATCCTAGAACTACCTGGAGTCACAGACCCTCAACAAGCACTTGATCTCATTGGTCAAACAGCCAAAATGGAATTTGCTCTACCGGAATTTACTCCAGCAGAGACAGCTACAGAGTCTGCTTCGCTAACTGGATTTACTCCCACGGATCTTACTGGAGCAGACCTAAAAAGAGCTCAGGTTACTTTTGAAACACAAGATCGTCAGCCAGCTGTCGCAATTACCTTCAAAGACTCCGGAAGAGAAAAATTTTCAAAGCTAACCAGAGAAAATATCGGGAAACCAATAGCCATTTTACTCGATGGATATCCAGTTACAATGCCTACTGTTCAGGTGGAAATTACTGATGGTAACGCTCAGATCACCGGTAGCTTTTCCACTCTCGAAGCAAAAGAGTTGGCAGTTCAGCTCAATGCTGGGGCTCTACCTGCCCCAGTAAAAGTCCTGAGTCAAAAAAATATTCCGGCCACACTCGGGGCCGACTCAATCCACAAAAGTGTTACTGCCGGGGCTGTCGGTCTGGTCATGGTTATATTTTTTATGATTGGTAACTACGGTAAAATGGGATTCATTGCTTCAATAGGTCTTGTTCTCTATGGCTTATTTACTTTAACTCTATACAAATTAATTCCGGTTGTCTTAAGTCTTCCTGGAATTGCAGGGTTTTTGTTATCTGTCGGAATGGCCGTCGACTCAAACATATTAATTTTTGAACGATACAAAGAGGAGATCAGATCAGGTCGCACTTGGACAGTTGCTCTAGAGCTAGCTTTTGGTAGAGCTTGGGACAGCATTAAAGACGCTAACACCGCCACAATTATCACGGGTTTTATCCTTTTTAATCCTTTAGACTGGGATTTTCTAAACACATCAGGTGCTGTTAGGGGATTTGCCCTCACATTAATTCTTGGAATTTTCATATCTCTATTCACTGGCATCATTGTCACACGAAATCTTCTCCGTCTTTTCTACAAAAGCAAAACATTAGAAATCAAAAAATCAAAAATAATATGAACTGGATGAAACATGTTTGGGTTTACTTTTTGATTTCAGCGCTCGTCATCGTGCCAGGGATTTTTTCTCTTGTTCGCTTCGGGCTAAAACCCTCAATAGAGTTTACGGGTGGAACCAGACTTACTGTAGTAGATTTCAGTTCTTCAGACATGGTCACTCAATCTTTTCAGGAGTACTCTCCCATTTTGGAAGACCAAGACTCTATCTCCATTACTTTAAAACTAAAAAACATATCTCAAGAAACAGCTCAGGCAGCGCTCGATCCACTCAAAGAAGACAGTCCTGAAATAAAAATAACTAGTTTTGAAAGTATTGGTCCAGCTCTTGGTCAGGAGACAATAAAAAAAACGATCTCAGCTTTAGTCATAGCCAGCGCTATGCTTCTTGCGTATATAAGCTTTGTTTTCAAGCAGCTAAAGTATGGAGTCTGTGCGCTGCTCGCTACATTTCATGACACAGTTGTCTTACTAGGCAGTTTTTCAATTATTGGGCATTTTTACGGTGTCGAAATTGATCTTCTTTTTGTAACTGCTGTTCTCACAATACTTTCATTTTCAGTTCACGACACTATTGTTGTTTATGATCGTATTCGAGAACTATCTCACAAAAATAAAAAAACTGACTCTCTCAGTCTTATCAATCAAGCAGTCACCGAGACTATGGTTAGATCTCTCAACAACTCACTAACAATAATCTTTATGTTAGTTGCGCTCTTTTTAATTGGAGGAGAAACCACCAGATATTTTTCTCTGGCACTACTAATAGGAACAATCACCGGCACTTACTCATCCACTTTCACGGCAGCCCCTCTACTTCTGGTTTGGAATAAAACATTTGAGAAATAAAATACTATTAAAAAAATCACTATATGGAACAGATAAGAAGTAATGAGGCAGATAGATATACTAATGACACCACAGAAACCGTTAAACCACTTAGGAAGTCATCGCTAACTCCAGTCAGAAGACTACTTTCAATCGAAGAAAAATTTCTTAAAATATGCATAACACACATTGAGGGTCCAGAGAGAGGCGGAAGTCTTCCAATAGAATACTCAAGCTTAAGAACTGATGACATCAAAAAGGCAATATCAGATTCGGAAGAATCATCAAAAGAGATTCAGTCAAAAAATCAAGAACAAGAAAAGCTTCAAGAAATTTCTGACATGATATCTTCATTAAAGAAAGAAGCAAAAATAGTAGTTGTCAGGAACGTTGAAGACGTGATCAATCCTTTGGGTGAGATTTCAGATGTAACATTATTTTTTATATCAGACGAACACGAAACTCCAAGCGATATCTCAGCAGGAACACGCTCATTAGCTTTTAAACGTTATGCTCCAGAACGCATCGTCGGTTCAGTAGTTGAGACCATAAAAAATCTTAAAACACCTCAGAACAAATACCAGCCTGATTTTCAAACTCCTGAATATAACTCTGATGAAAAAATCCCTTCTTCCTCTGTAACCTATAAACACATCGTAAGAACAGAGGCGAGGTTTTTATTCAATAGTTGGTTGAGTAAATATCTTGTAAAGAAAAGTCAGCAAGACAAAGAGTCTAATGATAGCTCAACATCAATTATTGTAAGAACAGGTGATCAAGTTACCGACGGTGCTACCTTCATAGATCAACTCGGAGTTGAGGGTGATTATCTTCGGATGTTAACTGAACTAACTGACAAACATGAGATTGACGCCAAAATGTTCTCTGTCTATGGGAATCACGATCAAGACTCTCGTATTCCCGAATCTATAAGTATGCTATCAGAACTACTAGGGCAGAAAATATTTTATCAAGAGATAGGCGATGCTTTAGTTATAGCCGTTGACACCAACATAGAGAATCCTGTATGGGTGAGTGATTTTCTGAAAAGAGCTGATGAAAACGGCAAAACAATGCTTGAATTGAAAAGAAAATATCAAGATATAGTACTTAAAAGGATGATAGATTTCCCTGGAGAGATTGTTGTTATTGGTCATCATCCATCTAGAATCATCAACTCATTCGGAGTAGAAAACGATATTTTTCAGAGAAGCAACGTTGTTTGTGTAGTTGGTGGGCACACACACCACGAGGACCACATTGAGACACCATTGAAAAATAAAAATGGTAATCCAATTACTCTTCATTTTCTAGACTCAACACTAAAAGCCGACAAAAATGGAAATCCGCTCCCTTCGAAATCGTATTCAGTCCGTGTTAAGGATGGACACATAGGAGTATTAAACACTCTTCAAGAGACACAAGAGTCTTTCACGGCAAGATACAATAATCTACAGCTTGAAAAAGATCTTATTTAGATCCAATCTCTGCAATTCTTGCAAGTAAATACTCTTTAATATTTTTACTTGTATCCTCTAGAACTTCATCAAACAGTTCTCTCAAAACACGACCAACCACTGGTCCTGGCTCTACTTTGAGTACTTCAATTACGTCTCGTCCATTTACTACCATATCATTGATCTCCATAGGTTCAAATAGCTGTTCACCAATGCGCTTTTGGAGTTCCATAAATCTCCAGCTGGTAGTATTGCTTCCACTGCCTTTTCTGTCGGCAATGCGTAAAAGAATCATGTCTGCAATATTTTCTTTTCCTACTTTTCTAATTAGTCTTCGAATAGCGGAGTCAGTCATTTCTGGTTGATATGCAAACATATGCATGCGAACTAAGGTAACTATTTTTTCTGTATCTTTGTTTGTGAATCTAAGTCTTTCGCAAATTTCTTTTGCCATTCTGGCCCCAATCACTTCATGACCATAAAAAGTAACCATCCCCTTTGTGGGTTGCGAGAATCCACAGTTTGCACACATCGTAATCTCGTCAGAAATGTCTCGGAACATCTTGCCGCATTTTCTACATTTAAACCTCTGAGATCTTGGCTTTCCGACATCGTGAATAAATGTTGCAAACCGAACCACTGGATCTGGTGAAGAACTATATCGTAAACCCTCAAGCATATGATCAAGCACCGTTAGTTTGTGGTGACCACTCTGAATAACCCCTTTTCCTTCAAGCACTTCCGGCATTATATGCTTCATTAGTCCGGTCGATATTAGCAACTGGACTCCATCAGCAGGGTAAGATGACCCAATTATTTTCATCAGCTCGTCACGTACTCTTTCTTTGCTTATTTTCTCCAGCAATGGAGATTTTACGCTTATAGCTTTCATTGTTTCTTCTTCGACAGAAAAACCCAAAATCGCTGCAATCCTTATAGCTCTCATCATTCGTAAAGGATCCTCTCCAAACCTCCTCTCGGGGTCTCCTACAGCCCTGATTAACCCCTTTTCGAAGTCTTCAATTCCACCAACTAAATCAATAAGCTCAAACTTTCCCTCTTTTTCTCCAACCACCATTGCATTAATCGTAAAGTCTCTCCTGGTTACATCCTCTTCTAAAGTTTTCCCCCACGATACATTGTCAGGTCTTCGGAAGTCAGAGTATTCTTTTTCAGACCGATAAGTAGTTACTTCATAAAGTTCTTTATTTCCATTTACTTCAATGTCATACGACACGGTTCCGAAGTCATTGTTATAAAAAGGCTCGTACTCTTTCAACACTTCCAAACTCTGTTCAGGGGTTGCATTCGTCGCCAGGTCACAATTCACAGGAGCTTTTTCCAATAGAATATTTCGAACACCTCCTCCTACCAAATAGATATCAAAACCGAATTCCATAAATAGAGACATCACCTCTTTTAACTCTTTTGGAATCAAAGCCACCTCATCTGGTAACAAAAACCTTCTATACACGCATAAATTTTATCACGCATAACAATGTAGAATACAAGTATGGAAAAACGCCTTGCTGATCTTATTGAGCAAGTTGAGGCAAAAAGAAACGATCTTGATAAAGACAGGCTTGTAAAAGTCTATGATTTTGCGTCTGAAAAACATCGAGGTCAAGATCGTCAAACAGGAGACGAGTACATCACTCATCCTCTAGCCGTTGCAACAACCCTAGCCAGTTGGGGTCTTGATCAAACAACCATTGAAGCTGCTCTTCTTCACGACTTGCCAGAGATGTCCGGTGTCTCAATTGACGAAATAAAAGAACTCTTTGGAGATGAAGTTTCTTCACTTGTCGAAGGAGTAGATCGCGTCGGAAAAGTACAACTTCGCGGGAGTCAAAACACAGAGTTTCTTGAAAACTTAAGAAGAATGTTTGTTGCTATGGCTCAAGATATCCGAGTCGTCTTGATTCGTCTTACAGATAGATTTCACAACATGGAAACACTTGACGCCGTTCCCTTTTCAAAACAAAAAAGAATTGCTATGGAAACGCTTGAGATATATGCCCCTTTGGCCGAAAGACTTGGTATGGGTAAGTTAAAAGGTGACCTCGAAGACATGGCCTTCCCCTTTATATACCCTGAAGAATACGCCTGGTTGCTTGACATAGCCAAGCCACACTTTAAGTACTCCGAAAATAACGTCTCAGGAATCATGAACAAAATTCGTCAACAGTTAGTAAAACACAAGGTTAAAGCCAAAGTTGAAGGTCGTCCCAAAAGAAAATATAGCCTTTATAAAAAACTACTGCGTCCGGAAATGGGTAGAGATATCACAAAAATATATGATCTCATGGCAGTTCGAGTAATTGCCCCAGACACATCAAGTTGCTACTCTGCTCTAGGCGTAATACATCAATACTGGAAGCCAGTTCCTCAATATGGCCTTTCCGATTTTATTGCTCAGCCAAAACCAAATGGATATCAGTCTATTCACACAAAAGTATTCGACAGTAAAGGAAATATCGTTGAGATACAAATTAGATCAGAAGAGATGCACGCTCAGGCAGAGTATGGGGCTGCCGCTCACTTTGCCTACTCTAATGCTAAGAGTCACGGAGCCTCTGACTCTGATCTTAAAGGGGGTACCGCCTTCATAATTACAGAAAAAATGTCTTGGGTCAAACAGCTTGCTAGTTGGCAACAACAAGTAAGTTCTCCGTCAGATTCTTATGAAGAGTTCAAGATAGACGCCCTATCTCACCGTATCTATGTATTTTCACCTTTGGGTGATGTATACGATCTGCCAGAAAACTCTACACCAGTAGACTTTGCTTTTGAAGTTCACTCTGGCTTGGGTTCATACATCCAAACGGCCATTGTAAACGGACACATTGTATCCCTCGACCACGAACTAAAAAGTGGCGACATCGTTGAGATTCAAAAATCAAAAAACCCCAAAAAACCAAACAGAGATTGGCTTAGATTCATAAAGACACACAAGGCCAAAGAAGGGATTCGCAAAGAACTACAATTGAGCTCTCATTAGTATAATGATTCTATCAATATGAAAAAGACCACAAAGTCCACCCCCTCCTTTTTTCGACAAGCACTAAACATTGCCTCACTTACTGGCCTATCTGGATTTTTAATTTTTTCACCAGCAATAGGCATCTCTTCTTCCAACAAGCCTCTTGTCAAAGCTGCTTTTACTGTTGAGCCCCCCCTACCAGTTTCCCGAGAAATACCAGCACCGAGCCTTACTGCTACCGGGATATATATTACTGATATGGAAAGTGGAGTTGTTCTCTATGATAAAAATCCTCACCAAAGACACAAACCTGCCTCCCTCACAAAGATTGTCACTTCTCTCGTTGCCCTTGATTACTACAACGACGACTCAATTCTCTCAGTTAAAAATGGTCAAAACTCAACGGGTAACACTATAAACCTTAGAAAAGGAGATCAAATCATAGCAGACGACATGTTATTTGCCCTCCTTGTTCCTTCCGGAAATGATGCCGCCGTTACTCTAGCTGAAAACTATCCGGGAGGATATTCCGCCTTTGTCGATAAAATGAACTCCAAAGTACTTGATATGGGGTTACAGGACACTCACTTTGTAAATGTATCGGGTGTTGAAAGCCAAAATCATTATACTTCTGCCTACGACATAGCTATGCTGGCCAAGTCTGCTCTAAAAAGACCAAAGTTCGCTCAAATTGTTTCTACTCAAAAGATTACATTAAAAAGTCTCAAAGGTAATATCTATCCTTTAGAAACAACAAACATCCTTCTTGGTAATCCTGGCATATTTGGAGTAAAAACAGGCTGGACACCGGAGGCGGGAGAGTGTCTGGTTATCTTGGCAGAAAAAGACAATCACCCAGTTTTGATAAGTATCTTAAACAGTAAAGATAGATTTGGTGAAGCTCAAAAGTTGTTTAACTGGGTCTACAAAAATTTCTCCTGGGAATAATCTACTCAACCCACTTATCAGCCACTGCTGATACATAAGCTGTAAAGTTTTGGTCCCCGAGGAAAATGTAAATTGGCATTGTGTATCCCAGACTAATCTCTGGATCATAGTAGCCTAAAAACACTCTCCTTATTTTCATTTCATTTGCGATGGAGTCACCTCGGAAAACAAATCCTCCACCACTTTCAAGCTCAGCCCAAGCTTCTTCTCCAGTTTTGATAGGATAAGTTCCATTCTTTTTGTAATTAATTGTGTTGTACTCATAATCCATACTTATAACTTTATCGTTTACATTTTTTGAACCTGAAACCACCACACGAACCAAACCTTTGTTTGGATTAGGTCGATAAAATGGATAACTAGCTTTAATTTCTTTTGCTTTACTTTCAGGATCGATCTCATCAATATTTTTTCTAAACAAATCTATCTGCACAAAATCAGAGTCAGACAAAGACAAAGCTGTTCCAAATTTTCCGCCATCATCCTTAAGATATGTCAGTTTCTCTACTCCGACAATATCTGAGTTCAGAAGTCCCACTTTACTTAGGTAGTTTTCAGTTTCAGTAATTACGGTCTTGTCCGAAGAAAAACTGGCCATCGCAGCTAAAGCTGGATTATTTTGCCACTGGCGAGTAAGCACAAAGTGACCAGTCACAATATTCATTTCAAGTTTTGAGTTTAGTTGGTCTTGTACTGTCCAAATATAATTAGACTCATTTCGGATCTCAGGTTTAAACAAAAATCCAAGAGCTGCAGCAGTTTCTATCCCTTTCTCTGCGTCAGTAAAGGAACTCTTTTTTACTGGTTCTGAGTACACTGTCATGCGGTCAACAAAAGATTGAATTCCACCAGTTGGTAGTTCCAACACCATTTTTGGTCGGTCTGCACTTTCAGGAAAATTTACCTTTGGTAAGACACCAAAATCTACCGTTGGGTTTGGGAGCGGGGGTGGATTTAGCGCCTGATAGTACTTAACAAGAGCAACGCCTAGATACCACAAAATAGTAATAGCTACGAAGCCAATTGCTCCATACTTAATTGCTTTTCTTGCCGTTACCGATGCCTCAGTTAGTGTTGCCATAGACTAAATAAAGTATACTATCACTATGGCCGATACGCACGTAAGAACTCGAATTGCTCCCTCACCTACTGGTATTCCACACATCGGCAATACCCGAACATCCCTATTTGATTATTTACTCGCCAAAAAATATCACGGTGAGTTTATTTTGCGCATCGAAGACACCGATCAAGAACGCTTAGTTGAAGGAGCTACCGAAAAAATATACAAAATTCACGACCTTCTAGGTTTAAAACGAGACGAAGATCCCATCATCGGCGGAGATTATGGTCCATATATCCAAACTCAGCGTTTAGATTTATATCAAAAATATGCCCAAGAACTTGTCAATACCGGGGCGGCATACTACTGCTTTTGTAATGAGGAGAGACTCAAAGATCTTCACAAAGACAACCAATTTGCCAAATACGATCGTCACTGCCGCAACTTATCCCCCGAAGAAGTTCAAGATAAACTGGACTCGGGATCACCTTACGTCATTAGAGTCAAGCTTCCGGAAACGGGTTTCAGTGTCTGGCACGATCTCGTTCAAGGAAAGCTAAGTCTTCCAAATACAGAGTGCGATGACAAAGTTCTAATGAAATCAAACGGCATTCCAACATATCACCTCGCTTCAGTTGTTGATGATCATCTTATGAAGATAAGCCATGTTCTTCGTGGCGTTGAATGGATGATGTCCACTCCGGTACATCTTTTCCTTTACGAATCACTAGGTTGGGAACCACCCACTCTTGCTCATGTTCCACTTTTATTAGGTCCCGACAAAAGTAAACTCTCCAAACGTCATGGTGCAAAATCAGTTCTCGAGTATCTCGAAGATGGTTATCTTCCCGAAGCCATCAACAACTTCCTTTTCTATCTAGGTTTTTCCTACAAAGACAACTCCGCTCTTCTCACACTAAGCGAAATGGTAGACATCTTTGACGAAACAAAAATTCAAAGACAAAATGCCATATTTGACATTCAAAAACTCGATTATCTCAACAGCCAATGGATCAAAAATTTTTCCTCAGAAGAACTCTTTACCAAACTAAATTGCTTTATTCCCAAAGAATGGCTCGGAGAAAAAGATAAAGTAATTTCCATCATCAATCTCGCCAAAGAAAGAATGTATACACTCAAAGATTTTGCCCCAGCTGCCGAGTATTTTTTCACAACTCCAAATGTAGACAAGCAACTAGTTCTAGAACAATCAGCTCACTCCGAAGACGACACAAAGACTTGGTTTCAAAAGTCTATTGATTTAATCCAGAACAACAAAGACTATTCCTCTGAGATTCTTCATCAAGAGTTTGCCAAAGCTCAAAAAGACTCGGGTTTGTCTCCTAAAGAGGCCTTTATGTCACTCAGGGTAGCTGTATCAGGCCGCACTATCACTCCACCGCTTTTTGACTGCTTCGTTATCTTAGGAAAAGAGGAAACGCTAAAGCGCTTAAGTTCAGTTTTCTCCTAAAAACATGTCGGAAAGCAATCTACAAAATTCCATTGCCAGACTTGAAAAAAGGTCAAACTCTTTACGTAAACAAATTCTAAAAAACCCAGCCGCAAAAAAGTTCTTCTCGAAGTCAACACTTATAGCCTACGATCTCCGTCAGCGCTCGAGCCGGCTGTTAGCAGGAGCTGGCCTTGTAGGTAGCCTTTTAGTAATGCCCATGCCCGAGACAGCGACTTTTTCTACTGAGGTCTCACAGCCTGTCAGAGCAACTTTAACAAATCACCAAAAACTACTTGGGAATCTTCAAGAACTTCTTCCGCACTCTCCCACAAAGCTCACTCCAGAAGAAGCTGTAAAGATTGAAGAAATAATTACCGAAAACACAAACATTCCAGTCAAAGCTTACTATGAAGGTCAGTCTCTAAATCACCATCTAGGATACATTGGTTTTGAACAGCATCTCAAGCGTTACCCGGGAGATACCCTGGCCAATCATGACGAGATTCAAGAAGCGGGAATGGCTCCTGGGCTTGGCGCTTTTGGCTATTTTGCTTCAGACTCCAAAGACTTTACTACAAGAGACTATCAAAGAGAAAAATACTACTGCGTTGTTCAAACTCTTTATTTAGAAAATTGGAATACAGATTATCGTCAATTAAAGGACTGGTACTCATTTCGAAAGATGTTAGTAGTTAACCCGGTCAATGGTCAGGCCATCGTTTGTGCTATAGGAGACGCTGGTCCGGCAGAATGGACGGGTAAACAATTTGGCGGATCTCCTGAAACGATGCAGTATCTCGATCTAAACAGAGGTCCAAGAAAAGGCTTGATACTAATGTTATTTATTGATGACCCAGAAAACAAAGTACCTTTAGGACCCGTTAATTATTAAAAACTTATGGCACCATTATTTTTCGATCACCTAGTAATCAAAACTCAAATAATCGAGATTATTACTAGGAAGTCAGAGGAGGAAAACCAAAAGGGCAAGGCTCTTCAGTTGGTAGATGACATTATTTATGAAGGAATTATCGAACACATCCTTCAAAAACTAAATCCTAGACATCATGATAATTTTCTATCTCAAGTTCACGATAGACCTTATGACCCAGAGTTGCTTTCTTATCTAAAAGAAAACATTGGTCCAGATATTGAGAACGAAATACGCCTTGCTGCAGAAAAAATGATAAAGAAGGTCTTAAAAGATCTTAGTTAGTGTGATAACCTTTAGTATATGGAAGAAGAAAAATGTCCCAAATGCGGATCAACTTTATCAGAAGTAATTGAAACACCTACTGGTCGTAAGCTCCAACGCTGTTCAAAGGGCGTATGGAACACCGAAACCCACAAAACAGAGGGCTGTGATTACGTAAAATGGCTAGAAATAGAGCCTGAGGTGCTCGACGAAAAGTGCCCAAAGTGTGGAGAACCTCTAGTTCTTCAAGTCACCCGCTTTGGCAAAAAGATGAAAAAATGTAGTGCCGGAGGCTGGGATAAGGAAGAGAAAAAAGCTACAGGTTGCGACTATGTTGAATGGATAAACGGCACAACAGAAAAACTCGACGAAAAGTGCCCCAAGTGTGGAGAACCTCTAGTTCTCTATACCACGGCAAATGGTAAAAAAATGAAAAAGTGCTCCACCTCAGGTTGGGATAGAGAGGCCAAACAAGCTACCGGCTGCGACTACATAGAGTGGTTAAAAGTCGAGTACAAAAGTGCTCCAAACGGAGAAGAGTTTCTGCCGCCTGAAGACATTTTTTGATCAAAAAAAGGCCAACGATTTCTCGTTGGCTATTAACTATACTTGAATTTCACCGATCTCTTTGAAGTTCACTGTAAGCCTATTGTCTGCTGTAAATACCATTTGTCTACAGTAAGGAATACTCAGTCTTTTTACTTTCCACCAAAAGCAAGTAATTGGTAGATAGGTACTCGGTATCCTTTGCCAAGATCTACACTCACAGATATCAGTGTCATAGTTGTAGTTATGAGCAATATTATTTGGATCGTTATCTATCCACTCTAAAATAATTTTTTCATTTACTTGGCTGTTTTCACAAAACACATTTTTTTTGATTAAACTTATCAATCCAGCGCTTTTCAATCCCCTAATAGTTGCGGCCCAGTCCAAATACTGCTCCACCATTTGAGGCGAATCAACATAGCCAGGAACCAAACAACAATTTAAGCTTATTTTTCCAAAAAATCTGTCTGCATACTGTTGGATCTTTTCAAAACTCGCCGTTCTAAGGCTAAAGATCTCATTATTTCTCACTGTTTCAAAGTGATGCCTACTTATATGAATAGTAGATATCTTGTCTACCTGTTCCAAAAGCAGCAGGTTTTTTAGCAAGCTGCCATTAGTTGTTATGTCCACTATTGCTTCTGGATTGGCTTCAAAAATAACATTTATTAGCTTGTTAGTTTTATTTGGATCAAGAAGCGGCTCTCCGCCAGTAATGGAAATTTTGCTTATCAAATTTCGTCCAAAAAGGTCAGTCAGAATTATCCGAAGTTTTTCCGTATCTGGATCGAGTTCGTGTTTATTGAAAAATTTCCGCTGAATATCACAAAAACTACAAAGACCATTGCATTGATCTGTAGCCATCAGGTAAAAGATAAACTGAGGGTTACTCAAAGGATCACCCCCATTTTCTAAGCTATGACTACACCAATAGCCCCTACAATTTACCCTTGTTCCAAGCAACTCCACAGAAACAGTATTCATATTGTTTCCTCTAGCAACAGGAACTTGTGCTACTTCCAGTGCAGGAACTTGAAGTCATACGCCTTTGGTTTGATGGCTGTATGGAAGCATTCATAAAAGATTCATCTTTAGGCTTATGAGATCTTTCCACACACTCTGCCATAAAAAGAATCAAATCCTCGTTGCTTGCGTTAGGATTTACTTCTTTTAGGACGTTTACAATTGCAGGAATAGAGGAGTCATCTACGGTCATTCTTATAAAAATTCTTTCCGATATCTCAAAGTTATCAATATTAGACATATCTCTCCTTTTTTAATGAGCTAGAATATATCAAATTATATCACTCTAAGACATGCTCTAATAGTGTTGACAACACGCTGAGTCGTTATAGAATATTCTGTTATTACAAAAAAAGAAATATGACCTTACAAACACTGTTCGATATAAATACCACCTTCTTTACTTTATTAAACTATCCTATGAGTTATCTAGAGTTTTTCGGAACAATGTTTACCGGCTGGTCAGTATATCTTTCTGCAAAAAACAAGACACTATCATGGCCAATTGGTCTTGTCGGTGTAGTCCTTTTTGGTTTCTTGTTTTATCAAATTCAACTTTACTCTGATCTTTTTGAACAAATATACTATCTTCTCACCGGCTTTTGGGGATGGTGGTTATGGACACACCCCAAAAAGGATGAAAAGGATTCCAACAACGAACTCAAAGTCAGCTTTGGTACCAAGAAATTTAATCTGATTGGTATACTCTCTATCGTTATCCTTACCATTTTTTTGAGTTACTTTATGTCAAATATCCATCTAATATTTCCAGTTCTATTTCCTGTAGCCGCTTCTTTTCCATTTATGGATGCTTTCACAACAGCCATGAGTTTCGTGGCCAATATCTATCTTGCAAAAAGAAAAATTGAAAACTGGTATCTATGGATAATAGTCGACATTATTGGTGTTTTCCTCTACTACCAAAAAGGAGTTATCTTCCTTTCACTTCTATATTTTGCCTTCCTAATAAATGCAATCAAAGGCCTCATCGACTGGTATAAGACCAATAGAACATATGAAAAAGTTATTTAAAACTGGCTTAATAATTGGAAAGTTTCAACCTTTTCACAAAGGTCATCAGTTTTTACTAGAGACAGCTATAAATAGGTCAGAAAAAGTATCCGTTATTATTTGCCAAAACAGCAAAAATTCTTTCGATCCAAATGTTCGTGAAAATTGGATAAAAGAGCTATACCCACAGGTCGACGTAAAGATATGTATCCACAACGACCGGCTCGACTCAATCTCAACTGATATTTCGCAAGAATGGGCTGATATTACTCAAAGATTGCTTGGGTTTGTTCCTGAAGCTGTGTTTTCTTCAGAAAAATATGGAATTAAATATGCAAAATGTATGGGAAGTAAACATGTATTGGTAGATATCGATAGAAAAATCATTCCAATCTCAGGCTCACTAGTTCGATCCAACCCTTTCAAGTACTGGGAGTTTATAAGCGAACCTGTCCGGGCCTATTATGCCAAAAGGGTGGTAATTCTTGGGGCTGAATCAACAGGAACCACAACACTAGCAAAGTCGCTAGCGAATTATTATCACACTTCCTGGGTCCCAGAATATGGCCGAACCTACTCCGAAGGAAGAGCTTCTTTGGTAGATCAAGAAAAATGGACCTCAGATGAATTTGTTCATATTGCCAAGACTCAAAATACTCTAGAAAACTTTTTCGCCAGAAAGGCTAACAAGCTTCTAGTCTGCGACACAGACGCTTTTGCAACTAGGCTATGGCACGAAAGATACATTGGCTTTCTTCTTCCCACTCTTGATACGGTTGCAAACACAGAAAATAAAAGTCTATATATTCTTACTGAAGATGAGATTCCCTTTGTTCAAGATGGTACAAGAGACGGAGAAAAGATAAGACATAAAATGCACCAACGTTTTAAGGATGAACTTACAAAACACAATCTAAAGTTCATTACTGTTTCAGGCTCTCCAAAAATACGTCAAAGAAAAGCAGTCAGGGAAATTGATAAACTCTTCACTGATCAATAATTACTTCATGCCAACCATTCATGTATTTTTCAGGCTCGCTGTGAAGATACTGGTCATTAATAATCGACAAACGCAAAGTCAGATTAGAAATTAATCAACCTCTGGAATACTTCTAGTGTCTTCACCAAAAGGAAAGTAATCTTTACATTAGGGCATACAGTTTGGCCACATTCCACCCTTCCCTTTAGATATTGCATAAGCAGCTGTTTGAACAGAGTCTTTTGCCTCAAATCGTAGGTCTGGATCAGAATTTTCGCCGATTTCTTTTCGTATATTTTTCCAAGTTACCGAACCAAACTGGTACAAACCGACATAAGGTCCGTTGACAGCATTTGACCTAAAACCAGACTCACATATAGCCACATATCTCAGAACATCTGGATCCACCGCAAACTGAGATGAAAATCTTTCTATATATCCATTGACTTCTTCAGATGTCGCAGGGGATGGAGTAACAATTATTTTATTTGGAGCCATTGTTGGAGTAGACGATGCAATCTCTACCCCAGTTAAAGAAATATCTACCGAATCTGTATAAGCTAAAACAGAGCTAGGAGAAGCGATCAATTTTACTGATTCCGAAGCCTCTTCAATTGTAGATATATCAGGTATTACGATCTCCATTTCAGGAGAGACAAGGGGTGTTTTGCTACTACTCAATGTTTTGTACAAAAAAGACACACAAAATACAATCACAAAAATCAAGATGATCCAAAAATATCGTCCATTTTTCACTCACCTGATTCTACATCAGATTTGAAGATAGCTCAGCAACTTAAACATCAGTATCGCTGGCCAAAAAATAGATTTTCCAATTCCGATAAGTACCATCCCAAAACTACTTGCCCCCTCAAGAAAATAAAACAGTGCTCCTACTACCCCCAGGCCGTATATTGCGTCAGAGCTACCATGGCTACCATTACCTCTCTTTATAAATACTTTCTTCGAACAACAATCATTCTCTTCTTTTTTCATATATCAATCATAGTACAAAGTACAAGAATTCATCAAGTCAACAAGACACTGAGTCCATTTTACGCAAATGAAAAATAAAAAGTATTATATTATAATGAATAATTATCCATTATAAATTACAAAAATGCCAAATTTAGACAAAACAGGTCCAAGGGGGACAGGGGCAAATACAGGAAGAGGTTTAGGTCAGTGTAATCCAGCATCTTCGTCCTCAAGAGCAGTTGGGGGTCGTAGAAGTGGTTGTCGAGGAAGAAGAGGCCTTGGATTAGGTTTAAGCCAGCAATCCATATCCAGCAAATCATCGGTAAATACAAAAAAGAAATAAAGTTGGATTGCTAATACATAAGATTCATCACCGCTATAATAAGTGGAAGATTAAACTATAGAAGTCATCTGTTTATGAAAAATACATTTATCTCCATAATTTTTGCCTGCTTATCGTTGTTATTTTGTCTTTCTATCGTTAAGTTTCCAGTGCTTGCCCAATCAAGCACAGAAGAAATAACCCTGGCTATCGGAGAAGAGTATGCTTCAACCGGATACCAAGAAGAAACATTAGAAGGGAAAATAGTCAGCTTAACAGGTCAAAGACGTATCACTACTTCAAACCAGACAAAGGAACAGTTATATCAGCAACTTGAGATCCAAATTACAAAAGGGTCACAAAAAGGAAAAGTAATTAACTTAGAAAGTGGCGATATTTATCAAGGAAGCAATACTTTATATAAAGTAGGAGACGAAATAGTAATCTCATATGCTGTTGACTCAGCAGGAAGTGAAACATATTTTATCTCAGATTATGTTCGACGCACACCGCTCTTAGTTTTATTTCTGATATTCGTTTTGATCACTGTCATTATTGGAAAATGGAAAGGACTAAGCTCAATCTTGGGCATGGGTGTCTCTTTTGTAGTGATTATAAAATTTATACTGCCTAGTATCTATCAAGGAAGCGATCCTGTTACTGTCGCCATCCTTGGTTCTCTTGCCATAATACCTGTTACGTTTTTCTTATCTCACGGAGTAAATAGAAAGACGTTTGTTGCCGTTCTCGGTACTCTTATCTCTCTTATTGCTACTGGTATTCTTGCAACCATATTTGTTGAGGCGACAAAACTTACAGGTTTCGCTTCCGAAGAGGCCGGTTTTTTAAATGTATTCAAAGAGGGGACCATAAACATCAAAGGACTGCTCCTTGCAGGAATGATAATTGGTGTTCTAGGAGTTCTTGATGACATTACTATCTCACAATCAGCCATAGTTCAAGAATTAAAACTAGCAAATCCGCAGTTAAAATCCAAAGAGTTATATTCTAAAGCCATGTCAGTAGGCAAAGATCACATTGCCTCCATGGTAAACACTCTGATACTAGTTTATACAGGAGCCGCTCTCCCTTTACTTTTACTATTTGTAGACAATCCAAAGCCATTTACAGAACTGATAAACTACGAAATTATTGCTGATGAAATCGTACGAACTCTGGTAGGCAGTATTGGCTTGGTTATGGCTGTTCCAATAACAACTTTCATTGCCTCATACTCAATTAGTAATTATTCAAAAAAAATATGAAAGTAATAAAAATCGGAGCCGTCTGGTGCAATGGTTGTCTAGTTATGAAACCTCGATGGCAAGAGATAGAAAAAGAAGATCCAAACTTAGTCACCGAGTACTACGACTTTGATATAGATAAAGAAACCATTGAGAAATACAAAGTAAATTCCGGCGTACTACCGGTATTTATCTTTGAAGATAACCAAGGTAAAGAAATACAAAGGCTCACGGGGGAAGTGGAAAAGGAAAAGCTAATTCAATTAATAAAAGAGTACAAAGATAGATAAATGAAAAAGCTGTTTCTATTCTTCTTGACCACATCACTGTTCTTCTTCTCGGTTATACCAGTTTTTGCCAGCGAAATTACTCTACATTTTTTCTGGGGATCAGGATGTCCTCACTGCTCTAAAGAAAAACTTTTTCTCGATAAATTAGAAGCAAAATATCCAGACTTAACAGTTAAGAACTATGAAATTACAAACAGTCAGGTCAATAGAGACCTTCTTCAGATAGCCGGAACAAGGTTAAATACTGAAATCCGCGGAGTACCCTTTACTGTAGTAGGTACAGATTTTTTTTCTGGTTACTACAACGATGAATTAACTGGGAAAAAGATTGAAGAATCCATAGTCAAAGCAATAAGTGGCAATTATGAAGATATATTTGCTCCGAAAGTGGTCGACAGCAATATACCCAATGACAAAACTCCAAACGAAACTCCTGAAGCACTAAAAATTCCTCTACTTGGAAACTTAGATATAAATAAACTTTCACTACCTCTTTTAACAGTAGCAGTAGCCATGATAGACGGTTTCAATCCTTGTGCTATGTGGACACTTCTATTTCTAATAAGTCTGCTTCTGGGTATGAAAGATCAAAAAAGAATGTGGCTTTTAGGAACCACTTTTATTGTGGTTTCCGCTTTTGCCTATTTCTTATTCCTCTCTGCTTGGTTGAATCTCTTTTTATTCCTCGGTTTTGTCATCTGGATAAGGCTTATCATCGGTATTCTTGCCCTAACTTCTGGAAGCTTCTATCTCAAAGACTACTTCATCAACAAAGACGGAGGCTGTAAAGTCATGGGCGATACCAAAAGACAAAGAATTTTTGAAAAACTAAAAGACATCACCCAAAGAAAACAACTGATAGTAGCTTTAGCCGGTATTGTTCTATTAGCCTTTGCTGTTAATTTGGTTGAACTAGTGTGCTCTGCAGGATTGCCGGCTATCTACACTCAATTACTAAGCAATTACAATCTTCCTCCACTACAGTATTACCTTTATTTGCTCTTGTACATTTTTGTTTTTATGCTCGACGATCTTTTTATCTTTTTTACGGCTATGTTCACACTACGTCTTACCGGTATCCAAAGTAAGTACTCTCGCACGTCACACTTAGTTGGTGGAATCTTAATGATTGTTATTGGGTTTTTGCTGATCTTTAAACCAGAGTGGCTGCTCTTTGGCTAAGTCGCAGTCATATGACATATAGTGTACTATTATTTATAGTAATATAAATTACATAAAAATTATGAAAAAAAAGAAGGTCGGCTCTTATAAAAAATACACTCTGTTTTTGCTCAGTTTGGTAATACTATTTGTAGTCTCTCTTCTATTGATAAACCCCAAAGTACTCAACAAAATTTCCAATCGCCCAATCAACACCATGCTTATGCTTATTGAGTTCGAAAGCATAGACGGTATTCTTCAATGGGAAAAACAACTAGACGCACGCAATCTTACTGCTCTGGTGAAAGTTCAAGACAATGTCCTAAAGGAAAACCAAGAAGTTTTCAAACGTCTAGCTGATAAAGGTTACGAAATAGCGGGTGGCTACGACAAAGCTGCTTTTTGGGACATGACTTACGATGACCAGTACAAATATCTCAAAGAAGCAAAAGAGACGGTAAAGAGTATCACCGGCAAGGAAATGAGAGTTTTTGGCAGTCGATACTTCGCCTACGATGAAACAACACTCAAAGCAGCAGATGCTCTAGGTATTCCATTTATCTTAGGTCGCGGAACTCAGGACGTTGAGGCTGTTATTTATCAGCCACAAGAATACAAAGCAAAAGTGATCTCTGTTACCAATGTCGATGTTGGAGAACCTATGGGTAGAGGATCACTCTGTGATTACAGTCTTTGGGCAAGAGGTTCTGACGCAATAGAGTTCGGCAAGATACTTGAGGAAAGTATCGCCAAGAAGCCAGACAACATGATAATTGTTTCTCACGCATATCTTGGGGGTACTCGTCTCGAATGGTGGCAAGAGTACGAGAAAGTACTCTGTTTAAAAGATCTTTACTGGGTCGGTTTTGATAACTGGCTTAAGAGTCAAAAGATAATCACTCTGCCAAACGCCAAAATTCCTTTAAACAACGAAGTCAAATACGTTACCCCAATCCCAGCCAAACCTATGGAAGACTATGATCCTATTCCTGGAATTGGTGAATCAAATGGGGATGAAGTCACGGGTGAAGACGCTCTCTGTCTATAGACACAGAAAATTCTTGACAAGTGCAACTTAGTTGCATTACATTGAAGTATGTCAACCGATGATATAAAGTTGCGTCTCAGAGAGCTAAACCTAAAAGAAACTCCAATTAGACTTAAAATATTGTCAATACTATCAGAATCAGGCTGTCCAAAAACAGCCTTAGATCTTATATATAAAGTCAGGGCAAACAAAACCACCATCTATCGTGAAACAAAAAAACTTGTATCTTCTGGGTTCATTTCGGAGGTGATACTTGGCGATGGCCAAAGGCGCTTCGAGATATCTACCAGCACACACCATCATTACTTGTTTTGTTCAAAATGCAAAAAGATCATTCCAATAAAAATGAAACACAGTTTTTCAAAAACAGAAAAGTTTATTACTAACCAATATCACTTTCATGTTCAAAAACACGATCTTGAATTCTTTGGCTTGTGCCAAAAATGTATATGAGCAAATTACTTGAAATCAAAAATCTAAATGTTGTTTTAGATGGCCACATTGTTCACAACAACTTATCCTTTTCGGTAAACGAAGGAGATACTATTACTATATTAGGCCCCAATGGCTCTGGAAAAAGCGTTCTTCTCAAAGCCATTCTAGGAATACTACCGTTTAATGGGGAAATAATCTGGAACAAAAAAGTCTCAATCGGATATCTACCTCAAAATCTTAACCAACAAGCCATAAAAGGCATGCCTCTGACAGTTAAAGATATTTTCGATCTCAAAGAGCCTGTCCACAAAACCGATGAGGTTATTAAATCACTAAAGCTAGTAGGTCTCGATGCAAAATTCCTATTTAAAAACGCATATACTCTTTCGGGAGGTCAGTTTCAGAGAATGTTGATAGCCTGGGTTCTCATCGACAATCCACAGGTAGTTTTTTTGGACGAACCAACATCAGGGATTGATATTGGTGGAGGAGAAAATCTTTACTCTCTTCTTCACAAGCTTCAACAAACTCAAAAACTAACAATCTTTTTGGTAACTCATGACGTTAGCATTGTTTACAAATACTCCAAAAAGGTACTTTGTCTTAGTCAAAAGAAACACCTGTGTTTTGGAGAGCCAAAATCAATTCTCACTCCAAACATGCTTGAACAAGTGTTTGGTATGGAAATTAAACTTTATGATCACCCAGCAAAAAACCTATGAACACACAACTAATCCTCAGTCTAATTAGTGGCCTATTAATAAGTAGTGCCGCGGCATATCTTGGCACTTTAATGCTTTCAAAAAAAATGTCTGTTGTCGCTGGGCCTCTAGCTCACCTTGCTTTTCCGGGAGTAGCACTTGCAATCGTTTATCATTTTAGTTTTGCTCTTGGAGTCTTCCCCTTTGTAATTTTTGGAGCGATTCTAATCTGGTTTCTAGAGAAAAAAACAAAATTACCAATGGAAAATCTAACAGCCGTAATATTCGCCTTTGGCGTAGGGACATCGCTACTATTCTTACCTATAGACCAAGCCGAAGAGGCGCTAGTCGGAAATATCATGAAGATCTCTGGATGGGAGACAGCAATGGTTACGGTTTTGAGTGTCCTTGTATATCTCAGTGTCAAGCGCATTTACAAAAAAATGATACTCATAAATATCAACGAAGAAATTGCTATCGCCAAGAAAATAAATGTTTCTTTTTACAATCTTGTTTATCTTCTTTCAATTGCTGTCGTTGTCGCCCTTGGGGTCTATCTGGTTGGCGGTCTGATTACTGTGGCCCTAATTGCGATACCTGCCGGAGCGTCACGAAATATTAGTCGATCACTTCCTGAATACAAATTTTGGGCGGTCGTAATAGGAGCCGTTGGAACAGTTCTGGGAATACTCTTTTCACAAGCTTGGGGACTTCCGGCAGGGCCAACTATCATTGTTATAGAGGCTATCATCTTTTCCATGTCTCTTGTTTTCAAGCTGTCTCAAAAATAAAGCCAAACTTCATCCAAAAGAAATATTTCATAAAAAAATTCCCCATCTTCATGGGGAACATATACACTACCTTTCATTCATCGGGCTATATATTCGACCACTATAGTACCCCTCTAGATACTCTGGGGCTGTGTCCGGGCAAGCAATAAAAGAAATTGTATTAAACACTCCATATACAGTGGAGTTTTGATGTATTGCTTGTTTAACAAGCCTATCACAATACTCTGATATGCTCTCCCTGGGGAGTGCATATAGTACTTTTACTCTCATTACTCCTCCTATTTTCCTTGGCTGCTAAAAGAACAGTTGAATTCAGAAATTATACCCCGACACACTCGATAAGTCAAGTTATAGGTCATAACCTATTTTTTACGTTTTCTGTCACTTTCTGTTGTCTGTTATAACGAAATTCGAACTTATTTTCGGGACCACTACTAATCTATTGGCTCACCGCTCAACACTTCGTGTCTCGCGGTTCGCCACCGCCTGCCGGCGGAACCCCTTGCGCGCGATACCAATATTGTATCCCGACTGCGGTCGGGATGATTGCTCTTGCGAGCAAGTGCCAGCTATCGCTGTCGCACTTATATGTTCGCCACAAGATCACATCTAGTGATTGTGGCGAAGCTTTCTCAATATATGGCTCGGAAGAACATCGTCATTGCGAGGAATGAAATGACGAAGCAATCTATATAGATTGCATCTCCTCGCCATAAATACCCACTGATTAAGAGAAAATTTTATCAGTGGGTATTAAATCCTTGAGACAGCATTGGCCTGTCGGCCAAAGTGCCTGCTTCGCAGGCACTAAGTCAGATTTTTGGGTCTTGAGCCTCGACAGTTTTGATTGCTATGCCAAATTTTCGATTTTTCCCCTCACCACTTACGACGACTGGTATCATTCCTGATAAAAGTCTTGATCCTAGAGATAAGACAATGAATTCTTGTAAAAAAACGAAAATATTATTGTATGTAATGTTTACAAATTCTTTGGCAGGTATACTTTTGTCAACAAGAGGGTATTCTTTTGTAGCTAATTTGTCAGTAATACTCACCGATAGAGGAGATACTATATTTACACCCAGGTGTTCAGTTTTTGTCCTTAAGTTTCTTATTAGCCGTATCCACGGAGAGCATTCCTGAATAACCTCAGCTAGCGTGATTATGTTAGGTTGGAATTTATCAGGAATATTTCTTTTTAAAGCCTTTACAACCTTTTCACCCGCATCACCGTAAGTCGTTAGATTTATTCCCCATAATGGTTTCAATATTTTCACCGCCGCATCAAGAGCCGCCTTTGAACTGTTAATCACGTCTTCAACCGCACCTTCGAGTTGGGTTGAGCTGTCTTCGTGTTTTAAGATAACACTACTCTGGTCTTTTTGTGCTCGTTTAATCAAATTTTCCATCTTCTCTTCTTCTAGGATTTCGTATCGGTCTACTGCTTCTGCTATCCTTCCAAGTTTTTTCATAACAGAAAGAATCGGATCTAAAAGCATGTCTTTTTTGTCTGCCGGTAGATCTAAAAATTGATTAAATTCATGGCACAGTGGCGTAAACGCTGAGCCGATTTCCTTACCTTTTTCCGTGTCAATTTTAAAAAGAGAGGTTAAAACTCCATGCATCATTTCCATGCCTAGCATTATAGCTAAAAATCGAGATCTTGGATAATATAATTCAAAAAACATTCTAGGCACAAGATGGTGGAAATAGTGTAGAATACATCATCCTATATATAAAAAAGGAGGATTTATGAAAATCCTTGTACTTTACAATGTCGCTAGAGATCTTGGAGTCGGAGTGGCCTCAGATATCATCTGTGAGCACGAAATCGAAATTATTGTCCCTCTTGTCGAAGAATTGCTTCTGGCTCGTGGCTACGAGGTCGAAACCCTCGAAACCACTCAAAATCTCTGGAATGATCTTGTCCGCCGGATCGGCACTTTCGATCTTGTTCTAAATATGGCTGAATCATTCGGTGGTGGAAACACAGACGAACCCCTTGTCCCTGCTATGCTCGAAGCTCTGAGGATTCCTTTCACAGGAGCTTCATCTTTGAATATGCAACTAACTTTGGACAAAGAGAAAAGCAAACTAGTTTGTCAGGGGTATGGAGTACCTGTTACACCATATCAAAGATTTGATAGTCCAGACGAAGTTCTCCAATCCAATATTTCCTTTCCGGCGATCGTTAAACCTATCCGGCAAGAAGGCAGTATCGGAATTTACGCAGACTGTGTTGTGAAAAACGAAACAGAGTTGAGAGCCAAAGTTGCCCACATCATTTCTAACTATTTCCAGCAGGCCATTGTCGAGTCTTTCATTGTTGGTCGAGAAATTTCGGTTGGCGTAATTGGGAATGGCACAAACTTGATCGTTCTTCCTCCGCTCGAGTTTCAATTCCCCGATACTCAAGATGATTTGTTGAAAATCAGATCGTTTGAGTACAAATGGGGAGGGCAAACGGAAAAGATGGTCAGAGCAGATCTTCCAAGTTCGGTGATTGAAAAACTGGTTGATTTCACAAAAACCGCTTTTCGAGCTACAGAGTGCCGTGATTATGCCCGAATGGACTTCCGAGTTACCCCAGATGGAGAAATTTATCTACTCGAAGTCAATTACAATCCTGGAATTGGTCCAAACTCTCACGGATTAAATAATACCTTGACCAAGATGGCAAGTTTCACTGGTCGAGGATTTGAAGATCTGATTGAGGGAATTATTCTCATAGCGGCCAGTCGCGAAAAGTTAGTTTAAGATATACCCCTGATGCACATAGCGTCGGGGGTATTTTATATTTAAAATCAAGATAATGGAAACAGAAAAATCAATAAACATTGTATTCGCCAATACAGCAGAAGCTTTTGAGGATATATTGGTATCCAGCGGTGGTTCTGATGAAGGACAAAAGAGGATCAGGCATGAGCTAGCCCTTTCTCAGAGAGCCTTCTTTTGGGAGGATGACAATAAAATTGTGGTTACCCCATTCTCAATCCCCGAAGAACTTCTCGATCTCAATTCAAATATTTTGAAATTTTCAAACACCAGCAATTATTCTCCAAGGAATGGGGGATTAAATCTCTCAAATTCAATAGATTTATATAATTTCAAAGAATTAGTTGGTGAAAAAGATGTTGTTATTTCTCCTTATGCTATCACATCAAGCTTTCTTGAATTAGTCGAGAAAGCCAGAGAAATTGGAATAGATGTCTTTGTCGATGGCGAACCATCAAAAGGTGGGTATGATCTCATTAGATATTTGGACTCAAAGTCAGGGTTTAGAAAAGAAGTTGAAAAGTTAAACGTTAGCTGTCCTGAAGGTTATATTTGTCAAACCATAGAGGAACTAGAAAATAAAATCGATTGGTTCAAAACAAACAAGCGACCTTTCGCCCTCAAAGCCGATCAAGGAGAATCAGGATGGGGTTTAATTTTAGTTGACGATCCTCAGACTACAACAGATTCTCTTATTAACCAAGTTACTATTGAGACAATTTGGTCAAATGGGCCGTATATTATTGAGGAACTTATTGATGTTGATGCGACAGTGGGTGGTGGAACACCTTCAGCTGAATTGTTTGTTACGGAATCAGAAGTAAAAATCACCTATCTCTGTGGACAGATTGTCATCAATGGTGAGTTTCAGGGAACAGTTGTCGGCAATGGATCTATTCCTCTTGATATTGCAAAGAAGCTAGAAGAATCCGCTCTGGTAATAGGAAAACATTTCCAGTCTCTGGGCTATCAAGGTATTTTTGATATTGATTATGTAATTTCCAAAACAGGAGAAATATTTGCCGTAGAAACAAATGCGCGCAGAACAGGTGGCACGCATGTTTACGATCTCGCTAAAAGACTTTTTGGTGCCGATTTTCAAAACCACTCTTTTATCTCAAACGACCATTTTGAATACATTGATGATATTAAATCAATCGGGGAGCTATTATCTCGGGTATCAACCCTTATATACTCAAAAGATAGTAAAAAGGGAATCATTATCACTTTAATTAATGAAACTGACCATATCTTGGGTTATGTGGCAATAGGGAATGATCTGGGAATAGCCACAAATATTGCTGAAGAACTGAAAAATCTCTTAACATAGTACAATATACGCATGGATACTAACTTACTTCCCGTCAAACCTTTTCAAGAAACACTACATGGTAGTTTTTGTGGCCCAGCCGTCATTAAAATGGTCTTGGATTTTTATGGCATCGATAAAACCGAGGCTGAAGTGGCTATTCTTTCCAACAAGGACGATGATCTGGGAATTGGCGACGAAGATATAAAAAGGACACTAGAAGGAGAAGGACTAAAAGTTGAAATAAAGAATTTTGCATCTTTTGAGGACATCCAAGTTGCTTTGGGCAAAAAAGCACCTGTAATTGTGAACTGGATGACGAGAGGCAGGGCTGATTACGACGAAGATGACTTAGCAGACGGCCACTATTCTGTGGTAGTTGGTTTGGACGAGGAAAATATATATCTCCAAGATCCAGAAGTTGGCAGAATGAGAAAGCTTCTCAAAGAAGATTTTATCCGAGTTTGGTTTGACTTCACCTCAGACCATATCGAAAAATGGGAAGACATGGTCATTCGCCAAATGATCGCGGTTTATAAATAATGCCGGCAACATACCTCGGTTCTGGTTGGAGGACAGTGGGATCTACCCCAGTTGTAAACGCAGAATTTACCACACACTCCAATTACCTTAACTTTATTAGTGGTATTTCTGGAGGTCTGACAATTAACATTCCCGCACATTTTTCTGCTATTTCAAATACTGTCCCAGTTCAAGTCACAAAAAAGGTCGGACTTACAAAGTTAGTTATGAAAAATATTGATTCTGAAATGGATCAAATCAATCAGTTTAGGGACTACGCACAAATATGTAGTTCGTGGATTCCTGTTAAAAGTTATTACCTCTTCTTCAATCTTCTCCTTATTCTAGAATGGCTAATCGATGATGATATTAGTTGGTTAAGTAATACACATGAAGCTGTAAACCACAGGCTTAAAGAATTAATAAGAAACAATGAAATCATTTTTAATGAGCCATATTTTAATTCAATTATTCCAGCGACCAGAACTTCATCTTGGATGATACCGTCGGGAAGTAATATCGTAATCGGAAATCCCGATCCAAGGACCAGATACAGGCAAGTAATTAAAAAGATTTTGGATTACAAAAAAGACGATTTTAAGAGAAGAAGAAATATAAAACGCCTCACAGGAGCTAATAATACTAATTTCCTAACGAGTACAGATTTAAACCTGTGGGAGTTTTTATATTGGTATCGAATAAAAGCTAACTACCGCGACATGGAATTTCTAGAGTCGGGAGTCAATGTATCCGATTTTTATCTTTATTATTTGAATTACCACACTTTATGTTTTAACTTGCATAAAGCTTTCGTTGGTGGAATCAATAATATATCGATATTAAAATATGGGATTAACATGTTTTGATCACTGTAGAAAACTTAATATGTGGACAAGCAGATCGGTTTTTTTGAGGATATATAATACCAATATGAATATAAAAGAATCACTAAATCAAGGGCTTGAGGTTATCAATGCGCTATTTTGGCCACTAATTGGGTCTTCAATCCTGTGGTATGTGCTGACCGAATGGATGGGTATGGATTCACTGTTCGTAGTATTCTTCGCAGTAATGGTCTCTTGCTTGGTGCTAATATATGGATTACGATCCCAAAATGAGGATCTTTCTGAGAGGTTTGATGAGCTAGTAGAGAAGATGGATTCTATCGAAAATAACACGAAACATCTAATAAAAAAGTAGTCTGGGTTTCTGATTAAATAAATCTAAACTGGAAATTTACAGGATATTTTCCTTCTTGGTTATAAATAGTGTAGTAAATTTCATCTGGGTCACCAAATTCATTTTTATCCCAATAATCGGCAATAACCTCCTTTTTTAGATCAAATTTCTTTTCTAAAGTCCCTGTTAAGAACCCCTTGTTAATTAGTTTTTCTGGAAACTCAAAAACAACCTCGTATTCATTTTTTTCGTTTACACCTATTTCATTTTCCATTTTCAAGTATCCCACCAATACAGGAGATTTGGAAATTCCACCTTTTCTTCTGTAAATTCCGAACGCAAGATAATTGTCCTCATCTTGTCTCATTATCTCTTCGGAATACAATGTTTTGTACCACTTGTCGGTTTGAAAAAAGGATGATTTAGTTCCTGAAGAAACATGGATAAGATTCTGATGACGTAAATACGTGAGCGTTATGTTTGATACTTTATGAAACTTCTCGACGATCTCATCGATCTTTTTTATTTCAGACTTTCCTAAATCTTTGTAAAGTATTTCCTCTTTCTCATATTTAGAAATATTCGCTAGTTTCAAAAATAGTTTAGGTACTCGGATACTACCTAGTTGGGATATATTTATTTGGTCTGAAGCCATTGACATTAAGCGGTCCCAAATGTACCCTCCAAAGACCAAAAATAAAATCCAACCTATTATTTCCATAATCTATATTTTACACCTAGTCAACCTTATTGAGTTGTTACTATAGGTATATACAAATTTTTGCGTTTTCTGTCATGGCTACTGAGTAGCCATCGTCCGAACCGATGTTGATCCGGTCCCACTGCGGCGGGAGCAGGCGGTGGCGAACCGCGAGACACGAAGTGTTGACCTGTCTGCCGGCCAAAGTGCTCGCTTCGCAGGCAACAGGATTATACTTTTTTGTGTTTTTGTTCAATCAGATATCTGCCAATATTGCACTCGCGACAACGGGTAACTAAATTATCAATAGAATTATCACCACCATCCTCAGGCCTAATAATATGATCCATGTCTAGCAGTTTTCCGTCCTTAGCTGTAAATCCACAATCAACACAGCTAAAGTTATCTCTATTAAGCACAAAATATCTTGTTTTTGTGCTTATGGATTTTCTAAATTCTCCAGCTTTCCTTTCCTTTATTAAGTGGCTCCTGTCAATCCTACCTCTGGAATTTGCAAGTCTAAATGCGTCTCCTACTGTTCTCGACATCCCAAGTAATCCAATATACCTTTGAATACTTCGGACGGAGATCGGCACCCTAATTATCTCCTTTATTTCACTTGCGGATAGTCCTTCTGAATATAGGCTCTTGATTTTCTCAATATGTTCAAATAGCACGCTATCCATTAAACGTTTGTTTCTGACATCAGCTATTTCATTTTCACTTACAATATCGCCATTTTTTAGTTTTTTTGCAATATTTCGGTCTTTTAGATAAGTCAGCATTTTTCTACTGTATCTCATGGGGAATTGTTTCCTTATTTCACTCATCGAAACTCCAGAAGAATACAATTCTGAAATTTTCCCTTTATTTTCAGACCATTTCATAGTATTAAGTGGAACTTAACATCGGTTTAATAATTTGAAGTATAGCTGTTAGTACTTGAACTCCAGCTAAAACTGCAGTGACGATAGTTAGCCAAAAGAACGTTGAAGGAAGTTGGGTTAGTCTTTTATTTGCTGCCATAAAAGTATTCTACCTCTATTGTTTTAGGTCTAAAAGGTCATACGCAAAAGCCTCAAAATATCGTAGAATTTTGAACGCTTCAGTCTTGCCCTTTGTCCTGTGAGCCGAATCACTAGCTCTTCCATATACTTTCCTTACCAAATTCCCAATCCTATCTTCAATGATGTCGATATTTTGTACTACTTCCTGTTCTTTAGAGTCAGCATTAATTTCGGAAAGTATGTATTTGACCCTTTGTTTCTGGGTGGGACCAGTATTATCTTTTTCCTGTTTGTACCATGACATATTCACGACTTTATCTGTTGGTGCTAATTTTTCAAGAATAAGACGTAAAAGTTCTCTAATATCGTGGGCGGTTCCAGTCCATGCAGTACGCTCTGAGTCTTCAAAATCTCTAACGATCTGTCTGTAGCTATTTGCTAAGGTGTCAGACAGTCCACACAATGCACTATAGATTTGCTGATTGAGATAGTAATTAGTCGAGAGGTTTTCTTTTCCACTCGATGATTCAGGCTGCAATGTCAGGTTTGACACTCCTTGACGTGACAGATGACTACTTTCTGTAGCCTGTCTCAAAAGCTGTATTAATATATCACCAGGCATTATTTACTATTAATCTTCAGAAGATTATCTGCAATGCTTTTAAAAATTGCATCATAAGTCTCAGCTGTGGAATTGTCTGGTATTTGAACTTGGATATTAAAATTAAATTGAGGAACAATTGCCGGTGAGACAAGAGGCGTTGTCTGATCTGGTTTTGGTGTTTTCTCGCTCTTTATGTTTTCTGCAATGAATGCCATTTCAACTTTTGGAGTTTGCTCATCATTTTTTTTAACTTCATCTTTCAATTCCATCATTCCAATTGGTAGAATCGTTGGTCGACCAGATAATTCACGGATGAAACCATGATCTTTCATGTTCTCCATAAAGACGGAAAAGGCTACTTTTGCATCAGCTCCGCTTAGACTCCCCACTTGTTTTAAATAGTCTTCTCCAATCGGTTCGGTTGGTATTCCCTTAGCAGAGTATTTTTCGTGAAACCTTGAAAATAAATCGTTCGTGAGAAGTGCCCTAACTATTTCATCTCGGCGTTGACTACCATCTTTTGAAACGATTGACTTTCCTAATTCAGTGATGCCAAGTCTCTCTGCTACATAACTACCAGTAGTAAGTCCGTACGAATTTGATGTGGTAATCAACATTCTACTTGGTCCGCTTTCTGGAGACTTTCCAAGTTTATCAAACACCACTAGTCTAGGAACTGGATCTCCTTCACCTAGTTCGTAAATAGTTTTAGCCAAATCCAGCACTTTACTGATCGGTATTCTTGGAAAAGTATTTAGCGTTCTTTTTTTCTTGTCTCCGTCTACTACAGATGAAACTTTTGGTTGTTTTTCTTTGTCTTCCATATAATTCTAATATAACGCTAACTTGATACTCATGTCAACATGTCTTTTTGCACTTAAAAGATGAAGATAGTCAAAGAAACACTATTTGAAAGTACTGCAAAACACCACAGACATATCAATATTAGAGAAGATATTATTTAAATAATGTTAAATATATAGACTTAGTTTCTCAGGGTTTTTGTGTAAATCAAAATACTATAGGAAATTTTTTAATTTTTGCGTTTTCTGTCATGGCTACTGCGGTAGCCATCGTCCGAACCGATGTTACGGCAGAGTCGGTGGCGAACCGCGAGACACGAGGTGTGGAGCGGTGAGCCAATAGATTAGTAATGGTCCCGAAAATAAGTTCGAATTTCGTTATAACAGACAACAGAAAGGGATTCCCCGCCCGTTTTCGTGGTAGTCGCCCGCGCGCCCGCCCACGCGCGGAGCGATGCTCAGGGCTTTAATAATCTGTATCTTTCAAAAAGCGACAGAAAACGCAAAAATGAATTCGGTAAACTTCTGCGGAAGCTTTGGGTAATTTATGGTTAAATGAATGTATGACAAAGTACATTGCGTACTGTCGGAAGTCCACAGATGAGAAGGATCGACAAGTTTTGTCGATTGAGGCTCAGATTGCCGAACTCAAAGAATTCGCCAAGAGGGAGAAGCTTCACATTGTCGAAACATTAGTTGAAAGCAAAACGGCCAAAGAACCTGGAAGATTAGTCTTTCAGCAAATGATGAAGCTTCTCCAGTCCGGCCAAGCCAACGCCATTCTCAGTTGGCACCCAGATAGACTGGCCAGAAACTCGGTCGATGGCGGACAAATAATCTACCTCGTTGATACTGGCATAATCGTTGATCTGAAATTCCCATCGTTTTGGTTTGAAAACACCCCTCAAGGCAAGTTTATGCTCAACATCGCTTTTGGCCAGTCTAAATACTATGTCGATAACCTAAGTGAAAATGTAAAGCGAGGTAATCGACAAAAGTTACGGAATGGCGTTTGGCCGAACAAAGCCCCTCTTGGCTACAAGAATATAGTGGAGAACAAATCGATTGACATCGATCCGGAAAAAGCAAAAATAATCAAGAAAGCTTTTGAGTTGTTTGCTGAAGGGAAAACTTCTTTCGCAGGTATCACTCGTTTTCTTTTTGACAATGGAATCCAGTCGGGCAAGGGGAAGCCTCTCAAAATCGACAAAATATCTCAGATGTTTAAGAAAAAGTTCTACATCGGCACGATGGAGTTTAATGGCGAGGAGTTTCCGGCTTCCCACCCGACTTTCATCAGCAAACAACTTTTTGAGAAAGTACAAGAAAGAACCAAAAAGCTTTCTCGACCAAGAGAAACCAGTCACGACTTTGCTTTTTCTGGACTAATGCGGTGTGGTGAGTGCGGCGCTACCATCACGGCTGAGCAACATATCAAAAACTATCGTAGAACAAACAGAACAGTCAAATATATTTACTACCGCTGTACTAAGAAAATTAAGGCCTGCTCTCAGCCGTATCTGGAAGAAAACAAACTCTTCGGTCAATTAAAGAGTCAGGTTAAGTCCTCCGCCCTCCCCAGATCTTGGCAATCTGAGTGGAAAACTCGTTTGGCACAAGATAAAGTCCTAGCGGATGAGTCCAAAGAAAAAGTTCTCGCTTTGCTTCATACTCAAACCGAAAGCTTTGATACCAAACTCAATGTCTTACTCGATGGATATCTGGACGGCACAGTTGATTCCGATGTCTACAAAACCAAAAAGAGTCAATTATTCCAAGAAAAGCTAAAGCTTGAGCAACAGATATCCAAAACAGAGGAAGAAGGTTGTAGTTGGCTCGAACCTTTTTCTAAATTTGTAAATAGTGCCATAATGGCGCAAAAAATCGCGCGCAAGGGTTCCGTGGACTCAGATCTGCGGATCTTCGTCCAAAACATCGGTTCGAACTTCTTTTTGAAAGATAAACAGATTATTGTGGAATGGGAAAAGCCCTTCGCATCGCTCCGCGCGTGGGCGGGCGCGCGGGCGACTACCACGAAAACGGGCGGGGAATCCCTTTCTGTTGCCGGACTAGGACTCGAACCTAGAATATTCGCCTCCAGAGGGCGACGTCCTACCATTAGACGATCCGGCAATGTACCCGTATATTCTACCATTTTAAGCACAAAAAAAGCCGGAGTATCTCCAGCTTTTTTTGTAAAAAAGATAGATTAAACTTTTAGTGTCTTTTTCTTTGCCTTCTTAACTATTTTTTTAGGTGCTTTTTTAGTTGATTCTTTTTTTACTTCTACTACATCATCACCCTGGTTCTGTTGTTTAAGTACGTACAGAAGCTCTACTACTTTGTCAATTCTTTTGTTCAAAGCTGCAAAATCTCCAGAATAGTCAACTTGTCTTGACGCCGGTCTTTCATCTCTGTTACCTCTGTTTGGGGAATAGCTATCTCTTCCAAAACTTCGTGAGTTATCTCGGCCATAATCTCTAGACTGAGGTCTATCAGAGCTTCCTCCACCTCTAGCCTCAAAACAAGAACTACAGTATACTGGTCTGCTGCCATTGGGTCTAAAAGGAACCTCGCAGTCTTTACCGCATTCTTCACAGGTAGCCTTGTGCATTTCCTGTCTTCCTGAATCACGATTGTTGTAACTTGGTCTTCCTCCTTGACCACCTCCGAATCCTCCTCGATTGAAATATGTCATATCCCATATTTTAACACAAATCACATCAAACCTTACGTTAACTATCCACGACTCACTATCAAGCAATAAGACGATTAGACCAGCTTCATTGACACTTTACAGTTCTGGCCCTATAATACAACAATACTCAGGAGGTATAAATGGCCCTTTTCAATGAAGGAAAAAAAAGACTCTCACCCAATCAGGACACAGAGCTATGGTTAGTTCTTTGTATCACTACTTATCCATCACAAACGTGGTGCGCAAAGACCCTCATAGCCAAATCAAGCGCAATAAAGCTTGATCTCTGCAATCTTGATATCCCCTCATCATCATCATCATCTTTGGTTGAGAGTGACCCTGCGATACTCGTAATAGTCATGTTAAACGACCAAGAAACAATTGAGCTAATGTCAATAGATAAATTTTCAGAAACTTATGGCGTAGTTACGGAAATGCCAAAAGACAAGCTTTTTGAAACAGCAAAGTCAGTTCTTGCAGAACATATGAGTTCTCTCAAAGATCTTCAAGATGAAATAAAAAAATGAGTTTAGTATCATTTTCAGCCCCATAGAGGGGCTGATTTTTTTATGTGCATAGCCCTTGACACTGTTTTAAAATCATCATAATATAGACTATACCCAAATAAAAACCGAAAATGTCAAACCTAATAGAACCTCTTGCTTCAAAAATTCGCCCAAGCACAATCAGTCAGTATGTTGGTCAAGAGCATCTAGTTGGAAAAGGGAAGCCTCTACGTCAAGCTATCGAAAACAAACACATTTTTTCCTTTATTCTCTGGGGTCCTCCTGGTACCGGTAAAACTACTATCGCCAGAATTTACTCAGATGCTATTGAGGCAGATTTTTATGAGCTATCCGCCGTGTCAGCTGGTAAAAACGACATTCGAGAAATACTAAACAACACCGAAAAAACAGAAAAACCAGTAGTTCTTTTTCTTGATGAAATCCATCGCTTCAACAAGGCTCAGCAAGACTTTCTTCTTCCGTTTGTTGAAAGAGGTAAGCTAACTTTAATCGGAGCTACTACAGAAAACCCTAGTTTTGAAATCATCGCTCCATTGCTTTCGCGGTGCCGTGTGTTTGTTCTTAACGAGCTTTCAGCTAAAGAAATTGAGAAAATTATCTCTCGTGCCATTAAAGTCCTAAAACTAAAAACAGACAAAGAAGCTAAAGAATGGTTATCAATATTTGCAAATGGAGACGCCCGACAAGCTATTGGTCTTATCGAATCTACTGCTTCGTTGTATGGAGAACTAACTGTAGAAAACTTCAAAACAGCTCTTCAATCTCGTTTTCTTCGTTTTGACAAACAAGGAGAAGAACACTACAACACCATATCGGCTTTCATTAAGTCCATGAGAGCCAGCAACCCAAATGCTGCTCTATATTACCTGGCACGGCTGGTTGACTCCGGTGAAGACCCTCTATTTATCGCCCGTCGCATGGTTATCTTTTCTTCGGAGGATATTGGTATTGCTCAGCCAACCGCACTAGTTGTTGCCAACGACGTCTTTAGAGCCTGTGAAACCATCGGCTACCCAGAATGTGCCATTAACTTGGCCCATGGTGTTGTATACCTCTCAAACTCTCCAAAGAATCGCTCAGTCTACAACGGGTTTCGTGCCGCCCAAGCAGATGTTGCTCAGTTTGGAAATTTACCAATACCTCTAAATCTCAGAAATGCCCCTACAAAGCTTATGAAAAAGCTCGGCTATGGAAAAGACTATGAAATGTACACAGACTCAGATCTACTTCCAGATCAGCTGAAAGGCAAAATATACTTCACTTCAAAATAGTTTTATTTCTCAAACAATACTTGCCTAATGTGCCCTAAATGCCACTATAATCAAACCATATGATTGCTATCGTACAGTTGGTAGACTCTGCCTCAGTCTGCATAAAAGACATGCCCAAAACCAAGCGGGCAACAAGGTCGGGTTTAATTGTTTTTTTAGGTATTTCAAAATCAGACACAGAAAAAACGGTAGATAAGTTAGCTTCAAAGCTACTTAAGCTTCGCATCTTTCCTGATGAAGACAAAAAAATGAACTTAGACATTCTCACTGTCAAATCAGAGATCCTTCTAATTTCACAATTTACTCTCCTTGGAGATGTCAAGGGCAACAACCGCCCAAGTTTTTATCTAGCTGCCGACAAAGAAATTGCGATTCCTCTCTATCAGCAGTTTGCTGATAAACTAACTAAAGTGGGACTTAAGGTAAAAACAGGCTTTTTTGGCGAGCACATGGACATAAAAGTAAACCTAAATGGGCCAGTAACTATTGTTTTAGACTCAGACAAAATATGAAAAATAAAACAAACTATTTATATTTAGCCATTCTTCTATTTTTGTGTCTAATTTATTACAACTACCAGTCAGCCCAGAAAAGCCTAAAAGACACAGGTCGATCACCACAAGAGATAACTCTCAAATCATACCCTGAAACCGTAAAGACAGGAAACTCTGGGTCATTTTCTTGGGAGATAAAAACCTCTCCAGATCAAATTGCCACAGACACTACAATTTTTTGGGGCCCAATCTCTTCCCCTAGCGGCCTTTTAATCACAGACTCGCCTGATGCCGTTGGCTATCCAAATCGATTAAATGATTATTACTCTGGCTCTTTCAAGCTTCCAGATACTTTTGATCTTAACATCAAGTTCTCCGACTCAGGAAAAGTTTTCTTTAGAGCCTATGCCAAAGTTGGGGAGAATCATCTTTGGTCCGAGGAAAAAACTATCAAAGTTACTTCAAACTAAAAATGACAAAAAACTCTAAGTTTTCCTTTACATTTTTCACACTCGTAACTTTTATGGCCATTCTAGCAACCATCCTTCTTGGGCTCAGGTTTCTTAATCAATAAATCATTAGCAAATTACATATCTTTCTGCTAAAATCTTAAAACTATGTCAGTAACCGAACCTGTAAAAAAATCAGATTCCTCAAAAATAGTACCCTTCATTGGTTTACGAGAAGGAGTAATTTTTCCAGATACAGAAGCTGTCCTTACCTTTGGTAGGCCAGTGTCTATCGCCGGTATCAATAATGCCTTCACAAGTAACAGGGAGGTCTGTTTTGTCTCGCAGAAAGATCCCAGAATTAATGCCGCAAGTTTAGACGACTACTATTTTATTGGCACTGTTTGTCGCATAGTAAAGACGCTTCCTGTCAACGAAGAGCTTCATGCAATAGTTCGTGGATTATTCCGTGTAAGAATCAGTAACCTAGAAGAAAAAGATGGATTGGTCTGGGCTACCGTAGAAGAACTTCCTGAAGACAACAATGTAACCAACGAAATATCAGCCCTCTCAAAAAGAGCTGTTGCTCAGATAAAAAGAGCTGTTGAGCTAGGAAAGGTCAATGTAGAGCCGGGTGTCTTGTCAAAAATATCCAGTAGTTCAGACCCTTTGCTTATATCTCACCAAATTTCCTCAGTCCTAGACATAAAAAACGACAGTAAGCAAAAACTTCTGGAAAATAACTCACTCAGCAGCAGATTATCTTTTGTCAACGAGCATCTCACCGACGAGATAAAAATTCTAGAACTAGAAAAAAAGATCGAAAACAAAACCCAAAAGCACTTTGACGAAAGTATGAAAGAAGCTGTTCTTCGAGAGCGAATGAGAGCTATCCAAAAAGAACTCGGAGAGGGGAACGAAGAAGAGGAAATCACAGAACTTAGAAACAAACTTAAAAGCGCTAAACTTCCTCAAGAAATACACACAAAAGTATCCAAAGAGCTAAAACGTCTTAGTAAGCTATCTGTTCACAATCCAGAAACTTCGTATCTTCGTACCTGGACAGAAACAGTTTTAGAACTTCCTTGGAACAGTCTCACAAAAAGTAATTACTCTCTAATAAAAGCAGAAAAAATTTTAAACCAAGACCACTATGGACTAGAAAAAGTTAAAGAAAGAATTCTGGAATATATTGCAGTTTTGAAGCTAAAAAATGACCTGGTTAAAAAAACAAAGAAACAAGCAGTTAACCCCCCGACAATTCTTTGTTTTGTTGGGCCTCCCGGTGTTGGAAAAACATCAGTCGGGCGTTCAATTGCAAAGGCCATCGGCAGAAAATTTGTCAAAATGTCACTAGGTGGTCTAAAAGATGAAGCAGAAATTCGTGGCCACAGAAGAACATATGTTGGGGCTATGCCGGGAAGGATAATTCAGTCAATTAAAGACAGCGGAGTTAGTAACCCCGTCTTTATGCTAGATGAAATAGACAAAATAGGTGCTGATTTCCGCGGCGATCCTAGCTCGGCTCTACTTGAAGCCCTCGACCCAGAACAAAACTTTGCTTTTCAAGATCACTATTTAGATATCCCCTTTGATCTTTCTCAAGTTCTGTTTATTACTACAGCCAATGTCTTAGACACTATTCCTGCAGCGCTCAGAGATCGTCTTGAAGTTATCGAATTTTCAGGCTACACTGAGGAAGAAAAATTCTCAATTGCAAAGAAATATCTCATCAAAAAGCAGGCAGAAGCAAACGCTATCAGCCTAAAAGATTTTGTACTTTCATCAAATATTCTAAGGTTCCTAGTTCGTCACTACACCAGAGAAGCGGGTGTCAGAAATCTAGAGCGTCAAATAGCCTCAATTATGAGAAAGATAGCAAGAGCAAAAGCTTCTTCTTCAGACCTCCCCATCTCAATTACAAAACAAAAAATTAGTAAATATCTTGGACCTGTTATATATAGTCACACACTTGCTGAAGAAAAAGACCAGGTTGGATTGGTCACTGGGCTAGCTTATACAAGAGCTGGAGGAGATATTTTATTTATTGAAGTCGCCGTTATGCACGGTCAAGGCAAAATTATACTTACAGGTCAGCTGGGGGACGTTATGAAAGAATCGGCAAAAGCTGCTTTTTCATATGTTCGTTCACACAGTGACTCTCTGGGCATCAAAGACTCCAGAATTGCCAAAACAGACATCCATATTCACGTTCCAGAAGGAGCAGTTCCCAAAGATGGTCCAAGCGCAGGCCTGGCGATCACTACAGCAATAGTCTCCGCCCTTACCGGAAAGTCAGTTCCCAAAGATTTAGCTATGACAGGCGAAGTAACTCTCAGGGGTAGGGCACTGGAGATAGGTGGAGTAAGAGAAAAAGTTGTCGCAGCTCACAGAGCAGGGATAAAGAGAATAATTCTGCCTAAAGACAACGAAAAAAATCTGGTAGACCTTCCTGAAAAGGTAAGAAATGATCTTAAATTTAGTTTTGTAGGCAGTATGGACGACGTCGTTAAGATTGTTTTTTCCGGAAAATAAGCCATAGTCCTGTTACTCCAAAAACCAGTGAAAATATCTGAGCTGTAGGAATACTGCCAATCATCCAGATTGCCTCTATGGGTCTCATTTGTTCCAAAAAGAATCTTATTACAGAGTATCCCAAGAAATACACCCCGGTAAGTTGTCCAGTTTTAAGATTTTTTTCTGAGGCAAAAATAAGTAAAAGGAACAACGCCAAGTTAAGGGCCCCTTCAATAGCAAACAAAGGCTCTCCATTCTTTCCAATCAGCTCTCCATTTATCCAATTTCCTAGTCTTCCAATAGTTTGCGCCAAAGGGATCCCAACTACCAAAGAGTCAGTCATAATCCAGTACTTTTGTTTGTTAAAAACACAAAAAGCTCCCAACCCCATCATTCCTCCAGCCAATGCCCCAAATATCCCAAGTCCTCCATCCCAAAGATAAAATATTCTACTGAAATTAGCAGAGTAATACTGATTCCAAAAGTCAATTACATGATAAACTCTTGCCCCCACAACTCCACCCGCAATAGTCCACCACATAGAAGATTCGAGGAGTGTCTTTTGGATTTTTTTTGGATTGATCAAAGCTATCTCCATCGCAATCCAAGTCCCTATCCCTATCAAAAGGCCATACCAGTGAAAAGAAATTCCAGCAATCTCAAACATTTTCAATAAATTCCTTCAAGTTATCAGAAGAAATAATTTTACTTTCAGATTCATTTCTCAGTTTTACTTCTAGTCCTTCTTGGTCAAGACTCCTCTTTGAGATTACCACTCTCACAGGGCATCCTATTAAGTCTGCATTTGCAAACTTTTCACCTGCGCTAAGATCTCGATCATCCCAGAGAACATCTATGCCATTCTTTTTTAACTTGTCATAGCATTTTTGTGCTTCGTCAGTTTGCTGCAAGTCTATTAAGTGAACTGAGAATGGTGCTACATTCTTTGGCCAGATAATTCCTTTATCATCATGGAACTTCTCAACCAACACACCCATTAGTCTGCTTGTTCCCAATCCATAGCTACCCATAACAACCGGTTTTTTAGATCCATCTTTGTCCGTATACTCATAGCCATATGCTTTGGAGTACTTCGTTCCCAAAGGGAAGATGTTTCCAACTTCAGAGGCGCTATACACTTCAAAATTTGGATTATTATCTGCACCTTCTGGCTTAACCTCTTTGTTGTAAGCAATTTTTGTTGTCTTGTCAAAATAGATAGTATCTTCACCATTATCACAGCGAGTCTGAAATTCATGAGAATAATCCTTGGTAAAGTCTCCTCCAGAAGCAAGCGCCACTACAGTATCATCTCCAATTCCAATCTCGTTAAATATATCCATGTACACTCTTTTTGCATCCTCATAAAACTTTTTTAGGTCTGTCTCATCAGTGTGGAAGCTATACAGATCTTTCATACGAAACTCGCGACATCTAAGTAGTCCCGACTTGGCTCTTGGTTCATTCCGAAATTTTGTCTGTATCTGATACACTGTTATCGGTAAGTCTTTGTAGCTGGGGTTATATGCCTGAATGAGAGGTGTTACCACATCTTCATGTGTAGGACACAAAATATACTCAGAATCACTTTTTGCCAAAGATACTTCATTTGCAGCACAAGCCTTAAACAAAACATCTATTGTTTCAAGCCTTCCAGTAGTTCTCCAGTAGTCTTTTGGGGACAAAGCCGGCATCAATAGCTCTGATCCTATTTCGTCCATGTGCTTCCTCACTATGCCTTCAATTTTATTCAAAACTCGAAGACCTAAAGGCAAAAAAGAATAAACGCCAGCCATCTCTTGGTGAATAAAGCCAGCTTGTACTAAAAGTTTATGATTTATCGACTCAGCATCTCTAGGGGATGTCTTTTCTGGGCGAATGCCCATCTTACTCATTTTCATACTACAATTTTAACCTATATTCAGTTTACTTTCTAATCAATCATTCAAAGCACGATCTTCTGATCGCTACCATATTCAAAATGGCCAACCTGCTATTATAAAGTTAGATGCAAAATTTACGTCCTATCAATGTCATCAAGGCCTCTGGCACAACAGAGCCTTACAGTGAAGAGAAAGTAATTAGATCCCTTGCTTCATCGGGACTGTCACTCGATACCACTTCTCGCGCAGTTGACCACCTAAGACACCATCTCAAGCCAGGAATCTCTACCGACGCTATATATGGTCACCTTTTTTCATTTTTACATCAAAACGCACCAGTCAATAATTACTTTAACTATGGTCTAAAAAGAGCTGTAATGGCCATGGGACCGTCTGGTTTCCCCTTCGAGATTTTATTTTCAGATATCTTAAAGATGGATGGCTACAGGACAGAGGTTGGTGTAGTGACTCAGGGAAAATGTGTCACCCATGAAGTCGATGTTATCGCCTTAAAAAAAGAAGAAAAAAACTACATTGAGTGCAAGTTTCACAACAACCCCGGTCACAAAACAGATATACAAGTTGCTTTATATACACACTCAAGATTTTTAGACATTGATAACGCTCAAGGAGGCACCAATAATCCAGTAAAAAACCATTCTTGGCTTGTAACCAATACAAAAGTTACCTCAGATGTAGAAAGTTACTGCAACTGTGTCGGTCAAAAAGTCACTACTTGGACATACCCAAAAGGAAAAAGTTTGCAGGACATGATAGTTTCTTCAGGGTTGCATCCGGTCACTTTACTCAGTGAAGTGCCAAAAAACAAAATAAAATTTTTGTTAGATCTTGGAATAGTGACTTGTTCGAGACTAAAGACAGCAATACTCAACAATCAAACCCACGATCTCCTAGACGAAAATGAAAAATCTCTAATATTAAAAAATATCGCTAGTATCTGCAAAGATAATGGATAATATATTTGTTCGAATACTTCTAATTACGTTCGCAATATTTGGACTGTACAAAATGTTTCCCCAAATCTCCAAACCAGTTGACTATTACATAAAAAATCCATCTTTTCAAACATCCGTTGTCATACCCGCAGTAGAAACAGCAAACAAAATTCTTCCTTCCAAAATTCAGGTTCCCACTCCTCAAGTCATGGGTACATATACTGACTACTCCAAAGACTCACCTCTTAAACAAATTACTGATGACGTCACCCAAAAAGCCGCAGATCTAGCAAATGAGCAAATAATTCAGATAAAAAAAGCAGCTTCTGACCAATTTTGTTCAATTCTCTTAGAGAAAATCAAAACGGACTGCGGAGTTCAATAAGTACTACCCATTCGATATCGTCACGCCTATCATGTCAAGTTTGGGTAGATATCTCTTTATTTCGTTGTGAAACTTTTCAGCAAGTCTAGCAGAATAGGTTGCATTCTGAGTGTTTTCCATGTGTCCGCATAGTCTATTTTCATACTCTCGAACAATCTCCATAATCTTAAACCCTTCTTTGTTAAACTCCGCTTGCCACTTCACCGGATCCTCTTCATATTTATCGTGCAGCTCTTGGAAGGCATCAAACTCTTTTTCATATTTTGATACCATTTCATTAAATGTCTCTAGGTACTTGGTTGCCATCAAAATATTTTATTTCATAAAACTGATTTTTCCTATTGGCAAAACGGTATCTTTATCTTTCTTTGTACTTGTTTGAAAATTTATAGCTCAATGTTTGGTCAACTTCCTCTGAATCTGAATACAAGAAAATTAGATCCTTCCTTTTCATTATCGAAAAAAACTCTTCCCAAGAAATATCTTTCGTGGTCTCTCTGCCCTTACTCAGCATCAACTCATCTCTTTTTCCTTCCCAGTTTATTCTTAGTCCAGTTTCGTCCTGGGTGACCTCAACATCATCAATGATAGCTGGCTTTCCTCCATGGCTCTCTACCCAATTTTTTATTTCCGCATCGCTGCCCGCCAACTTATATGCTATTTCCATGTATCAATACTAGCACGAAATATTACAAATTTATTGATTCTCTTGCCTCATCTTTTCAAACAAGACTAGGGCAGTGGCTACACTCACGTTCAGCGAGGCAACCTCTACATTCATAGGAATATTTACAAATATATCGCACTCTTTCTGCAGTGGTTCTGAAAGTCCAACAGCCTCTCCTCCCATCACAAAAGCTACAGGCCCTCTCAAGTTTGTGTTGGTGTAAGAATCTCCCATATTAACCTCAACTCCTACAACAGGTACGGCGTATTTATGCAGCAATTTGATTGCTTGAAAAAGACTCATCGATAGAAGAGGAACATATGCAGCAGCACCCATTGATACCTTTGCCACAACTGGAGTAACTTCGTGTACACCGTTTGGCGATGCAATTACCAAATCAACTCCAGATGCCCATGCGCTACGTAAAATAGCACCCAAGTTTTGTTCATAATCAATGTGGTTGAGTAGCAGGATGTTAACATCCCTCTTTTCTTTTAGAACCTCTTCTAAAGAAGGAGGCTCAAGTATGTTCATAAGAGCCACAACCCCCTGAGGATTTCTGGAGTCACTAATTTCACTGATCTCTTCAGAACTTACTTTCTGAACTCGGACACCTTTTTTGTTTGCAAGTGTTTCGATCTCTATAATTCTGGGCTCTTTAAGTGAAGAGGTAGAAATAATAACTGAAACAATCTTCTGGCCCGACAGCAAGGCGTCATGCACCATGTTTCGGCCTTCAAGAGTAATAAAATTAATTTTTTTGTTCACGACTCTATTTTATCTTATCCTTTGTCTATCTCTAAGCAAGATTTTTGTCGATAAAGGCAGCAATTTCTCTAAAACATTAATGTCGTTCGCAATATTCTCGCTAAGTTGAGCGCATATTCTGAATAACTCCTCGTTTGAAAGGTCAACCTGAGACAACTCTTCATCTGAGTCTATTAGTGGCATTTTTGTTCCTCCCCAAAAAGTACCAGTCCAGTTACAGCGAATGCATGATTTACCCAATTTGTCTCCAAAGAGACCTCTCATTAAAGCATGCAAGTCACTATCTGCAGCTTGATGCACGTCAACTGGATATGGAGAGTAATACCGTAGAGGAGGTTGAGTATCTAGCAAAACGCCTGCCACGCCAGCTACAAACTCAACGTTTTTTTCTTTACAAACTCTTTCAATAACACTCAATCCAAATTTTGTAGCCATCGGAGCAATCACGACAATCTTTTTTGGTAGTCTTCCCATCTCTTCGAGCTTCTCTATCATTGCTACGTGTTGCATCCCCGAAGCTACTGGGTCACAAAGAATTACTGTGTGGAGATTGTCTCCAAATCCTTCTAGGTTTGGCTCTGCCGAAAAAAATGCCAATCGAGAGTACTCGTTATCAGCTGGCTTGTGGCTGATGCTTATCAAGGTTGTCGGCAGATTTTTATAAGAGTGTAAAAATACTGCCTTTTGCATTTGAGTAAGATGACCCTCTCTTGCAAAGTAAATTATTCCGCTGTCGTTTGAGTCAATTTCTTCAACAGCCTCAGAAATAATTCTCGTATGTACAAGTTGGTTAACAGCCATCTCCATGTCAATCTGAGCTGGGACTCCCAGGTGAAATCTAGGTAGTACAAATCTCAAATTATGATTATTAGGGTCAAGGATAAAACACCCTGCTCCACTTATTGCTTCTGCTTCAGGAGAAGACACAATTGAAATATTCTTTGGTTTTCCTTTAAGACCAGTTTCCAGCACAGATATCTGAGAACACTCTCCCAGCCAAGGTCGATAAACCTCAGAGTTATAAATTATCTGTCCATATCTTTCGATATCAATTTTTTCATTCTCTATCTCTTTTGCAGTTCTAAAAAAAAGACCCTCTTTCATAAGGGCCAAAAAACTCGATTAATAACTTTTTGTCGAAAACCCAGGTTTGTATATCTCATCTCCTGGAACTTCAGTATAAACAGTTTTTCCTTTCAAATCAAGTTTTCCTGATACAATATCAGGACTAAGCTCTTTAAATAGATTGGAGGAATTTTGTCTACAAAAAGGATTTTGTTTGTAGTTACCTTTGTACTATTTGTACTTTTTCTGTCATCAGATCAGCCAGACACGACTCCCACAACCGTTGTTACCGCTCAGCCATCACTGACACCTATGCCAATCATTGTTACTACTCAGACGCCCATCTCTACAGAGACACCCACACCCGACCCTACGGTAACAGCTACCATCATTATCGATGCCACAGGGCCAGTAATTAGTGAACACCTCGTTGTTGCAGGGGATACGTTAAGTCGGATATCCGAATTGTATGGTGTTTCTGTAGAATCTCTTGCCCTAGCAAACAACATCACAGATGTTGATAGTATCTACCTTGGGCAGGTAATCACGATCCCAAGCTCCACAGAAGCTTTTGAGCCAAAGGAAGCTCCACAGAAGAAGGTCGTTGTTATTCTGTCACAACAAATGGCCTATGCCTATAAGGGCGACTTGGTAGTTAAAAGCTTTGTTGTCTCAACAGGCAAACCAAGCACCCCAACGGTTATTGGTGAGTTTGCTATCTATCTCAAATACGAGTCAACGACCATGTCTGGACCAGGATACAGTACTCCAAATGTTCCCTGGACAATGTATTTTTTTGAAGGCTACGCTCTTCATGGGGCATACTGGCACAGCAACTTTGGCCAGCCAATGAGCCATGGTTGTGTAAATTTCAGGCCAGAAGAAGCCAGATGGCTATATCACTGGGCGCCTCTTGGAACCCCTGTCATAGTCAATCCATAAAACCTATCCAAACCCGTCATTGACGGGTTTTTTCTTTATCTGCTCAATCAAATGAAAAATAAACACTCAATTATTTTTTCTCAATCAGAATAGATTTCCCTACTATCAATGCACTCGCAACTTTTTTGAAAGCACCATCCAAGATTCTCGCGAAAGTGGGCTGTGAAATTTTCATCATTTTTGCCGCCTCAACCTGATTAAGATTATCTATATGATAAAGCTTAATTGCCTCAATCTCATCAGACTGAAGAATCACCTCTTCAAGTTCACGTAAGGGAACACCTTGAGGCTTAAAATGAACTATTTTTGGGTCAAAATTTAAAAAACGGCGTACTTTTGGTCTCGACATTTTTATATATTACCACTTAGGCCTTGGTCGCTATAGCATTTTTGTAGACTAATTCCCAAAACATCCTTATTTATAGTCCTGTTTCTCACAAAACCACCATTAAAAATAGGGAAAAAACTAAATAAAACTAAGGCTCAAAGCCATGAGCATCATCCCAGAAATAATTCCTATTATTGCAGTGTGTCCACATTTATACTCAAAACAAGAAGGCAATAGTTCGTCAAAACTTATATAGACCATTACTCCAGCAACAAAGGCAAATATGTAGTTCAAAAACTCGACGGACAAATATGGTTTTAGGATTAAATAAGCAAGAATTGCGCCAATGGGTTCTGCAATGCCCGCTAGAAAAGAAAAACCAACAGCCTTCAGCTTACTTTTTGATGAGTAATAAATCGGAGCAGCTACTGCTAGACCTTCAGGAATATTGTGAATTGCAGTTGCAAAGGCGATTAGTAATCCTAGTCTTATGTCGCCAAGAGAGCTCATAAAAACGGCAATCCCTTCAGGGAAATTATGTATTGTAATTGCAATAGCCACCATTATTCCAGAAACCATTAGCTTGTCGAACTTTATCCCTTTTCTATTACAAAAACTCATGATGTGATGAGGTACAAAAATATCAAAAAGAGACATAAACAAAATACCCAAAAAGAAAGTGATATTTGAGTAAGCAAAACCAATGTTTGAAATGGCCTCTGGCATTAGTTCCATAAAAGAAAGGTAAACCATTGAACCAGCAGACACTCCCAAAAAGAAGCTGAGATGTTTGTCATTGAACTTCTTAAAAGAAAACAAAAACAAACTTCCTATTACTGTACTAATTCCAGCCAAAAAGGATAATAAGAGTGGCGTTGCGATATTATTCATTCAAAAATTAAAAATTAAAACCAACCCTATCATTATACTTGACTCCTACTTTAGCTCTAAGCCCAGATTTGTGGATAATCCGAACCTTTCTTCCTTAGTACTGTCGCAAACATTTTTTCGCCCGCCTTTTCTCCAGATTCTACAAACTCTACTGGTTGCATGTCATAATTCTTAATTACATACTGATATGCATTGTATTTTGCTTGCTTTATCTTAGAGTCAATTAAATCGCCATCATCAACTGAAGTACTTGGTGTTGCAGGGGTTTTTGCCGAAAAAGAAGTATCTAGAAACACTCCATTCTTTGAAAAAAGTTCAAATAGTCTAGGATAGTGAATCTCAGGAATCACGGAGTGTACCAAAGACATTCTTGTATGAATGATGTCTACGTTTCCAATAAAAGGTACAGATTTGTGATCAATCTCAACTCGATACTGTCTCAATGAATTAATATCATCTTTATCGGCACCTGAAAGCTCAGCCTCTATGTGCATTACAAGTCCTTGTTCGTGTGCATACTTTACTACTTCCCGACCATCTTTTTGGCTATCTTTGTTATAGCAATTTTCAATCGCAGCCCCTACTAAAAAATTTTTTTCGATATTTGTAACCACAAAATATACTTCGTTGGCACGAACCTCCTCTTCAAACTTCACAGCCAAGCGACTCCAACTCAGTCCAACTCCACCCCCAAAATCCATCACCAAAATAGGTCTCTTCTTTGATTTTTGCAACAGCTCCCTTACCATATGCCCAATGCTTTTTTCCACTCCAATCAACTCTTGTGAGTGTTCATTTTCGCGCCTAATTATTTTATCAATGCCGGTGAGAGTTGGCACACCATTATCAGAAAAGAAAATTGGTTTACTATAGTCACCCAAAGGGCATTGCCAGTAAACACCCGAATCATCTTCCCCAAAAGACCTTGAACATTTTTCTTCACGTAACTGCTCTCTATATCTTTCTAAAAAATCTTTATTTTCAATTTCAACTGCCATATTTTTTGCTTTAACTGCCAAGCATCAATATTCTACGCTTTTGTTTTTTGAATCGTTTTCCAGTGATATAGATATAGAGGTAAACCCACCACTATCATTGATAGTGAATTAACGAACTCACGCTCTCTTTGTCTTTTTATTTCCACCTCTTGTCTCTTTTCTATTTCTTCAACAGACTCTCTTTCTAACTCCGGGACCATTTTATCTATATACACTTCATATTTATCCACATCCCTAAACACAAAAGTCTTCAGTCCCAAGTTCACCATCTGAATACTTCCAATCACCACGATGAGTAAACCCACAAAAGAAAATAAATATAGATACAACAGTCTTAAGCTCCATTTCATAACTAATCATACAATATTCCGAGATATCTTATATTTTGACGCATTTTTTGCTAAAGTAATAAGGCATGGAAGGAAATGAAGATGACCAGATCAGTCAGCCTGTAAACGGTTTTACAGAAAGAAAAGAAGGAAATATTGAGAGGGTTAGCATGGCTGATCACTACAGATCACTTGTACAGAAGATGTACATTGCCAAAGAAAAACTAATTAACAAGAGTGTAGAAAAAATAGTCGATTCTCTTGATATGCAGATTGGTGAAAAAATGAAACCAGAATGCAAGCTATCAATTGGAGTTCCTGCCTATAAAGAAGGGTATGAAGTAAAAAAGTTACTTGAGAATACGATTGTTGGCCAGGAAGATCTTGTTGGTAATCCAATTGATCAAGATGAGGTCGAGTATTTAATTTTTTTAAACTGCGATCAAAATAGTGAGCTTGACGCCGATACCGAAAAAGGTATCATAGAATTTATTGATGAACACGAAGAAATTAATGTTCATTTGGTAAAGTCAAAAATCGAGTATCCAATAAAAAAAATTGGGTCAGAAAAAGGGAAGATTCAGAGAAAAATGGGTTTAATTTACAAAATTTTGGGTGACTTAATTGTAAAAAGAAACACAGAAAGGGAGGCTGACCAGTCAGTCAAAGCAAATCACATTATGAAAACAGGTGGGGTGGATGCAAGAGGTAGGAGCCGAAGATATGTCGATAATACGATTAATGCCTTAAGTAATACAGATATTGTTCAATGCAAGAGTGTGGCAGAGCTGCCTAGATTTATAAACGAAAGATTCCCTTCTCTAGCCTTTGCTGCTCACATGGAAGATAGGATGAATCAAGTATTTAATGATCGTATCGTTGGGCTCGGAGCATATAGAACTTGGCTTTACACAGAAGCTGGTGGTTTTAACAAAGATATCAATATTGGAGAAGAGGTTGATTTATCATCAAAAATAAGCAAAGTTATTGATCGTAGCAAGGGGGTGTATGGACTTGGGATAAATACACAAATTAAGGAGTTGAGGACTGGTACAGTTAACGCAATTGACAATCCAGATAGATTTTTATTTGCTCACAAAAAAGGACTCCCCGCTGTTAATAGATATGACTTTTTTGAAGGGGATGAAAGTGAATTTAGGCGATTTGATTTTGATAGTTATATTAGAAATAACAACGAAACCACGGATATCTTTGAGGCGAGAATCAATAATGAAATGCAAATATTGATGGAATCATATCTAGGTGAGCCAGTTATGCTAAAAAATCATTTAGACGGAGCCAAGGTTGAGTTACCAAACATACCAATTGGTGAATCTGAAAACGAATTTATTAAGGATCTTGAAGAAGATGTTGAAGCCAAAATCCGAGTCTTGTCATCTTTGATTAGCGAATATAATAATAAAGAAGCTACTGATCGCCAAGTTTTCATGGAGCCTCACTTGCAAAGAGTCGATGATTTTTTTGCAATGAATATTGATGAGTTGTGTGAAAATACATCATTTCTGTTACAAGACACTGAAATCTCAAGTGATTACGTAGGAATGATTCAAAAAGCCAGTTCAGTTTTGGGGGTAAACTCTGTTAGAGAATTGGTTTCATTTATTAATAATGACTTCAAAAAGCCATCTTGGAAAGCAGCATACATTTTTACTGTTGATGCGTACAAACTTAATCTTTTTTTAGAGGAAATATACTTCAAGATGTGTAACATTAAATTCAAGGCAAAAGATATACAAAAATAATACGCTACCACAACAAAAACCAATGCAACATTTTCTAGTATTTCTTGTCTTGCCGAGCTTCCTTGTAAGCAGAAAGAGTGAACAATAAAAATCCTGTAGCCACATATAACTCCGCCACTTCTTGCCATTTACCCATACCCATTCTCGCTGTTGTAAGTATTTCATAGTAAAAAGTTAGATACTGGTTCAAAAAGTAAAATAGGAATACGGCAAAGAAGTAAAAGAAAAACAAAGTTGGTGGAGTAATAAAACAAAAAAGTTTGGCAAGTCGAGGAAAAAACTTTGTTAATATAACCCTACTTAGGGCACCATACAAACCTACTACCATATAAAATATTTGCGTATATCTATGGAAAGTGCCTATGTTGTGGAAGGTTGATTCTTTTTGCAAATTATACTGTTCAAAATAGTAGGGAGTCTCAAACCCAATTATTCTCTGTCCCCACGATATTTCCTCTCCAGAAATAAAAAATAATCCTACTGCCAGGCCTAAAAACAATACTGCTTGTAAGGCAGACCTCTTTCTTAAAAAAAATAACGCAGTCAAAAAAGCCACAGCAGAAGATAAAAAGAAAAAAAGAAACTGAGCATTTTCAAATAGACGATCTTCAGAAGTGATATTTTTAAAAAGTTCTGGGTCAAAAATATCTACGAAAAAGAGGGTAAACAAAAATAGGGGTGGAATAAAAAAGATTAATTTCTTCCAAATAATTTCCTTGGTTAGTCTTGGAGCATAATTGATATACAAAATTCCACCAGTGAACAACGGTAGGGTTATAAAGTTCTCCACCTGAATATTAGTTAGTCTAAAAATAATATTTCTGTCGATAATATAACCAAGGAGTATGAAGATTACTGATAAGAATGAGCTGATACAAAAGATTCCTTTACTGATACTTAGCACCTTCTTGGGTAGTTGATAAACATTCATGAAAGCTAGGACAATATTAAGTGTCAGGAAAACAACAGCCAAAAAATTTGACTCAACCCCAATAAATTTAATGCTTGAGTCAAAGGCTCTAAAAGAATCACTTATCAAAACTGTAAAAACGAATACATATAATATTGAAAATAGAATACTCAGCATGGCCTAGATTATATACAACATAATGTATCGGAAACTATAACACTTAGTAAAGCATATCGTCTTTTACATAGATGCCTGAAATAAAATCCATCCCATTTAAGTATTACTGGTAGTTAGTAATTAAAAAACAAAAACATATGACCAAAAAGTCAATGCTACTAGGCTTATCTAGTTTCGCTCTTGTAGGAGCAGTACTCGCTCCTCAAGCAGTTTTCGCATATAAAGGTGATCCTGGAGTTCAGGGTCCAAACTACACAGCCGAACGTCACGAAGCTATGCAAAAAGCTTTCGAGACCAACGACTACAATGCTTGGAAGGCTCTCTCAAACGGCCATGGAAGAGTAACCAAAGTAGTCAACGCTGAAAACTTCTCCAAGTTTGCAGAAGCCCACAAGCTTGCAGATCAAGGAAAAGTAGATGAAGCAAAAGCTATCCGTGCCGAGCTTGGACTAGGACTAAAAAATGGTTCTGGAAACAAACAAGGAAACGGTCGCGGTATGAATCGCTAAAACGTCTCATACATAGCTCCACTAACCCCACTTTTTTAGTGGGGTTTTGGAAGGACTGCTAAACTAATTCAGTACCTATGGAAAATTTATCAAAACTATCAGACGAAGCTGTCGTAAAAGTTGTAAGAAATAGTGACAAAGAAATATATAGAGAAATAATCGCTAGATATCAGCAAAAACTATTACGTTACGCCAGATATCTTCTAAATGATGATCACATGGCCTCCGACGCTGTCCAAGAAGCTTTTATCAAGGCATATATAAATCTAAATAGTTTTAATACGAAAAAAAAGTTCTCCAGTTGGATATATCGCATCGTCCACAACGAAGCAATGACTCTAATATCCAAAAATAAAAAACATGTTTTGATGAACGATCAAATAGAATACGACAGCGGCATTGACCTTGAGGATGATTTAATCAAAAAAGAATTAATCAATCATACTCACAACTGTCTAAACAAAATGCCAATACTATATAGAGAGCCTCTATCCTTGTTTTTTCTAGACGAAAAGACATACGAAGAAATAAGTGACATTTTAAGGATACCAATAGGAACAGTAGGTACTCGAATTAGTCGCGCCAAAAAAATCATGAAAAAACTATGCGAAAAAAACAGAAAGTAACACCAATAGATATAGAAAATGTCATCATGGCAAAAGTGAAGTCAAGTGAGATTTCCATGAAGCCACGCTGGTACTTTGTTTTGGGCTCACTATCATTAATAGTTGGTCTGGTTGCTATTTGTATTGGAACTGTTTTTCTAACAAACCTTACCTTCTTTTTAGTACGTAAACACGGTCCTATGGGCCAATGGCGACTAGAGACACTGCTTGATAGTTTCCCAGTATGGGTACCTTTCCTAGCTACCGCAGGCACTGCCATGGGAATATGGATGTTAAAAAAGTACGACTTCTCCTACAAAAAGAATTTCGTGATTATCATGATTGGTTTTATTATCTCCGTCCTTATATCAGCCTACGCAATAGACTCACTAGGGCTCAATGATATTTGGTCTACAAAAAGACCGGTAAACCGTATCTACCAACAGATAAATAGACAAGCACCAGCTCCTTTAACTAAACCAACACAGCCACAAAACGGCAAGGTAAAAGGCATTCATCGCCAAAATCTCTAGAGGGGGGATTTTTTATGGCACCAAACAAAAACCTACTCTGCACTCCCCAGTTCAGGGAAAGTCGTGGCAATCGTATCTACGAGCATCTCAATCGATTTTTCAAAAGATTCATTAATCGAGGTTCCCGCTGCCGCTTTGTGTCCTCCTCCTTTTCCAACTGCCATGGCTATCAGGCTAACATCATATTTTTCAGAGTCCCTAGTTCTCAGACTGACTGTTACTACATTTGGCTCTGTTTCCACCAAACTAATAGCAATATCCCAACCCACAACAGACAGTAAAATATTGGCAATTCCAACCTGAGTATGTTCTTTGGAAATACCAAGTTTTTCAATATCAGAAAAAGGTACCGTTGCCATTACCACCCTTCCAGAAAAATATTTTCTTAAGGATGACAAAGCCAATCCGGTAAACTCAATTTCTTGGGCATTTCTACTGTTTTCCATCTCAAAAATTACGTCCGGGAAACCATCATTTATTCTCGCCAGCTCTGAAGCGGCCAGAAGTGTGTCAGCTGTTGTTGCTTGGTATTTAAATCCGCCAGTGTCAGAAAATATTCCCAAAAACAAACAAATCGCAATATCTTTGTCAATTTCAACCTTCCATTCCTTAAACAAGTTAAACAAAACTTCACACGTTGATGAGCTATCATTCACAACTAGGTTAATATCACCATATTTCTGGTTCGACACATGGTGATCTATCACGATAGTCTTTAAACTTTTTGGAAATACCACCTCAGTGAGTTTAGTTATTTGGTTTGGGGAAGAACTATCCATAATAATAAACAAATCAAAGTCGCTAACATTAATCTGCGTAAAGTTTTTCGGAACAATTAAGTCGTGCTGGGGGAGAGATGTAAGGTTACTAGGGTAATTAGAATCTCCCGATATTGGAGTCGCACTGATACCCATATTTTTAAGCACCATTGTCATTGCCAAAACCGATCCAATACTATCGGGATCTGCGTATGGATGGCAATGAAGTAAAACATTTTTTGCCCCTTTGATTGCCTTCAATATATCCAGAGAGGTCTTTTTTATTTCTTCGGTCATACGTAATTCTAGCTTGGATAATGTACCCCTGCAATCAAAACAACGGTAATGTTTAATATTCAGCAATAATTCAGTAAATCGATATAATCTAGCCACATGAGAATCTTAGTTGTAGAAGATGAACACCGTATTGGCACTTCAATAAAGAAGGGTCTTGAATTGGAAAAGTTCGCAGTCGATCTCGCCTATGATGGTCGTGACGGATTTGATTTAGCTTCAACAGAAGAGTATGACTGTCTGATACTTGACCTTATGCTTCCGGGGATGGATGGAATCACTATTTGCAAAAAGCTTCGTCAACTCAATATCCACACGCCTATTCTTATTCTTACGGCCAAAAGTCAGTTGGAAGACAAAATCGCCGGTCTTGACTCAGGGGCTGACGACTATTTGACCAAACCCTTTTCCTTCGAAGAACTTCTAGCCAGAGTCAGGGCTCTCACCCGACGACCTCCAGGAGGTCACAACCCAGAGTTAAGAGTCGCAGACCTAACGTTGGATACTATCAATTTCGAGGTAAAAAGAGGTGGTGCCTCAATTAATTTATCTGGAAAAGAATACTCACTTCTTGAGTACTTAATGCGCCAAACCGGAAATATTATTTCCAAAGAACAAATCACTAGCCATGTTTGGAATTATGACGATGACATTCTTCCCAACACTGTAGAAGTTTTCATTCGAAAACTCAGACAAAAAATTGAAACACCATTTAAGAATAAAAAAACCCTCATAAAAACAGTTAGGGGTTTTGGATACAAAATAGAAAACTGATATGTTCCAAAAGGCTAGGATAAAACTTACTGCTTGGTATTTATTTATCATTACCATTGTTTGCTTTACTTTAAGCGGTGTCATTTTTAGAATCCAAATGTCTGAAGTAAACCGCTTTGCAAAAGTTCAAAGGACTCGGATTGAAAGGCAATTTCCCACGGTGTTACACTTACCTCCCAAACCACCTACAATTGATCCGGACTTAATAGCTGAAACAGGAAAAAGAATTCTTATCAACCTAACTATTTTAAATGGAATCATCATTGTTATTTCCGGAGGTTTTGGCTATTTATTAGCTGGCAAAACACTTAAACCTATCAAAGAAGCCCTTGACGAACAAGATAGGTTCATTTCTGACTCATCTCACGAAATTCGTACTCCTATCACTTCTCTTAAGTCCTCCATGGAAGTGGCACTAATGGATAAAAATTTGACTCTCCCAGGTGCCAAAAAACTAATCAAAGAAAATATCGAAGATATAAACAGGCTTCAAAATTTATCCGATTCGCTTATCAATCTCTCAAAAAATAAAGAACAAAAAAGAGCTCTTAATCTCGAAGATATTTCTCTTTCTAAATTAATAGGCTCCTCAATCGAAAAAATAAGACCACAGGCCGAACACAAGGGAGTAATTATCAATAAGAAAATTCAAAACTGCAAGATAAAAGGTGACCAAGAAAAACTGCACAGTCTATTGGATATCCTTCTTGACAACGCCATCAAATATAGTCCATCAGCCAAAATCATTCAAGTAAAAGCAGTCAAGTCTGGCAAAAATATCGACATTTCTGTTACTGACCACGGTTTAGGTATTAGTAAAAAAGATTTACCCTATATTTTTGATCGTTTTTATCGCGCCGACACTTCTCGTACTGGAAGGACAACCCCAGGTTTTGGCCTAGGCTTATCCATCGCCAAAATGATCGTCGAAAATCATCATGGCAGCATCAAGGTCAAAAGTAGTCCGGGAGAGGGTAGTACTTTCACAGTTTCTCTCCCTCAAAACTTCAGCTAGTATTCAGATATTTTTCTTAAACTCGCATAAATGAAAATAAAAATTAAAATCGCCAAACTTCCATTTATGGTCAAAATCGCCGTTCCAAGTCTTCTTCTGGGGTTTGGAATATTTTTCGGAACTAAGTATTATGGGAACACATCCAAAGTTTCCTATATCACCGAAACAGTTACCATAGGAACCTTGATGACCAGTATCTCAGCTTCTGGCACCATCACCTCAGGAGACACGACTTACATCACAACAGGTTCAACAGGAACTGTTAGTAAGGTATTTGTAAAAAATGGTGATGTTGTCACAAAGAATCAAAAATTGGCTGAAATAAACCTTGATGACTTAGGACAAGAAACCAAAACAACTGCCTGGAACAACTATCAAAAAGCCCTAGTCAATGTCAAAACCGTAGAAACTCAAAAAGAAATTGACGCCATCAATGTTCTTCAAAAAAAGGATGCTCTCAAAAAGGCTGAAAATGCCAAAAGAGATGCTCATTCAGGTGGATGGAATCCTACCACTCGCAATCCATATACCGATACTGAACTCATGATAGTAGACAAACAATACGAAGAGGCTATCGCTGGGTATGATGCTGCCGTCTCCAATAGTTCCATCTCCAACGCCAACATCTCATTAGCTCAAGCAAAGGCCAGCGCCGCCTATCGCAGTTACCAACAAGTAAGCAGTACTGTTTATGCACCCGCTTCGGGAATCATTGACAACCTTGCTTTAGCAGTTGGGGTCTCAATTGGCAACACTCAAACATCATCAATTACCGTAAGTTCAGGCACCGATAGCACCAGCAACTCCGTCTCTGTTAATTCTCAAAAAATTGGTGCCATCAAAAATCCTGAGGGTCAGTATCAAGCTACAGTCTCTCTCACCGAGGTTGATGTGACCACTGTAAAATCAGGTCAAAAAGTTACTCTTACTTTAGACGCTTTTCCAGAAAGCAGTTTCACCGGTACAGTTCTCGCGGTTAATACAAGCGGTAGCGTCAGCTCGGGTGTTACGGCCTACTCGGCCACGATTCTTCTAGATAAAACGTCTATCGATATCTATACCAATATGGCGGTTAACGCTACAATAATTACTTCTACAAAAACTGATGTTTTGCTTGTTTCTTCCAGTGCAATACAAACATCGACAACAGGTTCTTACATTCAAGTGCTAAAAGACGACAAAACAACAGATGTCGCTATCGAAACAGGATCTTCAAACGATTTCCAAACCGAGATTATCTCTGGTCTTTCGGAGGGAGATGTCATAGTAACGGCTACATCATCAACTCAAACAAGTTCAACAACCTCAAAAAACTCTTCAGGGAATACTCTCTTTACCGGAAACAGCAGAAATGGTGGTATGCCAGGAGGTCCAGGATTTTAAAATATGACTAATGCCATTATCGAGGTAACAAACCTCTCCAAGATCTACAAGACTGATATATTGGAGACAACCGCACTTGATAATGTCTCCTTCAAAATAAATAGAGGTGAGTTTGTCGCCATCATGGGTCCTTCCGGTTCAGGAAAATCAACTCTTATGCACATTCTAGGTGCTCTCGACAAACCAACAAAAGGAATCTACATTCTCGACGGAGAAAATGTCGAGAAACTTAACGATGACGAATTAAGTGATATAAGAAACAGGAAAATAGGTTTCATTTTTCAGGCTTTCAATCTATTGCCCAGAACCACTTGTCTAAAAAATGTCATGTTACCCATGGTTTATGGAAGTGTGTCCAAGGAAAAAAGAGAGAAAAAAGCAAAAAAACTTCTTACAATGGTTGGTCTTTCGGATCGAATGCTTCACACCAGTAATCAAATTTCAGGAGGACAACAACAACGGGTTGCTATAGCTAGATCCCTAGCTATGGACCCTGCCTTAATTCTCGCGGATGAACCTACCGGAAACATTGCTTCAATTCAAGCTGAAGAGATAATGAATATTTTTCAAGATCTAAACGACAAGGGGCACACTGTGGTCATGATTACTCATGAACTAGACATTGCAGAACATGCAAAGAGGATTATCCAGATCAAAGACGGAAAAATAGTAAGTGACACAAAAAATCACACCCAAACTCGACACAAAAAATAACATGCAATTTACAGAACAAATTTTAGAAAGTTTCGGCACTTTAAAGCTTAACAAAATGCGTACTGGACTAGCTGTTCTCGGCATTGTCATCGGTATTGGCTCCGTCATTGCCCTTGTTTCCCTCGGGCAGTCAAGTCAACAATCAATTACTTCTCAAATTCAGTCTCTTGGTTCAAATTTATTAACCATATCACCCATGCGCGGAAATTCCGGTATGGTACGAACATCAGGCGGAGGAACCACTCTTACAAACGCCGACGCGACCGCAATCAAAACATCAACAAAAATCACCACCGTAAAAACAGTTTCACCAGAATATACCGGACGTTTACAGGTAGTTACGGGCAAAAACAACACCAATACTTCTATCATCGGAGCCACTTCAACCTACATGGCGGTCCACAATGTAACTTTATCAAGTGGCGCTTTTATATCAGACAAAGACGTATCTTCAACGGCCAGAGTAGCAGTTCTCGGCCCAACAACGGTAGTTGATTTGTTCGGAGAAAACGTTGACCCAATAGGTCAGTCAATAAGAATTGGATTGCAAAATTTCACCATTATTGGCATTACTAAATCGAAAGGTGGCTCTGGTTTGGGTAGTCAAGACGATTGCGTTTATGTACCATTAACCACCGCACAAAAGCTCCTTTTTGGCGCTAAGCACCTTTCCTCAATAGCCATCGAGGCAAATAGTGCTGAGTTAATGGATGAGGCTAGAAATGAAATAGGTTTCCTTTTACTGGATCGACACAATCTTTCCGATCCGTCCAAAGCAGACTTCACCATCATGTCTCAAAACGATATCTTAAGTACTGCTTCATCAGTTACAGGCACGTTTACTTCCCTTTTGACCGGTATTGCTGCCATTTCACTTCTTGTTGGGGGAATTGGCATTATGAATATTATGCTGGTTACTGTTACAGAGAGAACCCGTGAAATTGGTCTAAGGAAAGCCCTTGGTGCCAAGAAAAAAACTATCATCACCCAATTTCTCACCGAGTCAGTAATTCTTACCTTTATAGGAGGTATTCTTGGTATCTTCCTGGGAATAATTGCATCACTTATTTATTCAAAAATAAATTCGTCCACTTTTTACATTTCCCCCATCTCCATAATTCTTGCTTTTGTTGTTTCTGCGGCCATAGGCATTCTCTTTGGTTGGTATCCTGCTAGACGCGCAGCCAGCCTTCAACCTATTGAAGCCTTAAGGTACGAGTAAATTAAGCCAATAATCAGGTTATCAATATATAAATACACTCATGAAAAACAACATATTTCTTTCCATAGTCGTTGGGGTTTTAGTTTTTTCTTCTGGTTTCTTTGCTGGAACCACGTTTCAGAAATCGAAGAAAGTAAATTTTCCGCAAAGTTTAACCAGTCGTCAAGGAAACGGAGTCCCAATTCAGAGTGGAACAAGTATAAAAAATGGAAACTCGCGAAACGGAGTACCGATGGAAGGGAATGTTATCAGCATAGATGACAACAGTATTACTGTTCAGGGGAATAACGGTAGTAACAATATTATTCTTTTATCTCGAGACACAAAGATAAATATTACCTCAGAGGGTACAACAGATGATTTAAAAGTTGGTTTAGAAGTAATGATAATTGGGAACACTACAAATGGTGCTCTAACAGCTCAATCGATCTCTATTGGTAGATTTATGGCAACCGCAAGCGCTCAAACCTACTAAAAATGTGATCCTGGGTATGCTGAAACGGAACAATTTGTGACAAGGGGTAAAACCAATATTTCGTACGGTTAAATAGTTGGAAAACAAACTATCGTTGCAATCAGACAAAAAGACTGTAAGGCTGTGAAATACCAAGGAACCAGTTATAAAACGAGGATCATAATCGAGTCTTGTTTGTTTTCAAACTTACAACATTGTTATACTTCAATTATATAAGTATTTAAGAAAAGAGAAATATTAAGAATGGACATAAAAGTAATCACTTTCGACCTTGACGGAGTATATTTTCCCAACGGAAAAGCGAATTTTATAAAATCCATAGAAAATTTTGGTGTTAGTGAAAACGAAGCCAAGAGAGTGTTCTTGAAGTCTCCCCAGATGAACCAAGACTACAAGAATGGAAAAATGACAGATGAAGAATTTTGGACTTGGGCTATCTCAGAATGGAAACTTGATTCATCATGGCATGAATTAGTGAAGACACTAATCGATGGATACGAAGTCGACGAAAATGTCGTTTCAACAGTTAGAAAACTTCGTGAGGTGGGATATAAAACTGCTATTTGTTCCAACAATTTTCCGGCAAGAGTGAATGGACTTCAAGAAAAGTTTGGTTTCTTAAAAGATTTTGATTTTTCAATTTTCTCCTTTCAAGTTGGTGAAAGTAAACCAAGCGAGAAGATTTTTACTGCTCTTGTCAATAAGTCAGGGGTTGATCCTAAATCAATTATTTTTGCCGATGATAACTCTGAAAATCTTGCAGGTGCAAAAGCTGTAGGAATCACAACCTTTCTGTTTCAAGGATTTGAAATATACTTAGAGCAATTAAGGGGAGTTTCAGTAAGGATATGAACCGTACAATAAGGGCTTCAAATAATAAACATTGGCTTATGGAAGATCTTTTGACAAGAGGAGCTTCTGAAGCAGAACTTTCATCTGAAATAAATAGATTGGAAAAACAATTCAAGAGTATTGCATACAAAAGACCCTCTCCTCCCCAAAGCCTTTCATATATTTCTGGTTCAAAGCTAATTGGTTCTGGTTGGGAATGGGCAGCATATTCATTACCTAACGAAGATGAAATAATTAAAGTTCCTTCAGGCGCATTCAAAGAGGTCAATACTGAGAATTATTTAGAGAAGACAATATCTTCGTACAATTTATGTAAAGAATATCTTGATAAGTTTATTCTTGATAGTACTTTTGAGAGAATCTATACCGACAAAGGGTTAATAAATACAATCAGACAATCAAGATTGATGGGGAAAGAAGCTGATTTAATTGATACCGAAACCCTTTCGTCAAAAACAAAAAGGGAGTTTGCTGAATTAGCCTTCGGAGTTATCAGATTAATTAAACAAGAAGGTTGGGCACCAGATCTTTATCTTCGAGAAAAGATTATTGATGGAAAAAGGTTTTGGAAGTTAAACAACGTCATTATTGAGGGAGACAAACCTACGCTCTTTGACTTTTCTTCTTACTTTGATCAATGGAGATTGTATCCTGATTTCACGGCAAGGAATATAGTTTCCGAAACTAAACTATATACAAGATTTTTAGAAGATTTGGAAATTAGGCTCAATAAAAAAACATAAGATTTATCTCCAAATGAAATACAAAATATTTTTCTCAATCAATCTGTGAGATGACCAAACCCACTTCTTTGAGGTGACCCCAAGTATACAAAACCTGAACCAAATAGTTTGTGAATTAATCTCAGTGCAGAAAATTGTTCAACAAATATTATGAATACTGTATGATAAAAACATGGACTATTCAGAAATAATTGAAAACCCCCAAAATGATGAGCAGAAAGATTTATTTAAAGAAGCCAAATCAATTTTAAAAACAATTCAGGGAGAATATGCTTTTATAGACACTCTACCAATTCCCCTTGTTGGTACAGAAAATCTAAGAGACAAAAAAATTACGATGATAGATGATCAAGAGATTGTTTTTGGAACATTTGTTCCAAGATTACTCGTCGAAACCAACGGCAAAGCTACATTCATTTATCATCAAGGTCAGACAATAGAAGAAATAATTGATGAATTAATTAAAACAAATCCTGATGCTGTTTTAATTGATTACAATTTGGCAAATGGTATTAAGGGGTCAGATTTAGTAAAGATTCTTAATCAAAAAGAATTTCCGGGAAAAGTATTTGGATTTTCTACAGATATGAGAGCAAACAAGAAATTCAAAGAAGCAAATGCAAGTGGGGTAATATATAAAGATCTAAATAATACTGAATCTCCAATCAGACAACTTTCGCAATATTTGTCCAATCACCGATAAAAACAGAATTATCGTTTCAACTCTTTTTCCATAATACACACTTCATGCTTTTTTCCATCCCCGAGTGTGCAGGTAAATCTATTTATTACAGAAAAGCCAAACTTTTCATAAAGTTTCATTGCCGAAGGCTGATCTACATTTACTTCCAATACAGCTTTTGCAATATCTTCATTTTTCTCAAACTCAGTCAAAATTCTACTCATTAATAAACTAGATAATCCCTTTCCTCTACGAGAAGGGTGAACATATACTCCCCAGATTTGGGCTGAGTGCTTTGCTCGGTTCTCTTCATCTCTATATCCTCCAATCATCCCTACAAGCTCATCAGTATCCGTATCTTTGGCAAAGTACATCCAGGCATCTCCACTTTTAGTTCGTTCAATTCTTTCTATCCATTTTTCATCAGGATATGTAGCTTCATCATCATATGTCTTTGCAAAAGCTTGTTGGTCGGTTTTCAAAGCTTCAAGCCGAAGAGATTTATATTTCCTCCAGTCAGATACTGGAAGTTGAATTATTTCGAAATTCAAATTTGGGTTGTCATTATCGGGTCTCACCATAAAATGATAGCATGTATCCTGACGAGAGCGAAAATTCACAAAGTGTCAGATCGCATTTATGACCAGGAACTCCCCGACAAAAAGATAGTCACTCTCAACAACTCGAATAAGTTCATGCTCGTATTCACCCACAAGCAAATAGACAGCAAGATTGTTAGAATAGGTAAGAATGAACGACAACGAGAAATTGAAAACCTTCTTAAAGGGCTTGGAAGAATCAGCCATGGCAAACAGGACAAAATCTCCACAAGCAAAACAATCAATCGAAGACTTACCTCTACTAAAGGACGTTATACGACAGCTTGTCAAGCCTGGTACTATTCTCGAACACCCTAACACAAAAGTAATTAACTTCGATACTCCTCAGAGTCCAGTCAAACAACTCAGTGTAAAGTTCATGTCCACAATGGACTTAGGATTTTCACTTCTACATAAAATCCACATGGAAATTAGAGGCAAGAAAATCGAGAAACAGAATGGAAATCCGTCGATTGATATTTGATTGAGCTGGATAAATGGGCTAAACTGAAATTATTAACAAGTTACTTTTGATTGTTTGCTAAACAATCCGAATCTTAGTAATTAAACGAGAAACTAAGAGGGGCAAGCGATTGCCGATAGAGAGATAACCCAGGCTACATAGTTGTATAATCTGGGTTTTTTGTTATTAACAACCCCACTAGCTTATCTAACCAAACAAATATGAAAACATGTAACTTTATCAAACCAGACGGCAGTCAGTGTAATGCTTACGCCGTCAAAGATGACGAGTTTTGCTTCTCTCATTCCGAGAAGCACAAAGATAAACACCTAGAGGCAGTAATGAACGGAGGCAAAAGTCTTAAAAGAAGTTATGCAGACCAAGAGCCTATTATTCTCAGAAACAACGAAGATATAGTTTACTTAATTGAACAGGTGATAAATGATGTTAGGGCAAATAATACAAGCAATAAAACGGCCAGTGTAATCGCCATGTACATCAATCTCGCCATCAAAGCTATTTCTCTAGCCTTAATTGACAAAGCCCAAAAGAGAAACTCCAAAATGATGAACACAGGCAACCTTGATCTCAAACAGCACATAGAAAAACTCGAAGGTGAGCTAAGGATAAAAACAAATAATAGCAATCAATAGCAGACAAAAGAAAATCCCCCCTTGCGAGGAGATTTCTCCTTACTTGGGGGGATGGTTACCAGGCGCGTAACTTCTCGCCTGAATACTGCCGCTTGCCGTCCACATAGTGGAAGGTGTTTTGTTCGTGATCCATCCATTTGCCTGCGCCGATATAGTGGCAATCTTCGCCGCGGGTGCGAGGCTGATCAACATTGCCATTGTTCCAGAAACGCATCGCGATCTCGCGAGCCTTTTCGGGGTAGTCGTGCCAGTAGGTTTCGCAGTAGCTGGCGATAACTTCTTCGAAAGTGGCGAGGTCGGGGGCATTGGTGGCGGCGATGATCTTCTCGACATCTTCTTCTTTCACTTCCCCACGAGCAATCTGGGAAACGCAGAGAGAGAGAGACAAACCGATCATTTTATCGTTCTTAGGCATGATAGCCTCCTTTGGTTTGAGCTGAATTGGACGGATTAGTTGATTCAAAGAACTGTCATATAATACCACACAAAACAACATTTGTCAAGTTATAGGTCTAATACATAGGAACAAATAGGCACGGTTTTGGCATTTTATGACTCATCAAAACACACAAAAACAGCCAGGCAGGCTTGTCACGTACTCTCCTCAGTCACTCGGTAGTGTTCCTGCCCATTCTCTACCAATTAGCCTGAAAACAATTATTATGATTAAATAGAGATTGATTACCGAGAACTTATTAGAGAAATATAGATAAATGGATAATGACGAGAAACAGCTCAGGGTAGCAATCTACCTCAGAGTCTCAACTGATGAACAGGTTGAAAAGTATGGCTTAGACGCTCAAAGAAGCACGATCGAGGCGGCGATCAAGTCCAGGGGATTGCTCAAAGATGGTCGTCCAGCTATGGTTCTCGCAGACAAAAACTACATTTACTCAGACGATGGGGTCAGCGGAGTGGTGAACCTAAATGAGAGACCTGCCTTTTCAAGAATCATTGAGGACATAAGCAACTCAGAAGATGGTTTGCCCTTCGATGTTATCGCTGTTTACAGAATTGACAGGTTTGCTCGTAAGCTAAAAATCTTACTCGAAGTTCTCGACCTATTCAAAAAGCACAAACTAGAGTTCATTTCTGCTACCGAAAGTATTGACACTTCATCACCTTTTGGAAGAGCCATGTTGGGCATATTAGGAGTCATTGCGGAGCTTGAACTTGAAACAATTAAAGAAAGAACTTCAAAGGGTAAGGAGGCGGCTGTATCACAAGGTAAGTTCATGGGAACTCATCCGCCTTATGGCTACATCAAAGACAAAGAAGGCAAAATCGCCATATTGAAAGCAGAGGCAGAAATAGTCAAAAGAATTTACAAGACGTTCGTTCTTGATAGATTGAGCTATCAAATAATCGCTAACAAACTAGCAGAAGATAACATACTAAGCCCAGAGGTATCTGCTGTAAAGTATGGCAAACGAAAAGGTGAAGTTCACAAACTCAATCCTAACAACTTTTGGATGTCAGGTCAGATCAGAGATATTCTCTCCGATGAGATTTACACAGGTTTCTACTACTACAACAAATCACATTATGGAAAGCTGTTACCCAAGCAAGATTGGAAACTTTCACCCTACAGGCATAAACCAATTATTCCTCTCCACATATTTGAAATCTCTCAAACATACGTAAAGCAAATAGCGGATAGAAAAAATCTAAATAAAAAGAAAGAAGAAAACGACCATCTCTATCTATTGTCTTCACTTCTCAAATGCGACCATTGCAAACGAGATGTAAACGAAAATGAAAAGTATTCAACATGGACAGGCGTAAAGAAGAAACTCACAAACTCACCCCACAAGTTTTCCTACTATTATCAATGTAATCGTAAGAATGACACAAAAAATAGTGAGACCTGTCCCACCATACCCATTCCAGCCGAAGCTCTTGAAAACTATGTTGTTGAGTTCGTAAAAGAACTTCTAAAAGACCCTAGACATGTTTACGAGTATTCCAGAAATCTTAGATCAAAGAAACTTGAAAGTGAGGTACTGGCTGATCTGGAAGTAAGACGACAACACTATATAGACCTCCTCAATGGCATACCAGGTCGTAAAAAAGGTTATCAAGATCAACATGCTGTGCTAATGATAATAGATACAGATACCCTAAAAGAGAAACTAGCCGAACTTAATCTAAAGGCCAGCGAGTATCAAGAAAAAATAAAGGAAATTGACTACAGCATCAGTCAATCATATTTATCAGAAGATTACGAACTCGGACTTAATCAGTACAGAGAAAGATATAAAGAGGTGATAGAAGGTAGGGTGGCAGATCAGAAGGCTTTGTACGACCTCATACACGACCTTGTTTATCAAGTAGTTGTTCATTCAAGGCCAAAGACTAAGGAAGACTCAATAGCAGGCAAGAAAAAGGAAGGACAAATGATACCAAATACGATTGACATCTATTTGAACCTGCCCGAAACAATTTTATCCGACTTTATTGATCGAGAGTTCTCGGTCATAAACTCGGACTTGTGATCCCGGCGGGAGTCGAACCCGCGATCTTTTGGATGAGAACCAAATGTCCTAGACCACTAGACGACGGGACCATAGTCGAACCTGTATATTCTACCAAATTTTCCGTGCTTCATGTTCCCTTCATGCTTATAAAGACACTATGCATGTTGACATTTCAGGTTCAAAAGAGTACAATTCATCACGTTAGGCCACGAAAGAAAACCTGTCGGTATTCCATCAAATAGTTCCGCAGATTCATTTTTTTGGTCCAAATGCCTGTTTTGATACATTGACAAATGACAAACAGGCCTTATATTTATATTTTGTAACTAAGATAATATGAACCAGCAAAATCAAAGAGTTCAAATGACACCTCTTGGCTATCGCCAACTGGTTGATGAGCTCGAACAATTAGAAAAAACAGAGCGACCTGAAGCTATCGAGCGTCTTTCTCGTGCACGTGATTTTGGTGACCTCTCTGAGAACGCCGAGTATCACTCTGCCAAAGAAGCTCTCTCAAACCTTGAGGGTCGTGCAGAAGAACTTAAAGACATTCTTAATCGTGTCTTAGTTGTCGATCTTCCAAAAAAAGGTGGGGAGCAAGTTAGCATCGGAAGCTTAGTCCACATTGAAGTTAATGGTTCAGCTCATGAGTACACAATCGTGGGTGAATGGGAAGCAGATCCAGCAGCCAAAAAAATCAGTCACGAATCTCCACTTGGAAAAGCTCTTATGGGCAAAAAAGTCGGTGAAAGTGTAGAGGTCGAGGCCCCATCTGGAATAATCTCCTACAGTATCAAAGAAGTTAAATAAGATTTTTTGTTCTAAAATATCTTTATGAACGAAGCATATTTTTCTGCGGTCAATTCTCAGTTGGACGAAAAAATATTTACTCACTCTCTTGCCTTACAGGCATGCATGTCTGGTCTTTATGATTATTTTTCCCAAAATAATCTTCTAAGTTCCTCCGAGCCTCCAAAAGAAGACTGGCTCACAGCCGGTCTTATTCACGACATCGACTACTCAGAGCCCTTCAAAGAAGATCACCCAAATAAAACTAGAGAAGCTCTTAAGAAATATGATTTGGAGGTACCAGAGGCTGTTATTGATATCGTCAAAGCTCATGCGCCTGAAAAAACTGGAGTAAAACCCAAATCCAAAGCTCAGTGGTCAATTTTTTGTGCCGACTCTCTCACTGGCTTGATCATGGCTGTTGCATATGTCTATCCCAGCAAGAAACTAGCTGACGTCAAAGTCAGCTCCGTTCTCAAGCGATTCTTAAAAGAACCTCGCTTTGCAGCCGGAACTCGCCGCGATGAAGTAATTCTTTGTGAGAAAGAAGAAGGTCTCAATCTCAAGCTCGAAACCTTTATCGAGATCTGTCTTTCTTCTATGCAAAAAGTATCCTCAAGCCTAGGATTATAAAAAGGATATAATCAAACCATGCTTGATATTGCCTACATTCGTGAAAACCCCGACAAAGTCAAAAAGGGGATCACAAACAAAAATTTAAACCCTGATGTTGTTGACTCCATTCTTCTCTCAGACGCCAAGCGTCGAGATCTTATCGGTCAGATTGAAACAATCAGATCCGAAAGAAACAAACTAAACGAAGAACTAAAAACGTCCCGTACCCCAGAACTAATTGCAAAGTCAAGTGAACTAAAGCAAAAGCTTCAAGACCTGGAACCACAACTTCGCCAAGTTGAGATGGAGTATGACTCTCTTATGCTTCAGGTTCCTGGAATTCCACTAGACGATGTCCCCGTAGGAAAAGACGACTCGGCCAATGAGGTTGTTCGTACCTGGGGAGAAATTCCCAAGCTAGACTTCACTCCCAAGTCACATATAGAGCTTGGAGAGTCCTTGGACCTTATAGACATAGAGCGAGGTTCTAAAGTAGCTGGTTTTAGAGGATATTTTTTGAAAAACGAAGCTGTGATGTTGCAGTTTGCTCTCATGCAGTACACACTCCAAAAATTCATTGCCAAAGGTTACACCCCAGTTACTCCACCTGTGATTCTAAAGAGAAGGTCTTTTACAAATACCGGACACTTCCCTTGGGGAGAAAAAGAAACATACAAATTTGAAACAGAAGAAGGTCAGGAAGAAACTTTCCTGGCTGGAACAGCCGAAGTTCCCCTGGTATCCATGTACCAAGATGAAGTGTTTTTAGAAAAAGATCTTCCCCTTCGCATGATTGGTTTTTCTCCGTGTTTCCGCAAAGAAGCAGGTAGTTACGGCAAAGACACTAAAGGTGTTTATCGTGTTCACGAATTTGTAAAAACAGAGCAGGTTGTTATCTGCAAGAATGATTTAGAAGAATCCAAAAAAATTCACGAAGAGATGATGGCTCTCACCGAAGAAATAGCCCAAGATCTTGGTCTGCCATACAGAGTCCTCAAGATGTGTACTGGCGACATGGGAGAACCTCAAGCCAAGAAATACGATTTAGAAGCTTGGATGCCTGGGAGAAACTCCTACGGCGAGCTTGCTTCAGACTCCATTATGTTGGATTTCCAGTCCAGAAGAGCCAACATTCGATATCGTGACTCAAAAAACGAAATTAAATTCGTTCATATGTTAAATAATACTGCCAGTAACTCTCCTCGCTGGCTAGTTGCCATACTCGAAAACTACCAGCAAGCTGATGGTTCCATCAAAATTCCAGAAGTGTTGGTTCCCCTAATGGGAAAAACGGAGATTCGACGTGCATAAAAGACTTCCTCTAATTATTTTCCTAACACTAGCCACAACTGCGCTTATTGTTCCTTTTATTTCCAAGATAGTTCCCACGAACCTAATCTCTCCCTTTTTCCAAGGTCCCGACCAAACAGACAAAATCTCCCAAAAGATTTCCACAACTGAACCACTAGATATTTCTAGTGCAAAAACTATTTCTAGCCTCCAAAGAATTCCTCGCTACATTGTCTACAACAACGACACAAATCGTGTTTACTATGCCAAAGGTGCCGATATTCGCATGTCTCCTGCATCATTTACTAAGCTCTTGTCAACTCAAGTGGCTCTAGATCTCGTCCCTATGGAGTATTTGATAACAGCCACAAAAGAATCTATAGACAAAGTCCCCACAGTCCTTGGTTTAAAGGTTGGTGAAAAGCTCTCGGTCTCTGATCTTCTTCGTGCTGCAATAGCAACAAGTGCCAACGACGCTGCCCAAACTCTTGCAGACGGGGCCGCCAAGTCTGTCGGAATAAATAAAACAGAGTTTATCTATTACATGAATGCCAAAGCTACTATGCTAGGTTTAAATAACTCACATTTCGTAAACCCCGATGGACTAGATGATCAAAATCAGTACTCAACATTGCTCGACCTTTCCAAGCTCATAAATAATGTACAAAAAAATTACCCAGAGATACTTGAGGCTGCCAAATCAGACAACCAAGACATTCAAAAAACCTCTACACATGGTTTTTACTATCTTCCAAACTGGAACGGACTTCTTGGAGTTTATCCCGGAGTTACGGGATTAAAAATTGCCTACACCGGAGACGCCGGTTACTCCACCATCGTCACTGCAAATCGAGATGGTCACTCTATGGTTGCCATAGTTTCCGGAGCCGACTCATATCTTGAAAGAGATCTGGCAGCAGCCGACCTACTCGATGCTGGATTTTTGGCTGTAGGTCTAGAACCAATCAGTATCAATAAAAATAGCTTGAACATTCACTACAAAGAGTGGGGCGACTTAGCTAGGAAAATTCAGGCTGAGATAAAAGCGGAGAAAGGAAATAATTAGATGAACCTTCTGGATTTTTTCCTACCTCGGAAAATAAATTTTCCCGACTCAAAGTACAACAAAAACATATCAATCCTAAAGTATCTAAACTCATCGACCTTAGTAGTAGATGGCTTAGTAGAGTCCGGTGATGTCATGACTCGTGTCTGGAAAAAGGGGATTACCTCTTTTTTACCCAAGTCTTTTAAACCTCAAAAGGTTCTTATCCTTGGTCTTGCTGGAGGTTGCAACGCTCGTCTCGTAAATCAGTACTTTCCCAAAGCTAGTATCTCTGCAGTAGAGATAGATCCCTCAATGATCAAGCTTGGCAAAAAATATTTTTATCTTTCCAAGATAAAAAATCTAGAGATTGTCATAGACGATGCCCTTTCTTACGTAAACAATCTCCAAAACAGTGATATCTATGATCTGGTGATGGTGGACTGCTTTGTTGGCAGAGACATCCCCAAAAAGCTTCAATCGCCAGAGTTTTTCAAAAAGCTTAAAAAACACTCTCGTTTCGTATTGGTAAACAGAGTTTGGTGGTATGGATACAAAAAAGCATCTCTCGCATTTTTTCGCTCAATCTCACTTCATTTTTTCTTTATCAAAACCCATACTCCCTCAAACGTCATCATATCTCTTGTCTAGCAAGTATAATCAAATCGTATGTTCTCATTCTTAGACCCAATTTTTAATCCAAACAAAATAGAAGTCGAAAAACTCAAAAGGACAGTTGCTATCATCAACGATCTCGAAAAAGAGGTCAAAAAGATGAAGGATGACGACTTTCCGGCAGAGATCGCCCAGATTCGAGAAGAGCTTCAAAACGACAAATCTTTAGAAGACGTGCTCCCCATAGTGTTTGCTTTAGTCAGAGAAGCAGCTGTTAGAACTCTCGGCCTTAGACCGTATGATGTTCAGATCATGGCTTCTCTTGTTTTTCATCAGGGTAAGATAGCCGAACAAAAAACTGGTGAAGGAAAAACCCTCGCAGCCGTACCCGCCATGGTTCTTAATGCTCTCACTGGAGAAGGCGCTCATTTAGTTACTGTCAACGACTACCTCGCCAGACGTGACGCCGGTTGGATGGGACCAGTTTTTAATTTTCTAGGTCTTTCCGTTGGCTGTATTTTCTCAGGCCAAGGGGATCTACCAGCTTCTGTTTATGATCCTGATTTTACTAATACTACTCATGTAGATGTTCGTTTACAGCATCTTAGGCCGGCAGCTCGTTCCGAAGCCTATCGCTGTGACATAACATACGGAACAAACAATGAATTTGGTTTTGACTACCTAAGAGACAACATGGCTCGTTCAGTAGAACAACTCGTTCAGCGATCGCATCACTTCGCTATTGTCGACGAAGTCGACTCGATCCTAATAGATGAAGCTCGAACACCTTTGATCATCTCAGCCCCCGATATGGAAGCCACAGACCAGTATCTTCGTTTTGCTCAGCTCATTCGTACCCTTTCCTCTGACACAGACTACGAGGTAGACGAAAAACAAAGGACAGCTAATCTCACAGATCACGGTCTTCGTAAACTCGAAAAAATCCTCAATGTGGAAAACTTATATCAACAGCAATACGAAACTCTTCATCACCTCGAACAAGCCCTCAAGGCCCACACTCTTTTTGTTAAAGACAGAGACTATGTAGTTAAAGATGACGGAGTTGTAATCGTTGATGACCACACTGGTCGCCTTATGTTTGGCCGACGATACTCAGACGGTTTGCACCAAGCCATAGAAGCCAAAGAGTCCGTCAAAGTCCAACAAGAAAGTCGTACCCTCGCTACAATTTCTCTTCAAAACTACTTTAGGCTATATCAAAAGCTTGCCGGCATGACAGGTACTGCTGCTACCGAAGCAGAAGAGTTCAAAAAAATCTACAATCTAGACGTAATTATTATCCCCACAAATAGACCCCTAATTCGAAAAGACCTCTCTGACATTGTCTACAAAACCCAGAGGGCCAAGTACGGAGCTTTAGTTGCCGAGGTTGCAGAGATACACGCAAGCGGCCAGCCAATTCTAATCGGCACAAAATCAATAGAACAAAACGACGTTCTAACTCAGTACCTCAAAAAGAAACGCATTCCTCATCAAGTTCTAAACGCCAAAAACCACGAAAATGAAGCTCAGATTATCTCAGAGGCCGGACGCTTCGGGGCTGTTACTGTTGCTACAAACATCGCTGGTCGTGGAGTTGATATTGTTTTAGGAGGCGATAGCCGAGGTAGAGACATCAAAGAATGGGAAAAAGAGGCTGAAGAGGTCAAAAAAGCAGGCGGTTTGTGCATTATCGGTGCGGTACGCCACGAGTCTCGTCGCATAGATAATCAGTTTCGTGGACGATCAGGTCGTCAGGGAGATCCTGGATCTAGTCGTTTTTATATCTCACTCGAAGATGATATTATGCGCATTTTTGGCGGTGAACAAGTTGGACGTCTTATGGACTTTCTTAAGGTTCCAGAAGATCAGCCTCTTGAGGCCGGTATGGTCACCAAAGCCATCGAAACAGCTCAGACCAAGGTTGAGTCTTTCTACTTTGATCAGAGAAAACATCTTGTGGAGTATGACGATGTTATGAACAAACAACGTCAGATTTTCTACAAACGTCGTCTAAACATTCTTTCTGGCGGTCCTGAAGTCTCAGCCAAAAGAATTGATCAGGCTCTAGAAAAAGAAGTTGACTATCTTGCCAATATTTACTCGGCATCAGGCATAAACAAAACTGAAGCAGACCAAATCATCAAAGAGTTCCAGTCTATTCTTCCCATCGATCCAAGATCAGCAGACATAGTTGAAAAGAGTCTGGTTGGCAAAGAAGTTGAAGAAGTAAAAGAAATGCTAGGAAAAATAATCTCTCAGGCTCGTAAATCTCAGAAAGAGCGTTTTGGTGATGAAACTCTTGCCCAGATAGAAAAATATGTTCTGCTTGAGTCTAGCGATGAACTATGGATGAATCATCTTGATGCTATAGACAACCTTCGTGATGGTATTGGTCTTAGAGGTTACGCCCAAAAAGATCCCCTCGTAGAGTACAAACAAGAGTCGTTTTCCATGTTCGAAAGTCTTCTTTCCAGAATTGACTCAGTCGCTTCTCACCGTATTTTCCGCGTTCAAGTTGAGGCACCCGCGGCTTTAGCCAAACCTCTCAAAGGTGTAGAAAAAACATCTGGGAGCGAAAAAAATGCTTCGCCAAAAACAGAAAAAAAACTGGGTAGAAATGATCCTTGCTGGTGCGGAAGTGGCAAAAAATGGAAATCATGTCACTATCCCAAACTAGGGTAGAATGAATTAATGCCCAAGGTAGTTCTCATATCCGGAGGAAGCGATGGACTTGGAAAGGCGATAGCTAAAAAGCTTTCCCTAGATAATCAAGTCGTCATTCTTGCTCATAATCTTTCCAAGCTCAAAGCCACAGCAGAGGAGTTGGGTTGTGATTATGTCGAGGCTGAGCTCACTGATTTTAACTCTATACAGTCAGCTGTAGATCAGGTAATAGCCAAACATAAAAAAATAGATGTACTGGTAAACAACGCGGGTATCTGGATAGATGGCACTCTCGATGAAAACAGTCCAGAAAAAGTCAAAGAAGTAATCGATGTTAATACTTCAGGAACAATTTTACTTACAAAGGCCGTTTTGCCCAGTCTTAAATCCCAAAAGTCGGGATTAATAATCAATATTATTTCTCAGGATGGACTCAGTGCAAAAAGAGATCGTTCTGTATACCATGCTTCAAAATGGGCAATAACCGGCTTCACAAAATGTCTTCAAGAAGATCTATCCTCAGAAAACATCAAAGTAACAGGAGTATATCCGGGTCTTTTAAATACCTCACTTTTTCAAAAAAGCGGTGTTCAAAGAGATCTTAAAAACTCCTTGGATCCGTCTGAAGTGGCGTCACTTATAGATTATGTTATAAACTTAAAACCCAACACCTATTTACCAGATGTCGGTATTAAAAACATTTTAAATACTACAAACTCTATGGACAACACAAGCTCACCCGTTATTGACCTAAACATCGATCCAAACATGATCACTCCTCAAGACGACTCTCCCAAAATGTCCCCTTCCCCAGTTATACCGCCAGCTACTCCAACCCCCGGAATAATCGATATCACTCCTGGAGCAGACTCTTCATTCTCAACCCCAGTTCCGACAGAAACTCAAATTCCAGAAACACCCGTTACCGATATACCTACTCCTTCTCAAACTCCTGTTTCCTCTGAGCCATCTACACCATCAGCGCCCCCTCTTGAAACCTCGGGCTCTCCAGTCGTCAACCCTTTGGCCGAAGATCCAGACCTCGTGAATCTTATCAAGTAAATGGGCAAAGTAATCTGGACAAACCATCTTTATGAAAGAATTAAGCAGAGAGGCCTTAGTCCTTCTTGGGTAGACACTGCTATTCGTTTTCCGGATGAGGTACAAAAAAGCAACTCTACAAACTCAAACAAACACATCAAGACCATTCATGGCTACAAAATAGTCGCTGCTGTTAAACGCCAAGGAAGTGATTGGGTGGTGACCTCTGCCTGGTGGAATCCAGTAAATGGATCTACAAACTTAAACAAACGCTCCTTCATAGAAAAGATTATCTACAACTTTGTTGTCTCACTAGAAAAACTACTCACCCGAAAAAAGTAGCTTCTCTGCCTCAACTTTTATTTTCAAGTATTCTGCACATTTTAGGTTTGCGAATATGCCTTCCCCCGTTTCTTTAGGGCACTCATTCACGAGTGCCAGTCCATAAAAAGTGCCAAACATAACAAGAATTGATATCGCAGAAAATCCAGCAATTCTGTATCGAAAATAAATGTCGTCTAGTACATATTCCTTCATTCCTGAAACCAAGTGATAAAACCACTCAGAAAAAGCAACTAAAAAAATAATACCCACTAAAACACCCACAATTACCGGCATCTGCATACAATCATGTTATCATGAAGTTATGGATAGCCAAGTAGAACAAAAACTCGGTGAAGCAAACTCCCTCAGAGAAAAAGGACAGTACTCAGAGTCCACCAAACTTTACACCGATTGCCTTATTCAGCTCATTCCATCAGGTGATCTAAGTCAGTTAGTTCACTGCCTTTCAGGCCAGAGTCTTGTTTACAAAATTCTCTTCAGAAAAGAAAATAGCTCTATCTACAAAAATCTTACCCTTGCCTTCGCTCAAGAAGCCTACGATATCGCCGAAAAGAACAAAGAAGCCCTTGACGGTATTACACTTTCCACATCATACATTGGTCTTGCAGACGCACTTGTAATGAATGAAAAGTTCCAAGAATCCCTACCATTGTTTGAAAAATCATACGAAGTATCTACTGGTGACCAGTCCGAAAAGGGAAGGATAAAAAGCCACATTGGAGGTGTCAAGTTTGTTTTGGGAGACAAAGATAATGGTATCGAAATTATCAAAGAGTCCCTTGAGGATATTCGCAGGGGAGACATGACCAGTTCCAAAGTTAGAACCTGGGAAACAGGAACTCTAAATGGACTGGCAAAAATTTATGCAAAAGAAGGAAATCTAGAAGAAGCGAGCAAACTTGCTCAAGAGTCACTTCAAATTGCCATAGAACACAGTTTACCCATTAGAAAAAGAGAGTCTGAAGACATAATTTCAAAGATCTCCTCCGGAGACACAAATTTTTCTTTATAATAAACAGCTATGAAGAAGTATATTGCAATTATCATTGGAGCTTTGGCGTTGGCAGGTTGCACTGCACAAAAAGTGCCAAAAGTTCCCAGTTATCAAATTAAAGACGTTACCGTCGCCCCAACAAATATGGAAGACACAAATCAAACACCTGAAACACTAGCAGAAAATATCACCGCAGTTATAAAAACAAACAAGGGCACTATGAAGGTCGCTCTTTTCCCCAAAGTCGCCCCAAACACAGTTAGAAACTTCGTCGAACTAGCAAAGGGAACAAAAGTTAGTCCAGTTACAAAAAAACTAGTTTCCGAAAAACCATTCTATGATGGCATTATTTTTCATCGCATAATTGAAGGATTCATGATTCAGGGTGGTGACCCAAACGGCACTGGTACAGGTGGTCCAGGATACAAATTTGCAGATGAGCCCGTTACTGAAAAATACTCAAGGGGTACCATTGCCATGGCCAACTCTGGTCCCAACACCAATGGTTCTCAGTTTTTCATTATGCACAAAGATTATCCTCTTCCACCAAACTACACCATCTTTGGTCGTATAGACCCTTCTGACACCGCCAGTCTCAAAACTGTTGACGATATCGCAACAGTCCCCACAAACGGTTCCGACAAGCCCCTTGAAGATGTCGTAATTGAGTCTATAGTAATCGAGGAAGAATGAGGCGAATAGGTGGTCACGTATCGATGGCCGGAAGCCTTCTCAACTCTGTCACAAATACTCTCAAAATTGGAGGAAACTGTATGCAAATATTTGCTGGTTCTCCAAGGCTTTGGTTCAGGAAGCCCTTTCCAGAAGACCAAGTGCAAGGCTTCATAAAAGAGACAAAAAAAGAAAATATCTCTCCCATATTCATTCACGCCTTGTATCTTGTAAACCTTGCCTCACAAAAAGAAGATATCCTAACTAAGTCTATTGACTCGCTGGTCATGGACATGCAAAACGGTGCAAGAATAAACTCCGCCGGTGTAATAGTTCATATTGGTTCTCACATGGGTACAGGTTTTGAATCGGTTAAAGATCAGTTAGTTGCTGTAATTGAAAGAGTTCTGGCAAGTACAAAAAACTGTGATCTAATTCTCGAAAATGATGCTGGTCAAAATGGAAAAATCGGCTCCCCCGAAGAAATTAGTTTCTTGATAAAAAAGATAGCCAACCCCAGGGTCAAGATGTGTCTTGACTCAGCTCATCTATTTGAGTCAGGTGTTGATATTAGAGATGCTAAGCAACTCAAAAATTTTTTACAAACACTAGACAATCTTAAACTTACAGACAAACTTGTTTGCCTTCATCTCAACGACTCCGCTACAAAACTAGGCTCTCATAAAGATATGCATGCCAACATAGGGGAAGGAGAGATAGGGCTAGAAGGTCTAAAAAACTTGATAAATCACCCCAGTCTTTCTTCACTTCCTCTAATACTTGAAGTACCAGGGGACAATCGATCTGGTTGTGATGCGAAAAACATCTCTTTAGTTAGGAGTTTACTGAGCTAAAAACCTCTTCAAGCAGCATTACTCCCTGAGACTTAATTCTGTAGCTATTTGCATACATCGGGTTGTCTATGGCCACAAGAAAAGCTCTTGTCTCTACACCATGGGTCTCCAAGCAATGCTTTTGAAGTTTTTTGATGCTACTTTTTCTCAGAGCAGACCAAATACCGCCAAAGTCCGAGTCTCCAGGAACAGTCAAGTTCTCTGGCAATCTCACCCATTGTCCAGTAGGAAACTCCATAATATTTGGATTTTTCCTAAGCCCCAAGGACTTTAAGTCTCCGGTTACTACTTTATAACCAAGTGGGTAAAAATTATCATCAATTACTGTCCATCCAACTGGTGAAAACTCACAGTGAATATTTTGAAAGAGGACTTTGTCCTTAAAGTTTTTTGGGTACAAAAATACATCATCAAACTCAATACTTCCAAATCGTTCGCAGTTCATGACTCGGATTATATCCTATTCATATCTAATAGCATCAATCGGAGACAGGTCAGCCGCTTTCTTTGCCGGAAACACTCCAAACACAACTCCAATCACCGACGAAGTTCCTAAAGCCAATGCAATTGATTGCCAAGATATATATGCAGGGAAAAAACTTCGTAAAAACAAAACTACAGTTGCCGATAATCCTAGCCCCATTGCTCCACCGAACACTGAAAGTACAACAGCTTCTGCCAAAAACTGCCACAAGATATCATTTCTCCTAGCTCCTAGAGCTCTTCGAACACCAATTTCTTTTATTCGCTCACTCACCGTTACATACATGATATTTAAAATTCCTATACCACCTACTACCAAAGAGATCGCGGCTATAGCAACTAGGACAATATTCAAAATGCTAAAGATCGACCCAATAGTATTTAAAATCTCTGTTGACTCCACAACAGAAAATTCATCAGTTTTAATTCTCTTCTTTAACTCGGTCATTATCTCCTCCTTGAGAACAGGAAGATCTTCTTCAGTTTTAGCTTTTACAGTAATCTGAATAAATTTTTTATCCGTATTAAAGATATATGCTGTTTTGTAGGGAATAAAGATGTAGTCGTCAAAACTTGGCCCACCCAACCCACCACCTCCTTTTGACTCAAGAACTCCGATTACTCTAAACAACTGATCATCAATTCGGATCTTTTTCCCTATAGCCAAAGATCCATCCTTAAATAATTTTTCGGCAAGGTTGGATCCAATCACAGCAACTTTGTTTTTTGCGGAGTTGTCGGCCGAAGAAAAGACCGTTCCATACTCCGCGATAAAATTATTTCCAGGAAAAGCGTCTTCAGAGGTGCCATTGAGTGTCGCATATTTTGTAGTTCCTACATACGAAGCCTTAACAGTTTTTTGATAGTAGGGGATCACGTACTCCGCTCCTTTGAGTCTTTTTAACGTGACAATATCTTTTTCCACAAACAAAGGAGCCATTCCGCCATCAGCGCCAGACAAACCAGAACCGCCTTCGCCAAACATATTTCCCGGCATTACATACAGTAGATTCGATCCCATGCTTTCAAACTGCTGTGAGATATATACTTTTAGTCCTGCGCCTGCAGCCATCAGTAAAACTACAGACATAACTCCAATCAAGATTCCAAGTGATGTCAAAAAAGTTCTCCCCTTATTTTTTCCAAAGTCTGTGATTGCAGACTTAAGTATTGATCCAAGATATGTCATTTAACCACCTCCCCATCTTTGATCTTAATTTGTCTTCTAGTCCTCTCTGCAATGTCTGGCTCATGGGTAACGACCAAAATAGTTATTCCCTCTTTATTTAGTTCTCCAAAAAGTTCCATAATCTCATTTCCGGTTTTCGTATCTAGATTTCCAGTTGGTTCGTCTGCCAATATCAACTTTGGTTTCATGATCAAAGAGCGGGCGATAGCCACTCTTTGTTGCTGACCTCCAGAAATCTTATTTGGGAAGGAGTCTTTTTTGTCGAGTATTCCAAATCTTTCCATTAGGTACTCCGCTCTTTCTTCAGGGTTGTAGTCAAACTTTTTTCTTGCATAACCTATGGGAAGAAGAATATTTTCCTTGATGGTTAGTTTGTTTAATAAATTAAACTGCTGGAAAACAAAACCAACGAACTCTGACCTAAGAGTAGAAGTAGCATCATCATCTAAGCTTGATATATCTTTATTACCTATTATTACTTTGCCGTCGGTTGGTTTGTCTAGCAAGCCAATAATGTGCATCAGAGTCGACTTTCCGCTTCCAGATGGACCAACAATAGCTGCATACTCTCCCTCTTTTATTTCTAGGTTTACGTTTTTTAAGGCATAAAAAACTGTATCTCCTCCCATTATGTACTTCTTGGAAACATCCTTTAGGCTAATTACTGTAGATAACATCTTTTTCATTTAGGCCAGAAACAATTTCTGAATTGCCGTCGACTGTCTCTCCAACTTTTACGGCCGTTTTTTGTTTTTCTTTTCCTACTGCTTTATAAACGTAAGACTCGCCTTTTTCAGTCTTAATATATGAACTTGGAACTACTAACACGTCTTTAATCTCTTTAAATACAAAATCAACGTCCCCAGTCATTCCCATTCTAATAGCATAATCAGAGTTTGAAAGATCAAGGGCAATTTTTATTTCATAAACTGTTCCAGTTTCTCCTGCCTTTGGTGTGAATGCGATGGAAGTCACAGTTCCCTGAATTTCTCTTTCATCGTACGAGTCTAGAACCAAAATGCCTTTTTGGCCAATTTTAAACTTCACCACTTCTGTTTGATCTGCTGTAGCCGAAAAATATATCGTTTCTGGATTGATTACTTCAAATGTAGCTGTTGCAGGAGTTATGTTTTGTCCAGCCAAAGGCGCATCAACTTTTGTAACAAGTCCTTCAATAGGAGTCCATAAGTTCGCAAATTTTAGTGATAAATCTTGAGACTCTACGGATAACACGGAATAGTTTAAGTCAAACTGGTATTTATCAAGAGTTCTTTTTACTGCAGTTCTTGCTTCATCTGTCATACCTGCTGTTTCCCAGTCTTTATTGTCATCTTGAGCCTGCTCAAAGTCCCATCTTGTTTTCGAGTATGAATTTAGAAGCTGACTCATTCTGTTTTGAAGATCTCTCTTGTCCAATGAAGCAAGGGTTTGATATTTCTTCACACTATCACCTTCTTTTACTCCTACCCAAGCTAAAAGACCTGATGTCTGGAATCGCAAAGATACTTTTTCTCCAGCATCTATCTCTCCAGAGAGCCCCAATGAATCAACCAAGTCTTCTCTAACTACTGTAAACGTCTTTATTTTTGCACTTTCAGCTTTTTTCTGGCTCGATTTCCACACAAAAAAACCACCAACAAGAAATCCGATTAAGAATAACCACCAAAATCTTTTTATTATCTTCATGTTTCAAAATTTACCAACCAAAAGATTATATACCTTTAGTATAACGACAACAAAGCTGTAAAATAAAGACAATGATATCTGAAACACAGCTGAATCTAACTGATCTAAAACGTAGAATTGACGATCTCCGAAGCAAAATCAACGTCTTTGCTCTTGAAGAAGAAAAGAACAAACTCGAGATAGAGTCTAGTGAACCTACTCTTTGGCAGGATGAATCAAACGCCAAAAGAGTTATGTCTAGCTTAGCAGAGATTCGAGATTTAATTTCCTCTGTAAACAATCTTTCAAAAGAACTTGAAAACCTAGAAGAACTCCTTCAGATGGCAACAGATAGTGAAGACGATTCCTTTGATGAAGACATAATGATTCTCAAAGAAACCTTGGAAAAGCACATTGCCAAAGTCGAACTCGTAACTTACCTATCTGGCAAATACGACGTTTCCGAAGCAATTTTTGCAATCAGAGCAGGTCAGGGTGGTACTGAAGCTATGGACTGGGCCAGTATGCTTTCTCGTATGTACACAAGGTACTTCGATAAAAAAGGCTGGAACTATGAGACTGTTGAGTACTCTCCAGGAGAAGAAGTCGGCATCAAGACCGTTACTTATATGGTACATGCCCGTTTTGCTTATGGTTTCCTTAAGAATGAAAAAGGAACACATCGTCTTGTTCGTCTATCACCCTTTAATGCAGACAAACTAAGACAAACTTCCTTTGCTGGAGTTGAGGTAACTCCAGTCCTTCCCGAGGATGCTGATATCAAAATTCCAGATGAGGACATCGAATTTTCTGCCAGTCGTTCAGGTGGCGCAGGTGGACAAAATGTAAACAAGGTTAGTACGGCCGTGCGAATAAAGCACATTCCAACAGGTATTGTGGTTGAGTGTCAAACTCAACGTTACCAAGTTCAAAACAGAAAAATTGCCATGGATATGCTTCGCTCAAAGCTTTGGGAACTTCAAGAAGAAAAAAGGCAAAGTGAAATTGAAGCAGTGAGAGGCGAAAAAACTCAAGCCAGTTGGGGGCACCAAATTAGGTCATATATCCTTCATCCTTATAAATTGGTAAAAGACCTGCGCACTGAGCACGAATCAAACAACCCAGACGCTGTTCTTGACGGGGACATCGATTCTTTTATCGAAGAAGAGTTAAGATTCTTCGCTCCCGGTCGACAAATTTGATAAACTAAGTCATGGATATAAAAATGATCGACCTCGACAAGGCTGAGTCAGTAGCCCCTATTACCAACTCTGTCACAACTCCGCCTTCGTTTACGGCTGAGACTCCACCAAAAATGAAAAACAAAAGCATTATCCCCGTTATCATTGCCTTTATCGTCGTAACTGCTGCTGGTTTTTACTCAGGAGCTAGACTCAAAGCAATGAACTCTGGAACCATAGTATCCCCAGAACTTTCCGGAATCCAAGCCGATGTGCCAGAGACCGGAGTAAAGGTTGGTGACATTTTTGGATCTCCGGACGAAAAGAGTTTCAAAGACCCCGCAACAGGAGTATTAGACAAAGGAGGGTTCAATGGCGAAGGTACGCACAAGCTTCTTCGAGTTGGGGGAGTGTCACAGACAGTCTATCTCACTAGCTCCACTATCGACCTTGATGCTCTTGTTGGTAATCAAGTGACTATCTGGGGTGAAACATTCAAAGGTCAAAAAGTTGGTTGGCTCATGGATGTAGGTCGCGCTAAAGTTGAAGCACTCAACGCACCATTACCAGAATGATGTACTTAGCATCCTCTTGTTTGAACCCCAACAAAGGGATCATAAAAAATAATTAAAAAACTGTGATTGATTTTATTCACATATCAAAGTCGTATCCAAATGGAGACATTGTCTTAGATGATATCGACTTTTCAGTTTCACCAGGTGACTTTGTAATTATTACTGGTAAATCCGGAGCTGGCAAAACCACAATTGGCCGTTTGCTTCTTAGAGACCTGGTTCCAAACAAAGGCAGGATTGTAGTTGACGGAGAAGATCTAAACAAAATAAAACCTCAAAATATTCCACTTTTAAGGCGAAAAATTGGTTTTGCTTTTCAAGATTTTAGAATTATTCCCGACAAAACTGTAGGTGAAAACATCGTTGTTGCTCTTGAGGTTGCAGGCTACGATTCCAAAAAAATTCCTACAAAGGTAAAACACATTCTTGATTTAGTCGGTCTTTCTGGGAAAGAAGATCTTTTTCCAGGACAACTTTCAGGTGGTGAACTTCAGCGAGCCTCTATTGCCCGATCCATAGCCGGGGACCCGCCAATCCTGTTTGCAGATGAACCCACAGGAAATCTTGATAAAGATACTTCAGTTGAGATCTTTGATCTGCTCCAAAAAATAAACTCCGATGGAACGACAGTGATCATGGCGACACACGACGTTACACTAATAGGTCTAAATATCGGCCGTCACATTCATCTCGAAAAAGGTAAGATAGTCAAAGAAGAAGACTTCACAGAAAGCAAAAAGGACTCAAAGAGAAAAGACAAAAATGATGAAAAAGAAGATACTAATGAAGATAAAAAAATAGCATGATTACTGCCCTAAAAAATATCCGTCGTTCACCATATCAAGCGATCTCTGCCATTTTTATTGTTAGTCTTACTATCTTTATTGTCGGTATTTTTGCCCTCGTTACTTTTGCCTCTCAAATCATCCTTAACAATTTTGAAACAAAGCCACAGATAATTGCCTATCTCAAAGACGGTCACACGACAGAACAAGTTGGAGGCCTTCTAAGTAGTCTTAGCGCTACGACAGGTGTAAAAAAAGCAATTTATATCAGCAAAGAAGATGCTCTTGAACTATACAAGAAGAGCGTCGGTAACGATCCAGTTCTTCTGGGTACTGTCACAGACTGGGGAATAGTCACCGCTGATATTCTTCCGGCAAGTGTAGAGATTACTGCCCAGAGCCCTGAGTCTTTTGACAATATCTCCAAAACTCTTGAAGCCAGTGACCTGATCAGCATTACTCCCCAAGGAAAAAAAGAGATTGATTATCCGCAAGACGTGGTCGCCGAACTCACAAAGTGGACCAACGCTATTCGTATGGGTGGTCTTGTTCTCGTAATCGCCCTTACTATTGTAGCCATTCTTACTATCATGACGATCATCTCCATGAAGATTTCCTCTCGTCGTTTCGAGATCAGAACTTTTAAGCTTATGGGTGCCAAAAACTTATATATTATCAAGCCATACCTTCAAGAATCAGTTATTTACGGCTTATCAGGTTCAATTATCGGCTGGTTAGGCTGTTTCATTGTACTTTTATACTCCACTCCATTCTTAGCTCCAAGAATCGGAAGCATCATCTCGTTCCCAGTTCACTACACAGTCTACTTAATACTTTTTGGTTCCTTGATTACTTTCGGTTTGATTATCTCCTTTTTCTCTAGTCTCTTTGCCACTTCAAGGTTTGTTAAGCGATCAAAATGAAAAAACTACTCTTAGTTTTTGTAATTCTTCTATTCTTTTTATGGATTAATCCTGTAAATGCTGTCGAGTGTGAAGGCACACCGCCTTCTGGAGTCGGAAAAGAAGCGGAGATTCAACAATATATCGACAGTTGCAGTCAAAAAATTACTTCTCTTCAGGGAGAGCAGTTGTCTCTTAAGCAAACCATCACCACCCTAAACTCAAAAATAAACCTAGCTCAGGGTCAGATAAATCAGACTCAAGTTCAAATAAATCAGCTCGAAAAAGAAGTCGATGTATTGGGAGGAGTACTGGACACTGTCAACGATTCCTTGGGCCAACTGGAAACAATTTATACTAGCCGTGTAAGGGAAAGTTATCGTCGGTCTCGTGCCACGCCGGTAGATCTCATTTTTTCATCAGACTCCATAGGAGACTACTACACAAAGCTAAAATATCTAAATACTCTAAAAACAAAAGATCAGTTAATTCTCGCTGAGCTTGAGAAAGCCAGAAACGACTACGACCAGAGAAAGCAGGATAAAGTCGAAAAACAGCAAGAAGTCGAGGAATTAAAAGCAAAACTTATTGCCCAGAAAAGAGTAATTGACGCCCAACAAGCCGAAAAGAAAGACCTTCTCACACTCACCCAAAATGATGAAAAGAAGTTCCAAAAAATGCTTAGCGATGCCAAAGCAAATCTAGCCGCTCTAAGAAGATACGTTGCCAGTCAGGGTGGTGCTTCGATACTCTCAAATCAGACCAAGTGTGACAGTTGGGGTTGCTACTACAACCAAAGAGACTCTCAATGGGGGAACATGGGACTAGGTGGTTCATCTTACTCAGTAGCTGAGTATGGCTGTTTAGTAAGTTCTGTGTCCATGATGGCCAGTCATGCCGGGAAAGATATCAAGCCAGGGGATATTGCTGCTGTATCTAGTGCATTTGTTCCGGGAAATGGTTGGCTACGTCACTCTTTCAGTGTCAATGGTATAAATGTCACGATTACAGCCGTTTCAAAAAGTAATTTAGACTCAGAACTAAACGCTGGTAGGTCTGTAATCGCCGGTGTATATGGAGGACCTGATCACTTTATCGTAATTGTCAAAAAAGAAGGAGACAAATACATCATGCACGACCCCTTCCTTGAAAATGGTAACAATCGTGACTTCAGTGAGAAATACAGCCTGTCAGACATAAATAGCCTCAGATTAGTTAGTTTTTGATATTAAGATTTAAAAAGGATATTATTATCATTAGTGAAAAATCTTTCACTAATACTTACAACCTGCCTTTATTTCTTTTTGTTGCCTCAGGAAATACTCGCCGCAATTTCGCTTCAAATTTCCAATATTACCCAACACGAGAGTTACTACTCCCTGGATGCAGTGGTTTCTGGTGTGTCATCCTCATCGGCATGTTTCGTCCAAGTAGCACTCACGGCACCTGAAGTTACAAGATACTTTGGAAAAACATGGAGCTCAAAAGGGGAATGGTTCAGCTATATATCGTCACCAGAAAAAGAATATATTTCTGAAAACTTTATCAAGTTAAACAATGACGTAGTTACTCAAATAATATTCAACTCTGACCCGGAAGACTCAGATTACAAAGGCCCCGGCGAGTACACAGTAAGGCTCAAACGTTTTACAGGAGAGTCAACATCTTATGCTGGAGAATCAAACATGCTCAACATCATTCTTTCCGAACCAACACCAACAGTAGCTCAGACACTATCCCCAACTCAAGAGATCTCAGTAACCCAAACTCCAAATATAACCCCCACTCCTACACCAACTCCAACTCCAGCACTAGTAACCCAAACTCCAAATATAACCCCCACTCCTACACCAACTCCAACTCTCAAAAAGACTCCCACGCCCATAGCCACAAAATCTTCCTCAATGACTACCATGGATAAGCAGTCAACTCAATCAAGCGTACTCTCAGCCAGTGACTCAGCCGATACTTATGATTTTGAAGTAAATCTCGAGGAAGCCGATATCGCCACTCCATCAAAGACTCCACGATTATCAAACTCCAAAAACATTTTCTTTTTAGGCCTTTTTATAGCCACCTTATCTGGCTCTCTACTGTATTTTCGTCACAGAAAAGATTAAAATACCAAAGATGCCTCAAAAAATTAGCCGTTTCCTTCCTGTCGTTCTTTGGATGGTTCTGATATATGTTGTCTCATCAATTCCCGAGCTACCTTCAAACGATATCGATGTTGTAGACTTCATTTTCAAAAAAACGGCCCATTTTTTAGAGTACTCTATCCTTTTTATCCTTTGGTATAGAGCCATAGGAGAAAAAAATCCCACAAAAGCAATTATATTTTCATTGATTTACGCTTTCACCGATGAAATTCATCAGTTATTGGTACCGGGGAGAACCGGTCGCCTGAGAGACGTCGGTATCGACGCACTCGGGATCATCACTACAAGCATCTTGATTGTAAAATTAAATTTATGGAAACCACTTTTATCTCCACTTCATTCGAAGAAACCAGGGAAATAGCCGAGAACTTAGTTCAAAAGCTAAAACAAGGAGCAATTTTTTGTTTGTATGGCGACTTAGCTGCAGGTAAGACTACGTTTGCTCAAGGGATTGGAAAATACCTTGGTGTAGACAGAGTAGTCTCTCCTACATTTATGATTATGCGTCAGTATCCAGTTACAAATCATCCAGCTATCAAAACCTTTTTTCATCTTGATCTCTATCGTCTCGACTCCTTGGAAGAAATCAGGGCTTTTGACCTTGAGGAGATCTGGTCAGATCCAGAGAACCTATTAGTTATAGAGTGGCCAGAAAAACTCAAAAATTTTTTACCCAAAAAACGTTTTGACGTACATCTTAAGGCCAAGAGTGAAAATGAAAGAGAGATAATAGTAAAGGAGCAAAAATAAAATGAGAATATACATAGACTCCACAGACAACACCAAAGCAGTTATAAGAGTCAACGACAACGAATATGTCAAAAATGTTGAGTCACCCAGAGATCAAGATGTTTTAGGGTTTCTGATTCACTGTTTAGAGCAAGAAAATATTCGTCCAGAAGACATTGATGACATAGAAGTAAACCCTGGTCCTGGGTCCTTCACTGGTACTCGCGTCGGAGTCAGCATTGCCAATGCTCTAGGTTTTGGCCTAGATATAAAAGTAAACGGTTCAATGACTCCTGTAGAACCTATCTACTCTTCTCCACCCTCAATCACTCAAAAGAAAGATAGTTGACATTCTTGTGGCCAGCTGTACAATACGTCCTAGAGAGCATTGATCTATATCCTTACATGGTCACTTTGGATATAAGGGAGCTAATAGTGAAACCGGTCTAAATATTAGATCAGTAAAACTGTTAAATAAAATCAATGAAACTCCTAAAACTAAGAAGATTAGTTTCCTTAGTTACTTGTTTTAGCCTAGCCCTTCAATCCTTTGTTCCCCTTACCCTAGCTTTGCCTGTTTATGCCGAAGATATTGCCTCTGAGTCTGTTATTGTGGAGCAATCTCCAACTCAGGAAACCACGTCCGAAGTCACACCCGACCAAAACCCGGAAACTACCCCAGAACCAACCATCGTTCCTGAAACCACACCCGAAACATCTCCCGAGTCAACACCAGCAGAAACCAATGATGATCCTTCCCAGTCAGATGAACAGCAACCTTCTTCTATCGACTCCACTTCTTCTGAGCCTGAAACTTCCCCAACCATGTCCTTATCTGAACAGTATACGGTTGTAGCTCAACTCGGACAGTCTACTATCTCTGAAGTCTCACCCACACTTACAACCGACAAACCAGACTACTTTCCAACCGACACAGTTTACATCACCGGTATCAATTTCCTCCCTAACACGACTTATACATTAAGGATCACTTCTTTAGACAACCCAGTCTTTATTTACAATCCCACAGTAACTTCAGACGAAAACGGCAACATTTCTTTCTCCTTCACTCTCGATGGCAACTACCGCCCAAATTACACGATCGAAGCTACTGATACCAACGGATCAATTGTTGCGTCATACGATTTCACCGATGCTGCGACTGGAACACTTTATCCTGATGGACAGGGATTTTATAATCAATGGAATGGTGATGAAAGTGACGTTGATGAAAATGGAACTCCTCGGTGTGGAGAAAGTGACGGGAATGACAATATTGCCAGTAACCATAATGGGAATCGGGAATCAGTTAAGATAAATCTATCTTCTATCCCAAACAATAGCACAGTTACCAGTGTTCGAATATATGTCACTGACCGCGCTAGTGGTTCAATAGGTGGAACATATAAAACATTTGTTCGTGTTGGATCTACAAATACTGATGCGAGCTATAACCTTGCAACAACAAGTTTTAGTGGTTGTACAGCACGAGATCAAATAATTGATATTCCAGATTTTGTTAAAAAAAATGATACTAATCTTGAAATTGGTGTACTCAAGGTTGGTAACACAAATGTTCGCATTGGTACTATCAGGGTAGTAGTTTCATATACAGAAATCCAACATGTAGAAGTTCGTGTCTGTCACGCTTCTGGGGCCTCTGGAAACTATCAAAATCTCACGGTAGATGATGACTCTGTCGTAGGTGCTACTGGTCACGGAGGTCACAGTAATGATATTATTCCTCCATTTTCATATTACGGAGGATACTACCCCGGATTAAACTGGGATACACAAGGTCAAGCTATATGGGAAAACAACTGTGTTGTTCCGGCAGTCTCATATACAGTTGATACTTATAGCTCAAACACTTATTCCACCCCCAAGGATGATTTTATAACCGGACAAACAGTCTATGGAAAAGGAACTCGAAGTACAGCAGCCAACATGCGCCTTCGATACATTGACTCAAATGGTAGTGTGGCTAAAACATGTAATTACACTAATTCTTCCTCAGTGACTTGCGATTATTCACTACCTTCAAATGCTCCTCTCGGTACCTGGAAAATTCAAGTTGGCAGATGTGACAATAATTGTTCAAATTCAAACAATTGGGTTTATTTTGGTTATGCAGAAGACACCTTTACGGTTTCGAAACCAACCGGATCCATAAAGGTCTGTAAAATGATCATCGATGGCGAAAGAAATATTGTCAATGGTTCAGAAATGGGCAGCAGCACCTTTACTATTGACTGGAACAAAGGCTTAGCTGATACTGTCTTTACATCAGGATTTACCCCCAACACCAAGCTTCTAGCAAGCTCAGAAAGCGACGACGCCTACTGTATCACTTACAGTGGTCTTGCAATTGACAACTATACTTACAGCCAAGAGGTAATCTCTGGTTCAACTGGTTGGCAAACCGCTCTGTACAATGATCAATATACAGAGATTGTAAATTCACTTAATGATTTTTATACTTATGGTGCCGACACCAACTCAAATGGAGAAATCAATCTCGCGCTAGATGCTGGTCCAAATAGAACTCTCGTAATTCTTAATCAATATGTTTTAGGATCAATTCATGGTTTCAAGTGGAGTGATATTAATGGAGATGGTATGCGTCAAACCTGTGATCAGTCCTTAGAGAGAGTAGTGGAAGGTGACTATGTTTGTACTCCCGAACCACTTTTATCAGACTGGACAATCAATCTATACAAATTAACCGAGAGCGACGAGGGAACAACAAAAGAACTTTTCGACACCAAGGTCACTGATTCTGGAGACAAACATTTCGGTTGGTACTGGTTCGAAGGACTACTTCCAGGTCAGTACGAAGTGTGCGAAGAGCTTAAATCAGGCTGGGCTCAGACATTTCCTAATCCAGCCTGTCACCAAGTAAATCTTCCAGATCAAAACTCAAGTAGATTTATCATCTCAAAAAATGCAGTAGTTGGTCCTGAATACAACTTTGGGAATAAGCAAGTTGACGCCAGACTACTAATCAGTAGATCAAACAACGCTACCTCACCTTTATCTCCAGGATCTTCAGTTGAACACACCATTACCATAAAAGTGTTAGACAATAATGTTCGTAATCTAAAGCTCACAGATCTTCTCCCAAATGGTTTTTCTTTTAGTGGATCATACTCTGTCATGAAAGGATCAGCACCGGTTACTTTGGCCAGTGATCCAGAGTATCACTCCCCAGGTGTCTGGAATTTAGGTGATTACGAAAAAGATGACACCATTACTATCAAGTACACAGCCAGCATTACCTCAGATATTAATCCAGGAATCTATTCCGACCTTGCCTGGGCTGTTGCTGATGACGCCTACGACCAAGGACTTTCCTTTCTAGCTCTAGGTGAAAACTCCGAGTATGTTAACGAAAACAACGTCGGTACAGACGTTGAAGTCATTAAGGATCAAACCAATGGCGGAACCTACGATGTAGAGAAAAAAGTTGAAGGTGAAGTCCTCGGTGCTTCAACTAGCCTTCCAGCAACAGGAGCTTCTCCAGCTTGGTCTATGCTTGCCCTAGTCTGTTTGGTATACGGAATCAGATTTATTAAGTCATCAAACAAAAAATAAATGAAACTAAAACTATTCTTTCTCACTGCTCTAACAGCTTTAGGCTTAATGATACCTTCAGTTAGTTTTGGGGCGGCAAATATCTCAGTTAGGCTTGGCCAGCCAAAAACACCAACGAACCAGAATAACCTTAAGCTTACTTTTGTTGCCCTCGAAGTCGGTGGAACAGCAAACATTACTGTCGATTGCTATAAAAAGTATTCTTCGGATAGTTCATATGTAAAATTTGACAGTAAGACTCTAATTCCAGGAGGAAACACCGATTACTGTAGTGTTGACAGTAGCATTTTAAGTAACGCCGGAGAATATAAATTCTATGTTGAAGCCAATGGAGTGGTCAGCAACACTGTCTCTATCGATTACAACAAAAACTATCCAAGTACCCCAGGTTCCTACTCCAAAGAAAGACTTAATGACTGTGATTACAAAATAAAGTTTAAAACTGCGGACGATGGAAGAACAGTAAAAGTAGAATTATTTAGATCAGACACAAAAAACATATCTCTCGACTCTGGCGGGAGAGTTGCCTCACAAAACATCGGGCCAAACACAGAGGGAAGCTTCATCAATAGTGTACCCTCTTGCGGAAAAGAGTATTTCTACGTAATTAGAGCTGTTGATAGCTCAGACAATGTATCCGGTACAACAGGCGACAGCAGTACAGTCACTACAGTATCTACAACTTCCACAACAGGAACTATCACAACAGAAACCAACGCTCAAGGTGCTCTACTTGCTGGAGATGGCTCTCAAGTTTCTGAAGATAAAACTACTCCACAGGATGAGTCGACAATTACCTTAGAAGATGGTACCGAGGCCCCCTCAACAGAGTCTGAAACACCTGAGGTTCTAGGTACTGAAACTTCTAAAAAATTTGATTATAGATGGTTTTTGGTCGCCTTAGTTGTCATTGGGGGTTACTTTTTCTTTCGATCAAAAAAACGCGCACAATAGAGGTAGATGAAAAAGATACTTGGGTTTTTATTGATTGCTATTTCTATTACAATCCTTGTCGCAACCTTTTTTCCTTTGGCACGTGATGAAATAAAATTTCAGACAAGAAAAAAAGGTGGATTTGAAGATGAAGAAATCACCCCTCTTTACCCAGATTTTGGAATCGTTATTCCCAAGTTGGGTATCAACTCTAAAGTAATTAAAAACGTAGACCCCAATAACTCCGATATTTATCAGAAAGCACTTACTCAGGGAGTAGCTCACGCCCTCGGAACCGCTCTTCCAGGAAAAAATGGAAATATTTTTATATTTTCTCATTCTTCAGAAAATTTTTATGAAGCCGTTCGTTTCAACTCCATTTTTTATCTCCTTCCAAAACTTGAGATAGGGGACACAATAACTCTTTATTACGAGGATGATCGTTTTGATTATCACGTCGTTGAAAAAAAGATTGTTGACCCCAATGAAGTGCAGTATTTACTCGGAAAATCTGACGCCTCTCAAGTAACTCTCATGACTTGTTATCCTCCAGGAACAGATCTAAAAAGATATATCATTTTAGCTAAGTAGCCTTGAGATCGAAGTCCAGCAAAGTGGCGAAGTAACTAGGGTTTCTTAGAGAAAAAAAGATCTGGATACTTTAATAAAACGCGGTTGTTGTAAAGAGACAGAGAAAGCTCTTATAATGAAGTAAGTTATGGCACACTCGATTATTACTCTTTTTGCACCTCACCCTCACAACAACCACAAGGCAAAAATCTTATGGCCTAGGTCGATAGTGATACTAATTGGTCTCTTTATCATGGGCCGATCCATTGTAGATATCACCGTTGGTCTCAAGCCAGGCGTTCTTGGCTACGCCTCTCAAATCAGCCCCGACATTGTAATAGAGCTAACCAACAAAGAGCGTCTCAATGCTGGAGTTTCCACCCTCAAATACAACTCAGCCCTGAATCAAGCCGCTTTAGCCAAAGCAACCGACATGTTTGAAAACAATTACTGGGCACACGTAAGTCCAACTGGTACCGAGCCATGGTACTTTGTTACTGGCTCAGGCTACAAGTATCTACACGCAGGCGAAAATCTAGCTCGTGACTTTAGCAATCCCACAGATGTTGTCAAAGCCTGGATGGCCTCGCCCACTCATCGCAAAAATCTCTTAGATGACCGCTATCATGACATCGGCATTGCCGTTGTGGACGGATATATAAACGGAGTTGAAACTACTCTTGTTGTTCAGATGTTCGGCTCCACTCAGCAACCATCAGTTGCTAGAATAGCCTCAAGTAATGTTGTCAGTACGGTTCTTGCAGAAGAAAAACTCATTCCAGAGTCAGGTCTTTCCCCCATGGATCTTTCTCGAGCCTGGTCACTGGCTTTTGTGGTCTTGATTGTGTTTGCCCTTAGTCTTGACTGGATATTTGTTCTTCGCTACAACATTATTCGCATCTCTGGAAAAACCTGGGCTCACCTTACGTACTTTGCCGCACTAGCCATCATCCTTATCATTATTCGTCAGGGAATTGTCCTATGAAAAAGCGAAATAAAAATATTTTTGACTATCTCCTCTTAACTTTAATATCTTCGATCGCAGTAATTCTGGTCTTATATTTCAATGGCAATAAATCTATTCAGGAAGTGATAATTATTAGTTTTTCCATACTATATATAATATGGGGCGTTCTTCATCACGCAAAAGAGCATACTTTAGAGACAAAAGTCGTTCTAGAATATGCAGCATTTTCACTTCTTGGAAGCATTTTAGTTATAGGTTTATTAAAATAACCACAATTACCAGTTGTATAATAACAGTCTATGAAAGGAATTATTCTTGCCGGAGGTCGAGCCACTCGCCTAAGGCCACTTACCTGGGTAATTAGTAAGCAACTCTTGCCGATCTACGACAAGCCCATGATTTACTACCCAATTGAAACTCTTATCAAGGCAGGCATCAAAGATATCCTCATTATCTTAGCTCCCGAAAACTCAGGCCTATTTTTAAATCTTTTAGGTACGGGTGAACAGTTTGGAGCTCATTTTAGTTATGCTATCCAAAAAGAACCAAAGGGGCTGGCAGAAGCCTTTATTATTGGTGAAGACTTCATCGACAACGATGATGTTACCATGGTTCTCGGAGACAATATTTTTGACCAAGACTTCTCAGAGCAAATCAAGGCATTTAAGTCCGGTGGACAAATCTACGTCAAGGAACTCAAAAAACTCGAAGATGTCAAAAGGCTAGGAGTTGTTGAGCTCGATGAAAAGAACAATGTCATCTCCATCGAAGAAAAGCCAGAACATCCAAAATCGATGTTTGTTTCCGTCGGTCTGTACACATACGATCATCGAGTTGTAGAGATAGCCAAAAACCTTAAGCCTTCCGGAAGAGGAGAACTGGAGATAAGTGGCAATCCAAGCGTAAACAACACCTATCTTGAGATGGGAGAGTTCAAAGCCTGTGTCTTCGATAGTTACTGGGAAGACGCTGGTACTTTTGACAGTCTACTTAGTGCCGGAATCCATATGTCAGAAAAATCAAAAAATAACTAAATATGAAAATACTTGTCACTGGCGGTGCTGGCTTCATAGGCTCCAACTTTATTCAATACTGGTTGGACAATAATCCTAACGATGAAATACTTAATTTTGACCTTCTTACCTACGCTGGTCACTTAGAGTCACTCAAAAAGGTAGAAAACAATCCTCGCTATTCGTTTGTAAAAGGTGATATCACCGACGCTGTCGCAGTAGACAACGTTGTATCAAAAGTTGATGCTATCATCCATTTTGCCGCTGAAAGTCACGTTGATAGATCTATTCTCGATCCTCTTATTTTTACAAAAACAAATATTTTTGGCACTCAGATTCTTCTTGAGGCGGCCAAAAAATACGCCATCAAAAAATTTCATCACGTCTCAACCGATGAAGTTTTTGGCGCACTTCCTTTGAACAGCGACACAAAATTTAGTGAGCAAACTTGCTACGATCCTCACAGTCCGTACGCCGCCTCAAAGGCTTCATCAGATCACATTGTCAGAGCCTATCATGACACTTTTCAAATACCAGTCACTATCACCAACTGTAGTAACAACTTTGGTCCCTTTCAAGATCCAGAGAAATTTTTACCTCGCATGATATCCAACCTTCTCACTGGTCAAAAAGTCAAAGTTTACGGCGATGGAAAATATGTTCGCGACTGGTTGCATGTTTTTGATCACTGTCGAGCAATTGAGATGGTTTTTAAAAATGCCATTTCAGGCTCCACATACTGCGTAGGGGGCATGTCCGAAGATGTAAACAACCTTGAAGTAGCCCAGAAAGTTATCAAGATTCTCGGAAAAGACGAAAAAGACTCAATCGAGTTTGTCACAGACAGACCAGGTCACGATCGGCGTTATGCGGTAGACTGGACAAAGATAAACAAGGATCTAGGCTGGAAGCCTGAACATGATTTTGACACTTGGCTTGAGAAAACAGTAATCTGGTACAAAGAAAATGAAGACTGGTGGAAATCAATAAAAGAGCAGTCAGAGTCAATTTATAAATAAACAATGAATAAAGTAAAAGTACTCGTCACCGGATCAACCGGGTTAGTAGGTTCTCGTTTTTTGGAACTAGCGAAAAAATATGAATTTTCTACCCCAAGTTTTCCGGAATTTGATCTCACAAACAAAGAGTCAATCAAAAAATCCATTGATCAATTTAATCCAGAATGGATAGTAAACTTTGCTGCTTTTACAGACGTCAATGGAGCAGAGACCCAGACCGGTGATGAAAACGGATCTGCTTGGAACATCAATGTCAAAGGTATCCAAAACTTAGTTGATGCTTTTCCATCCCAAAACATCATTCATATTTCTACAGACATGGTCTTTCCAGGAAGTGTTGAATCTCCTGGACCATACGCAGAATCAGACAAATCACCTGACTCCCCTGAAAATCTCACATGGTACGGCTGGACAAAAAACAGAGCAGAAAAAATTATTTTAGGTAATGGCAGCACCGTTCTTCGAATCATCTATCCTGTTCGTTCTCGTTTTGAGCCAAAGCTTGATTACATTCGAGGTGCCCTCAAGAAATTCTCGGACGGCACAATGTATCCGTTATTCAATGACCAACAAATTTGCATTGCCTTTATAGATGAAGTTGCCGAAACAATCGAAAAAATTATCGACACAAACAGCTCAGGAGTTTTCCACTGTGCGTCCGACACCACGACTCCGTTTGAGTTGATTTCTTATACGGTAGATCAGTTGGGCGGAGACGCTTCACTTATTAAGTCAGCTTCCATCGTTGATTTTTTGGCCACACAAGCAAACAAAAGTAGATACCCTGTTTACGGAGGCCTAAAAACAGTATTTACCGAAAACAAACTTGACCTCCATTTTTCAACCTGGCAAACCGTAGTTGAAAAACTCATAGGGCAAGGGTTATCCTTAAAGTAATGAAGTCTTTCGCAAAAATAGTACTATCCTTCATCTTTGTATTTCTTATATTTCCTATGAAGCCTGTACTGGCGGATTACAGATCAGACTATGAATATCAGTACAATCAATATCGTCAAAACTACATCGAGTACTCTGTTCTCAAAAAGGATTTTTTAAACAATCCAACCCTAGACAACCAACAAAAAGCAGTTCTAGTTGCCAAAGAAACTCTTAAGGCTCGTGATCTGGCCAAAGCTAGTTACGCTGCCTATCTTCTCTCTCTAATTCAAGAAAAAAAAATTAGCTATCACCCGATAAACCTTCACATAGTGTCACTCCAGGCAGCCCATAAGTACTTTCTGTCAGAAGCTCAAAAATCTCAATCAATAATCACCTCCACCGATCTAAAAGCTTTCTCAGAAGAGTACTCCAAAAGTGTTCTTACACACAACAGAAGTTTCCGAACTGGTGTTATAGCCAACAAGATAGCTGACCTGGTTCGTTTTCAGCTAGATGGAAAAGAAGCCTTTAACACTATTCTTCCCAAATTAGCCTCCCCTTTCTCTACCTCTCTTGCCGACAGAATAAATGAATTACAACTTCTCGGGAACAGAATTGATAATGACGTTGATAACCTAGCCACAAAGGTATCCTCAGAAGAAGACATGGACAACATAGACAACGAAACATACTTCACAAACAAAACAGAGGCAGTCAGAGACATCCAAAAACTCCAGTTAAAATGGATCGACGGTTTAATTGATATAGACATAAACTATGCCCATTCCTAAGATCGAGATCACCAATCCTGAGGCCATAGAGCTTATAAACAAGTTCAAGTCTGGCGAGATAAAAAACACTATTATCGCTTGGATAAAAAAGAATCGCTGGTACTTAATTGCCGCAGTTGCAGTTATTGTTCTAGTCACTGCTCTAGTCATAGGAAAAAGCCTCTCAGAAAAAAATCCTGCTCCAACCTTTTCTCCTCCAGACATCGAAACAGTACAGCAAGAGGAAAACGAAACGATAGAGTCTCAGTTCTCTGATCTTAGGCTTGATATTCAAAATCAAGTGACAGATCTCCCAGATCCATATATTCCAGTTTTCGACGATCAGATAAATCTTGAAGAAACAATTCTTTAATTTTTATGAATGTGATAACATAAAACTCATGACGAAAGTAACTCCAAAAAAATCAATTAAAAAAATATCAAAAACTATGTCAGAAAAGAAATCCAAAGGCGGAAAGGCCGTTAAAGTAATTAAAAAACTTCGTCTAAATGAAGCCGTAGTTCCACCAAGAGTGTCCACAAAGTCAGTTAACACTGCTATGTTTGTGAAGATTCTTTTGATCATTGCTATCGGAGTAGTCGCTTTTCTTCTAGTCCAAAAAAATCGAAGTCTGTTTGTCGTTGGCACTGTAAACAAATCCCCAATTACTCGTTGGGAGCTAAACTCCAAAATGGCAGACAAATACGCCGAGCAGTCATTTGAAGAAATTGTTTCCGAAAGACTTCTGGCCGAAAATCTAAAAAAGAACAACATCACTGTTTCCGAAAAAGAAATAAATGATGAGTTGGCAAAAATCAAAGAGCAGTACGGTGGAGAAGAGCAGTTTAAAACAGCTCTTGAACAATTTGGTATGACCGAAGCAAAAGCACTAGAGTCAATCGAACAAAGCATTGGTCTCAAAAAACTAGTTGAAGCCCAAGGTGCTGTTGAAATCGGTGATGCTGAAGTAGAAGCATATTTTACAGACAACAAAGCTTCATACGAGGGCAAAGAACTCACAGAGGTATCTGCAGAAATAAAAGATATCTTGTACCAGCAAGAGATCTACACTAGGTCACAAGAATGGTACTCTGGAATCAGAAAAGAAGCTAAAATCAACAGTTATCTCTGATCATAATCTGTGAAGAAAACTGTCCCAAAAGAGAAGTCTCTTCTCCCTGAAAAGTACAAGGAGTTAGTCAATATTTGGCTAACTCCTATTTTGACAGGAGCAATAGTTTTCGTTCTAGTAATTCTCTCCTTAATTTTCCGACGAACGGTTGTCACTTATCCAGCTCAAACACCAGAAGCTCAAATCCAAACTCTTCTACCTGAAGATACTATTAGTCTGCCAACTCCCGAGTACCGAAGTAGTTTCTCTATCGAGTCAGTTCTAAAAAGCCGCCGTACCAGGCTTGACTACAACGACACCTCACTAAGTCTCAAACAGGTTTCTCAACTTCTCTGGTCAGCTCAAGGAGTCAACACCGACTGGGGAGATCGCACCGCACCTTCATCAAAGTCAACCTATCCTCTCACAATTTATCTTATTGCCAACAAGGTCGACGGTCTTGATCCTGGAGAGTACCAGTACATTCCAGGAGACAGAGCTCTTGTTCATCAGCTAAAGCCAATCAAAAAGGTTGAGCTCAAAGAAGCAATTTTTGATCTATTAAACCAAAATTCATTCAAAAATATTCCGGCAATCTTCGTAGTTGCGGGCGATCTTTCCAAAATGGCAGACGCCTACGGCGGTATCCCTCACGACAAGGAGGTCTATCTTGAGGCCGGCTATGCTGCCGAGAATCTTAGTCTTCAAGCTGAAAGTCTCAAGCTGGGGACTATCGTTAGTACAAACTTTGATGAACTAAAGCTAAAAGAGCTTATTACAGTCTCAGACACCGACACAATTATTTATTTAATGCCTGTGGGTGTGCCAAAATAAACCATGGAAAAATCACATCAACCAAGTTTACTTACTCATGCAGGCTCCCCAGACGGCGGTGTCATTAGTGAAAATATAAGACACGATCTAGAAAACACATTTCAGACACTAGAGCAGATAGCGAGAGCTAAAGATATCATTCTTTCAGGGGAAGCTAAATCAGCAAAAGAAGCTCTCCAAATTATGTCCAAAGAGGACTCCGAAAATCCTGTCAACGACGCTCACCAAAAATAGTCACACTTTTAGTGTTTTTCTTTTCTCCACTCAGCAATTTTTTTATGGTCTCCGGAAAGCAGTACTTCTGGAACTTTCCAACCCTTATACTCAGCCGGTCTGGTGTACTGAGGATACTCAACCTCAAAGTCCTCCGAGTATGACTCTTCTGATAGTGACTCAGGGTTCCCTAGTACTCCAGGAACCAGTCGGACTATTGAGTCCACAACTACCATCACCGGAAGCTCTCCTCCAGATAGTACATACGGTCCAATTGAGTAGACCTCCTCGACCAAATTGTCATGTACTCGATGATCAATTCCTTCAAAATGAGGAGCAATCAAAATGATGTGCTCTTCATTTTTCAAAGTTTCGGCCGTCTTTTGGTTGTACATTTTCCCCTTTGTATCCAAAAGGATTACTTTTGACTCAGGTTTTCTAAGCTCACTCAAAGCTCGGTCAATCACGTCAATCTTCATCACCATCCCTGCTCCGCCACCAAATGGTTTGTCATCCACGCTTTTGTAGTTATCGTCACTCCAGTCTCGCAAGTTGTGTATTTTAATCTCTACTAAGCCTGTTCCAGTTGCTCTTCCTATGATAGAGGTCCCAAAAACACCCTCAAACATCTCAGGAAAAATGGTCAAAATATCAATCTTCATACTTAGATTGTATAATTGATTTCATGGCAAGACTAGTCAAAAAAACTGAACAAGGTCCAAAACAAGTTGGAGATAAATTTATCTGCATGTGTGGCCTAAGTAAAAATCAGCCATTTTGTGATGGTTCTCATGCCAAAACACTTGATGAAGATGAGAAAAAGCTTTATTGGTATGCCAACGGAAAAAGAGAAGAAATAGAAACAGACTCCGAATGTAGTGGAGCCTGTGAGGGAAACTGTGCAGGAGACTGTTGTAAAGAAGAAGAAAATACAAAATAATATATGCCAAAACTTCCTCTAGCCGTTGTTGTTATTCCTACCTACAATGAGGCCGGTACCATCGGTAAAATGATAGACACTCTTTGTGGTAAGGTTTTTCCCAAAATCAAAGACTGGCAGTGCAAGCTACTGGTAGTCGACGATACATCGCCAGACGGAACATACAAAATCGTACAAAAAAAGCAAAAACAATATAAAAATCTTGAGCTTTACCTAAATCCCAAAAAAGCAGGAATCGGCGGAGCCTACATCAAAGGTTTTCGTTTTGCCATGAAGAGCCTCAAAGCCGATGTCGTTATCGAGTTTGATGCAGACTTCCAACATCCTCCTAAAGACATTCCACTTCTTCTCAAAGAAATTGACAATGGCTACGACTATGTTTTAGGCTCTCGCAAGATCAAGGGTGGAAGTAACCCAAAGGGCTGGGGTTTTAAACGTGTTTTCTTCAGTGAGTTTGGGGGTTTTGTCGCCAGATTTGTACTATTTTTCCCCGGAAAAATGTTTTTTAAGATTACAGATCCCACAACAGGTCTCAAAGCCTCTAGAGTTAAAGGCTTTGTCGACACTATGGACATGGATCATCTCTACTCCAAAAATTTTGGCTACAAACTAGAGTTTCTATACAAGATGGTCACCCTCGGCGCTAAGGTCAAAGAGATACCTCTTCAGTTTGGTTTGAGAACAGTAGGGGAGTCAAAGATAGAGTCCAGAACAGCCAAAGACATTTTCCGCTCGGTCTTTTTGCTCCGCTGGAACGATGTGGCTACACAAAAATTTATTAAATTTGGCTGTATCGGTCTTTTTGGTTTTGTTATCAACAAAGTAGGTTTAGATGTTTTTGCCAAGGCTCTCCAAAACTTGATAAACACAGTAGGTATTAGAAACTTCATTGCCAACGCCCTAGCTGCCGAAGTATCTATTGTTAGTAATTTTATTCTCAATAATCTTTGGACCTTCAAAAACGAAAAACTAGTATGGGGCAAGAAACTTATTCAAAAATTTGCCACCTTCAATCTTAGCTCGATCATCTCAGGTATTATCATTCCTAGTATCGTCATCGGAGTAGGTACACAGATCTTTGGAGATCAATACCGCACTCTTTTCTTGGTAATTGCAGTTTTCTTTTTTACAGTTCCTCTTAACTGGTTTATCTACAACATGGTTATCTGGAAAAAGAAAAACTAGTACGCACGGATTTTCACCCCCAAATTGACTTTTCTACAGTTATAGGATATAATTTTGGTATCAAGAACCTTAAATATATATAGAAAATAAGGAGGAGGAAATGAAACCTCTCGTTTCACAAAATGGCGATCTCTGTTTAGAGATTACCCAGAAGTGCTACAACGGATGCCCCTGGTGTTACAAAGGCCAATTTGTTGGGCCGAAAATGCCGCACATTCCTTTTGAAATTGTCAAAAGGCGTTTCTTGTGGGCATGTAAGTTCATTAAGTTCAACAAAGTATTTCTCTTAGGCGGAGAGCCTTTGACTCACCCACAGCTAATTCAATTAATTGAATTAGCACTAAAAAACGGTAAAGAGGTTAGTCTCATTACCTCAGGAAGGTTTTCAAAACTTCCCCATGAGGTTGAAAATTACATCAATGTATTGGATCTTTATGAAAAAGGTCAAATCTCTGTAGATGTCAGTTTTCAGCCTGGGCGCAATGAAAAGTACTACACAAAAATGGTTGCAGATCTTCGGGCCCGCTGTGAAAAAAGGCATGAGGCACTGTCAACTGGAAAAAATAACACCGACCTTGATATCTTTACCACCGTTGTCTTAGACGACTCGCACTTGTCTTTTGATAGGTACATGACCTCAGTGGCTGTCGTTAGGGATGCGTTGTTTAATGACGGTATCGACGAAGAAGGTTCTGTCGCTATCGAAAATTGTCACATCATGTTAAATAGACATTTTGGTGAGTATCAAAAGTCAGAAAACTGGGTCATGAGAATTTCCCCAAATAAACCAAGCTCTGACTTCAGAGCCATGGCCCGTTTCGTGGGAGAGATTCATTGCTCAGGTGCGACTGTCAAAAAGCCCCAAGGGGGGACCTGTCCAGCCATACATGCTGCCATAGAAAACGACATACTCTTATCGAGCCTACTTATTCGGCACGATGGAGAGCTTTGTTTTAGTCTTCCCCAGTGTATTTCGGCAAGAGTGGGACTTTGTAATGTTGACCAAGTAGACGCGGAGAAGGTCATCTATACTGCAGTTAAGGCCTCTGTAGAGACCTTAATTCAGAATATTCTCGATGGCAAGAGAAGACAAGTGTCTTCTCCAAACAGTTATTGTACTTCAGATCCGGAGTACCCCAGAGGTTCACCGGACGCGAAGAAATGTAATTCGTGTAATTTCGAATATATTTGCAATCTTTGTCACTAGTTGGTAAAGGATGCGAAACAGAGGGGTATTTATTACCCCTCTTTTTTTATGACAATTTTCTAAAGATATGGAGCCCAGTCAGCCACAGGTGCCACGTTCTCTATAAGAAAATTCCATGAATAAAGTAACACAGGCACAATCAAGATCATAAGCACTATCTTGAACTCTTTCTTTTGTATCAAGCTATCCCAACCTATCAACGCAAACGGAGACGCTGGCAATATATATCTACTAATATCTCTGTGAGCCACAAGCAGGGTCGACAAGAAAAATAGTCCCGCAAAGTAGTACTCAACAGTAGCCTTCTTCTTCTTTAGGTACAAAATGCCAATTCCAAAGACAAGCCATGTCCAGATAATATCTTCTAGCCAAAAGTTACCAACCCAGACCTGACCTTTTGGTGCAAAAACTGTAAACGGAGGAAAGAAAAGGTGAATATTGTCTCCACTATTAAAGTAGGCCATAAAATCCCCTGTACGAACTCCAAAAAACCAGAAAAGCAAAGGTACTGCTAAAAACTGTACCAACAAAGGCAAGTACTTATACTGAATTCTTCTAACTTTAATTGACTCAACTAGTGCATAGACTCCATAAGCACCCAACAAAATAATGGCTGGGCTTTTTGTAAGTTGTGCCAGGAATCCAATCAGCCCTGCCAGCCAAAATTTTTCCTTTCGAAAAAAATAAATGCTAGCGACAATGAACAAAATAAACCAGGGTTCAGGTGAGCCCACGGCTCGCACAGCCACAAAACGAGCAGGAAGAAATAAAAAGACAAAACACAACCACCAAGGATTTTTACTTAGCTTAAACTCTTTTAAATACTGATAAAGCATCAAAAACATAAGCACACTTCCCAACAGGGTAGCAAAAAGCATCGCAGTTGGCCCCTTAAGGAACACATCAAAAACAGAAATTACAGCTGGATATAAAGGAAAATGGGCAGGATAATACTCTGCTGGCAAAGGGTTGGAGAAGTTGTTTAGAATGGCCTCTTTGTTATACCAAGTCTTTTCCACAATTAGGTAGTTTGGGCCGTCATAGTTTTCCCACAAAATCTGAGTTCCTTTGGAAAAATCCATACTCCAACCTGGCAACTTCACTTTTAGGGCAAAAGGAAGCCACACCAAGAGGGAAAAAATAACTACCATTATTACTATGTAAGATCGTTTCATCTACCTATTAGTATATACTTGTGGGTATGGCGAGACAAATAGATAAACTCTCCGTTTTTCTGCCAGCTTACAATGAAGAGGCTAATCTAGAAAAAACGGTCAAAAACGTAACAGAGAATCTCAAAAAAAACGTTTCAACTTGGGAAATAGTAATCATCAACGACGGCTCCAAAGATAACACTGGCAAAATAGCAGATAACCTGTCCAAAAAAGACAAAAGAATCTCAGTAATTCATCACCATCCAAACAGGGGGTACGGTGCCGCTTTTAAGAGTGGACTTTATGGTTGCAAATATCCATGGATATCATTTATTGACTCTGATGGTCAGTTTGATTTCAAAGAAATCTCAAGATTTATCGCCACCCAAAACAAATCAAGTTCAGACATGGTCATTGGCTATTACTTAGGTCGAAAAGTAAGTTTTGTAAGAAAACTTAACTCCAAAGTATGGCAGTTTATAGTTTTCCTCCTCTTTGGGCTAAACGTTCGAGACATCGACTGTGGTTTCAAGCTTATCTCCAAAAAAATAGTAGACACAATTCCAAAATTAGAAAGTGAAAGGGGTGCCTTTATAAGTTCCGAGTTCCTTATCAAAGCCAAAAAAGCCGGTTTTAAAATTGTAGAAATTGGCGTTCAGCATTATCCTCGTAAATTCGGCGATGCCACGGGGGCAAATCTAAACGTTATCGCTCAAAGTTTTGTAGATTTATTTAAGCTTTGGCGCAAAATAAAATGATCAACTGGATAAAAAACAACAAACGAGAAGCATTTATATTAGCTCTAGTACTTGGATTAGCCCTTTTCCTTAGGCTTTACAAAATTGGTCAATTCATGACCTTTCTCGGAGACGAAGGTCGAGATGTCAGAATTGTTCGAGATCTTGTCACAGAAGGAAATCTAGTTTTCATTGGACCTCAGACAAGCATTGGTAATATGTATCTTGGTCCGCTTTATTACTACATGATGGCTCCAGCACTTTTTCTTTCCGGGCTAAATCCTGTCGGGCCTGCCATAATGGTAGCCCTTCTTGGAGTTTTTACTGTGTTCCTTACCTGGCTATTTGGTAGAACTTGGTTCAATAAAGAGTCAGCCATAATAGCTGCTCTTCTTTTTGCAGTATCTCCAGTTGCAATCATCTATTCTCGCTCATCTTGGAACCCAAACCCCATGCCTCTTTTTGCTCTTCTTTGTATCTGGGGTATATATCAAGTCTGGCAAAACAAAAAACTCTCTTGGTTGCCATTCATTGGTATCTCTTTTGCTTTTGCTTTGCAGATGCATTACCTAGGATTTTTACTCGCTCCAGTGATTGGCACTTTCTGGATCCTTTCTTTGATCCAGATCAAAAAAGACAAAAAATTATTTCCACTTTTCATAAAGAAATCTATTTTTGCTATTGTTATGTTTCTTTTGTTAATGTCTCCTTTGTTTTTGTTTGATCTTAAGCATCAAGGAATGAACTTCAATGCTTTTAAAGCATTTTTTACCGATAGACAAACTACAGTAAATCTAAATCCAGCCCACTCAGATCGTTTCATCCCAGTCATTATAATGACGGTTACAGATATGGTCCTGGCAAGACAAGAGATTGCCGTTCCTCTAGTTTCACTAACCATTTTTTGTCTCTCTATTCTTGTTTTTGTTAAATCAAAGTGGCGTTCATCGCTTATAGTGCTTTTCGTCTGGCTGGCACTAGCCATTCTTGGCTTAAGTGTTTACAAACAACACGTTTATGTTCATTATCTTGGCTTTATCTATCCAGCAATTTTTCTTTTACTCGGAGCTCTACTTGGCTTCATAATCACTAGAAAGGGTCTAATCTTAAAAATACTCGCCTTTGTCTCAGTAATTGCTTTGGTATATATCAATCTAAAGTTCAGCCCAACCTTTGGTTCACCAAATAATCAGCTCAAGCGCACTGAGTCAGCTGTCGATCTGATAATCAAAGAGTCAAACGGCGAGCCTTTCAACTTTGGTCTAATCGCCAAACAAAACTACGATGAGTCATATCGCTACTTCCTAGAAAACAAAAACGCTCTTTTGGTAAGGGGGGAAGAAAAAATTGTTGATCAGCTATTTGTTATTTGTGAAGACGGAGAAAAATGTCAACCGGAAGGAAATCCGGCATGGCAAATTGCCGTTTTTGGTCCATCACATATTGTCTCTGAGTGGCGCATTGATCATTTAATAATTTATCGTTTAGTTCACACAATATGACAGGATTTACAAACGGAAAATTAATCTGGCTCGATCTTGAAATGACGGGTTTAGACCCTCAAAAAGATAAAATAGTTGAGATAGCTACAGTTATCACAAACGCAGACCTCGAGATACTAGCAGAAGGTCCAGACATCGTCATTCATGAACCAAGCTCTGTTACAGACAACATGAACGACTGGTGCCAAGAACACTTTGCCCAATCAGGACTCCTAAGCTCAATTTACAAATCAAAAATCTCTCTAGCAGAAGCCGAAGAAAAAACTCTTGCCTTTCTCAAAGAAAACTGTCAGAGCAAAACAGCACTTTTTGCCGGAAACTCAGTACACGTAGATAGAGAGTTTATTAGAGTCCACATGCCCAAACTTGCAGAGTTTGTTCACTACCGCATAATTGATGTTTCTACCATCAAAGAGCTCGCTCTCAGATGGTATCCAGATATTCATCCTTTTGTAAAAGCTGAGCCTCATCGTGCTCATGATGATATTCTAGAGTCCATCGATGAGTTAAAATACTACAGAAACGAAGTCTTTAAATAAAATATGATAAAACCCAAGCTGTCCATTGTAATTCCAAACTACAATGAAAAGGAAAATCTTGAGAGGGGAGTGCTGGATCAAGTTTATAACTATCTCAAAAAAGTTCATTACTCTTGGGAGGTTATCGTCAATGACGATGGATCAACTGACGGAGGAGACAAACTCATCGAATCTTTCGTTCGCAAACACACCGGTTTCAAACTAATTAGAGGTCAACACGGGGGAAAAGCTGCAGGTATCTGGAATGGTATAAGAGTAGCCAAAGGCGAAATAGTTCTTTTTACCGACATGGATCAGTCGACACCTCTCAAAGAAGTAGAAAAACTTCTTCCCTGGTTTGAAAAAGGTTACGATGTTGTTTATGGCTCTCGTGGCAAAATGCGCAACAATTTCCCATGGTTCAGGCAGGTTACTTCATGGGGTTTTCGTGTCTTTAGAGGTCTATTTTTGCTTAGGGATGTTGTCGACACTCAGTGTGGTTTCAAAGCCCTTCGTCTTCCTCTAGCTAAGAAGATATTTCCCAAACTCTCTGTTATCACCGAAAAAAGTAAAGCAGAAGGGTGGAAGGTCTCAGCCTACGACGTTGAAATGCTATTTTTAGCCGAGAAATACGGAAGTAAGCTCAAGGAAGTTGACGTTGTTTGGAACGATGAGGACACTTCTACGGGAAAAAATAAAAACTTTGTTTCCGAGTCTTTAGATATGCTAAAACAGATTCTTCAAGTTAAGCTAAACGATATATCTGGAAAATATGACAAAAACTAAACTAGTACCCCTCATCATTCTTTCGCTTCTCACTCTAGTCTTGTTCTTTTTTCTTAGACTTTCAAATCTAAATGGAATACCAGTTTTTGTTGATGAAGGTATTTATGTCCGATGGTCTCAAGTGATGAAAAACGAACCCAATCTTCGCTTTATTCCCCAAACCGATGGCAAACAACCACTCTCAATGTGGTCAACTATTCCCTTTTTCAAGATCACCAAAGATCCTCTCATTGCCGGCCGTCTTGTTTCGGTCGCTTCAGGATTTGGGTCACTTTTTGCTATTGCTTTTTTGTCATATGTTTTGTTCGGTAATTTTTTAGTTGCCATCGTCTCTTCACTTCTTTACACCCTAGTTCCTTATACCGTCTTTTTTGACCGTATGGCTCTTGCTGACTCGATGCTTTCCATGTTTGGGATATGGACGATAGGCCTAGGAGTCCTTTTTGCAAAGACTCAAAGGCTCGATCATGCTATGTTGCTAGGTTTTGCTGTTGGAGGAGGCCTACTCACAAAGTCTCCAGCTATTTTCTTTTACCCGTGGATATTCCTGGCTTTAGTTTTCTTTTTCCGTCCAGCAAAGAAAGTCAAACTGCAGTCACTCGTAAAGGTCTTTACTGGTCTTTTTTCTGTGCTAGTAATTTCTCAATTAATGTATGGAGTCCTTCGCCTGGGCCCAGCTTTCGAAATGATTGGTGCTAGGAATCAAGACTATCTTTTCACTTGGAAAGAAGTTCTCAGTCACCCTCTTAACCCACTTACAGGAAACCTAAAAACAACTATCAACTGGCTTTGGCTACTTCTCACCCCCACAATTCTTGTAGCTCTATTCTTAGGCTTCGTTTCCAAAAAGAGTCGAGTATCTGCTCTTTTTCTGATAATCGTTTCTCTTTTACCTCTTTTTACTCAAGCTGCAATAGCCAAGGTCTATACCAGCCGATATATTCTTTTTGGAGTAACTCCTCTTTTGCCTATTGCTAGTCTGGGCCTATACTGGCTATCAACCAGAAGAGGAAAATTAATAAAACTGTCTACTATCGTCATTCTAATTGTTCCTTTGTTTATCTCAATTCTTTGCGTTTTTAGTCCTACCAAGGCACCTCTTTCATTTGATATGAGAAACGGCTACCTTGAAGAGTGGACAGCAGGATGGGGCCAAAAAGATATTGCCAACTATTTTATCGACCTTGAGGCACAAGGGGAAAAGGTGGTTGCCTTTACCGAAGGCTACTTTGGCACTTTGCCAGACGGACTACAAATTTATACCAACAATCACCCGAACATCACCATTGTAGGTTCCAGTCCATACGTTGGTTCCATTCCAGAAGGACTAATCGATACAGACTCCAAAAACCAACGATTCCTAATTCTCAACAAATCCAGAAATCATCTCAACGCTGGCCACCTAAACGATTTGCATTTAGTCAAAGAATACGTCAAGCCTTCCAGACTTGATGGATCATCAGAAGTTCTTCAGCTTTACCGATACCTACCTAACTCTCTATAATGAAGCAGATGTTCAAAAAGATATGGCAGATTGTTTTCCGTTTTCGTCTTGAGATTCTATTGTTGGTCCTGTTGATTCCCGCTATCAAGGGACTCCTTTTACCGGGCTATTTCACCATGCACGACGACCTGCAAAGCTTTAGGCTTTTCCAGATTGATAAGTGCGTTCGGGATGGTCAGATACCTTGCCGATGGGTTCCAGACGCTGGCTTTGGCTACGGATATCCTCTAATGCAGTTTTATCCTCCAATGCCATATTACCCTATGGAGGTCATGACACTTCTTGGGATGGGATTTTTCTGGCCGGTAAAGATCATGTTTGCTCTTGCTTTTGTTCTGTCTGGCTATGGAATGTATTACCTTGCTAAAGAGTTCTTTGGTAAATGGGGAGGTATTCTTTCTGCTCTGTTTTATGTCTATGCTCCATACCACTCGGTAGATGTTTATGTTCGAGGAGCCCAAAACGAAGCCTGGGGGATGGTTTGGTTCCCATTTGTTTTGCTCTATATCTACAACCTTATAGCCAAAAAGTTCTCCTGGAAGAACTTTTATCTTCTGGCCATAGCTCTTTGCCTGCAGCTTACTTCTCACAATGTAATGACTTTAGCCTTTGCACCATCCGCCATTGCCTGGGCAATTTTTTGGATAATCAAAACAAAGAACTTCAAGTCAATTAAAGACTTATTCCTTTCTGGTGTATTAGGAATCGGACTGTCAGCATTTTTCTTTATTCCTGTTGTTCTTGAGCAAAAATTTGTTCATGTAGACTCCATGATGTCTGGCTACTTCAATTTCATGGCTCACTACGCAGACATTAGTCAAATGTTCTTTTCTCGTTTCTGGGGTTATGGCGGATCCTTGTGGGGACCAGATGATAGTATGTCATTTTCAATAGGTCAGCTTCAATGGATAGTTGCACTAATTGCTTCAGTAGTTGCCTTCTTTAAATTCAAAAAAGACAAAGCAATCTCCTTGATGATCCTGATGACGGTATTTATGGGATTTATATACGCTTTTCTTGTCCATGGTCGTTCAATATTCATTTGGAATCGTATCCATTTACTACAATATGCCCAGTTTCCCTGGAGATTAGTAGCCTTAATTGTTTTCTATTTTTCTTTTACGGCCGGTTACTTGGCTACCATTAAGGTATCCAAGACAGTTCAAAAACTAGCATTTGTAGCTCTTTCTATAGGGGTTATTGCCTGGAATGTGCAATTCTTTCAAGTTGAAAGACCCACAAGAGTCACCTTTGAGGAGAAGATGGCTGGCAGACAATGGGAGCTTCAGGTTACGGGAGGAATTTTTGATTATCTTCCAAGAACAGCAAAGTTCCCCCCTGGTGCGCCTGCCTTTACTATTCCAGTTTTCTCGGAGGGTCAAGGTGGTATCCTATACTACACCTCCGGAACCAACTGGATGAAGTTCAATGCCAAAGTTTCTACTCCAAACGCAAAAATAATGATTCCTCTTTATAGTTTTGAAGGCTTGGTGGTAAAGGTTGATGATAAAAAGGTGGATACTACCTACGATGATGAACTGGGTCGAGTTATTATCGATCTCACAGAAGGGGAGCACAATATCTCTGCCAAAATTGGCTACACTCTAGTTCGTGCTCTTTCAGACATCGCTTCACTAATATCTTTTGCAATATTAATAAAGCTTATACTCAATGCTCGACTCCATCCCTGATTCACTACTTGACGAACCACAACTACTTGGATATCAAGAAGTAAAAAGACGCTCTGTCTCAGGGGTGCTAGCTCTCATTTCGCGCACTTTCGCTATTCAGATTATCTCTTTCATTGCAACGCTTGCTCTTACAATTTTTCTCGATCCAAGTACATATGGTATCTACTATCTTGTTTCGTCGGTTGTCAGTTTCCTTTCCTATTTTTCAGATATTGGTCTTGCTGCAGCGCTAATACAAAAAAAGGAAACCATTACCAAGGAAGATCTTTCTACCACATTCACAGTTCAACAGTTTCTTGTTTTGTCTCTTCTTCTTCTTCTGTATTTAGTTAGTCCTTTTGTTCAAAAACAATACGGTATAGACAAGTCAGGTATGTACCTTATGTATGCCATGGGAGTCTCCTTGTTTTTAAGCTCACTTAAAACCATTCCCTCGATAATGTTAGAGAGAGAAATCAAGTTCAATAAACTCATTCTTCCTCAGATTCTCGAAACCTTAGCTTTCAATTTTGTGGCAGTTTATTTTGCTTGGAAAGGTTACGGGGTTACAAGCTTTTCAATGGCCGTCCTTTCTCGAGGAGTAGTTGGTCTTGTTGCTATGTACATTATTTATCCATGGAGACCTTTGATCGGAATATATCGCGGCTCACTTAGGTCTTTACTGCGTTTTGGTCTTCCGTATCAAGCCAACACTTTCCTGGCAGTACTAAAAGATGACGGTATGACAATTATTCTTACCAAAATCATTGGCACTACCGGTTTGGGATATATCGGCTGGGCCAGTAAATGGGCTGGGCTTCCACTAAGGATAGTAATGGACAATCTTACAAAGGTATCATTCCCGACCTATGCCAGGCTCCAGCACGACAAAGAAAAACTCGCACGTGCCGTAGAAATTAGCTTAAAATATATGTGTCTAGCCTCTTTCCCCGTCCTTGTTGGCATGGGTTTCTTTGCCCTTCCTCTAGTTCATCTTATTCCTAAGTACACCAAGTGGCTTCCCGCTCTTATTCCACTTTATATTTACCTTTACAACTCCGCCTGGGCAAGTGTCTCAACCAGTCTTACCAATCTTCTAAACGCTACGGGTCACATCAAGTCAACCTTCAAACTTATGCTTATGTGGACAGGTCTCACTTGGGCTACCATGCCATTACTATCTCTCAAGTTTGGCTACCTGGGAGTCTCATACGCAGTAGCAATTATTGCCACTTCTTCTATCGTCACTATCTTCATGGCTCGCAAATATGTTCAGTTTAATTTATTTAATATTCTTAAGACTCCTCTTTTAGCAACGCTTTCTATGAGTATTTTTCTCTCTTTATCGATTCGATTCGGCACCTCAACACTTACACTTATTGCCATTGGAGTCTTTTCTTCAGCAATCTACTTTAGTACGGTGATTTTCTTCGAAGGCGTTGCTTTTGTTAAAAACACCCTTAATTACTTTAAAATAAAGCATGTTTAAAAAACCTCTACTACTCCTTGCCACTCTAATTTTTCTTGTTTTTCCAAAGACATCTTTTGCTTTTAAACCAGAAACATTTGTCACCATAGCCAATCCTGTAAGGGGCAACGAGGGTTGGACCAACCCCAAGCAATCGGCTCTGGATCTTCCAGTGTTCCAGTATCAAGAGGCTACACACTCGGCATTACCCATCACCTGGATGTTGCGGCTTGATGCTGTCATCGATGCAACAATTTCAAGCTATTTTGCAAATCTAATAGAAGACGACAAAACACAGTCTCTTGGAGCCTTCCTTGAAGTCACTCCAAACTATGCTGCTCAAGCAGGGGTAGACTACCCGGATGGACTTTCAATTTTTAGTGCAAACAGAGTTTTTCTTTCAGGCTATTCGCAAAAAGAAAGAACTCTGCTTATCGACACTTTCATGGATAAGTTCTTTACCCGCTTTGGTTTTTATCCAAAGTCGGTAGCTGCCTGGCACATCGACAGCTACTCGCTTCAATATCTCCAGTCCAAGTACTCTGTGCTTACGGCCATGAACTGTGACGACCAATACTCTATGGATCACTATCGCCTTTGGGGTGGCTACATCGGCAGTCCATATTTTCCAGACAAAAACAACTCTCTTGTTCCTGCCTCAAGTAGGGAAAATCGAATCAATCTAGCTATGGTTCGCTGGGCTCAAAGAGATTTATACAATTTTTACGGCCCTCACAGCTCCTCATTATTTTCTGTTCAGCTTAACGACTACATAGCTTTAGGAAAATCTACTCTTTATTTCGATAAATTATTAGAGCTTTACAGTCAGAAAGACTTCAACGAGTTTACTTATATAAACATTGGCTTAGAAAATGACTATAGTTTGTCATTGTATCGTCAAGAAATAAAAAATCAATACAAAAAAATTAAGGAAAAACAAGATAAGTACAATCTACACCCTTTAAGTCTTTCTGACTTTGGAGACTGGCTAAAGGCTAGATATCCCGAGAGCAGTCCTACCTATTTCTACCGTACAGGTGACTCTACTGGAGTTGAGTCTGGAGAAGTTTACTGGTATCAAACACCAAAATACAGAATCGGCCTAAAAGCTGTAGACGGTCAGACCAAAATCATCGATTTTCGTGTTTACAACCGTGAAATCTTCGAAGATTACTTCGCTACACCAAATCAAGATACAAGTCTATACTTAGAAATTCCCGCTATCATTGATTCCATTAAATATCCTGGAACAGAGTTGTTGATCGATGTAGACTTTACAAAATTCGAAACAATCTACGACAAACAATGGGATCTTTGGCAACTATCATTAGGAAATAATGACCAAAGAATTACTTTTTACCCAGACTCAATTAGTTTTACAAATATCCAAGCTCCAGATATAGACTCTAAAGACATAAAAGTATCTCAAAAAGACTCCATCACTACTTGGAAAACAAGTCCATACATGCCTCTCAAAGACACCCACAATTATTCATGGTTACTTTGGACAGTAGTATCACTACTTGTACTAGCATTTTTAAAAAAGATTAAAAAAAAAGGCCTTCCTAAAATTTCAGGCTTCCTAATTGTCGGATTCCTCTCAGTTTTAATAATTTCCCTTACTGTATTTCGTAATGGTCTTAATTTTCCTTTTGGATTAGGATTTTTTGGCCCGAATGGTCATGATGCAATTTTTCATCTTTCTCTCATAGAAAAGTTTTCCCAAAATCCCCTTGACTTTAGTCATCCCCAGTTTTCAGGCGCCAAGCTAACCAATTATCACTTCATTTTCGACTACGGTGCAGGCTTATTATCAAGGATCTTTCGTATTCCAAGCCCTACTCTTTACTTCATAATTCTTCCACTTCTAATAGGCCTTTCCCTCGTTTTTCTTCTCAACAAGCTTATGTCACTTTGGCACTACACACCTGCCGAAAAGGCACTAAGTTATATTTTAGTATTTCTATCAGGTTCTTTTGGATTTATCCCCAAATTACTCACCAGTCAAGACATATTCCAAGGAGAATCTGCCTTTTGGGCAAACCAATCTGCCTCACTTTTTCTTAACCCACCCTTCGCTTTGTCTCTTGCTTTCCTTATTTTATTTTTAGTTAATCTCCCGCATAAAGGGAAACTGAAGCCAATTCAGTTCGTCAGGCTTGCACTTCTTGGGGCAGTTCTAGCTCAGACAAAGGTCTATGCCTTTATTCTTCTAGTCATGGCACTTTTTCTGGGCGGTCAGTTAAGTCTAACCATAGCCGTGGGCACTTTAGGTGCAATTATTGGCCTACCCTTTTCATCTTTTTCTGGTTCTCCTTTTTCTTTTGACCCTCTCTGGTTTCCAAGAAGTCTATTCGCTTCATATGACCGTTTTTACTGGCCTAGGTTCGTTCAGGCTTGGCAGTCGTACGAGGCTTCAGGAAACATCATAAAGCTGATTATCGTAAACATTTTTGCCTTTGCTGTATTCCTACTTGGAAACCTTGGACTAAGAGTTCTTGGTCTTGGAGAAATATGTAAAAAAAGTTCAAATATTTTGTCGAAAAAAATTGTCAGCTATCTAATCATTCTTGGTTTAGTACTGCCACTTATCATCACTCAAAAAGTAAACCCTTGGAACACAATACAGTTTATGTATTACTCTTTATTCTTCTTAAGTATTTTTTCTGCCAAAGTAATCCTAAATTTTGTTACAACAATTAAAAATATCTTTATAAAGTCACTTGTTCTAATAGTTATTCTTTTGATAGCCACAGCTACTTCCATCGGAACTCTCAAAGACTATGTTGGCTACTTTTCACCTTCAAGAATAAGTTACACAGAAATGAGAGCTTTAGACAATCTCAAGGGCCAGCCAAAAGGGATTGTTCTTTCACCATTGTTCAAGAAAGCAGAGTGGGTCGCAGTTCCTAAGCCATTGTACTCATATATTTCTACTGCCTATATTTCAGCATACTCTGGCCAACCAGAGTTTATGTCCGACACAATCAATCTAGATATCACAAACTTCGACTACAAAGAACGCTCGAAGAAAATCCAGCGCTTCTACAACACATCAGACAAAATCTGGGCCAATAGCTTCCTCTTAGAAAATAACATAAAATATGTTTACGAGACTCCACTACAAAAAATTCATCTTTCTCCAGAAGATCTGTCTCTAGAAAAAATATTTGATTCCGGCGAGATTAACATCTATAAACTAAACTAATATGTCCAAGATACGCATCAGTGCAATAGTAAACACCAGAAACGAAGAAAAAAATATCGCCGACTGCCTTAAATCTTTGCAATTTGCAGACGAAATAGTAGTCGTAGATATGGAGTCTACCGACTCAACCAAGGAAATAGCCAAGAAGTTTACAGACAAAGTATTCGACACAAAAATGGTTGGTTATGTGGAGCCTGCCAGAAACTTCGCCATCAAAAAGTCTCAAAATGACTGGATTCTGATTGTTGATGCAGATGAGCGAATTCCAAAAACCCTAGCCAAAAAACTCATCGAAATATCGCAAGAAAAGGATGTTGATTTTGTAAGAGTACCCAGGAAAAATCTTATCTTCGGACAATGGATACAGCACTCAAGATGGTGGCCTGATTACAACATTCGTTTTTTTAAAAAAGGTTCAGTTGAATGGCAAAATGAAATTCACTCTATTCCAATCACTTCAGGTACTGGTGTAAATCTTGAGCCTGAACTCGATTATGCGCTAGAGCACCATCACTACAATACGATTGATGAGTACTTTGAAAGGTCTCTTCGATACTCAAGTCAGCAAGCAAAGGAGCTAATTAGTTCAGGTTACAAATTTGACTCAAAAGACTTCCTCACAAAGCCAATAGGGGAATTCATCAGTCGTTTTTTTGCTGGAGAAGGTTACCGAGATGGTCTTCACGGTCTTGTCTTGGCATTCCTGCAAATGTTCTCTGTGATGTTGATATACCTTAAGGTTTGGCAGCATGAAGGACACACTCCAGAAAAGTACGGCAAATTCTCTCCCCTTTGGCAAAAAATATTTGTAGAAAAAGCCAAAGAGCTTAAGTATTGGTATATTACAACCCTTTTGCAGCTACCTACATCCAAAGTCAAAAAAATTATTCTAAAACTAAGACGAAAACTCTCAAAATGAAAGTCGGTTTTATCACAATCAATTTTCATAGCAACCAAGACACTCTAGATGTAGTAAAGCAGCTAGGACAAAATACATTACCTCTTGGCGTTTCATCTACAGTGTATGTTGTAGACAATGACAGGTCAGAAGAGCTTAAGAAAAAACTCAAAAAGTATTCTCAAGCAAAGTATGTTGATAGTCCCAACGGCAATGTAGGCTTCGCAGCCGGAAACAACTTAGGATTTAAACAGGCTCTTGCAGACGGAATAGACATTATTGTTCTGATAAACAATGACACGTTGGTTCCAAAAGATCTAATTCTCAACATTCTCGCTTCCCCAATCTCCGACAAAAAGGTTGGCGCTGTGGGTGGACTTATCTATTTTGCTAAAGGATTTGAGTTTGAAGATAAATACACCAAAGAAGAACTAGGTAATGTCATCTGGTATGCTGGCGGTGAATACGACTGGGACAATGTGTATGCTAAGCATACTGGAGTAAATGAGGTCGATTCAGGTCAGTATGATGGCCGAAGGGAAGTTGATTTTATTACTGGATGCTTATTTATCGTAAGGTCAGATGTACTTAAAAAGGTCGGTCTTTTTGACGAACGTTACTGTCTGTATTTCGAAGACTCTGACCTAGGAATGAGAATAAAAAAAGAGGGCTATAAACTAATTTTAGACTCAGACATAAAGCTCTGGCACAAAGTTGCCCAAAGCTCAGGAATAGGCTCTCCTCTTAACGACTACTTTATTACCAGAAACAGATTATTGTTTGGCATGGACTACGCTCGGCTAAGAACAAAGACTGCCCTTCTTAGAGAAGCTGTCAAGAAGTTGTTTGTAGGAACCAAAGCTCAAAAGCAAGCAGTAAGAGACTTTTTTATGAGAAAATTAGGCAAAGGTACCTGGATCAAATAACATGATAAAGCTATCCATCATAATTCTTACCAAAGACGTCGCTGATGAAGTTATTCCTGCTCTGAAAACTTCAAAATTTGCTTCAGAAATTGTCGTGGTCGACACAGGATCTACAGATGACACTCTTGAAATATGCAGAAGGGCAGGTGCGAAGATAGTTCGCTCAACAGGCGACAGTTTTTCAAAATGGCGCAACGACGGTGCCAGAGAAGCAAAAGGGGAGTGGTTGCTATATCTAGACTCCGACGAACGCATACCCGTAAAGCTAGCCAAAGAAATACTCTCCACTTTAGAAAACGCAAAACACCAGGCATACACCATTAGTCGATATGAAGTATTCCTAGGCAAACATCTAAACCACTGGGGCGATCCACGAGTACTCCGCCTAATGAAAAAGTCAGCCCTCAAACGCTGGGAAGGAAAGCTTCACGAACAGCCAAAAATTGAAGGAACAATAGGTGGCCTAAGAAATCAAATGGTTCATTTGTCCCACAAAAATATCGATGAAAAAGTCCCAAACACTCTAAATTGGTCAAGATATGAGGCAAAAATGCTTCTTGATGCTGGTCATCCACAAATGAAAGGCTGGCGCTTTGTCAGAATTATGCTTACTGAGTTTTGGTATAGGTGTGTTAGACAAGGCCTTTGGCGAGATGGAACCGAAGGCTGGATAGAGATTATTTATCAGATGTTTAGCAAATTTCTAACCTACGAAAGACTTTGGGAAGCACAAAGGAAGCCGTCCCTTTCAGACACATACAAAAAAATAGACAAAGATTTAATCGAAGAGTGGAAAGAGAAAATATGAAAAAAGCCCTAATTTTTGATCCTTATCTCGATACTTTGGGAGGAGGAGAAAGGTACAGTCTAACGTTCGCACTTGGACTAGTGTCGCTAGGTTACTCAGTCGAGATCGCCTGGAACACTCGAGAAACCCTAAAAGCAGCAGAACTAAGGTTTGGCCTCGATCTCTCTCAAATAAAACTCAACAAAAAAGCTTTTACACTTTGCAGGGGTAGATCTTCACTAATCAATAGATTTTTCCTCTCCCGACGCTTTAATCTGATTTTTTGGGTAAGTGACGGCAGTCTTCCCTTCATGTTTTCCAAAAACAATTTGGTTCATTTTCAGGTACCCTTCATGGCAATCGGTGGAAATAAGCTTGTTAACAAAGTCAAAACCCTTTTTATCCGCAAATTTGTCTACAACTCTCAGTTCACAGCCAGTGTTCACGAAAATCATTTTCCCAAAAATAAAAGTTTTGTTCTATACCCGCCAATTGATATAGACAATTTCAAAGAAAAAACAAAAGAAAACCTCATTCTATCTGTTGCCCGCTTTGATTCTCCATCTCACTCAAAGCGTCAAGATGTCCTAATAGACGCTTTCAAAGAGTTGCACAAGTCACACCCAGAATATCAGTTACTTTTAGCCGGAGGTAGTCACGGAACATCAGCCACACTTGAAATTCTAAAAGAAAAAGCTGGGTCTCTCCCAATCAAGTTTATTGTCAACCCAGACTTTACCAAATTAAAGAGACTTTATGCCAAATCAAAATTTTTCTGGCACGCTGCCGGCTACGAAGTTGATGAAATAGCAAATCCTGAGAAAGTCGAGCATTTTGGGATGACTACTGTTGAAGCTATGTCCGCAGGTTGTATTCCAATTGTTATCGGAAAAGGTGGCCAAAAAGAAATCATTTCAGGAGGTGCAGGTTTCCTTTGTGAAAATGCAAAGGAAATTGCTTTAAACACAAAGCTTCTTATAGAAGATGACAAGCTGTATCAAACATCACTAGATCTTGTTTCTCGAATTCCTTCCAAGTACTCACTCAAATCATTTTTTTCAAACCAAAAGAAACTTCTCTAGTGTGTCTACTCCAAACAAAAAATCACTCAAGCATTTTTGGTTTCCTTTGTTTTTTGCTTTTGTATTTTTCATTTCTGCAAGCATAAGAATCATCTCAGTAAGTAATTTCAATGTTGCTTTTACCTCAGATCAAGCGAGAGATATGCTTGAAATTCGAGAAATTGCTGTCCTTTACTCCCCCAAACTTATTGGTCCTATTACAGACATAATTGGGTTATATCTAGGCCCTTTTTGGTACTACTTCAATCTAGCTCCTTTTTTAATTAGTGGCGGAAATCCAGTCAGTTTAGTTTACTTTTCAATATTAATTTTTCATGTAGTTTCGGCGTTAGTATTTTTTCATTTTTACAAAAGGGACATGATTCTTGGGTTTCTTACATCGTCTATACTGCTACTGTCACCTGCTGCATACTTGACAACAAGGTACTCATTTAATGCCAATGCAGTCTTATATTTTTCTGCTCTTTTTCCACTGTTTATTTTTCTAAAAACTAAATCTTGGTCTTTTTTTGAAGGTCTCCTTTGTGGCATAATTCTTCAGTTACAAGCAGCCATTGGAATTTTGTTTTTCCCTATATCATTCGTTGTTCACTTCAAAAGAGAAAAAAATCAAAGACATCTACTACTTCTCACTTTTGGATTTTTCATAACCCTAGTCCCTCAAATTATTTTTGAACTTAGCCACAAATTTGTAATGACAAAGTCTCTTTTTGCAGAGTTTTTTGGCAACTCAAGTTTTTTAGGAACAAAACTCACACTTAGTCAGCTTTTTGAAAATAGGCTTTCTCATTTTCTCTCAATTTTTTCAAGTGTATCCAGTCTCCCCGTTGTAGTAATATTTTTAGTCATAGCTTTAGCAATAGCAAAAAAAGGCAATCAGTCCATGGGAAGAATATTCTTAAAATATAACTCATTGTTAATTTTTGTATTTTTTGTATTTTTTCTTCTTTTTCCCTATGGTTTAAAAGATTGGTATCTCTATGGCATAGTTCCTTTTGCCGTTTATACATTTGCGTCAGCCATAGCTATATTGAGTGACTCCATCAAACTTAGGAAATACTCGACCCTTCTTTTTTGTTTAGTTATATACACCTCAATTGTCTCAAGCCTAAACTATCTAAATCGAATTCATAAAAATCCGTCAAATGATCCCAGTAGTTTAGGTAACATGCTTAAAACTGTTGAAAAGGTATATCAGGAGGCTGGCGGGCAATCATTTAGAGTTTATTCATATTTCCCGTCAGTTTATGATTACCCATACCAATACTTATTTTGGTGGTATGGAACAAAAAAATTTGCATATCAGCCCGCAGAAATATCATATCTTCCCGACGTACCAGAGTACGTTAGAGATAACAATAAGTACTGGTCAAAAACAAAAAATGATCTTCCGATCAATACCTACCTTATTATCCAGCATGATGATTCTAATCCAGAGAGGGAGCAATTGTGGCGATCAAGATTTTCAGTAAAAAAAGAAAAAGTAATTGTATTACCATGGAACACAACCATTGAGAAGGTTGATAATTTGCTAAACTAAAGAAGTGAAAAAACTAAACACTCTTTTAATTATTTTAATTTTTCTTGTAGCCTCTGCAATTTTATATTTTTCTAGACAAATATTTTTTTATAGTTACAATCCAGAATACTACGAAAATCTTTACTATCATTCTCAATGGAACATCCCCCAAAGCACTCGAGGTATTTCTGATGGAGAATTATACAAATTCGTAGGCTACAGACTAGTAGAAGGAGAGAATCCGTTTTATATAAATTACGAGGTTCCTCCTTTCGCAAAATACTTGTATGGATTAGCAGAAAAAACCATAGGTAATCCATACTGGGTTAGTTTAGGTTTTTTCGCACTAAGTTGTCTAGTTATATACTTCTTCGCAAAAGAACTGTTTAAAAACAAGTCTCTTTCATTGTTTTCAGTTTTGCTTTTTATCACAACTCCCTTTGTCGCCACGCAGATCAAAGAAACCATGCTCGATCTTCCTCAAATGTTTTTATTTTTCACTAATGCTTGGTTTATGACTCGTTTTTTCAATAGAAAGAATTTTAGGGATTTAATCTTTGCAGGAATATTTCTAGGACTAGCAACAGGCACAAAAATTGGAGTATATACTCCACTTGCCCTTCTTGTTGGAATGATCATCATTTTTCTAAGCTCCAAAAAAATACACCTTCCTTTCCTGTATTTGGCCTCAACTTTTGCCGGTTATGTTATTTCCTTTTTTTGCTATTTTATTCGTCATCCAAACCCATTTCCTTGGTTAAGACTTCATGAAAAACCACTTCAATTTTATCTAAACTCGGGTGGAGGAAACATTGATTATCTAAATCAATGGAAGGGAATATTTCTAAATACTTACAAGGGTTTTTGGTCCGGCGCCTCAGGGACTGGTTTGGGTGATTGGTCCATGATACTTCCAATCGGAGTTATATTAGCCGTTGTTCTTTTTATATCTAGTATCAAGAAAAAAGAATATTCCTGGCTATATCTTTCATCCTTTTCTTTTGTGTTTTTAATTGTAAACACACTTCTTCCATTCTGGGCAAGATACTTAATGCCGGTAGTGCCCCTATTCGTTTTATTTATCGTCTTTGCGTTCAGAAAATTTACCCCAATAATATTTGTTCTAGCTGTACTAAATTTATTTATTCTTATTCCTACCCTTAATCACAGAAATCTTCCAGGCCACACTGAGGCAGTTGCTCGCTTCCTAAATACCAGAGCTTATCGTGAGCTTTATCGGAGTATCGATCAGGATACGTTAAAAAATTATCCTGAAGATCAGTTCCAAAGAGCCATGGAAAATTTTTACGAATCAGTAAAGGTCAAAAAAATTATCGTCTCCATTACTGATGTTGTCGATAGGGGAGATATCCACACAGCAAAACTAAACACCAAGTATGTTACTGATTTTGGCGTTCTTACCGATACTCAGGTGGTAAGTTTTATTATTGAACACAATCGCTGGAAGCTAGTATGGAAGTGGGATTATCTTTATTCAGGGTATGACCCAAAGGGCGAAATTCAGGTAACTGAAGGTCCTCTAACTACAGCTAAGCTAACTAGGGATAACTTTGTTCTAGCCGAAAGTGGAAACTGGAAAGCCGTCTATATCATTCCTCGTCTCATGTCAGACTGGGGAAAGTATCTTTCGGCCCTCTCTACTCTTACAACTCTCGAGAACATGCAAGTTGATGAGCAAGTAAAAACAGTTATCCCCGATGTTTATCCACGCTTTATCGGAATTCTTGACCCATCACTCGACCCAGACACCATAAAAAATAATATCCTTCCGGGGGTGTACCTCATAGATCAAACTTTCCTAGTTCAAAAAGGCTCTTCAGCAAGTGACAGGCAAATGTTTAAAGACATATTGATGATACAAAAGAATCATCCTGAGTATTTTTATCAGACAGGTACTGTTTCTTTTGTAAGTAGTGTCGGTCAAAAATATGTTTTACCGTTCGAAAGGTTAGATAAACAAGGTCAAACAATTATCTACTCGCCTTCTTTATTGCTTGAAAAATAACTAGACCTAGCCATACCCCAAAACTAATTCCTGATACCAGCAATCCTATATAGAATGATTTTGGTTTGTATTCAAAAACCACCTTCCCCTCTTTTATTCCTCGGATATCCACGGTTCGGAAGGGTCTATTTTCGTCCCCAATTTTAGTTTTATTACCATTAATGGATGCAACCCACCCTGGATAATACGTGTCTGCAAGTAGAAGTCTTTCTCCATCAATATTGCTAAATTTAACAATTACCTTGTTACTTTCGTAACTGACAATATCAGCAGATCCTTTCGAATCATTACCATCTCCATCAATAATTCTCGCCCTTTCTTGAAATTTCGAGTTAAGTAATACAGCCACAGATTTTGTCTCAAAAACCCTGCTCCACTCATTTTCATCAATTTTATAACTAAGAATATCACCTGGAATCTCATACTTTTCGTTCCGTTTTATTGCCAGCAAATACTTTACGTTGTATTTTCCAAGTGCTTCAGCATTTACTCTATCAATTTCAGAATATCTGGAAACACTTCCTGCAGTATATCCATTTAAATCTTCACGATATGCTTTTACATAATTCGTAACTGCTAAAGGGTCAAACCCTGATGGACTCATCATTCCATAACCCATCCAGGTGTTAGGAGGTAAAACCTCGCCTCTTTCCTTGTCAATTCTAAAAATTGTATTATCACTTTTTATGTAATCGGTCACTTCTGTATTTGGAAAGATATAAGATTCAGGAACGAATGGTAAATACTTCCACCCGAATCTAAATAGATCTGCTAACACTATAAATATCAACAAATATTTCACCCAAACGATTCTATTGGATATTAATATAAAAATAAAAAATGTAAAAACTAAACATAATGGAACTACCATGTTTCTAAGAGCCACATAATCATTGTTAATTTCCAATGCAAGCTGTGAACTTAATCCTGAAGATTTGTAATACATATTTGATAAAAACGGAATCGTCACTCCCAACACAATAAACATAACCGGAAAAACAAAAATTTTAAAAATTTCTTTAATGGTCATTTTTTGAATGTTCTCAAGAAAACTAGAAGTCAGTATTGAAACTCCAAATAGAATCACGATTCCGATTCTTCCTGCTGCACACGTTGATAAAAACGGAACTTTATAAATGTATATTGCTCTTCCGATGGGAGTGTCAAACTGCAAAAGTAATCCTATTATTGTTGAAATTACAAAAAACCTTTCGATTGACAATTTTTTAAAAAACAACAGTCCATAGATTAGTGCAACAAAACCAAATATTCCGAAGTATGAAATAGTTTCGTGGTAATTGTAAAAGCCCCAAAAGTTTCCAGTAGTTGGATTTCCAAAAAAATCTGGAGCAACTAGAGTAATTAAGTTTTGTTTTGGTAACAATCCATAATTTTCACCTGCTATCATCCCATCATCGAATCGTACACTCCTCTTCAATAATTCAATAGTTGGTATGAGTTGTATTGCACTTAATCCGATAGCTAAAAATGAACAAACAAAGAAGGTAATTATTTTTTTTGTGTCGTTTAATTTAACACGAAATATAATATAAGCAATAGAAATTACTGCTGTGTACACTAACCCTTGAAAGTGACCAGACGTTACTACTAGGAAAAATAAAGGAGTTAATGCAAATAGGTATTTATAATTATTTCTTATTTTTGATAATTCAATTGCGCAAAGTATATAAGGTAGCCAAATCATTACAAACCCTGCATTCACATACTGAGACCAAGTCATTGCAAAACCACCAAATCCATAGACAATTGAACCAACCAATGCTGGATACATTCTCTTATTTATAGTTCGTAGATAAGAATACATCGTTATCATCGAAAAGACGGGTTGTGAAAAAACCATTAAAGACCAACCATCTATTGATCCAAAAATAACAAGTAATAAGTTAAAAGGATTTAAATATCCAGAATTAAAATTTGCAAATAACGGATAACCAGAATACAAAAGCGGACTCCAAAGTGGCCATTGATGGTTAATGTAAGATTTTGCAAACTCTACCTTCCATGGAAAGAATGCGGAGAAAATGTCTGAAATGAATGTATTCTTAACGGCCACACCGACTGCATTGCCCCATTTGTAGTCTAACCAGGGGAAATATGCTCCAACCATAAGATCTCCAGGAAAGGGGATTAATCCTTTGAAAAAGAACTTCCAATAAAAAGTAACAGCTACTCCTACAAGGAACAAAATTGGAAATAGCTTTACAAATATATGTTTTATTTTTTTATGCACTCTTCCCCAATTCTATCACTCTGCTTGGTATACTAAGAAAGATGTCACACACTCCATCTATAGATATTGTCATACCTACATTCAACGGCAAGTATTTGTTGGAAAAACACCTTCCCGAAGTAATTAAGCTATCTCCAGGAGCAGGCATCATCGTTGTTGATGATGGCAGTACCGACAACACCCCAAAGTATCTCAAAGAAAACTTTCCTCAGGTGGTCTGCATTCACCACTCAAAGAATCTAGGCTTTAGTAAATCAATGAACATTGGCATTCGTCACTCAAAAGCAGACTTTATCGTTTTTTTGAACAACGACGTATCTCCCATAAAAGGGTATCTAGAGAAGTCCCTCAAGTATTTTTCCGATAAAGATCTCTTTGGTGTTTCATTTAATGAAGAGAACTCTTCTTGGCCAGTTGCTAGCTGGCATGGTGGAAAGTTTCAGTTTGTCACAGGAGTAGACAAAACAAAACCCTATTACTCTGGGTGGTTATCTGGGGGAAGTGCTATTGTAAGGAAAGACTTTTTTGACAAGCTATATGGTTTCAACGAAATCTACTCTCCAGGCTACTGGGAAGACATTGATCTGGGTTGGCGAGCTTGGAAGTCGGGGATGAAGATTCTCTGGGTCCCTGACGCTTTAGTTATTCATCAACATGAGTCCACCTTTAGCAAGTTAAACCCAGATTTTGTAAGCACAATTAAGCAAAGAAACGAGCTTCTTTTTATCTGGCAAAACTTCTCAGAGAAGAAATACACTTCTTCTCATCAAAAATTTTTAACCAAACACGCACTAAGACATCCAAAGTATCTCAGAATTGTCTTTTTTGCTTTGGTAGAATACTTAAAAAAAGGCAAAAAAACCAAGGGATCTCTCACCGACACTCAAGTATTTAATTTAATAAACAAACCATATGAAAATTGATCTATCTATTGTCACAGTTGGGTACAAATCTGAGGATACTATAGTTCCTTTTTTGGACTCGATAAAAAAATCCAAGGATGGTCTCACAAAAGAAATTATTGTTGTCGACAACTATCCAGCAGATAGGGGAGCTGAACTGGCTCGAAACCATTCACTAAAACCAACAGTTCTTATCAACACAGAAAACGTTGGCTTTTCCAAAGCGATAAATAAAGGAGTCAAAGTCGCAAAAGGAAAGTACGTTCTAATAATAAATCCAGACACAAAAATAATTGGCTTGGCTCTTAAAACACTTTTCGATTTTGCAGAAAAACATCCACTACTTGGGGCAGTAGCGCCAAAACTTTTATACAATGACGGAAAAATTCAGCCTTCCTGCTATATGTTCCCAACGATAGGCAATGCCATTAAACATTATTTCTTTGGTTGTAAAAACTGCTTTAACAAGTTCTATCCAGGGAACAAAACAACCAAGGTAGACGTCGCCGTGATGGCCGCTTTTTTAGTACCAAAGACTACTATCAATCAGGTCGGCGGACTCGATGAAAGATTTTTCCTATACTACGAAGATGTTGAGTACTGTCGCAGACTCGCCAAGTTTAAGCTCCCTGTTTACTACCTTCCAAAAGCCAAAGTAATGCATATTCACGGAGCAAGTGGAAACTTTTCCTCTCACCTTTCAAGCCCCCTAGCAAAGTCAGCTCAGATTTACCACGGTAAAATTGGTTCAAAGCTCTTAAACGCTGTACTATTTATTGGTCAAAAATGGCAGAAAATTCTCAAAAAAATCAAGAAATGAAACACTCCTGGACTTGGTATTTAATAGCATTTGCATTCCTAGTTCGAATTGTCCTCTCTATTTTTACTTACCAGTCAGATATTGGCGCCTTCTCCCTTGCCGGAAAATACATCGCCGGAGAAGGGAAGTGGTTCACTTTTTACGATGAAGTTGCTTCTCTTGATGCAGAAGGTGTACTGGTAAATCACGACACAAATGTAATTTTTAATTACCAGCCACTTGCTTATCTGATACCTTCCGTTGTCTACTTACCCTTTGTAAGTATAGTCAGACACACAGGTCAAATTTTTGCTAGACAAGACTGGATTGCCCCAAACCTCACAAACTATAATTTTCTTCTTTTGCTCTACAAGCTCCCCATGATACTGGCAGACTTGGGCATACTTTGGCTTTTACCAAAGTTTTTCAAAAAACAAAAGAATAAAAATATCGCAATGCTTTTGTGGGCCTTTAATCCTTTGGCTATATATGTGAGCTCTATGATGGGTCAGGTTGATATCATTATTGCTTTGCTTATTTTGGCATCATTGTACTTTGCCAAGAATAATAAGCTTTTTACCGCCTGCGTATTTGTTTCTTTGTCTGCACTTATAAAACCAATCGGACTGATACTTATTCCATTGTTTGCCATCCAAAGTTTTCACCAAAACAAAAACCTTTGGAGGTCGGCACTGGTTTCACTAACAGGAGTCGGAGTCTATATCCTTGGAATTTTGCCTTACCTCAGCTCGGCCTCTTATCGCTACTATGCGCTATTTGCTGAGCAAATTAGCAAAAGCACTCATGCTGGTGTTTCTATTGCTGCTGGCCACGACATTCCACTCTTCTTCATTTTATATACTCTGACAATACTCTTTTTCTGGTCAAAAAAACTCAATCTAAATCAGGCAATTGCTTCAGCTTTGTTATCAAGCCTCGCCTTTACACATTTTCACCCACAGTGGCTTGTGTGGCTAATGCCTCTCTTTATTGTTAATGCAATAGATACCAAAGATTACCTTTTCTATCTTGGTGCCATAGTTTGTTGGTTTGGTATATTATTCTCTTTTGACGCAAACCTTCATCTTCAGTTGTTTTTTCATTCCAAGCTTTCCCTACCCTCATCTCTCACCAGTTCCAGCATGTTCACGGAGTTAGTTCAGTTATCTCGAGCTGGTCTAGTAGCCATTTTGATATGGTTCCTATCGCATAATAGAGGTCAAATAACAAATGCTTCTACTACAAGTGACAAATAAAAGGAAATTAATCTACCTACTGCTATCCGCTTTTCTTTTGCGTCTTGTTTTTTTGTATCCTCAATACTCGGGAGACGTAAAAAATCATCTGGTATGGGGTAATGCATTTCTAGAAAATTCAGTTGGCATTTATTCCCGTCACTTTTCAGGATTTAACGACATCAACTATCCTCCAGTTGCGATTTTTTTATTTGCACTAGCAAATCTTTTTTTAAGCACACTAAACAATCTCTTCGAGTATCTAAATCAAACCATCTCAATTTTTCCATCGTTGTTAGTTCCATTGTTTAAATCAGAGAACATGTCCATGGGTTTCTTAAAGTTGCCGGGGATTATTTCTGATATAGGCATTGGCTATTTGATCTACAAATTCGCTAAATTTTTCAAAAGACGAAGACCTTTTTTATTAGCGTCTCTTTATCTATTTAATCCAGCCGTAATTTACCTTAGCTCTGTATGGGGTCAAATTGAGCCAGTTACCAATGTGTTTTTACTATGGTCACTATACCTCGTAATAACGCCCCAAAACAAAAACCTCAAACTGATTTCAATTCCCATTTTTTGTCTTGCAGCACTTGTAAAACAAACTGCTCTTTGGTTTATACCGTTCTACTTTATTCTTTGGTACAAAGAGCTCAATAGGCAGGAAATTATAAAAGGGTTGCTTTTGTCATTTATCTTTTACATTGTTTCTTATCTCCCCTCAGGTCTTAGCCCTGTTCCAGCAGTCCAGTCTTATCTTTCAACTCTCTCTGGGTCGTCTAGCGGTGTCACTGACAATGCTTGGAATTTTTGGTACTACTTACTTCCAAGTTTGCCAGCAGACTCATACAAGATTAGTTTTCTTTCAGTTCGACAAATCTCAATAGCCCTTCTTCTATTAATCCTATTTATGCTAATCTTCAAAACACTAAAGAAATATTCACTAAAAAAATTATTTTATTATCTTTTCTTTTGGTCGGTTGCAGTTTTCTTTTTTCAGACCAGAGTCCACGAAAGGCATCTTGCTCCAGCACTTATTTTTGGGCTACTAGTTTTTTTGGAGAGTCCATCTTGGTGGTTTTTTTATCTGTTTCTGAGCACATTTCATTTTCTAAACATGTTTCTAACATTAAAAATACCCTTTATCTAAAATGAAAAAGATTTTTTATCCACTTCTCGTTATTATGATCTCAGTATTGATTGGGCTATTTTTCTCATATCGGATTCTACAAACTCCTCCAGGAATTACGGTTGATGAAGCTGCTTTTGGATACAACGCCGTCTTGTTGGAAAAAACTCTACACGATGAAAACGGTCGTTTTCTACCTTTTTTTGTGATGTCAATAAATGGTGCCGACTGGCGGCAACCAGTTTCACAGTATTACATTACAGCTGTTTTTAAGATCTTTGGTCCGTCATTGCTCACCCTTCGACTTTCTACCGTTGCCATTTTGATATTTAGCACTTTTCTTACTTTCTTTTGGTTGCAAAAAATCCTAAACAAAAAATCAGCCATTATTGGTACGGTCATTTTCTTGACTACACCTCTAGTAATGATTCAAACTCACATGGCTCTCGATAATATATTTCCTATTCCTTTTACTTTAATCTGGTTAATCTGTTTGTGGTACTACAACAAAACAAAGAACCTAAAGTATCTCCTATTTGCCGGAATCTCTCTTGGTATCAACTTTTATACATACAAGGCTATGAGAGCCACCGTTCCTGTCTGGTGTGTTTTAACAGTTATTAGCTTCTTTACTGAGATAAAGTCACAGTACTCCAAGAATAAAATAAGAAAGTTTGTAAACGAATCTTTGTTTTTTTCCCTGGGGGTATTTCCATTCTTTGCCATAATTCCAGTTCTCGAGAAAAAGTACCCAGGAGCAGTCTTTAATTCCAACGGATTTAACTGGAGTTCTGTGTATGATTTTTTATACCCATACATTTCCAGTTTTGATCTTTCCTTTCTCTTTATAAAAGGAGACTCAACAATTTTTCACTCGACCGGCGTGCATGGTATGTTGTTACTTGCCTCTCTTCCTCTGTTTTTAATTGGAATTTACCAAGCATTCAAAAAAAGAGGTGTGTGGCTATTCATTATTGCCGTCATGTTTTCAACTCCACTATTATTTGGATTTGTAAACAGTGTACATCGAGCCAGTCGTCTTATGGCTTTTATACCGTCATTTGTTGCATTATCCACTCTTGGAGCGGCAACAATTACAGAAAATAAAAACAAGTTTTTCTCAAAAATTTTTACAGTGGTATTTGTACTCTTGTTTATTTTTAACTATGCCGACTTTGTAAACTACTACTGGTACACCTATCCAAAGTTTGCCAGAGCCTCTTTTATGCCATCAAATGAAGTGGCTGGCGCATATGAGTACCTTTCGAAGATTGCCAAGAAAAACAATCTGACGCCACATATAGAGGCAGGTCCAAGGCACTCAGATGGTCAAACTGGAAACTTCCTAGAAGCAGCTTACTTCGACGAACCACTAATTCTCTGGCAACCAGATAGTCATTTGCCTGAAAAGGGGATAGTAATGGCCAAACTAGAACATCAGCCAAATCTAAAAACAGTCGGGGATCCGATTTTTGGTTACTATTTTTTCGTAAATGAAACTGAAAGTATAATTAACTTATGACAAATGCGTTACTGGCTCTCACGATTGCAATAGCATCATTTTTTCGTCTATACAAGCTAACGTCACTCCCGATTTCCTTGTTTGGAGACGAAATCGACGTTGGCTACCACGCGTGGTCTCTAATCACCACGGGGCGCGATTATATGGGTAATTTATTGCCTACATACATCCACAGTCTTTCAGAGTGGCGTGCTCCTCTTCTTATGTATATCACGGCGCCTTTTGTGGGCATTCTTGGCCCTACCAGCCTCGCTGTTAGACTTCCAGTAGCACTTTTGGGCATTGCCTCAGTTTATCTGCTTTTTCTTCTTGTCAAAAAGATGTTCAATAGCAGCTCAATCGCTTTAGTTTCCGCTCTGGCCCTCGCCCTTACTCCCTGGCACATTCATTACTCCAGAGCTTCTTTTGAAGTAGTTCCTCTAGTTTTTCTTCTTCTTTTGGGTACGTTGCTTTTTATTAAAGAACAGTACTTTGTTAGTTTAATTCCGTTTATTCTTACTCTCTACACTTATTCCACAGCCAATGTTTTTACACCACTGTATGTCCTCGGCCTTCTCATCATTACCAAGCCAAATCTAAATCTCAAACAAAACTGGCATAAATTAATAGTTCCAGTACTTATTACCATTCCCGTAGTAATAAATGTACTATTTGGTCAGGCGAGCGGAAGGTTTGGCCTCATTAGCATATTTAATGATCAAAAATCCATCGATCAATTAATCATTAAACGTACAGAAAGTTGGATTCAGCCTTCATCTGTAGAAACATTTTTTCACAACAAATACTTCTCATACGCTACCCAATTTGGAAAAAACTATCTTACGGCTTTTTCTCCTCAGTTCTTGTTTCTTCGGGGTGATCCTTTTTATCGACACTCAATAAGTGAACAGGGTGAACTACTTTGGATTTTTCTTCCTTTCTTAATATACGGATTTTTTGTCTTATCAAAAAACAAAAAAGCAACCTCAAAGATTTTACTCTTGTGGCTATTTCTTTCACCTCTTCCATCGAGCCTTACCCAGGGAGGAGGTACTCATGCTACTCGTTTATTCCTTATGATTCCTCCTCTTATAATTATCTCGGCCGTAGGATTTAAAGAATTTTTCTCAAAAGTTCATTACAAAAAAGTTGTTTTACTATTTTCTTTTGTACTTTTTGCCTTAGCCTTTGCCAACTACTGGCATGAATACTCAGCGCACTATCGCGTAGCTTCAGCCAGACTTTGGCAGTATGGCTATCAAGATATCTTCACACAATTAGTGGCAGCTCAGCCAGGAGCCAAAAATATATATATCAACAACACATTCGAACCATCTCTATTAAAATTTGCTTTTTTCACTCGGTACTCTCCGGCAAAGTTCCAAAAGGACTTTAGAGGAGACCAGCAAGAGTCGTTTGACAATGGTTTGTTTAAGGGATTCAGATTTGGAGAAAATTATTATTTTGGTCAGGTAGGAAACCTCGATGATCTAGGGAAACTTCTACAGCCAGGAGATATATACTTAGCCGCCCAAATGAAGGAAATTCCTGGAGACTGGGACTGGACAATAGATCCACCTGCAGGTTACAAAGCTCTTGGGGGTACAAAAGATGTTCTTGGCCAGCCTTTGTTTTCCATCATCACTACCTCACCGGAAGCGAACCAATAAAACAACTCAGTGAGCCTTATACCAGTACTCAACAGAAAGCATGTCTGTCCTTAGTATGTTGGTGTAGATAGCAGCCATAAAAAGTAAAAACATTAATATGTAGATGAGTATTGTTAGCTTTTTACCTGGTTTGTAAACAACTCCAAGAACTATCGCCATTCCAATCGCAATCAAAGTGGTAAATCTCCAGGTACTAATCAAAAGTGGGATCTGGTGAGCCTCTGTGAGCCTTGAAACATTTATACCTATTGGGATAAGTAAAGCAAACACCGACAAAAAAGTCTCCTTGATATTTTGAGAAAATCTAACAATTAGCCAGGAGACAATAATCATTAAAAATGGCATAAAAGGAATACGGTACCAGCCGTACGACTCACTTCCAAAAAATAAATAAACAGACAGATAAACCAATATAGGAATCCAAACAAATCTGCTCTTTGAGATAATTTCCTTCTTCCCAATCAACAAAAAAAGCCCAAGCCAGCCAATAAGCGGCCATCCATCCCCCAAAAACTTTGAACTAGTAACTTTTGTGCTGGTGATCAGCTCAGAAATAGCATTAAGTCCTATTCCATAAGCCCTATTCGTGTTGGAAAAAAATACACTAACAAACACATCAAAATCAATTGCTGCTCCATAAACCACAAACAAGAAAGCAATAGATAGTGATACAGTCAAAAAGATCAGGCCTTCACTAAGTCTGACAGAAAGCCCCCTCTTATTATCCGTAAGAAGTACTAGCACTCCAGAAAAAATCAAAGCTACACCAGAAAGTTTAAACAACACTGCCATTCCAGAGAGAAAAGCACACAAAACAAGTAAATATCTTTTCCGTATCTTTTTATAAAACCAAAGACATATCATCAAAAGAAGAAACAACGGAGTAATTCCGTTTTCCGCTTGAACCATTCGACCATTAATCACCATCAAAGGCGAAGTGGCCATTACTAAAGAAGAGACGACTGCTGTCTTCCACCCAAAAATCAAATAAGCCAGTATCGACGTTAGTCCGATTGTTACAACTGACATCAATATAATAGGCTTTCTAATTGTCGCGGTTGTGGTGTCTTCAAAAACCCGTGCTCCCTTTATATAGCTATAGCCACCGCTAATCAAACCCATCATCGGAGGATGGTCAAACCAGGGATAGTTCATCTGCAAAGTATTTCCATTTGCCATTCCTTGATATATTCGATCAACATTAATATATCTATTGTCAGTTATTGGATAGCCAGCCAAACCTGACTGCCCAACAGGAAAACCAAACTGAATTAAGCTCAAGCCCACCCAAGAATTACTATACTCATCGAGTGACTCTCCAGGGAAAGGAACTTCATTATAATTTCTATTCCTAAGTTTGAAGCCTAAAATTAAAGAGATGGAAATTACTAAAATTAGCAGGTAAAAACGTCTGTTATTTTTCATAAAAAACAGCTATCTCTTTTGGTAAAAAATTGTAATAACACTCTATAGTCCCCGATACTTTAATGTCAGTACCAAAGTCATTAACAAATTTTTGATTCTGAAAGCATTTCAAATCTGGGGAGCTATACTTGCCAAGAAAGAGTCTATTATCTTCATACTTTACTTCAAATCCATTTACTCTTCCAAGCTCTCTCAGAGCTCCGATCACTGTTTTTTCCTTAACTGCTCGAAGATCCATACTGTTTGTTGACTTTGTACCATCTCCGCAAAAAATAAACACTTTTATATAGTCAAATTTTGCCGCAACAGGGTCTCCCAAGATACTATACTTACACGGGTCATCAGTCTTATCTCGCAAGTCTGAAACCGACACCATCATCTCTTCTAGTTTCTCTGTCGAATAATTCTTATTTTTGTGCCACTTTAATCCAAAAAACATAAAAACGGCCACAAGAATATAAATTTCTAAATATCTCGTCAAAAAAACCTTTGTTTCCTTCCATGTGGACATTATTCATAAAGTTTAGCATGGAACAAAACACACCTTATTGCAGGATATAATAACCGAAGAGGCCGTCATTGCATCGAATATAATTATGTTTATGAAAAAGACCCAATTGATACTGATACTCATAGTCATGTTCGGTCTTTTCCTTCGCTTAATTCTCTTAGGTAGTATCCCCACAGGCTTTACTCCAGATGAATCGAGTCAGGCTTATTCTGCCTACAGTCTCCTAAAAACAGGTAAAGACGAATGGGGAACAAGTTGGCCGATTGCTTCCTTCAAGTCTTTTCTCGACTACAAAGCACCTCTCCAGACATATCTCATGATTCCAACAATCGCCATTTTTGGTCTTAATCAGTTTGCCGCCCGTCTTCCCAGTGCTATTTTTGGCGTTTTCGCGATACTTAGCATCTATTTTCTCAGCAAAGAACTTTTTCCCAAGTCCAAAAACCTACCTTTGATTGCCGCCTTGTTTTTATCTATCTCTCCTTGGCACCTTCAGTTCTCCCGTATGGCACTTGAGGTAAACCTAACCTCTTTTCTCTTTCCTTTAGGTTTATATTTCTTCGTCAAAGGTCTTAAAGATAGACGATTTTTCTCTCACTCGGTCTGTCTTTGGGGTATTAGTCTCTATGCATATCACTCGGCACGAGTCTTTATTCCTCTCTTTTCACTTTCCCTTCTATATCTATATCGCAAAAAGATATTTGCTAAAGGAATTAGGCCCTTACTCGCTCCAATTGTTCTCATCTTAATAATAATCACTCCTCTAGCTATAGATACTCTCTATGGAGGTTCTGCTACAAGAGGCAGCGATTTGATGATTTTTAACTTAAGCGCAGAGAAAGCCAGAGAGGTCAAAGACCAGTCCTCATTTTCAGACCTCTCAAAAATTAGCCCAAAAGTGTCAAAAGTCTTTCACAACAAAACTGTTAGTGTCATTACTCAGTTCTCTGAAAACTATTTAAGTTACTTTTCTCTACCTTTTTGGTTTACCGAAAGTGGAAACGAAACCACATACTCTAATATTCCAGGTAGGGGACTTCTCTATTTTTGGATGTTGCCCCTCATTTTTTTTGGATTATATAAACTTATAGACAAATCCAAATCTGAAGAACTCGATATTCGAACACTGTTTTTTTGGATGATCATTGCTGCCATTCCAGCCGCTCTCACCAGAGAGGGCTATCGCCCAAATCGTGCTGGTTCGTTTCTTGGCCTATGGGAATTAATAGCCGCCTTTGGCTTAGTAAGCATACTTAGTCTTAAGTTTAAGTTCAAGAAGACTTTATCAATCCTTTTTATTGGTTTATCAGCAGTTTTGACCATTTTTTATTTCGAGGACTATTTTTTAAATACCAAAGTTTCATACCCAAAGTCACTTTCTTACGGTTGGCGTGAAGCAATCAACTTTATCGAGCCGATCGAGTCAGAGTACAAAAAAATCATGATTGAGCAGGGGACACAAGGGCAAACATTTGTCGCTTTTTATCGTCAAGTAGATCCTTTGGTTTTTCAGTCTGCTTCAGCTGAATGGAACAAACAAATTACTCAAGCAAACACAAAATATCTTGATCAGATCGCTGAGTACAATCTTGGAAAGTATAGCTTCGAAGCTTTAAACTGGCCCGAAGATATCAACGATGACACCCTCTATCTCTCCCAGAGAAACAACATTCTTCTCCCCAAGGAAAGACGCACACTCCGTCAGATAAAGACCCCAACAGGTGAGATAATTATTGAGATCTTCGATTTTAAAAAATGAAAAAAAGACATCTAATCATTCTTCTTCTTACTCTAGTAGCAGGATTTCTACGCTTTTATAAGCTCGGTCAGTTCCCTGTCTCTCCAAATTGGGACGAACTCAGTCACGGCTACAATGCCTACTCACTTTTTCTTACAGGCAAAGATGAATGGGGGGTAACGCTACCTACAATTTTTAGAGCTTTTGGTGATTACAAGCTTCCTGTCTATATATATTTCACAATTATCCCTATAGCTATTTTTGGACTCAACGTTTTTGCCATTCGTTTTATCTCTGCTTTAGCCGGTACTTTAGCTATTCCTGGAATATACCTACTCACAAAAGAACTTTTCCCAGAAAAGAAAATAAATCTTAAAAAAATCTCAATTTCTTTGCCCGTAATTTCAAGTTTCATCCTTACCTTTCTTCCATGGCATTTCTTTATATCTAGACCCGCCCTAGAAGCAAACCTTGCACTAACTCTAATTATCTATGGTTCATATTTTCTTATCAAAGGTCTAAAATATCCAGAAAACTTTATTCCTGCATCAGTTCTTTTTGGTCTTTCACTTCACTCATATAACACTGCCAGGGTATTTGTTCCCGCCCTTCTTTTTTCATTTGTGCTGATATTCTGGAGAAAAATCAAAATTGAAAAATCTACTATTTTTTCTTTTTTAATATTAGTTTCGTTTGGCGTCGTTGTAGTATCTCAAATGCTTTCGGGAGTTGGTACGGCCAGGTACAGCAAATTAAATATTATTACTGAGTCCACAGCATACACCATCGGTCAGCAGAGAATTGAAAGCAATTTACCGCCTACCATTGCTAGATTTGCATACAATCGTCCTCTATATTTTATAAATACATTTATCGCAAACTACTTTTCATATTTCACCCCTGGTTTCATCAATCAAAGTGATGGTGCTCAGTTTCAATTTGCTATTCCCGGCCGAAATCTGCTCGGTTTTCCAGCCGTTACCTTTTTTATTATTGGGGTCTTGTACCTATCAAAAAATTTCAGAGAAAAACAAAACCAATTTATTCTAATCTGGCTACTTATTTCTCCTATTGCTGCAGCACTTACCGTTGATCCACCTCAGGCACTTCGTCCCAACCCACTCATTCCCGCGATTGTCATTATTGCTGGCCTAGGACTTGTCTTTGTTTGTGAAAAATTTTCCAAAATAATCAAACTCGTCATTCTATCAATCAGTATCATTCTCACTCTATTAATTTTTTCAATTTATCTCAATGACTATTTCATAACTTATCCCAAGAGATACTCTCAATCTTGGCAACATGGATACCGTGAAGTTTTTGAGTTCTTGTCTACTCAAAAAGATTACACTAATGTTTTTATTACCAAGCGTTACGGAGAAGCACACATCTTTTATCTTTTCTTTAACAAAATTCACCCTAGCACTCTCAACGATCCAGATACAACTATCAGATACTCAAAGTCCGACTGGTTTTGGGTAGACAAGATTGGCAGTTTCTATTTCGTCAACGACTACGACACCCCAGTAGGAGAGGATATCGACTCACTTACGCTTGAGCTAGGACAGCAAATTAGCACACACAATAGCATATTTGTAACTACACCCGATCATGTCCCAACCAACGCCGATGTCCTTAAAACGATATTCTTTTTAGATGGATACCCAGCCTTTGTAATAACAAGACTCCCATGAAAAAATACTGGATATTAATTTTATCTCTCATTATCGGTTCATTTTTAAGGTTATATCAACTCGGATCACTTCCCGGGGCTCTCACCTGGGATGAAGCTGCTCTCGGTTACAACGCCTACTCAATACTCAAAACTGGGCGCGATGAATACGGAAAATTTTTGCCGCTTACATTTAAAAGTTTTGGCGACTACAAACCCGGAGCGTATGTTTATCTAGCCATTCCATCAGTGGCTATTCTTGGCCTTACAGAGTTTGCCGTGAGGCTTCCAAGTGCAATTTTTGGTATCCTGGCCATTTTGGGGGTTTATCTTCTGGTGATAGAGCTTTTTCCAAAGGAAAAAAAGAAAAATCTTTTAGCCTCATTTTCTGCACTTTCCCTGGCAGTTATGCCTTTGCATATTCACTTCTCTCGAGGGGCTTGGGAAACAAATGTTTTTACCACGCTCCTCTTATTTGCTATATATTTTCTAGTTAAATTCATCAAAACAGGCAAACATCTAAATACATCGCTTATCCTGTCTTTGGTTACACTCACCACTTATCAGGCAGCCAAGATGATGACTCCTCTTGCCTTTTTGCTTGTTATTCTCATCTTCTGGAAAGACTTTTTTATAAATTTTCAGACGTATCTTCAAAATAGAAAAAACACTGCAATCTTTGTTTTCTCTGGCATAGCTATCATCATTTTGTTCGCCTCATCTGTTTTTGGAACTTCAGGAAATAGGTTAAAACGACTAAGTATTTTTGGCTATCGACCAGAGGTAACTGAAGAAACGTGGCATATAGACAACCAAAACAAAACCTCAGTTTTTTTCTTCCACAACAGCAACCAGCTTACCGTACGTCTCGTTGCCGGCAGATACCTAAAACACCTTTCCACGAGAGCTCTTTTTTACGAAGGTATCGCGCCTGTTATGAGAGGACATGTTCCAGGAATGGGAGAGATGCTTCCCTTTGATTTTATTTGGCTTGCCTTGGGGTTAATTTTTCTTGTACGTTTTACCTCTCCAAAGATATCAGCACTTATTATTGGGCTACTCATCATTTCACCGCTTCCTGGGTCACTTACATTGTCTGAGTACTCCACAATCCGCACTCTTTTTATGGCTGTCCCATTATCAATTATCTGTGGACTTGGTATGTATTACGGGTTTTCAAAAGCAAAACCACTATTTATCGTTTCCTTTATTGCGACAGCTCTTGTATTTTTCTATTTTGTAGACATTCTTTTTGTACATGCCAAGTTTACTTACAATCGAGAGTTTCAATTCGGCTACAAAGAAGCTATGCAGTTTATAAACCAATACCCTGAGTCCAGAGTTGTCATGACCGATGTTTGGGGTCAGCCATATATTTTCTACCTTTTTTACTCACGCTTTGATCCTGCAACATATCAAAAGATCAACTCGTTCGAGTGTGGTGGCTTTGACGTTGGACAAGTAAGCCATCTGGGAGACAAGGTAGAGTTCCACCAGTTTGGTAAAAGTGAAATTAGTACCCAGCTAAACACTATATTTGTCGGTACTGTTGGCAACATCGATGAGCAATTTGACTTTAGTTTACCAACCATTGAAAAGCATGAAGACGTCCTTTATCCAAATGGTGAAATTATGTTAAGGATCATAAAAACAAAAAATGTGGAAAAAGAATAAGCTAATAATTGGAATTGTGTTTTTTGCAGCCATACTTCGGCTTGTTTTGCTAAATCAATTTCCAGCCGGATTAAATGCAGACGAGGCATCTCTTGGATACAATGCTTGGTCATTAATCCAAACTGGTAAGGATGAACATGGAGCATCCTGGCCCCTTGTTTTTCGCTCTTTCGATGATTACAAACCTCCTCTTTATGTGTATCTGGCACTCCCCTTTATAAAAATTCTTGGTCTTAGCGTTACAGCAGTTCGACTGCCTTCCGCACTTTTGGGGGTAGTCTCTGTATATTTTCTTTATTTGTTAGTAAATAGATTTTTCCCTAAAGAAAAGATTCGTCTTGGCAAACTCGAATTAACTGCAGGGCACCTGGCGGCTTTTATTCTCTCCATCTCTCCTTGGCATCTCCACTTCTCTCGTGGAGCTTGGGAAGTAAATATAGCTACCTTTTTTATGATCTTTTCTATCATTTATCTTCACAAATCATTTGAAAATACAAAAAATTTATATATCTTTTCTTTTGCCGCCGTTCTCTCTCTATACACATATCACTCAGCCAGAATAATCACACCCTTGTTGATAGTGTCTTTCTCTCTAATATTTTTTGGTGAGGTTAAGTCTTTCTTCCAAAAAAAGAATCTCAAGATAACAATATCTGCCTTTCTTCTTACAGTCATTTTTTCCCTCCCCATAGTCTTTCAGATGCTCTCAGTCGAAGGGCAGTCTCGATTCTCTGGTGTTTCGATTTTTGCAGACTCAGGTCCTGTTTGGCAAGCAACAAACTTTCGTATAGAGCACAAAAACGATAATTTGCCCGTTAAGTTGATTCACAACAAATATTTTTCCTACAGTATGAGGTTTTTGCAAAATTATTTATCTCACTACTCATTTGATTTTCAGTTTATTGATGGCGATGTCATTGCCAGAAGCAGAGTTCCCGAAGTAGGCCAAAATCTCCTTGTTTTCTTTCCTTTTTTCGCCATGGGAATTCTTTACCTAATTAAACTAAACTCACTTGGCGGAAAATTTGTTCTTTCCTGGTTCCTGATTGCTCCAATTCCAGCTGCACTCACCTACCAGTCTCCTCATGCTCTTCGTGCAGAAAACATGGCCATACCTCTTGCTGTTATTGTCGCACTGGGACTAGTCTGGTTTATAAACTTTTTGCATATATACATCAAGAGATTTGCTCCTTTTGTAGTCGTACTTGTTTCTTTTACAATAATTTACAGTTTCTCAAGATACCTTCATATGTATTATGTTCACTATCCCAAAGAGCTGCCATTTGCATGGCAATACGGCTTTGATCAAATTGCAGAGTATACCAAAGAAAACTACAATCAATATGACAAAATTATCATCTCAGACAGATATGATCAGCCATATATCCTAATTGCTTTTTTCAGTCAATTCCCCCCAGACAAACTCCAAGAACAGATTGTCATGTCTCCTCCAGATCAATATGGATTCTCTACAGGGCGAAAATTAGACAAATACGAGTTTAGGTCTATCAAGTACGAAGAAGACAAAAATTTACCCAATACCCTTCTAATTTCTGCCGAAGAAAAAGTTGACGACTCAAAAGTCATAAACACGGTAAAATCTCTTTCTGGAGAAGTATTATTTAAGTTCATCTCCACCAAATGAAAAACAAACGCCAATCAATCTCAGTAGTCCTCGCTACTTTCAACGAAGAAGCTAACATCAAAGCTTGTCTAGACTCAGTTAAGGGTTGGGTAGACGAGATCATAATAGTAGATGAGCAAAGTACAGACAAAACCAAAGAAATTGCCGAAGGTTTAGGTGCCAGAGTTTTTTCTGAACCCCACGAACAGATATTCCACATTACCAAAAACAAAGCCATTGCCAAGGCAAAGTCAGACTGGATTCTTCAGTTAGATGCAGACGAAAGAATTCCTCAAGAGATGAAAAAAGAGATTCTTGACCTTCTTGATGGCAAATACTTTGGTTTCGACTGCTGGATTTCTCCCCTGCGAACCTCAATAAACAAAATAGTCAAAATTTTTCCTGAGCCAAAGGAGCTTAAAAAACCAGCCTCGGCTTACTGGCTCCCACGCAAAAACTTCTTTCTAACTAGATATCTCAAAAACTCTGGTCAGTATCCAGACCCGGTCATAAGACTTTTTCAAAAAGGAAAAGCAACCCTTCCAGCCAAAGACGTCCACGAACAAATGAAGGTAAAGGGAGTTACTGGATGGCTTAAGTCAGACCTCGACCACTATGCAACTCCAAACTTTAGCCGCTACCTTCTAAGAGAAAACAGATACTCTAGTTTGCAGGCCAGGTTTTATAAAGAGGCAGGAGTCAAAGTGAACTTTTTTAATACCATTAGATTTTTATTTTGCAAACCAACTAGAACTTTTTTGACGATATATATTCGCCACAGAGGCTTTTTGGACGGTTTTCCGGGTCTAGTCTTTTCTCTCTACTCAGGGCTGCACCATGCTTTTTCTTACATGAAGCTTTGGGAGCTCTATAAAAATGAAGAATATGGTAAATAAAATCAAAGTATTTCTCAACAGTGGAGATCACTCACAGGGAAGGGGAGTCGGATTTTATGCCGACAACCTCTACAAAGCTCTATCCAAGCAAAAAAGCATTTCTCTCACCCAAAAGAATCCAGACATCATTCATTATCCTTTTTTTGATCTTTTTTACCCAACACTTCCAAGAAAAAAAATAGCAAAAACCATCGTTACAATTCACGATGTGACCCCTCTCGTATTATCCAGTCGCTATCCAAAGGGTCTAAAAGGAACCCTCAATCTATTTCGACAGTGGCTTTCATTGCAATCTGTCTCTGCAGTTATCACAGACTCGGAAAACTCCAAACAAGACATTGAAAAATATCTTAGAGTACCGTCAGAAAAAATATTTGTTACCCATCTGGCTATCGACCCAATATACAAAAAAGATATCTCGAAAGAAACATTTGAAGTAGTAAGAAAAAAATATAACCTCCCCAAAAAATTTGTACTTACTGTAGCCGGAGGCCCTAACCCAAACAAAAATCTACCTACATTAGCAGAGGTTACCGATCGTTTAGATGTCCCTTTGGTAATTGTGGGCAAGGGCATGCTTCAAGAAATTAAAGAACCAGTCCATCCTGAGCTCATCGACATGGTTCGCCTTAAGGTCTACAAGCACCTAATTCTGCCCGGATTCGTCTCCAATGAAGATCTGTCTGCTATCTACCGTCTGGCCAGTTTATATGTCCAGCCCTCCCTTTATGAGGGCTTTGGCCTTCCGCTTCTAGAAGCTATGACAGCCGGATCTCTGGTCATAAGCTCAAACGCCAGTAGCCTACCCGAGATTTATCACGATGAAGCCATCACCTTTAATCCCAGGAAGCTACAATCTATGGAAAAAGCTATCAAAAAGGCTTTGTCGCTTTCTCCCAAGGCACGCAAAAAACAGATAGACTTAGGGAAGCAAAAAGCATCATCATTTTCCTGGACAAAAACAGCCAGACAAACAATTAATGTCTATAAAAAAGTACAGAAAAATGCTCAAAGTTAAAGACTTTCTTAAAATGTTTTTGGTTTGGCGAACTTTAATTTTTCTCGCTGTTTTTCCTGTTATGCTGGTTCTTCCAATTCGCCCAGGATTTACTTTTTTATCGGAGACTGATTTTGGCAGAAATCTTTTTCAAATGTGGACAAACTTTGACGGTGTTCACTACATCACGCTAGCCATCTATGGTCATGGAGCAGTTGGGAAGACAAGTCTGATGTCTGCTTTTTTTCCTGTGTATCCTTGGCTAATTTGTACCTTCAATGAGGCGGTTCACCACTATACCTATGCAGCTCTTCTAGTCAGCAACCTATCCTTTTTTCTTTCTCTTATACTCTTATACAAAATTTATCTCCTAGACTACAAAGAAAAGATAGCCAGGTCTGCAATAACACTTTTACTTATCTTTCCAACTGCCTTTTTCTTTGGCTCAGCATACACCGAATCAGTCTTTCTACTACTCTCGGTTCTCGCTTTCTTTTTTGCTCGCAAAAAGAACTTTCTCTTTGCTGGTATTTTTGCCGCAATTGCTTCAGCTACAAGGATTACTGGTATTTTCCTCTGGCCAGCAATCATTATTGAGTTCTATCTAGCCTACGGTCCAAAAATCAAAAAACTTCTTCGACCAGAAGCTGTATGGCTTTCTCTTCCTCCTCTAGGACTTATTTCATACATGAGGTATCAGTTTCTTCACACAGGAAGTGCTGTTACTTTTATCACTACGCAGTCACAAATTGGATCAAACAGGGTAGTAAACAAACTCATTCTTCTCCATCAAGTTTTCTATCGTTATATCCGCATGGTTATTTTTGTAGACCACACAGACCCGCTTTTCTTTACAGTTCTCTTAGAGTTTCTTGTAGGGCTGGGCTTTCTTGCCATTTTAATTTTTTCCTTTAAGAAGATTCGCCCTTCATACTGGATCTACTGCTTACTGTCATATATTCTCCCAACCTTCACCGGGACCTTTTCCAGCCTGCCAAGATACGTTGTTGTTCTTTTCCCTCTGTTTGGATTCCTTGCAGTATTTATGGAAAAAAGACACCCCTACTTTCGATACTTGTACTACGCTGTTTCAGTAATTTTCGCATTTATTGCAGTATCTCTTTTTACTCGTGGATATTTTGTTGCCTAGGTCAGATGCTACACTTATTTTATGAAGCGTATTGTTCGTGCATTTTCTACTCCCGCTGCTCGCACTAGTGCCTTCTATTACTTTGGAAACTTCTTCTTAAGTTTCTCTAGATACTTATTCCATCTGGTTCTTCTTCGACTCCTTGTTCCTTCCGAGTACGGTGAGTTTCTCTCCTATCTTAGTCTTTTATACCTTCTTAGTATTCCTACTGGCACTGTCGCCAATGTAGTCACCAAATTTGTTTCGGAGTTCAAAGGAAAAGGGGACAGTACTTCAGTAAACCAATTTTTCTATTATCTTCTAAAAATTATTAGTCCAGTCACAATTATTCTCGGATCACTACTAATTCTTTTTTCTGGACCGCTCGCCGGACTTTTCAAAGCTCATTCTATGGCCTTTATTATTTTAGGGGTTAGTGTCTTTATCTCTCTTTTCCAAACCATCATAAACTCTTACATCATTGCCTTCCAGAAGTTTATCTTTCAAACAGTTGTTGGTTTTGTGGGGGTCTTGCTTACAATTTTCTTTTCAGTTGTCTTTATCAAACTTGGCATGGGTGCCACAGGAGCAGTTCTTGGTCAGTTACTCGCCGGCACTATCTCTTCCCTGATTCTGTTTTTATCAATCCGTCAGAGTATCATTCCCAGGGTCATCCAAAAAAACAAATCAAAATTCAACCTTGCTGGCTTTACTGGCTATAGCTTTATATTTGCCCTAGGGACAGCATCACTAATCTCCACCGATATTCTTATGGTTCGCGCCCTTTTCAACTCGCATATCTCCGGCATATACTCGTCACTTTCTATTCTCGGCAGAATGATACTTTTTGGTCTAACACCTCTATCTGCGCTAGTCCTACCTATAGCTTCACATCGACACGCCCAAAATACAAACACCAAGACAATTTTCGTAAAACTAGGCGTTGTCATCTTGTCTTTTGGAACTATTGGAGCTAGTATTTTTAGTTTCTTTCCGGTTCCGATAATTACCCTTTTGTCAGGTGCGTCATATCTTGAAGCCTCTCCTCTTCTCTCTTTCTTTGCTTTTTCTATGGCTTTTCTTGCCTTTAGTCAGTTTATTCTTACATACCTAATGGCTACCGGCCAACCACAGGCAAACATTTTTCTTCTTACGGCTACCATCCTTCAACCAGTAGCCATTTATTTTTTCAGATACTCTTTCGAAAGTGCTGTCAAAGCAAACTTTGCTTTGCAGTTTATTCTCTTTTTCTCTCTCACGGTATTTGTATACTCCCAAAGACTTCCGAAGGCAAAGCATATATAATTCGAACATAGATGGTAAGAAAAACCTCACGAAAAATCACAGTAGCCAAATCAGATCCAAACTTGTTATCTGTTATCGTTCCTGCCTACAACTGCAAAACAATACATCGTGATCTCACCACACTTCATAGATATCTAGAGGCTCTCGGCCGTCCCTACGAAATAATCTGTGTCATTGACGGCAGAAAAAACAAAAGAGACAAAACAAGAGAGCTGGCAAAGCAAGTAAGAAACAAATCAACAAAAGTATATTTTTACTCCCCAAACAAGGGCAAGGGATATGCAATACGCTATGGTATGGCCAGAGCCAAAGGTGGCATTATCGCCTTTATCGACGCAGGCTCAGACCTCCACGCCAAGGGAATTGGTATGGCACTAGAACACATGAAGTGGTACGGCGCAGATATTATCATCGGGTCAAAAAGACATAAGGCTAGTAAAGTAGTATATCCATGGAGTAGAAAAATTCTAAGTTTTATTGTCCAAAGAGCCACCAGATTTTTCTTTGGACTAAATGTTTCAGACACCCAGACAGGGCTCAAGGTTTTTCGCCGCGAAGTCCTGGTAAAAGTACTACCAAGATTATTAGTCAAACGCTGGGCTTTTGACTTAGAGATGCTTGCGGTTGCCAACCATCTTGGATTCAAAAAAATCTACGAATCACCAGTAGAAATTAACTACAACTTTGCAAGCAACATAGGAATAAAATCAATAAAGAACTTCATCGCAGACTACTTGGCCATTATCTATCGTATATATATTCTTCATTTCTATGATGACGAAAACCATGATCTGTGGCAAGGAGATAGTAAATTAAAGTCTAGATACTCGTAGATGAACAATAGTCTATACATTTTGATTGGAACAATAGCTGAGTTCATTAAGTTGCTTCCAGTTATGATTGAACTTGATAAGAGAGGTCTAAATTATGAAATTGTTTCCACTGGGCAAAACAAGATAGGTGATATCGATCTTCTTGATGAGATAAAACTAAAAAAAATTAAGTACACTCTAAATACTGTTCCTCAAAGGAAAACAGCCTTTTCCTTGTTGATCTGGTGGGTAAAAACTTTCCTTTTTGGTTTAGTTAAGTTAAAAAAAATAGCAACCAAAAACAAAGTTCTAATTGTGCATGGAGATACAATCTCGACTTTAATGGGTGCATTGCTTGGAAAAATACTTGGATTCAAAATTATTCACATTGAGTCGGGATTAAGGTCATTCAGCTACCTAGCTCCATTTCCAGAGGAAATAAACAGAGTGTTGGTTTCGAAGCTTTCCGACGTTCACTTTGCACCAAACTCATGGGCAATAAATAACTTAAAAAATGTAAGAGGGTTAAAAAAAGACACAGAAAATAACACTTCTATTGAAAGTTTATTACTTGCTTTGAATAAGAAAGAAGGTGCAATATACAAACTTCCTAAAGAATATTTTATCTTTGTTTTGCACAGGCAGGAAAACTTAATGGACAAAAAATTTGTAAAAGATATTATAAATAATGTCATAGCAAAATCGAACAAGACAAAGTGTGTATTTATTCTCCATGGAAATACTGAACATGCTCTGAAAAAACAGTCCCTTTATAAGTCGTTGACTAATAACAAAAATATTATTTTACTTGAGAGGGTGCCGTACTTTGGGTTTATGAAAATCTTAAGAAACGCGAAGTTTCTTATCACTGATGGTGGAAGTAATCAGGAGGAGGCATTTTATTTGGGATTACCAACATTCATAATACGAGAGTATACAGAGAGAATTGAGGGAATCGGGAAGAATGTTGTGCTGGGAGGAAAAAACATGCAAGCCCTTAATGAGTTTTTTAAAAACTATAAAAAATTCAAAAAAAGACCGATCTCTAGCGTAAACGCTCCAAGCAAAATAATTGTCGACTATCTAGCATCATCACAATGAAAGAGTTGCTCCCAATAGTTAGCATTATTATGCCTACATTAAATTCTGAAAAAACCATAGAGCTTTCGCTGCGCTCTATACGAAGTCAAGACTATCCCAAATCAAAGGTCGAAATATTAGTTATAGATGGTGGTTCTACTGACAATACGCTAAAGATTTCTTTAAAATACGATGCAATTATTATAAAAAACCCATCAATCCAACAGGAATATGCAAAACACATAGGTCTCTTAAAAGCTAAGGGAAAGTATGCCTGCTTCTTAGATTCAGACGAGGTTCTTAATAACAATAGATCTATAAAAAACAAGGTGCTTTTCATCGAAGAAAACCCAGATTGTGGTTTCGTTGTCTTTAGTGGATACATAAAACCAAAACACGCTTCCTCCGTGAACAGCTACATAAACCTTTATTCTGACCCATTCGCATACTTCATGTATGGAATCTCTACAGACAATAAGTTTTATTTCAAAGAGATTACCAAAAAGTATATAACATGTATCAGCCACTCAAAATATAAGATTATTAGCATCAAAAACAACAAAAACATACCGCTCATAGATTTGTGTGCAGGGAACATGCTTAATCTGGAATCTTTGAAAAAAACATTGGGCAATAAGATCAAGGACCCAATGATAATCCCAAATTTGTTTGAGGAAATAATATCTTCTAACAGAAAATTCATTTTAATGAAAAAAGACCCTGTAGTTCATAACAGTTCGGATAGTTACGTTAAGTACGTGAGAAAAATTCACTGGAGGGTGCTAGTTAACACCCACTATACAAACATTCCTGGTACTGGATATGCGAACAGGGAAGTCTCTCAAAATTATTTTTTTAAGGTTAAAAAGTACTTATTCGTCTTGTACGGGCTAAGTGTAGTTTTTCCATTATTTGATTCCATAAAAATGTATTTGAAAACATCTGAAATTGTTTCTTTCATTCATCCTTTACTAACTCTATATACAGCTGTTGACATAATATTTCAAAGACTTTTATTTCTAATCGGATACAAACCAAGGCTAACTGCATACGGTAAGAAGAATATTGGACTAATTACAAAATGACAAATAAAGTCTCAATCTTTGTCCACAGTTGCGAGGGGACTACCGGAGTTGATGATCAACTTGTTAAGTATTTAGTAGGCTTAAACAAGATTAAAACAATTATCCATATTAAGTTCCCGTTCATAAATTCAAAAAACGGAGGTATCAAAACAGTTGTTTACGGTAAAGACATAAAAAGAGCTGAATCAAGAGTACGATTCTACAAACCTGAGATATTATCTTACCTAAAAGATATAGTCTATTCATTTATATACGGCATTAAATACGCTACAAAATCAGACATCTTCATTTCAAGCCCAAACATTTTGTGCGTTGTTGGAATTTTTTTAAAAAAGATTAGACTAGTAAAAAAAACCGTTTATTATTTAATCGATTACTCTCCGACAAGGTATTCAAATAAGATACTTAACAAAATTTATTATTCAATTGACAAATTTTGTTGTTATGGTGTCGATGAGGTTTGGTCACTTAACAAAGAGATGATAGAAAGCAGAATAGCTGACAATTGCTGGGACTCAGACAGAATTGAATTTAAAGTAGTTCCATATGGAAATAACAGTGACAACCTTACACGATTAGATCACGAAAAACACGATAGAAGAAAAATTGTTTACTTTGGAGGTGTTTACAAGAACAAGGGAAGTGAATTGTTTGTTCCTCTAGTAAAATCCTTAAAAAAGACATTAAAGGATAAATTTAAAGTAATTGTAATTGGAGGGGGAGAGTATAAAACTTTAAGAAAAGAGGTTCGGGATAATAAACTAGCTCGCTATTTTAAAATATACGGTCCAATTTCAAGCATGGACAGAGTTCAGAAAATAATGGTTAAGTGTGGTGTTGGTATTGCTCCATATTACCCCCACGATAAAAATAACTTTTCTTACTATGCCGACCCTGGAAAGATAAAAGATTATCTAGGTTGCGGTCTTCCTGTTGTTATAACAGGTGTTCCACCTATTTCAAAAACTATAATTAAAAAAGGTGCAGGTGTATGCGCGAAATACGATCCATCGTCGTTTGCCGACTCAATAAGAAAAGTCTTAGGCAGTGACTATAAAAAATACCAAAGCTCTTCCATAAAACTGGGTTTGGAATACTCATGGAACTCAATTTATAACTCACTTTTTCGTGACTTGTTAAGGTGATAACATTGATATTACTTCAAGTATGAAAATATATAACAATAAATATAAAGACGCTGGATACTGCATTTGCAGTCTTCTTTGTCCAGGGTCTGAACTAATACGATTTGTTGACGAATTGCCTAAGTGCTTCTTATTTCACATTATCGCGTTCATAACACCATCAACTCATTCAAGACAATACATTTTTATGTATACAAATAATAATGAATAAATTCAAAAGATACCTCAAAAATTATGGTCAGTACAAGGCGGACTTGTTTTTTAAGCTAAACTATAATTTTAAAGAAAACAAAAAAATTTTAGATGTTGGTTGTGGAGACGGAAGCGACGCAGAAATTTTTATCAAAGAATATAAATTGAAAACTTACGGAATTGATATTTACAAAAACGATCGTATTAAGAAAATTAGCGGGTTGAAGTATAAAAAGGGTGGAATCTACAAAATTCCTTTTCCAGACTCTTCATTTGATTACGTTTTTTTACATGACGTCCTTCACCACATAGATGAGAAAAATCAAAGTTTCTCGAAACATATTGCCGGCTTAAAAGAAGTTAAGAGGGTGTGTAAAACAGGCGGCACTATCATAGTTGTGGAAGGTAATCGATACAACCCATTGTTTTATCCACACATGGTAAAAATGCTTGGTCACGACCACTTTACACATAAATATTTCAAAAAAATCATCACAAAAACTTTTCCCCATGCTGAGTTTAAACACTTTGAAGCTCATTTTTATCCTCAAAAATTTCTATCTTTTTGGAAGGTCTACGAGTTTATTATGGAGAAGTTGATACCTAAAAAATTCCTAAGTTACAATACAGCCATAATCAAAAACTAAGAATTTCCTAGGATGTCACACTAACAGTCCATCTCTGAGTTATCAATCACAATGAAAACTAAAAACATAAAACTTGCTTTTGTACTTGTATTCATTGCTATTCTTTTAGTTAAGATTTTACCGCTTAGAGAGTATGAGTATGCAAGTACAACTGGAGATTTTCTTGGTGTGTTAAATCCTAAAAACTCTATTGTAAGCAACTCTTTTGTTTTTCGATCAAACATCAGCAATGGATATGCAGATAATGCGGCAAACCTTTTGAGCCTCAATTTGCCCTACATGGCATTTGAGTACTTGTTATCAACCCTCGGAATTAGTCAGCTAGTTCGTACGCACATTTTTATATTTTTGATTTCAATTATTAGCTGTCTTAGTATGAACTTTTATTTAACAAAAAAAGTAAAATCTACTAAATCATCAAAAAAGAGAATTTGGTTATTGTCATTGTTGTACGGATTTTCGCCACATTTTTTTACATACTACGAACCCGGACACTTTGTATTCTTGATTCTTCCTGCGCTATTCCCATATATCCAGTATGTTTACGAGAAAATTCAGATTTCATCGACAAAAGACCCCAAGGAGTTTTTAAAATATTTGACAATCTTATTGTTATTACTTTTTGGAGTATGTGCACCATTGGGAAATGTCGGCGTTCTCGCAACTTTCTATGCCTTCATGATTCTCCAAATTGCATATAGATTGTTCTCAAATATTATTTCTATCAAGCAAGCGGTAATCACGTTCTTCACCATATCAGTTTCATTATTTATTACCAACATTTGGTGGCTTGCGCCTTACTTGGTCACAATGGGATCAGCATCTGAGTTAATAGAACAATCTAAGCAAACAATAGGCAGTGCTATCGGGATAGCCACGTCTAATTCAAACATTTTAAATATCCTTTCTGGGTTTCCTGAAGGCACAAACAACAGTTTGATGATTGAGTCGCTTCAATTATTATTGTTGACGATAATTTTAATAAGTTTATATGTCTATCTAAAAGAAAAAATACGAGCAAACTCATGGTTGTTGGTGTCAATTCTATTGATCGTATTTTTTATTAAAGGGCCAAACTCACCTCTTGGTAATTTGTTTAGCTACTTGTATGAGAATGTTCCGATCATGCAAATTATCAGAAGGCCTGCGAGTAAGCTGTATTGGATTTTCATATTTGTTTTATTTTCAACAATCAACTCAGTTACAGAGAAAAACAGAAATAAGACCCTAGAAATTTTTCTATCTATTGTTTTGTCTCTTTCTGTCTTTAATGCAATATATTTAACAGTTGAAAGTGTAAAACTGACTCCATTCAAAATACCTTCGAATTATTATCAGGCAAATGATTATTTAACAAAAGACGGAGTGAAAAAGGTTTTACTTCTTCCTGACATTGGAGGACTGAACCCTGAGTATAACCGTGAAGTTAATTTCCATAAAGGAATCGACTTTCTAGGACAAATTATGGAGTTTAAAAAATACATACCAAATTCGACATTCTGGACTATAAAAGATAGTGAAAGAGACCTTGTAGAAAAATTGGCAAATCAAATATACGAAAATGAAACTATTTGCGACTTATCAAAAAGCCTCAATATTTCCCATGTAGTAATTAGAAAAGATTTGTTGCCGACAAATTATGATCAACAACTGTTGGACAGAGCAGAAAAAGTATTATCAAAATCAAAGTATGTGTCTAGCTCTAAAGATTTTGGTAACAATTTTAGAATTTATAAAATTATTGAAAATTGTCAGTCAAATATTATATCCTCTGAAGGCGCCTCATTCCTTACATATGTAAAAATAAATCCAACAAAATACGAACTTCAAATAAGTGGGTCAGAAGGCACTGTAATGGTGATATACAGGGAAAAATTCAGCAAAAATTGGATAATGCATACCAACTCCTACTCAAGTTTGATTTCACAAGTCTTTCCAACAATTGGAATTAAACACCAAAACGTTGTCTTTCCACACTCACAGAAAATTGGATATGCCAATGGGTGGGACATTGACATGAAAGAATTGTGTGCAACAAATAATGATGCATGCAAATATGCTGATGGCAAGTATGTTGCAAAGCTAACAATTGAGTATTGGCCTCAAAGACTCTTATACTTAGGCATTTCAGTCTCAATAATCTCTTTTGTTATCTGTATCGGGGGTCTAGCTTACATAAACTTTAAGGAGAAAGTTAAAAAATAAAATCAATGGAAATTACTAATGTTTGATTAAAGATGCAATACAAAAAATATTACTTACAAAAGTTGGCGGAAAGGCTTATTGTAGATCCTTTTAGAATAAAATCTCCAAAACTAGAATCATATCTGTGTTCAATAAAATATACGATCAATGCGGTATTTGGCAGAGAAGTATACCCAATGAAAAACTTTTCAATACAAAAGATTGTGACTACATGCGGAACTTTCAATATTAGAAAAGGATGTCTAGATATTATATGTTGTTTACCATCATACGAGTCTGAGGACATCAATGATCTCTTGGTGCAAATAAAAAAGCATGATAACAAAAAAACACTGTTTGTTGATGTTGGAGCAGATCTAGGTACTTACTGTATAACGGTTGCAAATAACACTAGGCATGTAGACTCGATTGCAATTGAACCAAACCCAGATTCTAGAAAGTTGTTAAAAATAAATTTAAAGGAAAATAAGATTGAAAAGAGGGTAAAGATATATCCTAACGCTGTTTCAGATAGATCAAACATGAAAGTTGTACTGGAGGCGAATATGGACTTACCGGGATCATCGACAATCAAAGATTTGGCAAATAATCAAACTCATCGAAAAATCAATGTAAAAACTATAAAACTCGATGATATTTTATTAAAAAACGCAGCCCAATATGACCATATATACATAAAAATGGACATTGAAAGAAACGAAGGTTTAGCGCTAAAAGGTCTTTCAAACTTTTTAAAAAAACACGGATCAAAAACAGTTTTTTTGATAGAAGATTTTTTAGACTCTTCATTCGAATCAATATTGAAAAAAAATTACATACTTCCAACTCAGAAATTGACTCCATACAACCGTTGGTACTCATATAGTAACTTCCCAAAAATAAATGACTAAAAAGATATTTTTTGCATTTATAATTTTTATCTACGGTTCAATTGTCATGATGCAAAAATTTCAAGAGATAGATCACCGATTGCTTAGTCTTGAAGTTTTTGGAAAAAGTAATCAGATCTCGAATGCAAGAAATGGAGAACTAATTAAAGGAGATATTGTCAAGGGAGGGTTTTACTCAAAATATCCAAATCTAGGTCAGCTTGCGGTGAGGTTTAATAACAATAATCACGATAGTGAAGATATTGTTTTGTTTAGAATAAAAGAAGAAAAGAGTCAAGATTGGTATTTTCAAGCTGAGTATAAAACAGATCAATTCTTGCCTCACAAGCTATTCCCATTTGGATTTCCAGTAATTAAAGACTCGAAAGACAAAACATACTATTTTGAAATCGAATCACTTTTAGGTGTTAACAATAAGGGTATATCTGTCGACTCAGGCAATCCAATTTTTACAGCGAAGGGGATTTTTACAAAGGCAGAGCTAATCTCAGACTATAGAATTCTATTTTATTATATTGTTCATAAAGCGAGTAACTTATTACATTATCTCCCGATTTTTCTTTTCGCCTTTTCACCATTGATGTTTTATGTGTTACTCTATTTCACCTCGATTGTTAAGCCGATACTGTATCTCACTGCAATAACACTGGTTACGCTTAGCAGTGCAATTAACCCATCAGGTGTTGATAACAACAGCGTTGTAATCGTGCTTTTTATGTTTGCATTGTTTTCAAACAAAAACAATTATGAGTCTAGAATTAGCCTATTTTTCTCGTCGATATATCTATTACTTGCCTTAATTTTCCTTTTTGTCAATCTTGATTACCAGGCGAACATCTTTGCAATATGGTGCTATGTGTTTATGTGGATTACTGCAATTCAACTAACTAGAGAGAAGTACTTTGGTTACTTACCAACAACAACGCTGGGAAAATTTCTCTCTCGAGATTAAGATAGAATAAACTGTGACCTGGATTAAAAACATCTCCTTTCATAGCTACGACGAATAACATGAACCCCATAAAAAAATATCTTCTATCCTTAATTGTTAATAGCTATCAAGAAAACAATAAAAATATTCTTTCACTTTTGGAAGTAGACAGTACCGCCACCATGGTCGATCTTGGTTGTGATGATGGAAGGTGGACCATGAAACTTGCCAAAAAAATTAAAACAAAAAAGGTCTATGGTGTTGAAGTTGTAAAAGAGAGAATCTCTCTGGCAAAAAAAAGAAAGGTTGAAGTATCAAACTGCGACCTCAATGCAAAGCTAGTATTTCCAAGTAATTCTTTCGGATTTGTACATTCAAATCAAGTTATTGAACACTTGAACGATACCGATACTTTTATAAAAGAAATCTTTCGCATCCTAAAACCAGGTGGCTACGCAGTAATAAGTACTGAAAATTTAAGTAGTTGGCACAATATCTTTGCACTATGTTTAGGTTTCCAGCCGTTTAGTATGACCAATTTCAGTAGCTTGGGAAATATTGGAAACCCCTTTGCACTCTGGAATGGTAAGGTAACCAAAAACTCGTCAATAAAATCCTGGCAGCATCAGCGTTTATTTTCCTTTTATGGACTCGCTGATATCTTTAATAAACACGGATTTAAGGTGGAAAATATTCAAACATCAGGTTATTATCCGCTACCAGGTTTTGTTTCCAAGATAGACCCGCTTCACGGTCACTGGATTGTTATCAAGCTTAGGAAACCTAAATTGAAAGGGTGAATATAAAAAGCTTCAAATGGTTACCGATAATTATCATTCCGATAATTATAATAATTAAAATTTTGCCATTTTCTAACTACCAATACGGAGGTGTAGCTGGAGATTATTTTTCTGTAATAAACCCGACAAAATCTCTGATAAGTAACTCCAGCGCCTTTAGGTCAAACCTAAATAATGGTTATGCAGATAATACTGCAAACATGATCAGTCACAACTCACCCTATCTTTTTTATGAACTAATATTGTCAAAGATTGGAATGTCACAGTTAATTCGAACGTATCTGTTTATCATTTCACTTTCTGTATTTGGAAGTTTTTGCATGTACCATTATTTGTTGGCAAAGAACCAGCACGGAAAAATTTCTCTCTCGAGATTAAGATAGAATAAACTGTGACCTGGATTAAAAAACATCTCTACTTCCTCCCGGTATTTCTATACCTTCCTGCCATGTTTAACTATTTCTCAAGTGACGACTGGTTTCACCTGCGCATTTCTCAAATCAGCACTTTTTCCGAGTTTCTAAACTTCTTCTCTTTTCATCACACATCTCAGTCTGCCGCTTTTTATCGTCCTCTTCCAACTCAAGTATTTTTTTTCATTTTCCAAAACACCTTCGGTTTAATCGTTTGGCCATACTATCTTTTTGTTTTGTTTTGTTTTGGTTTTTCACTTTACCTAGTTTATAAATTTGCCTTGACTTTTTTTAAAAGTGAAGAAAAGTCAATTCTTGCGGCGATAATCTACGGTATTTCAGTCTCAAACTTCACCAGAGTTTACTTCCTCTCCGCCTTCCAAGAAGTCTCTTTAGTCATCTTTTCTATTTTGTGTTTACTTAGCTACAAAAAGTCTAAGTTTAAATCTCTTATCCTTTTTATACTTGCTTTAATGTCTAAGGAAACTGCCATTGTTATTCCAGCCATCATCTTACTTCTAAACTTCAAGACAATTTTGAAAAGTGTCAAGGTCTTTTTACCATTTGTATTCACCTCTCTCATTTATCTATATTTAAGATTTTTCATATTTGGTGTTGTAGAAGGGGATAGCTATCTCTGGAACTTTTCTCCCGTCAAAGCAACAAACACCTTACTTTGGTACACTCTCTGGAGTTTTGGCGCTCCAGAGCTGTTGGTAGATTATATTGGCAACGGTTTCAAGCCTATCCCCAGATTATTCTCAGACTATCCATACTGGTGGCAGGCAATTTTCACCTTACTTTTTGGCACATTAATTTCTTTTGCTTTGCTTGCAACAAACAAGATTAGAAAGATAGATAAAACACTACTGAAATCAATTTCCATATTTCTAATTACTCTTTCACCAGTATTATTTCTTCCTCACCATAAATTTACACTTGAGCTAGGACTTCCTCTTGTGGGATTTTCTCTCGCCATTGCTTGGCTATTGCCTCAAAAAGGATCGGTGCTCAAGACAATATTTATTTCCTTTTTTGTTATTCTTAACATCTCCATGAACTATCTAACCTTTACCAGACACTACTCGGTGAATCGAAGTAAAATTTCAAAATCAGTTGTAAATTTTCTTAACGAAAATTATCATCAATATCCAACTGAATCTTATTTTGAATTTATCAATGATTCAGGAGATTATGGTGAGGAATGGGGGCAGTCAAAACAAATTGCTCAAACCCTATCAAACTCAGACTTCTTCAAGGTTTACTACAAAGATCCCAGCCTTAAAGTGTATTATGAAGACAATGAAGAAGACAGACCAGACAATCAAAAACCAATCAACTTAAGTTCAAAACAGTTTATACACTAATGAAAAATAAAAAAATACTTCTCGCCATCAGTGTATTCGTAATTTTTGTAATCGGCCTGGCCATAAGGCTTTACAGACTAGATAAAAACATCCCCACTTTGTATGCAGACGAAGCGGGAGGTCACTACATTTATAGACAGATAATTCTAGACCAGTCTCAACCTCTACATCAGAGAGTTCTAAACTTCGTAAAATTTGCACCACTTTCGTACACCTGGATTGCAGGACTCACCCCGCTTGGTGCTAGGCTAGCGTCAGCCATCAACGGCTCGCTTATATGCATTGGAGTCTTTTTCTTTGCCCTTTCCGTTGGTAAGGTTTCAAAGGAAAAGAAAGCGATCAGCATTTCGTTGATTTCTTGTGCCCTGGCCACACTCCTACCTTGGAGTTTCATGGTGAGTCGAATCTTTTCCCATATTCCTTTGATGTTGTTTTTCATCACTCTCCATCTATATCTATTTATCAAATCAAAATCAATTAGGTCAGATCTGGTCAGTCTTATCCCTCTTTTTATCGGCACTTACTACTATATGTCCATGGCGGCCATAGCGCCATTTGCCATTCTTCTTGTTTTTATCTCCATATTCCAAAAGTCCTCTGCCGTGCAAAAAAAATATCTTTTCGGCATATCATCTGTCGTCCTTCTTGCCTTTGCTTACATCTTCATTGCCAAATTTGGTATCTTGGATCCAAAAGGCAGAGGGCTTGATCTTGCCATTTGGAACGATGTCAATGTCACAGCCGACTCAAACTTCAATAGGGGAATAGCCAGAAACTCAGAGCCAACTATTTTTTCATTTGGAAAAGACACGGAAACAATCGGAAACAAGCTAGTTTTCAATTTTCCAATTTCTGTAGTAAACGTTTTTACAAAAAATTATCTCTCCTTTTTCACCCCGGACTTTCTTTTTCTAAAAGGGGACAACGTAATGAGGCACTCAACCGGCATGGTCGGCCAGTTTTGGCCAGCACTTCTGCCGTTTATGCTTTATGGGGCTTTTAGGTTTTTCAAGACTTCAAACACCAAGCTAAAATCATTATTTTTAGTATGGATCTTGGTCTCACCACTTCCTGCGGCCATCACCAAGGACGGAGCCACCTACCTTCTTCGGGTAATCACCCTTATGCCCTTTCTGACTTATTTCTGCGCTCTGGGGATAGTTTCATTTACCAAACTATTTAAAAACAAATGGTTGAGGATCGTTTTTGCAAGTGTAACTGCGATGACTCTGATTTTCTCTGCTTTCTATTTTTACTACGGATACTTCCACGTATTCCCAACATCCTCAGCCGAAAGCTGGGAATATGGCTTCAAAGAAATTACCGAGTTTAGTGCAGTAAACCCCGAAAAAATGCTTATCATCTGGGACGATCGCTATCCTTATTTGTATTTTTGTTTCTGGCAACAGCTTTCGCCAGAGTTGTGTAACCCGCAAAAGATTGTAAACATGGTTGAGATGGTCAATGACACCAGAGTGGATCTGCCTTTCCCAAATTTACTTTTCTCAATGCCCAAAAACGAAACAGATCTAAGCCAAATAGTAAAAAAATATAAACCGATGTACATTGTGCTTTTCCATAGGTACGCAGAAAAATTTCCTCAGATTATCAAAGATAACAAACTTATCAAAGAAATTGAGTATCCAAACAGGGATATCGCTTTTTCAATATACAAAGTTAACAATTAGTATTCCTATAACAGAATAATTCATATGGTCCAATTTTTTTAAAGTTTTATATAATGATAAAAACATATTGTTTATTACGAAGATTTAGGCCTTAAAGCTACTCCATCTGGAATCCCTATATATGTAGACTTGAGTGTGTTTTTAAACAATTGATACACATAAACCAATATACACAGTTTAAAATCGATTAAGCATGAATGAAAAACTTCTTGAATATTTTAATGAGATTGAAATGAATCATTGGTGGTGGGAGGGGAGACGACAAATTCTTCGTCAAACAATTAAAAAAGAAAAGAATCTCAAAATTTTAGATATTGGTTGTGGAACAGGAGAAACACTTTCGTTTTTAAAGACATACTTACCAAAACCTAGTCTGTATGGCATTGACAGTTCACCAACAGCAATTAAATACGCAATGAAACGAGGTCATAAAAACATTATTAGTGTAGATGCAAAAAAACTTCCATTTGAAAACAATAAATTTGATTACATATTACTTCTTGATGTTTTAGAACATATCAAAGATGACACCTCAATATTGATTGAAGCGAGAAGGGTTTTAAAAAAGAACGGAAAGATTATTATCACCACTCCAGCCCTTCAGTTCATATGGTCAGAACACGATACGGCCCAGGGACACTTTCGTCGCTATGTCCGCAGACGTATTAGGAAAATTACAAGTAACTCAAAATTATCTGTCAAAGAAATTAGCTATTTTAATTTTTTCCTTTCTCCCGCCATTATTGGCGTTAGATTGTTAAGTAAGTTGAAGCCTTTTAAAAAATACGGTGAATATAATTCAAAATTAAATTTTTCTGTAGCCAAAAAACCATTTTTAAACGAATTACTAAAATCAATTTTTGTTTTTGAGGTTAAGCTTATAAAATACATTAACTATCCATTTGGAATTTCCATATTCACATTATTAGAAAAAGAAAATTAGTATAGTAAAATAACCTATGAGCAAACCAAAAACAGCTTTAATAGTTGGCGTCACCTCACAAGATGGATCATATCTAGCAGATTTTCTTTTAGACAAAGGCTACAAAGTAGTAGGTACGGTACGTAGATCGACATCTACAGTTCAGCCAAACATAGAGCACCTCAAAGGAAAAATAACTCTAGAAGCAGCCGACCTTGTAGATCAATCTTCAATTGATCACCTGATGATCAAGTACCAGCCAGACGAGGTTTACAATATCGCAGCTCAAAGTGTTCCAGCAGATAGCTGGACACACCCCTTTTATACTGCTGAAGTTACAGGCATTGGGCCTCTTCGCGTTTTTGAGTCTGTTAGACGGTTTTGCCCTACAGCTCGCGTCTACCAAGCTACTTCTCGAGAAATCTTAGGTGGAGTCGAGGGAATCGATCACGCCAACGAGCAGACCCCAATCTTTGCCAACAATCCTTATGGAATAGCTAAAGCCTATGCTCATATGATGGTTGACTGCTATCGCAAGTCATACGGGATGTTTGTATGTGCAGGGATTCTTTTCAATCATGAGTCTCCCCGACGTTCTCTCCATTTCGTTACTCGAAAGATTAGTATGGGAGCCGCTTGTATCAAACTAGGGATAAAAACTCCTCCAATAAACGAAATCGGTGAGCCTCTTGTGGACTCAAAGGGCAAGCTTCACCTGGGAGACCTTTCTGCCACTCGAGACTGGGGATATGCTAAAGAATACATCGAAGCCATGTGGCTCATGCTTCAGCAAGAAACCCCCAAAGACTACGTAATAGGCACTGATACTAGTTACTCCATCAAAGACGCCTGTAAGGCCGCTTTTGATCACGTTGGGCTTGATTGGGAAGACTGTGTCGTCTCCGACTCAAAACTTCTAAGACCTACAGAAATCACAGCCATGAAAGGGGATTACTCGCTAGCCAAAAAAGAGTTGGGTTGGGAGCCACGTACTTTCATGAAAGAGCTAATGGAAATCATGGTGGACAGCGACATGGCCATTCTAAAAAAAGAAAAATAATGAAAGAGGTACTTATTACAGGCAGTGAGGGATTTGTTGGCCAACATCTCTGGAAAGAGTTGGAGTCAAATGGCTACAAAGTATTTGGGACTTCACTCAGTCTGCCCGAAGAGGAAAAGGCAGAAAATATTCATGTCTGTGACATTACCAACACTGAAGAAATAAATAAGATAATTGAGGCGCTTCGACCAGAAGCAATTTTTCATCTAGCTGCATGGTCTAATCCAGGATCATCCTTTAATCATCCGCAAAAAACTCTTGAAGTAAACGCTATCGGAACAATTAATCTTTTGGAGGCTGTAAGGAGAATAAAGGGCTATCGTCCGAGAATACTAATTATTGGCTCTTCTGCCGAGTTTGGTATTGTTTCTACCCAAAATCTTCCTATCACAGAAAACACAACTCTTTCTGCAAATAGCCCTTATGGTGTCAGTAAAATCACCAATTGGTTTACGGCTAGCCAGTACTTTACTTCTTACGGAATGGACATAGTTTACCCAACTCCTTTCAATCACACCGGACCAGGTCAGGGTTTGGGATTTTTAGCCACAGACATCTCAAGTCAGATTGCTGATATTGAAAACGGAAAGCAAGAGCCAGTAATAAAAACAGGTGACCTGTCGGCTCTTAGAGATATGCTAGATGTCAGAGATGTTGTCCGTGCGTATAGGCTTTTACTCGAGAAAGGCCAAGCTGGCGAAAGGTATCTTATCTGTACCGGAAACTCAGTTCCCGTCAAAGAAATAGTAGAAAAACTAATCTCTTTTTCTTCAAAGGAAGTTAAGACAGAGCTAGACCAAGATAAATTAAGACCATCAGACATGCCAGAACAAAGGGGTGATCCAAGCAAAATTAAAGAGGCCACCGGCTGGGAGCCAGAAATTCCTCTTGATAAGACTCTTAAAGATCTCTTGGATTGGTATCGAGAAAAAAGGTAAGATATAGAAGTGGAAAAGATAAAAAAACTACTTCGTTCTCAGACGATAAAAGATACTCTGATTAGTTTTACCGGTCTAGGTTTTGCTGCCGTCGTTGGATTTTTCTTCACAGTAATTTTAGCCCGCACACTCGGACCAGAGCAGTTCGGTGTTTTCTCGTCGATTACAGCCCTTGTTGCCATTATCTACAGCCTTGGAGATCTAGGTATTGCTTCCGCTCTCATAAACCTTATACCCAAGCTCAAAGAAAAGCGCGAAACACTAATAAATACCTCCTTTTTCTTTGAAGTATATGTTGGAGTATTTATCCTAATTATTTTTTCAATCATTTCATTATTCCATCGGCAAATTGTTCCAGGGTCACTAGAAAACCAAATATTTATAGCAGGCATACTTGCCGTAAACTATCTCTTTATCGGATATATCCAAGGAATTTTTACTGCCGAAAGGCGCTTTGTTGGCTACTCTCTTACTCAGATTATTGATGCTGGTATAAAAATTTCCATTGTTTTTGTTCTCCTATACGCTGGAAGTCTTTCCATAGAAACCGCTCTTCTGGCCAACGTTGTTTCTACTGTTGCGGTATTGATATTTGGTTTTGGAAGAAAGTTTTTAAAGATAAAATTTTCTTTTGATAAGAACACCTTTAGCACGATATTTTCATTTGCCAAATGGGTTGCTGTTACAAAGATATTTTCCGTATTTATTTCTCGAATCGACATAATTTTATTAAATCTATTGTCTGGGAGCTTCCAAGCGGGAATTTTTTCTGCAGCTAATCGTATCACTCTTCTTTTTTCACTTCTTGTTTCTAGCCTTGGTTCGGTTATTAACCCTCGTTTTTCTGGGTTTGATAGCAAGCAGAAAACAATCTCCTACATCAAAAAACTACTCGGACTTATTACTTTAGTCTCTTTGTTTATGCTGATTACCGCTGTTTTTGCCAAGCCAATTATTAGTGTTGTTTTTGGTGATAAATATCTTTTAGCAATCCCTGTGTTCCAGGCCCTTACTGTAGCCATGATACCTTTTATGTATACCCTTGCGACCACTCCTGCTATTGTGTATACCTTTAATCAACCGAGATTTATGGCAAGTATCACTGCTTTTCAGGTGGTATCAATTATTGTCATAGAGCTTATTCTTATCCCATCTGTTGGATCATTTGCTCCACCAATCGCTTTAGGCATCACAAATTTGATCATCTTGTTAGTTACTATCGCCAAGTTAGTTAAGCTCTTAAGGGTCGATGAGAAAAAATAAGATAATTGTCCATTGTTTAGTAAAAAACGAAGAAAACTATATTTGGTATGCTTTGCAGTCCGTTCTACCTTATGTAGACAAAATCATGGTTTGGGACACCGGATCAGAAGATAAAACGATTGAGATAATCAGGTCAATCAATTCATCGAAACTTGATTTCGTAGAAAGGGGTTCTGTAGATTTAAACAGTTTCACCAAAGTCAGGAATGAAATGTTAGAAGCAACTGACAAAAAAAAGTATGACTGGCTGATGATACTTGATGGAGACGAGATTTGGCCATCAGACTCGCTAAAGAAAGTCATTGCATATCTAAAATCTCACGAGGACAGCGAAGCTGTGTTTGTCAGAACATTAAACTCAGTAGGAGATATTTATCATGCTCTTCCAGAATCAGCCGGGCAGTACATTTTTAAAGATAAAAAGGGGCACCTTGCCCTTCGTTTTTTTAATTTGAAAACAATAACAGGTCTTCATGTAGATCTTCCGCATGGACAAGAAGGGTATTACGCGAAAGACAATTGTCCAATTCAAAGTCTTCCAAAGGTAAATTTTGTAGATACCTTCTATATTCACACAACTCACCTTCAAAGATCTTCAAAAGATAATTTTACTTTAAAAAGAGGATTCAAAAGGAAATACGAAATCGGCAGGAGAATTGACAAAAAAGACTTACCTAAGATATTTTTCGAAGAAAGACCTGAAAATGTTCCTTGTGTTAACAATAAGATGAATACTCTTACACTGCTTCGCTGTTTAATAGAAACACCTCCAAAACTTATCAAACGTCTAATCTATAAATCAAATAAGTCAGGATACTAAGAAATATGAATGAAGAGCTGTATTACGACATCGCAGAAGACGCCAGTAAAAATATCCTTTGGCACCCAGGAATAGAAATAATTTCTCAGTTAGCTAAAAAATCTCCTTTGGTCCTAGATGTTGGTTGTGGCGAGGGAACAAAACTAGCTGAGATACTCGGAAAAAATAGAAAAGGGATTGGAGTAGATATTAGCGCTTTCGCTGTAAAAAAAGCACGAAAAAAATATCCACAGCACAAATTTATTCTCGCAAAAGACGAAAGACTATCATTTTCCACCAATTCATTCGACTTGGTATATTCCACTTTTGTTCTTGAACACACAACAAACCCTGAAGTTTTTCTTAACGAAATGATCACAGTTGCAAACAAAGGTGGTTATATAGTCATTCTTTGTCCAAACTACGGTGCCCCCAATCGACGTTCTCCTGTTTCAACCGAAAATCCAATCATCAAACTGATACTCGGCTTTATGAGTGATTTTAATTTTACGTCCAAGGCTCTCAATTTCAAAAAAGTAACCCCCAAAAAAGTATTTAAGGAAATTGACGACGATACAACAAATGAACCATACATTTTAAACCTAACTAGATTTTTAAAGCGTAGCGGTAAAGTGTCAGTTAAAGAATTCTCATCTCTATGGGAAATTGATAACGATGCAAAAAGCTTACATCAGAAAATATTCAAATATTTAGGTTTAAAAGGGATATTCCCATTCAAATACTGGGGCCCACAACTCTTCATCGTTCTAAAGAAAAAATAATCTATCCGAGGTTATATTTCAAAATACACCACATGGCATAGACGCCATCTTTCCAGTTAATTTTCTTTCCTTGATCGTAATTTCTCCCTGAGTAACTAATGCCCACTTCATACACTCTACATTTCATTCTTGCTATTTTTGCTGTAATCTCTGGTTCTATTCCAAATCGATTTTCTTGCAAATCAAGTTCATCAGCCACTTTCCGAGTGAACATCTTGTAGCCTGTTTCCATATCAGTCAAATTGATGTTTGTCATCATGTTAGATACCAAGGTCAGCAATTTATTACCAACCATATGCCAGTAATTTAGAACTCTGTGCGGCCTGTCTCCCAAGAAACGGGACCCAAAGACAACATCAGCTCTTTTGTCTAGGATGGGTTGGAGCATTAGTGAATACTCGTTTGGGTTGTACTCCAGGTCGGCGTCTTGGATGATTACAATGTCTCCGGTGACCTCTTTTAATCCTCGTCGGATAGCAGCCCCCTTTCCCTGATTTGTCTTTTGAAAAAATATTTTTACCTTTCTATTCTTAATTGTCTTCAGAATTTGAGTAGTACCATCGCGCGACCCATCATCAATCACAATAATTTCCTTTGCCAGCTTACCTATCTTTGCTTTTAGCACGGCACTGATAGCTTTCTTTACAAAAGATTTTTCGTTGTACACCGGCATGATGATTGATAGCTTCTTCATTCTGCTCTAGTTTACAATAGCTTTATGAAACTGGCATTTATAAATTTCTACTCAGGTTATGCAGATAGGGGAGGTGAAACCTATGTCGACTCACTAGCAAAAGAACTTTCTAAAAAACATGATGTCTATGTTTTTCAGGCCGGACCCAAAAACACAAAAAGACCTTTTAAACAAAGAGTAATAAAAACTTCATACAATCCAAACCACTCTCACAGCCGTCTATTAGTAAAACATCCCCTTAAGCGACTTTTTATCGACTATTTTTCGATAAAAGAAACTCTTTTTACTATCAAGTCACTCCCTAGTTTGTATAAAGTAAGGCCAGACATTATTTTTCCTCAAAACTCTGGCTGGCAAGTGCTGATACTTAGAGCTTTTTCAAGCCTTATAAACGCAAGGGTTATTGTAGCCGGTCAGTCCGGTCCGGGCTGGAATGACAAAATAAATTTGTATGTAAACCCAGATATTTTTGTTGCTCTTACCAAGACCCAAGCCAAATGGGCCAAAAAAGCTACCCCTTGGAAAAATCAAAAAATAGTCGTGATTCCCAATGGCGTAAATTTAGATGAATACTCTCCTCGAGGAACAAAGCGTGTTATAGACTTACCAGAGCCAATTATCTTGGCTGTCGCTGCAGCCATAAAAAGTAAAAGAATTCCCGACACTATTCGTGCAGCGTCCAAGATAAAAAACGCCTCACTTTTAGTGCTGGGTACAGGCCCCCAAGAGACAGAAGAAGACATGTTGGGGAAAAGTCTTTTGGGTAACAGATACAAAAGACTAAAAGTTAGTCACTCTGACATGCCAAGTATCTATCGGTCGTCTAAAGTATTTACACTTTGCTCCGACAGCAGTGAAGCTTTTGGTATTGTATATCTTGAGGCGCTTGCTTCTGGGCTACCCTGCGTAGTTACTGACGATAGCAGTCGTCGGGAAATCCTAGGCAAAACTGGAATATATGTAAAAGACCCCCAAGACCCAAAAGAATACTCAAATGCCTTAAAACTAGCCCTAAAAAAGAAAACAAAATCTACTCAGATTTCTCAAGCAGAAAGATATTCGTGGACAAAAATTGCACAGCAATATGAAAAAATCCTGGACAAAAAATAGTCACCAGATTTTGTCTCAAGCCACTGCCCTTCAAGGCTACAATCAATGGATAGTTTCTTTGTTTGCCAGGTATCTTCACGGAGGCAGTTTGTTAGAGGTTGGTTCTGGCCTAGGGGGAGTCTCAGTACTGTTGCCAAAAAAAACTACCACTCTCTCCGATATAAGGCCTGGCTACCTTAAGAAGCTTAAGTTCCTCGCAGGGTATAAAATCATCAGTCTTGATATTGAAAATATTTCTGAAAAGTCAACTTCGGTACGGTACAACACTATATTTTCATCCAACGTTTTCGAACACTTAAAAGATGACCAAAAGGCACTAATAAACTGTTCAAAACTATTAAAACCAAAAGGCCTCCTGTTACTGTTTGTCCCGGCCAGACAAGAGATATATGGAAGCCTAGACGAGTCGATGGGGCATTACAGAAGATACTCCAAAGAGGACTTAATCAAAAAAGCCAAGATAGCTGGTTTCCAAGTAAAAAAAATAAAGTACGTCAACCTTCCTGGTTACTTCACTTGGTATTTTCGAGGTCTGCTTCCATCAAAAACAAATGCCGATGGAATTTTTGCTAAGTTTTTTGACAAACTAATAACTCCGCTGTTGTATCTCGAGAAATACTTTCCGATTCCTTTTGGCCAAAGCCTAATGCTGGTTGCCAAAAAGGCTTAAAACCTGACCGAACGATACCCGAATAAAAAGACTACATAATTTGAAATAATATAACAAAAATGTTATATTATAACTAATTAGATTTAAGACAAAGATGAAAACATACAAAGAATTTAAGGCAATACTTTTTAAAGACAAAAAAGTCAAAGCAGAGTATCTAAAAAACAAGCCAGAATATGACCTTATTAGTCAACTAATAGAGAAAAGATTAAAAATTGGAATGACTCAGTCAGATGTGGCTAAAATTCTCGGCACAAAACAGACAGCCATTTCAAGGCTCGAGTCTGGTGAACACAGTACAAGTATAAATAGATATGTCCAATACGCAGGCGCTGTTGATAGTAAATTGAGAATAAGTTTAGAGTAAAACTATTTTTCTGAAGGTGGATTTAGCTCTGCATTCCAAGCAGACTCAATTATTTGTTCAATTTCTGGATACTTTGGTTCCCATCCAAGCTCGGTCTTAGCCTTTTCCGAAGAAGCTATTAGTCTTGCTGGGTCTCCTGCCCGTCTTTCTGCCATCACAACAGGAACTGTCTTCCCCGAAATTTTCTCAACTGCAGAAATTACTTCTTTTACCGAGTAGCCACTTCCATTTCCCAAATTATATTCATTCGCAGGAGAACTCTCCATTTTTTTTATCGCCAAAAGATGGGCATCCACCAAGTCAGACACATGCACATAGTCACGAATACAAGTCCCGTCCGGGGTGTCGTAGTCTGTCCCAAACAGAGCGATGTTTGGTCTTTCACCTTTTGCTGCTTGGAATATCAATGGAATTAGGTGAGACTCTTGCGCGTGTTGCTCTCTACTTTGCTCTGTTGCCCCACAAGCATTAAAGTAGCGAAAGACTGTGTATTTAAGTCCATATGCCTCAGAGTATCTCTTGATTACTCTCTCAAAAAAATACTTAGACTCACCGTAAGGGTTGATAGGGTCTTTTTTGGCTTCCTCATTTATTGGTGCTACTTTTGGGTTCCCAAAAACGGCAGCAGTTGATGAAAAAATGATTTTTTTCACATTATTTTTCATCATTCCATCAAGAAGATCTAGTCCCTGACCCAGATTGTTTTGAAAATATTTACTGGGCTCTTTTACTGATTCACCTACCTGAATTAAACCTGCAAAGTCCAGAACTGTATCAATTTTGTGTTCAGAAAAAATCTTATCAAGTAAGGCTGCATCTCCTTTGTCTCCCTGATAAAAAGCTGCTTTTGGGTGCACATTTTCTTTGTGACCAGTTTTTAGATTGTCAAGTATCACCACATCGTCTCCTTGATCAATCATTTTTTCCACACACACGCCACCTATGTATCCAGCTCCCCCTACAACAAGGTATTTATTCATTAGTACATTATATCGAATATAATCCTTTTATGGCCAAAGCCAAACTAACCGTCGTTATCCCTACGCTCAACGAGGAGATAGACTTGTACAAAACTCTCGCTTCAGTAAAAGATTTTGCAGATGAAATTCTAGTAGTCGACTCAGGGTCCACAGACAAGACTGTAGAGATAGCCAAGAATTATGGAGCCAGAGTTATTCACCATCCATTTTCTTCATTTTCAGATACCAGAAATTTTGGTGCAAGAGAAGCAAAAGGGGACTGGATACTCTCTCTCGAGGCTGACGTCGTTGTTTCTTCCGATCTAGCAACAGAGATACGCAGTGCGATAAAGTCAAAAAAATTCTCAGCCTACTTTATTCCTCGCCTAAATTTAATCTGGGGTAAACCTATTTATCACACCGACTGGGGTCCACAAGACGACTGTCACATCTGGCTTTATAAAAAAGGACATGGAGCTTGGAAAAGTCTTGTACACGAAGAGTACGTGACAACCAATAAAGCCGGTAAGCTAAAAAACTTTTTAGTTCACAAAAACTATGAAACAGTCTCAGAGTTTATCGAAAAAATTGATCGTTACTCAGAGCTGTCCGTAAAACAAAAGCAAAGCTTTCCTTCTTGGTGGTTTTTGCGAGACTATTTCAAACGATATATTTACAAGCTAGGCTTTTTGGACGGCTATCACGGTCTTTTTCTAAGTTATCTTCAGGCTGTTTATTACATCACTCATACAGTAAAAGTAAGAACATCCAAATGAGACTTCTAAAAAATCTTAAGGTTTCTTTTCTTCCATCAGCCTTAATTTTTCACATTTCTCTGATCTTGGCTCGGGGATATTTTTTGTCACCTGAGTTTACTTTATATCCTTACCTTGTCAGTCGAGGCTTTCTACCGTATCGAGATATTATCGACCAACATTTTCCCTCTCTTCTCTTCGGCCCATTTTCTCTCCCAAGTTTCCTTACCGTTAATCCTTGGCCACTTTTAGCTCTCTTTTTACTTACCCTTTGTCTTACTGATATTTTTCTCTATGCTTCACTGTATCGTTTCAAAGTGAAAAAACCCTTGGTTTGGTTGATTCTTTTTATCCTAACATCAGTTTATTTTTCAGGAAACATTCTCTGGATTGAAACGTTTGTAAACTTACTACTGGCAGTTTGGCTATTTTTATCCTTTTCCAAAAACAATCTTCGCCGTTTTGTGTCTGGCTTTCTTCTCTCGCAAATTATTTTACTTAGACCCACATTTACACCTGCTCTTCTTATTCTGTTATTTTCTTTTTCAGGTCTTTCGTGGTCACTATTTTTCGGAGGTCTTTCTGGCCTAGCCATTCCTGCTCTTTTTATACTAAAACAAGAAATATTCACAGACTTTTATCGTTTGACAATCCAGTTTAACCAATCCGTATACCCAAAAGAAGCTTCTCTGCTGCCTGGAAAAAGGCAGATTTTCTTCTTGTTGGTCTGGGTTGCTCCTCTTGTGTCCCAAATTATCAAATACAAAAAATACTTGTATTTTGGAGTGATAGCTCTATCTGTTCTTCTTCTTTTTCCTCGATTTGGCTACGAACATTTACAGCCAGTATTTTTGATTGGTGTCCTGTTTTGGTCTTTACTGCAAAAAAAACCAGGGATTATCGTCTACTCATTCATTTTTTGTCTTTTTCTTCTAAATCTAATCTCTGCCATCAGACACCCCTATGGAAATTTTTATCTCACCCCAGATATTCATAAAGCAGTTCAAGAGATCAAAGAAATTCCAGGGATAGAAATATACCTTTTGGGTGCACCAGACATTCTTTATCAGCTTTCAGACAAGATTCCTCCAAACTACACCTATGTTCCTTCGCTTCCTTGGTATCTAAGTCAAGAAGACTTTGTCGACAAAATTATCTTGTCCCTTGAGAAGTCCAAGTCCTTCGTTCTTGTAGATTTTGAGTCCGAGATAGATGGTAAAAATATCGCTTTAGAAAGCGGGAGAGTCCTTGAGTATATTAGAATAAACTATATCGGGGTAGATAAAATCGGAAATTATCAGCTTTTTCTACCTAAACCATGAAAATTGCCATCGACATCTCCCAGGCCATATATGGAACAGGTGTGTCTGTTTACACTAAAAATATTGCTGCCTACTTAATCAAGCTTTATCCCGACGACATGTTTGTTCTATTTGGAGGTTCTCTTCGTCGCCGAGGTGAGCTATCCGCGCTAATAAAAAAACTGAAAGGAATTCCCAAGGTATATCCTTTTCCGCCAACTTTTATGGATTTTCTCTGGAACTCTCTTCATATTCTCCCGGTAGAAAAGCTCGTTGGTCAGGTGGATATAATCCACACCTCAGACTGGACAGAACCCCCGTCCAGAATTCCCAAGGTGACAACTGTTCACGACCTAATCCCTTTTAAATTTCCTCAAACCACCACCGAATCGATTCGAAACACACACAAAAAACGTCTTGCCTGGGTTATGAGAGAGTCTGCCAAGATAATTGCCGTAAGTCAGTCAACCAAAGAAGATTTAATTTCCGTCTTAAAAATCCCTGAAGAAAAAATTGTCGTAATTCCGGAGGGTGTAGAAGACCGATACCGTCCCCAGTCCATCGATATCCAAGAAACAATTAAAAAACGCTACAAAATTAACGAAGACTATATTTTTACTCTTTCCACATTAGAGCCTAGAAAAAATCAAGCAAGATTAATCAAAGCTTTTGCTCTGGTAAAAAAAGAGTATCCAAATCTTCAGTTGGTAATTGGGGGAAAGACTGGTTGGGGAGAGATTCCCAAACCGATCGAAGGAGTCTCTATGCCAGGTTACATTCCCGACGCAGACTTACCGGGGCTTTACTCTGGCTGTTTGGCCTTTGTTCTTCCAAGTATCTACGAAGGCTTTGGTCTTCCACCTCTTCAAGCAATGGCCTGTGGAGCTGCAGTTGCCGTTAGTGATATTAGCTCACTTCCTGAGGTTGTGGGTGAGGCTGGAGTCCTTTTTGATCCAGAGAGTACAGAGGGTATCGCGGCTGGTATAATTGAGGCTATCAAAAACAGAGCTGAACTCAGAGAAAAGAGTCTCGTGCAAGCAGCAAAATTCACTTGGGAAAAAGCTGCTGAAAGTACATATCAGGTATATCTAGAAGTGTTAAAAGAAAACATACAATGAACATAGGTTTTGATATCAACGAAGCAAATATTCCCCAACGCGTTGGTGTAAATCAAGTTGCCTACAATACGTTTTTCCATTTAGTAAAGCAGGTTTCAGGCGATGACAAGATGATCGCCCTGGGTAAGGAAAGACCTCTTCCAGACATGCCAGTTGGTTCAAATAATTTAATTTATGAAATTTTTGGATCCAAAAAAGCTTGGGTTTTGACAAGTCTTACAAAAAGACTTTGGTTTGGCCGGCCCAAGATCGACGTTTTGTTTTCTCCTAGTCATTACACTCCGTTATTTTCTCCAACCAAGTCTGTTATCTATCTCATGGACATGAGTTTTGAGAGATTCGGCACAGAGTACTTCACAAACTACGACATAAATCAGCTAAAAAAATGGACTCCTTTATCAGTGAAAAAATCCAAAAAAGTAATCACTATCTCTGAGTTTTCCAAAAGCGAAATAATTAAGCTATACGGAACAAGTCCTGAAAAGGTTGAGGTAGTCTATCCCGCTTTTGATCGAGAGGTTTACCATGGAAAAGTACCCAAAACAAAAGTAGTTTCAGTAAAAAAGAAATACAGTATCACCGGCAGCTACCTTTTGTACTGGGGTACTCTCCAGCCAAGAAAAAACATTAATCGCTTGATTGAAGCTTTTGCAAAGATAGACAAACCTCAGCTAAAGCTTGTAATCTGCGGAAAAAAAGGCTGGCTATACGAACAAATACTAGAACAAGCCAAGAACTTAGGTATAAGTCATAGAGTAATCTTTACGGGTTTTGCTCCAAACGACGATTTACCAGCCTTAATCAAGGGGAGTAGAGCCTTTGTCCTTCCAAGTCTTTATGAAGGTTTTGGCATGCCGGCTGTTGAGGCTCAAGCCGTTGGTACTCCAATCGTAGTTTCAAAGGTTTCTTCTCTTCCTGAAGTAGCAGGAGAGTCCGCTATCTATATCGAAGATCCCATGTCTATAGATAGTATCAAGCTAGCTCTCGACAAAGTTCTTTCGCTTTCTTCCTCAGAAAGACTTAAACTCATAAAAGAGGGCAAAGAAAACACCAAGCGTTTTGACTGGGAAGTCTCAGCCCAAAAAATACTACAAATACTAAAAACAGTATGAAAATAGCGAATCTAAATATATCGTCCAACGGAGTTTACTTTTTTGACAAAAACAATCAAAAATTACCAGTTTCCAAGGCCTTTGTCAAAATTTTTGGTCGATTTTTCAGCTTCTTTCTTGACTTGGAGCTTTACCTTCTTTGGATTGTTGGCTACTTTCCAAGCCACACAGTAAGAAAATTTTTCTATTTTCTCGCCGGTATCAAGCTCGGCAAAGGAGCAACCTTCCACATGGGTGCACGTTTCTACAAACCCCAGAACATTCAAGTAGGTGAAGGTACCATCATTGGCGACCACGCCTTTTTTGATGGCCGGGCGAAGATAACAATCGGCAAGCATACCGATATAGCCTCAGAAGTAATGATCTACAACTCGGAGCACGACCTCCAAGATCCTTTATTTACAGCCATTGAAGAACCGGTCAGTGTAGGTAGTTATGTTTTTATTGGTCCTAGATCAATTATTATGCCAGGAGTCACCATCGGAGATGGTGCAGTTGTTGCTGGCGGTGCAGTTGTCACCAAAAATGTTCCCGCAAATGCTATCGTGGGCGGAGTACCGGCTAAAGTAATAGGGGAAAGACCTTTGAAAAAACAAAATTACAAACTGGGGAGAGCTAGGCTTTTTCAATGAAACTAAAGCTGCCAATAGTACTATTCATATATCTTATCGGCCTTTCATATTTACTTCTTCCTACTCCAGAAGTACCCGAATTGTCACAAGCAGAAAGGTCAGATGAACCAGGTGATACTTGGCAACATCCAGATCAAAAAGGTTTTTACACAAACAGTGATCGTGAACAAGTTCTCAACGAAATGCAATCCAAGTTTTCACTTACCCTCTTTGGAGTAAAGATTCCTTCGTACAGATTAAACTATCGTCCTGAAGAGTCATACTCTTTGGTTCGAGACCAGTTAAGTAGCTACTACCTCGAAGAAATTGTCTATCCTTTTCACAGCTCTCTTTTTGTAAACGGTTGGGAGCCAACACACTCACCTCGATATGCCGGCAAAGACAAAAAAGAAATTCCCCAGATTTCATTTCGGGGAGTGCCTTTTGTTAGTAAAGTTACACTAAAGCCAACCAGCTCTTCACCTTGGGCAAGGGTTTTGGTGTGGACTCTGGTCTTTCCCTCAATCTACTTGCTAAGCAAATCAGTTAAGAAAACTATCGCTTCATATGCCTAAACTTGACCTTTCGATAATCACAGTCTCCTTTAACACGCGAGAAATCCTTACTAATTGTATAAAGTCGATTGTTAAATACACCAAGGGTATTACCTATGAAATTATCGTCGTAGATAATGATTCCAAAGACGGCTCAATAGAGCGTATCAAAGAACTAGAAAAAAAATATCCCCAAGTTCGTTTCGTTGATGCCAAGGCAAACGTAGGTTTTGGCAAGGCAAATAATCTCGGTGCCAAAAAAGCCAAGGGTGAGTATCTGCTTCTTTTAAACTCTGATACTCTTATTTTTGATAACGCAATCAAAGAGTCGCTAGACAATCTCAAAAAACTTTCCGATGTTGGAGTCTATTCATGCAAGCTTTTAAATGCAGATAAAACTGTTCAGGCTTCCGGAGGTCACTTCCCCACATTTGGAAACGTTTTTGCCTGGCAGTTCTTTATCGATGACCTGCCTTTTATCGGCTCCTTAATTCCTTCATTTCATCCGCAGCTTTCCTCTTACAATAGGAATAGACAAATGGACTGGATTACAGGTGCTTTTATGATTATTCCCAAAGATGTCTACGATCAAGTAGATGGATTTGATGAAAATATCTTTATGTACACCGAAGAAATGGAGCTTTGTTTCCGTCTGAGAAAGCTAGGTTACAAAACTGTTTATCAAATTTCACCTTCGATCATCCACTTAGGGGGAGCGTCAGGGGGGTCTGTCTTTGCGCTTACCAGTGAGATTAAAAACATGATTTATTTTTGGAAAAAACACAAGCCAAAATGGCAGCTTCCGTTCATAAAGTTTTTCTTTTTATGTGGTTCATTGCTTCGCCTGTTAATATTTGGGATAATCAAAGGAGATGAAAAAGCTAAAAGTGCATACACACAGGCTCTTGGACTCATTTTTTAAGTACTCTGTTGCCGCAGTACTAATTTTTATACCGCTTTATCCAAAGTTTCCTTTGTTTACGGTTCCTTTTACTTATGTACAGATCAGAGCAGAAGATTTTCTTATTGCCTCAGTCTGGCTGATATTTTTTCTTCGACTTCTCTTTGTTAAAAAAATAAAAACACCACCCTTGTGGCTTCAGATCGGTGTTTATCTTCTAATAGGCACCTTTTCGTTGATCTCAGCCTTATTGATTACAAAAAATATCGTTCCATCGGTTGCCGCACTTCATTTATTCCGTCGAGTTGAGTATTTTTCAATCTTCTTTTTAGTCTTATGGGCAAGTAAAGACCAAGCCACAAGAAAATACTTCCTTGAGATTAGTCTTTGTGCTGCTATTGGGGTCTTTCTTTATGGTTTAGCCCAAATTTATTTCAAGGCGCCTGTAATATCTACTATGGATGCCGAAGCAAGTAAGGGAATGGCATTGACACTTCGCCCTGGGGTTCCTTTGTCTAGTACTTTTGCAGGACACTATGACCTTGCAGTATATTTTATGATGATTCTTTCTTTCCTTACAGCTATTCTCTGTCAACTAAAAAAATGGCTGACTCGTGTTCCTATCTTTATTTTCTTTTTAGCAATTCTTTGGATGTTTATGCAAGCCGGATCCAGAATCGCTCTCTTTGGCTTATTCTTGTCTGTAGCCACAATTTGTTATCTTTATCGTCAGTATTTCTTGGGTCTTTTCCTAATGATTGTTTTGTCGCTGTTTGTGATCACCTCTCCCTCTTTCATAGGCCGATTTATGTCTATCATTAAGGTTTTTACTTCTGAAGTACATATCGCAAAACCAGTTTACGCAACAGTCTTACCATCTCCTACAGCAACGCCTACAGCAGTGCCAACAGAAGCTCTTCGCTCTATCCAGCAAGACACCTCTACCAGTATCAGGTTAGACGTAGAGTGGCCTATGTCTCTTCGGTCTTTTTACAAAAATCCTCTTTTTGGCACAGGGTTTTCCTCACTGGGTCTAGCCACAGACAATGATTATCTAAGATCTCTAGGTGAAACTGGTCTTCTAGGACTGATGGCTTTCCTGTCAATACTGGCTGGGCTTTTCTTAAAGTTAAAAAACAACCTTACTGGTCAAAAGGGAATGGACAAACTTTTCACTATCTCAGCGATTGGTATCTTGCTCTCTTTCGCAACTACCGCGATATTTCTTGATGTTTTTGAAGCCAGCAAGATTGCGATACTCTTCTGGGCATACATGGGATTAGCACTCAGTACAAAATCATGAAAATAGTTAAACCTTTAGTCCTTTTTTCAATTTTAGTACTAGCTTTGTTTCTCAGGCTTTACAAGATAGACAATCCTGTTGCAGACTGGCACTCTTTTCGTCAAGCTGACACTGCCTCGGTTACCCGAAATTTTTCCGAGAAAGGTCTAAATATTTTTGTCCCAACTTATCACGACGTATCCAACATCCAGTCAGGCTTTGATAATCCGGGCGGATATCGCATGGTAGAGATGCCGCTCTACAATGGACTGCATCTAGCGGTTTACAAGGCTTATCCAGCCTGGGGAATCGACAAATCAGGCAGACTAACATCGGTAATAATTTCTCTAGTCTCAATAATTTTCGTCTACCTTATTGGAAAGAAATTATCTGGATACAAGACAGGCCTAATCGCTGCCTTGTTCATGGCAGTTCTTCCTTTTAATATTTTTTACTCAAGGGTGATTCTTCCGGAGCCGTTGATGATAGCTACTTTCTTGGGATCCTTTTGGTTTCTTTTACAAACGGTTGATAATCTGGGTACAAAGAAAAGGATCTATTTTTTTCTAAGCGCCTTGCTTTTGGCTGTTTCAATACTGGTGAAGCCATATGCCTTGTTTTTTACTCTTCCTCATCTTGCCATTATCTTTAGGACTCTAGTGAAAAAAGAAATTAATTTTATTGATATTGTCGTCTATGCATTTATCTCGTTGATCCCATTTTATCTGTGGAGACAGCACATTCAACTTTATCCCGAAGGCATTCCCGTAAGCGTAGGTTTACTCAACTACTACGGAATTCGCCTTAGACCAGCTTGGTTTAGATGGTTGTTTAGTGAACGAATTGGAAAGCTTATTCTGGGTGTATATGGCACAATCTTTCTAATACTCGGCTTGATATCAAAACCCAAAAAAGAAGGTCTTACATACTGGTTATGGGCAATAGGTGTATTAATTTATTTTGTTGTAGTAGCTGATGGTAGTGTTCGTCATGATTACTATCAAGCCACAATTGTTCCATTCTTGTGCCTTGTCTTAGCAAAAGGTGTTTTACTTTTTGCAAATTTACCAAAAGCCACATACTCACGCTTCCTAACGCTTTTTGCCACAGTTACTATCTTTGTTGGCATGCTGTTGGTTTCTTGGTACGACATAAAAGGTTATTATCAGATCAACAATCCGGTAATTATCGAGGCTGGACAAGCCATTGACCGACTTACACCCAAAGACGCAAAAGTAATTGCCCCCTACAATGGTGATACTGCATTTCTGTATCAAACTCACCGTTCTGGTTGGCCTCTTGGTTATGATATCCAAAAACATATTGATCAGGGAGCTACATATTATGCTAGTGTAAACTTTGACGATGAGATGCATGATCTCGAGAAAAAATACCAAGTAATAGAAAAAACAGACAAGTACGTCATTATCAAGTTAGAACCAAAAACCAAATGAAGATATTAATGCTAACTCCATATTTGCCATACCCAGACTCTTCAGGAGGGCAGATACGAACCCTAAACCTACTCAAGTATTTGTGTAAAAATAATGAGATTACTCTTGTTTCACTCATAAAAGATAAAAAAGAAAACAACAACATCAAACATCTGCTTAAGTACTGTAAAAAAGTGATGACTTTTCCCCGGAGCGCTACTCCCTGGACTCTCAAAAACATACTAAAAACTGGCTTTTCATTGGATCCCTTCCTAATTGTTAGAAACTCAGCTGTCGGAGTAAAAGAAGCTGTTGCCAAAGAGCTAGCTTCAGGTGACTATGACCTAATTCATGCCGAGACTTTTTATGTCATGCCTTCTCTCCCAAAAACCGATATTCCCACAATTCTAGTAGACCAAACAATTGAGTATTTAGTTTATCAGCACTATGTTAATGAAACAGCCCCTTGGTACATCCGACCGTTGCTTCAGATTGATGTGGAGAAGCTAAAACACTCAGAACGCTTCTATTGGCGAAGGGCAGATCAGGTTATTGCAGTCTCAGAAGCTGACAAAAAAGAAATGAACAAACTCGAGCCCAACTTGTCGGTTGAAATCGTACCAAACGGAGTTAATCTAGATCTTTTTAAAAAGAAAACTGACTGGAACTCCAAAGAGTCCACTATTCTGTTTGTAAGTAACTTCAAATGGCTTCAAAATATTGAAGCAGCTCATGTATTAATTAAAGACGTATTTCCTCTTGTAAAAAAATCTCTTCCCAAGTCTAAACTACTGATTCTCGGTCAGCACATCACTCAAGATATCAAAGACCATGCGTCAGGGAGAAAGGGTATCACAATAAAAGAAATCGCCGACAACGACGTTGATAGTTTAGTCAAAGCCTATCATGACTCTTCTGTTTTTGCGTCAACCATAAAAGGTCCAGGCGGTACACGCCTAAAGAACCTTGCTGCTATGGCCAGCCAACTACCAATTGTCTCTACCAAAGTGGGAGTTGAAGGGCTAAAGGTTAAAGACAAAGTCCATGTTTTAATTGGCAATTCGCCCAAAAAAATCGCTGATTTAATTATAAAAGTTATTAAATCACCCAAACTGGCGCAAAAATTAGCCTTAACCACAAGAAATCATGTTGAAGAAAGCTTTGATTGGCGTAAAATTGCAGTAAGCTTGGACTCAATTTATCAAAAACTAGGAACAAAATGAAAAAATACAAAAACGAACTCGCAATTGTTATTGTCAATTACAACACAAAACAGCTTCTAGATGACTGTTTGGAATCGGTCTTTCGAGCAGACTCTCCCAAAGGGGGACTACAAGTAATAGTTGTAGACAATGCTTCTGTTGATGAGTCTATGGAAATGGTCGCCAAAAAGTATCCGGCAGTTTTGGGTATTAAGAACTCAGAAAATCTTGGTTTTGCCAAGGCAAACAATGTTGGCGTTGAAGCTTCAGACGCAAGGTATGTTCTATTCCTAAACTCCGACACCGTAGTCAAAAGATATAGCCTTGTAAAGCCACTAAAGTATCTTAGGACTCATCCAAAAGTTGGCGCCATCACTATCAAGCTTTATCTCAAAGATGGCACCATAGACTTCGACAATCATCGAGGATATCCAACCCCCTGGGCCTCAATTTCCAAGTTTACAGGCCTAGCCAAGTTATTTCCACAGTCAACATTCTTCAATAGCTACCATCTTGGCTTCCAAAAACTAAACAAAATACATCAAATTCCGGTTGCTGCCGGTTCATATATGATGATGCCAACAAAACTGTTTAGAGACATTGGTATGTGGGATGAGACATATTTTTTCTACGGTGAAGATATCGATCTCTGTTATCGTATTAATGAGGCTGGATACAAAATAATTTACTATCCAAAGGTAAGCACTCTTCACTTACGTGGAGCCAGCTCAGGCCTCAGAAAAGAAAACTCCAAATCAACAGCCTCTTCCAAAGCAAACAAAATTAAAATTGCCAAGTCATCTGCAGATGCATGGAAAATTTTCTACAAGAAGTTTTATAGTAAGCGCTATCCTTTTTTTGTTACAGCCTTAGTACTAGTTGGAATTGCAGTCAAGGGAAAGATAAGAGTTTTGAAATATAAATTAAGTAAATAAATGCGAATTGGTATTGACGCACGGTTATACGGACTTGAACATGCTGGTCTGGGCCGTTACGTCATGAAGTTGGTCGATAATCTTCTAGTACAAGACAAAAAGAACCACTATGTTTTGTTTGTAAACTCAAACCACTCAAAAGAGTTTAAAAACAAAAAGAGACTAACAGTTGTTGTCACCAATATCCCAATATATAGTTTCTCCGAACAGTTAATACTTCCAATAATATTTGCTAGACAAAATCTTGACATACTTCATGTCCCGCATTTCAATGCCCCCCTTTTATACCCGGGGAAACTACTTCTTACTATCCACGATCTTATAAAACATGACTCAAAGGGATCAGCCACAACTACTCATCATCAGTGGCTTTACTCAATTAAGCGTCTTGGATATCTATTTCTCACCAGTCTAATCGCAAAACGATCTGTACACATCATTGTCCCTTCAGAGTATGTCAAAAACGACGTTAGTAAACGTTTAGGAATTTCATCAAAAAAAATAACTGTAACTTATGAGGCTGCGGGTGACTCAATAAAAGAGATTGCTCTTTCTGAAGAAAAGAAAAAGAAAGTTCTAAAAGAATACCATCTTTCAAGGCCCTTTATTGTTTACACTGGAAGTGTTTATCCACATAAAAATGTTGAGATTCTTATCAGAGCCATTGAAAAACACAATATCAACCGAGAAGTCGATTTGCAACTTGCCCTTGTCTGTTCGCGTTCTGTTTTTTGGCAAAGATTAAAAGACAAAATCGAAAAAGAGAACCTCCAAAAATGGATAAAGCTTCTTGGCTTCGTTCCAGACGAAAAAGTATCAGAGCTTTACAGCCTGGCTCTTGCCCTTGTGCATCCAAGCAAGATGGAAGGTTTTGGCTTAACCGGCTTGGAAGCCATGGGAGTTGGTCTCCCCGTAATTTCTTCTAACGCCAGCTGTTTGCCTGAGGTCTACGGAGATGCTGCACTCTATTTTAATCCAGATAGTGTTGATGACTTAGTTTCCTGCTTAGAAGTATTTATAAAGGATCAAACACTTCGTGAAGAGTACTCTGCCAAGGGGTACCTTCAGCAACGAAAGTATTCCTGGGTAAGAATGGTAGAAAAAACGCTTTCTGTATATAAAAAAGCAATTAAGAAATGAAAGTTGCTCTTGTATACGATAGGGTCAATAAGTTTGGGGGAGCTGAAAGAGTACTTCTTTCACTTCACAAAATATTTCCGGAAGCTCCTTTGTTCACTCTTGTATACAAGCCAAAGACTTCTTCTTGGGCAAATGTATTTAAAGTAAGGGCAACCTTTTTAAACAGCTTTCTCTTCTTTAGAAATCGTCATGAACTCTTAGCTCCTTTGGCCCCGATGGCCTTTGAAGCACTAGATCTATCTGGCTTTGACGTAGTTATTTCCATTACGAGTAGCGATGCAAAGGCTGTCGTTACAAAACCGGGTCAGTTGCACGTTTGTTACTGCCTTACTCCAACTCGATACTACTGGAGCGGAACAGGAGAGTACAAAAAAGACTGGAAACTGAAAATTACTCCTCAATGGTTACTTAGTTATTTCCGAACAGTAGATTTACTCATATCCAAAAGACCAGATAAGTACATTGCCATTTCAAATGAAGTTAAAGAGAGAATTAAGAAGTACTATCATCGTGAATCATCGGTAATTTATCCATCAATTGAAGATAAATTTTACCCAAAAAAATTAGTTTCTAGTTTAGACAGAATGTACTATCTCGTAGTGTCTAGATTGGTGCCATACAAAAAGGTTGACCTAGCAATATCAGCATTCAATAAATTAAATAAACCGTTAATCATAGTTGGCACAGGGTCAGAGTACTCTAGACTAAAAAAAATGTCTGGTCCTAATATCAAGTTTGTGGGAGGTATCAACGACACTCAACTAATTGATTACTACTCTCATGCCAAGGCTGTAATTTTTCCTCAAGAAGAAGACTTTGGTCTAGTTCCAATTGAAGCCCAAGCTTGTGGTACACCAGTAATCGCTTTTGGTCAGGGAGGTGCTCTTGAAACAGTCGTGGATAAGAAAACTGGGGTATTCTTCAGCTTTCAAAATGTAAAATCTCTTTCTCTAGCAGTCCTCAAATTCGAAAAAATGAATATTTCTCCCAGAGACTGCAACAAAAACGCATTACGTTTCAACGAAAAATCCTTTATTGATATTTTTTCGTCAAAGATTAAATCTTTTTGCTTAGACTACTTCACCGACTCTTCCACTTAGATCTTTTCGACAAATCAATACTCCATCTTTACCTTCAATAACAATAATATTGTCTAAGCCAATAATGGCGATCTTCTTTTTGTTGTCACTGACGCAAAAATTATTTTTTGCTTCCACCTCAACAACCTCACCATTTTTGGGTTCAATGTTATTTGCTTGATAATATTTTTCCAAGCTCTCCCAGGTTCCAAAATCGGTCCACTCAAATGGAAGCTCAATCACTAAAGAATTTCCCTTTGCATGAACCTGTTGGGTTATTTCTTCAATCGCTCCCTTTGGCATTTTTGCATACTCTAGAGCTACATCGGCACCCTCAATTATTCGCTTTAGTGGTTCGTACCAGTCTGGTCTATACTCCTTAAACATCTTAAGCATGTTGTCCGGGGTCATACAACTGTGATTGGCGTGTACCAATAGTTTTCCGGAAGATAGGTTGTTTTCTATCTTTTCTGTCTCATCTCTTCCCACATACTCAGCCACCTTAAAAATTTTCACCCCATTTTCTGTATCAACCAGGTCTCCCTCAAGAAGAAAATCTACTCCTTTGATAAATCTGTCAGGGACAAAACCTCCGGTAATATACTTATCAGTTTTCTTAGCCAGCTTTTCAGCCAGGTTCATCATTTTAAAGATGTTTTCTCCTGGAATCCTTAAATTATCCACTTGAATAAGGAAAAAAGGTTCCTTGTTTAGACCCTTTTTGGCAAGAAAAGCGGCAGCTAAGCCAGTTGCTGGACCTTGGTTTCTGGACTCGGGTTCGATAAATATGTTTTCTTTTACTATCTCTGGAACTATTTTCTTGGCTATCTTTGCCTGTTCGGCGTTTGTCTGTAAATAGATTTTGTCTGCCTCAAACCTTGTCCTTAACACTTCCCAGTTTAACTCAAACAAAGACTTACCTTTGATAAGCGGTAAAAAGTGCTTGGGGAGGCTAGGACTGCTAAGAGGCCACATCTTTGACCCTACACCTCCACAGATTATTACTGGTATCATATAAAGTATTATATACAAACAATCAAGTGTGCTGGTCGCTTTGTTTGTATACTCAAATAATCACTATTAAAATAATCATAAGTATCTAGCCTAAGACCTAAAAATATGTTTTACGACTTTATCAAAAGATTGATTGATATTATTGGGTCAGCAATTCTAGCCGTTTTGTTTCTTCCAATCTGGATAATAATTCCAATCCTAATTAGTCTTGACTCTAAAGGGCCAATTCTTTACAAGCCAGAAAGAGTTGGGAAAAACGGTAAAAAGTTCAATATGTTTAAGTTTCGATCTATGAAGATGTTTGAAGTGGCGGGTAAAGCAGCTCATGCAGTTGAGTTTTGGAAGGCAAACCCCGAGATATTTGAAAAATACAAACGGAATGGCTGGAAGCTAGAAATAAATGAAGATCCTCGTATTACAAAGTTAGGGAGAATACTACGCCAAACAAGTATCGACGAAATGCCTCAAGTGTTTAATGTTCTTTCTGGAGAAATGAGCCTTGTTGGTCCAAGAGCTTACGTTAAACCTGAGCTAGAAGACGCCAAAAAACGCTATGGCAAAAACGTAAAAGGTTTAATTAAAAAAAGCCTTTCTGCCAAGCCAGGTATCACTGGTCCGTGGCAGGTTTCTGGAAGAAACGAAATTCCTTGGAATCAAAGAGTGGCCATCGACGCCGATTATGCTCAGCGTCGCTCTATCATTTATGATCTATATATCTTATTAAAAACCCCTTTTGCTATGATTAGTAAATGGTAACAAAAATAAAAATGACAATAAAGAACGTTCTAAGCTTTTTGAAGAAGAAATACTTATACTTTTTTATCCCGTTAGCTGTAGTCTTGCTACTTGTAATTGTTACAGGAACGTATGGATACTTCACCGCAAAGTCTCTTATGCCATCAGTCGCAGATATGCAGGCTACTGGAGGACGACTTTCTGAGGCCTTTCAAAATCAAGACTTAGCTCAAGCCAAGACTGAAGTAAAAACTCTTTCCGAACAAATAGACAATCTCGACTCAAAGTATCAGAAAGTTCGCTGGACCTTTGCCATTCCTCTTTTGGGAAATTACTCAAAAGATGGACAGCGTGCAATCAACGCCAGCAAGTCACTTGCTACAGCAGTCGACATACTTATTGTCTCAGTCTCTCCGTACGCGGACTTGCTAGGCTTTAAAACTGACGAAGCCACCCCTTCCGGAGAATTACCAAAAGCACAGTCTATCGAAGACAGAATTGTTTTTATGGCTCAGACTTTAGACTTGATTAGCCCTGACCTAGACAAGGTTGGTGCCGAAATGGAGATGGCTCAAAAAGAACTTGCCATGATCGACGAAAACAGATACCCCAAAGAAATAAGAGGTAAACAGGTACGTAGCAAAATTACTTCCGTAAAGTCAACCATAGGGGAGTCTGCCCAGCTACTAACTCAAGCAAAACCACTCATCAAGCTTCTCCCTGATTTACTTGGTAACCCTGATCCAAAAACATACATGATTTTGTTTCAAAATGACGCCGAGTTAAGACCCACAGGAGGCTTCCTTACTGCCTATTCTTTTATGAAGGTTTCCAAAGGAAAGATAGACTTACTTTCCTCATATGACATATACGACCTTGATGCACGATTTACAAAAAAGGTTCCCGCTCCAGACGCCATCAAAAAGTATCTAAACGAGACCTACTTAAACCTACGCAACGCAAACATGTCACCGGACTTTAAAGTTTCCATGGACACATTCACCAAGTACTACAACGACATCCCCGGTATGATTCGTCCCGACGGAATTATCGCCATTGACACCCAGCTTCCAGTCGAAATATTAAAAGTGATAGGGCCAATTGGAGTCGGCGGTTGGGGGAACTTCAGTGCAGAGATAGATCCTCGATGTAACTGTCCTCAGGTGGTGTATGCTTTGGAAGAAATCGTTGACAGGCCAACAAACACCATTAGAACTGGGCGAAAGACTGTCCTTGGACCCCTTATGCACTCAATGATGGCAAACGCCATGGGAAGTCCAAAACACCTTTGGCCAAAACTTCTAAATGTTGCGCTTGACTCTATCAAGCAAAAACATCTACTCTTTTACTTCTTTGAGGACGAGACCCAAAAGGTCGCCGAAGATTTCAACGCCGCAGGAAGAATTACCTCTTACGATTATGACTATCTTCACGTTAACGATGCTAACCTTGGAGGCGCCAAGACGGACATGTTTATCACTCGTGAAGTTGAACAAGAAATTGAGCTCTCAAACGGTATTGTTACAAAAACAGTTAGTATCAGTTATAGCAATCCCACAAAAGGAGACAACTGTAATCTTGAGGCAGGAAAACTATGTCTAAATGGCACATATCGTGACTACATTCGACTCTTTGTTCCAAAAGGTAGTAATTTAATCTCAGTAGTTGGTTCTGAAGTAAAAGAGACAGTTTCTGAAGATTTAGACAAAACAGTCTTTGAAGCTTTCTTTACTATGCGTCCACAAAGCCAAAGTAAAATTGTCTTCAAATACGAACTTCCAGCTTTAGATCTGTCTATTTATAGAATGCTTATTCAGAAACAGCCTGGAACACCGGCCATAAAGCACACAATCATCTTCAATGGACACGAGACTGTCTTAGAGCTAGATCAAGATCAAGAAGTAATTCTAAATTAGACCAAGATGAACTCCTCATACTCTGATACGGGGATTGTTGTTCGGTCAGTGGACTCAGGTGAAGCAGATAAATACGTCTCTATTCTAACTGAGCAGCATGGACTGTCCCATTTTGTTGCCAGGGGAGCTAGAAGAATCACATCTAAAAAATCTCCACATCTAGATCTCCTAAATATTGTAAAGTTTCAAGCCAGTAGGGGAGATAGTCCAAGATTTTTAGATCAAGTAGAGTCTATTTTTTATTATCCAAAAATTAAGACAAATTTCTCAAAGATAAACATCTCTTTTACCATAGTAGAAATACTAACGTCCACTCTTCCTGCTGAAGTTGAAGACAAGGAGATATACCTTTCTCTTAGGTCATTTTTAGATGCGGTTGAAAAATCTGAGGGTCAAAGAGAAATTAACCGTTTGGGTAGAAAATTTGGCTTATTTATTCTCCGCCATCTCGGTTATCCAACTCCAAAGATGTCAGAATCTGCAAACCTTACCTCATACTTTGAAACCATAATTAGCAAAAAATTAATTAGCCCAAAATTTAGATAAGCTTGACGTCTGGGGCTAAAAACTGCAATAATCAAACAACATATGAAAATAAAAAGACTTTTACCAATATTTATTTTTGCTATACTTCTCTCGGCTTGTGGGGGGAAAAAGACTGCCTCAACAGATACCGAAACTCCAACATCCGGCACTAAGCTCTTGGTAAACGAGCTTGCTCTTTCAGAAAGGCCCTTTACAGTGCTAGTTCCTCACTCTACAAATAAGCTATTTACTTTTGTCGCCATAAACGCGGATAAATCAAAGTCAGCCGCACTCGACCTGGAGTATCAGTCTGGTGATTTACTAAAAGGTATCAAGTCTACTTTAGAAACCCCTATCGCGAACCCTTACATGAAGGCTATCATTCTTGGAAGTTGTTCCACGGGTGGAAAATGTTCCTTTGATACTGATCTTAAGTCCGGTACCATGAAGTTCAAACTCAACTTCAGCGGACAAAATGTTACTCATGTTCTAAAAGGGGACTTTGCCTTCGTCACAGGCCAAAACAACTTACCGGATGGAAAAGTAATCTTTACTCCCTCAAAAGCAACAGCCAAGGACAACTTAATACTTCTAAATTCCTTTGGGCTTCCAAAGGCAGTAGACGGAGAAACGCTTCTTTATCCAGTTGTTATCTCATCTGTAAGTAATAAAAACATTGTCGGTTCTCTTTCCATAAACCAGTCAGGTGTTACTTCAGCCTCCATATACGACGGCCAGTCATATAAAAACTTAAAGTACACAGAAAAGGATGGTGTTCTGACCTTTTCTATCAACAATAAGCCATGGTCAATGAAAGCTGAAATTACTCGCGACGATGAAAAAGGATCCAAAGAATCGCTAGACCTTTATCTTCTTGGCCCAATTGTTCTTTATAAATAACTTACATTAAGGCGATATCTTCACCGAGTCGATAATTTTCTTGTTATCTGGAGACTCAGTATTGTTGTAAAAAGTGATGAATTTCCCTTTGCTTTCGAAAGCTGTTACGTTTGCCAAGTTTCCAGAATGAGCTTGTTCATAAGCCAACTGAGAGTCCCAAGCTTCAATTACTATGTCGTATGCTTGGCCACCTTTGTAGATTAAAGCTACTCCATTTGGATATCCATAAAGATTGTCCTTATCAGTCAATACTTTGAATTGATTGCTGTGTGTCAATGTAAAGCCATACTTTTCGTTTGAATATAAGGTCTCATCGCCTGCAGTTAAGACTGGTGTAGCTTGTTCTAGTGTGTCTAAAATATCGTAAAAAGTGTTGTACCAAGTCTGACCCATACCAGCTCCTTTGTTGTCAGCCAGTGTAGATTCAAACACCGACATTCGGTCGAAATTCCAAGTTTTACTTGTTCCACAATTTTCAGGATCAGTAGTAAAAAAATCTGGCATATCAGCCATGATTTCATTTTTTGGACCACTTAGACTTAGCCTCACATGATACGCTCCAGGATAGAACGTCATGTTTTTTGAAAATATCACACTACAAACTTCAAATTGAGATAGTATTGTTGATGTCTGGCCGTATAGACCCCCGATCTTTATAAGTCCCTCTCCCTCACCTTTTGTCAACCGGTCTCTTTCCTCAAGTAAGTCCAGTCGACCCATTCGCAAAGGTAGCACATCAGGAATATCAGATAGTTTTTCTGATGATACGTATAGTATAAGTTTGTCAGTGTTTCCCGACTCATCATTAATTAGAACAGTGTCGGGATATTTAAAAGAGAATCCAATTTTTGGGTCACTGTACGTTTTCCAGTTTGAGGTGTCTATCTTTTTGTCACTCTGACTCTCAGAAATATCTGTGTCTTGGGTGCTAGAAGTTTCATTTACACGCTTGCTCAAGGCAAAGACGGCAATTCCCAAAACAATCACCAGTAAAACTAATATAGCAACTACAACCGAACCAGCTCTAATTGGTGGTTTCATTTTTATCTCTTCTGCCTCAGGTACAGTTTCAAGTTTGGTTTCAATAACCATTTCTTCGGAAGGGGTCTTGTTTTCCATAGTTCATCTTACTATATATATGATTTCTCACCAAAATATCTTTTCACACCCTCTTTACACACCCCTTGACATGCTATATATTGTGTATCATACTGAAAAGTGGTGACAAGTGGTGAAGTAACCTATAATCACTATTTGTAACCCAAAATATGAACTATGTTTACTGGACGCTACTACCACAATCTAGAATCCAAGGGAAGATTAGCTATTCCTCAGGCCTTCAGGCAAGAACTAGCATTAGGTGGCGTAATCACATGGGGTCTAGATGGGTGCCTATTTCTTTTTCCAGAATCATACTGGCAGAAACTTTCCGAAAAGCTGGCCTCTCTGTCCCTTACAAATCCAGCGGCCAGGAACTTAACGCGTCTTTTGGTTCAGTCAGCAGTGGAGTTGAATCTCGACAGTCAGGGGAGAACATTGATTCCAGAACACCTGAGAGATCAGGTCAATTTAAAAAAACAAGTGGTCGTCGCAGGAACCCTTACCAGAGTTGAAATCTGGGATAGAGATGCCTATCACGAACACCTCGACACAATAACACAGACAATCAGTCAAACAGACCAAGGTCTAGCCGAATTAAATATATGACAAAAATAGAAAGACACTTTTCAGCTTTCAAGGGAGAACTAAAGGATCTTTTCGGCTTCAAAAATGACTACACCTTTTTAGACTTAACTCTAGGTGACGGAGGTCACACTCAAGAAGCTTTAGACGCCGGCTGTAAAGTGATTTCATTTGACATCGATCATGAGGCAATCAAAAGAGCTGTAGAGTTTGTCCCAGAAAAATACTCACCTTTGGTTTTTGACTCTGAGTTGATAAGCCTTCCTGCTCCAAAAGATTTTTCTTGGATAGTCATAAGGGGAAATTTTGTCAAAGTGGGGGAGATATTCAAGAAGTTACAGCTTCCAAAAGTAGACGGAATCATGGCGGATCTCGGACCATCTCAGTACCAAGTTCTTTCTCCAGACAGAGGCTTTAGTTTTGCTATCGATGAACCTTTGGATATGCGTTTGGATAAGAATCTTGGCGTTACCGCGGCAGATCTTCTTGCCGTTCTCAACGAGGGTGAGCTATCTGAGCTGTTCATGTTAGGTGATGAGCCATTTGCCAAACCTCTTGCCAGAATCATCGTCAAGCAAAGACAGGCTAATCCAATAAAAACCACAAAACAGCTTGCTGACATTGTCTACAAAGTCAAAAAAGGCCGTCCGGGGAAGATACACCCAGCTACTCAGGTGTTTATGGCTTTACGTATGGTTGTAAATCTTGAAAGAGAGAATATAAGTCTTCTTCTCCCTCAGTTGCAAGGTATTCTAAAAAAAGATGGACTTCTCGGAGTAATAAGTTTTCACTCTGGTGAAGACAAACTAGTAAAAGAATACTTAACGAGTCAGATAGAGGCAGGTTTATTAGCTGAGGTAACCAAAAAGCCAATCGTTCCTTCTAAATCAGAGTTATTAATCAGTCCAAGAACAAGAAGTGCCAAACTTAGGATCGCTAAAAAAATTAATTAACTATCAAACTGCCCTCAGTGTTACTGCGGTGTGTTTTGTTGTAGTCTCAGCTCTAAATCTTATAGGCACAAACTCTCTCGCAACAGAAGGAATAACCGTAAGCGAAGCCGAGACAAAAACTCTTAAGCTCGAAAAAGAAAACCAAATGTTATCTGTTAAGATCGAGGAAGCTGTTCAACTTAAAAACATTGAAAAAATGGCTATTGAACGAGGTTTCATCAGATCAAACCACATCGTGTTCGTCCCAACCCCGCACACATTTGCCCAAAGATAAAAAATGTCGAAAAACTCTGGCAGTCTTACTCAGAAGAGGCTAAAAATTGTTATTTTGTTAGTACCTGTAATTGGATTTGCTATTTTATGTCGACTATTTTACTGGCAGATTATTCGTGGTCCAGAACTACAAACTTTGGCCAGCCGTCAGCATGAATCGACTACATACCTAGAGGCCAAAAGAGGCAGTATTCTCGACAGAGATGGAAACATACTCGCTGGGACAAAAAATCTGTATCACTTGTTTGTTTATAAGCCCCAACTTGAGATTAGCAGCTCTGAACTCATTGACAAACTAATAGAGACACTAAGCATAGAGCTTGAAGCTACTTCAAGCGATGATTTAAGAGCTTACTTGAAAAGTAGGCTTTCACTTAATGCAAGCTGGGTTTCACTAAAACACTACTTATCTCCAGAAGCAAAAGAGACAATCCAAAGTATGTCTATAGATGGACTTGGTTTTGAGGACGAGTACGTCCGTTTCTATCCAGAAGCAAGCATGTCGGCACATCTTTTGGGGTTTGTTGGTCAGGATGCTGCTGGGCAAGAACAAGGATACTTTGGAATTGAAGGTTATGGAGACAGGCTCCTGAAAGGGAGAGCCGGAAAGATAAGAACTGAAAATGATGCAAAAGGTGATCCGATTTTAATTGGAAACTACCAATTTCTTCATGCTATAGAAGGAAAGTCAATAACTACCACGATCAGCAAAAAAATCCAGTTCCTTACTGAGACCTTGCTAAAAGAGGGTCTGGAAAAGTATCAAGCATCAGCCGGAAATGTCACCATAATTGAATCTAAAACTGGAAATGTTGTCGCCATGGCTTCATTTCCAAACTATGACCCAGGTATATTTTCTAAGTTCCCAAACACTACCTACAAAAATCCTATTGTAGCGGACCTTTTTGAGCCAGGATCAGTGTTTAAGGTTCTTGTTATGGCTGCTGGTCTAAATGAAAAGGTTGTTACTCCTGAAACTGAATGCGATATCTGTGCCAGTCCTTTGCTGATAGGAAAATATGCTATCAAAACGTGGAACGATCAGTATCATCCGAACACTACCATGGCAGAAACAATCATAAACTCCGACAACACCGGAATGGTTTTCGTCGCCAGAAAACTTGGAAAAGACAAATTTGCAGAGTATTTAGGGAAATACGGTCTTGGTAAAAAGACTGGGATTCAGCTTCAGGAGGAAGTATCTGGCTCGATTAGAAAAGCCAAAGACTATGGTGAGATAGACCTCGCAACAAATTCCTTTGGTCAAGGAATCGCTGTTACCCCAATTCAGATGGTTTCAGCCGTAAACACTATTGCAAATGGAGGAGTCTATCTAGAGCCAACCATTATCAAAGGTGAAAAAGGACGATCAAGAAGGGTCATCTCACCAGAAGCTGCAAATGAAATGACTCAGATAATGATCCAAGCAGTAGACAGCGGAGAAGCAAAGTGGGCCAAGCCTCGAGGGCTAGTAGTTGCAGGCAAAACAGGTACAGCACAGATTCCGATTGAAGGACACTATGATCCAGAAAAAACAATAGCTAGTTTTGTGGGCTTTTTTCCCGCAAACGACCCTGAATACACGATGTTGGTTACTCTAAAAGAGCCAAAAACTTCCCCATGGGGGTCAGAGACAGCCGCTCCTCTTTGGTTTGCAATAGCAAAACAACTTTTGCTATAAAAGATAACACTGGTAAAATAGACTAAACATGCAAAATCCATTTAGGATCCACAGAGTAAGTTTTAAACACGCACTTGATGGTTTTTTACACTCGGTTCGTACTCAGCCAAACTTTCGCTTTCATCTTTTAGCTTCATCAGCTGTTGTTATCTTAGGAATTTACCTCTCAATTTCAATGACAGAGTGGTTAATTTTGATATTCACCATAAACATGGTTGTCGTGGCTGAGATGCTTAACACCTCTATCGAGGCCATGGTAGATCTAATATCACTCGAGAGAAGGACTGATGCCAAAATAGCAAAAGATGTCGCCGCCGGAATGGTTCTTGTTTCCGCATCATTTTCAGTGATCATCGCCTTGCTAATCTTTTTACCAAAAATACTAACTATTCTTTAATTATGGATCTATTGTTAGGAGTACTAATCTTCTCTTTTATAATTCACTCCTTAGTAATTGTTCCATATATCAATTTTCTCTACAAACTAAAGTTTTATAAAAGCTCCACTGCGGTATCCAAAGAGAAGAAAGATGAAGCCTCAGTTCATATTCGATCAAAAGCTCGCACTCCAGAAGGAGGAGGAATACTAATACTGGTTATTACCAGTTTAATTTTTGCCTTTTCTCTTCCCGCACTTAGATTTTTAGGTTTTGAAATCACTCATGTATATCCAATCAACGATGAAATTAATATCATTTTCTTTACCTTTATTTCTTTCGGTCTATTAGGTTTTTACGACGACATAATTAAATTTTTTGAGCTCGACAGACAAAGAGGCTACACCGGACTAAAAACTGGTTACAAATTTATGATGCAAATCACTCTTGGCCTAATCATTGGAGCCATGATGTACATAAATCTGGGAATTGATATTATCCATATTCCTTTCTTTGGAGTTATCCATTTTGGTTTTTGGTTTGTTCCACTTGCTGCGTTGTTAGTAGTTACTTTTACCAACGCTGTAAACATTACCGACGGCATGGACGGCCTCGCAGCTGGTTTGTTAATGATTAGTCTTTTTGGTTTTCTTCTGCTATCGATCTCAATTTTGGACACTCCCTTATCAATTTTTATTGCCCTTTGGTTGGGTGGCATAATCGCCTTTTTATATTTCAATGTTTTTCCGGCTAGATTATTTTTGGGAGACGCTGGCGCCATGGCATTTGGTGCAGCCTTTGCCACTGTTGGACTCCTCACAGGAAAAGTAATAGCCCTTATCATAATAGGACTGCCCTTCTTGGTTGATGGCCTTAGCAGTCTTATTCAAATTCTTGGTGTCAAACTTTTGCATAGACGTCTTCTTCCCATCGCTCCGCTTCACTACTATCTATTAAAAATTGGCTGGACCGAACCCAAAATCGTTCAAAGAGCATGGCTTGTCGGCATTATGCTAGTGATATTTGGAATTTGGTTAGCCATAATTTAACATGTTACGCTCCAAAGGTCGTCATAGACGTCTTCCCCTTGCCATACTTGTTGTTGGTATTCTTGTTGCTTGTTTTGGTCTCATCGCAATCTACGATGCATCTGTAGTAGACGCATTTAGAACCTTTGGGGACAAGTTTCACTATGTCAAACAGCAGTCAACCTGGATTTGCATTGGTGTTGCCGTTGCATTAATCACCTCTGTTATTCCTATACGGTTTCTAAAAGACAATGCTCATATCTTTTATGGTTTTACTCTAATACTTATGGTTTTAGTTCTCATTCCTGGTATAGGCTCAAAACTTCTTGGAGCAAGGCGCTGGATAAATCTTGGCTTTATGGTGCTTCAGCCGTCTGAACTACTAAAGGTTTCTCTTGCAATATATCTGGCAAAATGGCTTGAGTCAGAAAGAGATCTTAAGCAGTTCCTCGCCCTTTTATCTGTAAATTTGATTTTGATAATGCTCCAGCCAGACTTAGGTACAGCCCTTATTGTTATTGGTATGGCTTTTATGACTTACTATCTTTCTGGGGCACCAATCAAAGTAATTTTTTCCTTTAGTGCCATTTTGTTGGTTGCTATTAGTTTGTTGATACTGCTCTCTCCTTATCGTATGGACCGACTAAAGACTTTTATGGATCCTACAAATGACCCTCTCGGAGCTTCATATCACATCAACCAAGTGCTTTATAGTCTCGGATCAGGTGGCTTTGGGGGAGTTGGACTTGGACGGTCAAGACAGAAATATGCCTATCTTCCCGAGGCAACTACAGACTCAATTTTTGCCATTATTGCCGAAGAGTTTGGATTCTTAGGAGCCTCTTTACTTATTGGGGTGCTTCTTTCTCTATTGGTTGCATCTTTCAAAGTTGCTCTGAATGTTAACGATAAATTTGATAAGCTACTATCAAGCAGTATCTCATTATTATTTTTAATTCAGATCTTTGTTAATCTAAGTTCTATGGTTGCCTTAGTTCCGCTAACAGGAGTTCCTCTACCTTTTATATCTTACGGAGGATCATCTTTAGTCACAAACTTTATCGCCTTAGGACTTCTAATAAACATAGCAAAAAGGACATGAAACAATTAATTGCATTCACAGGGGGACATCACAATAGTGCACTTGAGGTGGCCAAAGATCTAAGAAAAGAAGGTTTTGAAGTTATTTGGATTGGCCATAAATTTGCCTCAAGGGGTGATAAATCCTTATCTGCAGAGTATCAAGAAATTACTCGTTCAGGGATAAAATTTTTAGAACTAAAGGCAGGAAAGTTTTACAACAAATTTTCCATAATTGAGTGGTTTAAAATTATTTTTGGCTTTTTGCAATCATTTTTGTATCTTGTTAAGTATCGTCCCAGTCTAATATTTTCATCTGGCGGTTATCTATCTGTTCCTGTTGTTATAGTTGGCTGGTTTCTTGGTATTCCATCTATCACTCACGAGCAAACTGTGGTTGCAGGTTGGGCCAACAAAGCAGTGTCCCCATTCGTAAAGAAGATTCTTCTAACATACACTTCATCTTTACCAAACTTTCCCCCAAATAAGTCTGTCGTCGTCGGTCTACCAATAAGAAAAAAACTCTTAAGTAAAAAATACTCAAAAAAATTTGAGCCAAAATTAATATATATATCGTGTGGAAAACAGGGTTCGCATGTCATAAATGAAGCCGTCTTTCCCATAATTCCAGAGCTCACCAAGAGATTCACAGTAGTGCATCAAACAGGATCAAATACCCAAACAAGAGACCTAGATCGAGCCAGAAGAATCAAAGACAAACTCGGAGATTATAAAGATAGGTATATCTTTGCACCATATTTTTTTGACGAAGAAGCCGCTACATACATTCGTTCCGCAAGTATAATTATCGGACGTGCAGGTGCTCACTCCGTATATGAGTTAGTTGCACTCAAAAAGAAGGCAATTTTGATCCCCATTCCCTGGGTTTCCCACAACGAACAGCTCCTCAATGCCACACTGGCCCAAAAAGAAATCGGAAGTGTTGTTTTGGAAGAAAGGGATCTCAATCCAGACGTGCTAAAAGAGTCTATTATGAACTTAGTAAGAAAACCGGCTGTTAAGCCAACTATTAAATTAGTGACCAATGCTTCAGAAAAGATCATCCAGATCATTCGTGACACCCTCAAAACGATTTAATCGTCGTGCTCGCTTAACCTATGATCAGGCAAAGCATTGGGCATTTAGATCTCTTCCCTTTATATTCATCGCTGCTCTTCTTCTTTATGCAAACAGTTTATTTATCATTCACAAGGTTGACTGTGTTGCTGACGGTGATACCTGCCCGGGTGAAGTGCTTAATGTTCTTGACAAGTTAGTAGGCTCAAACTCAATGTTCATCAACCAAAAAGAAGTAGAAAAAAACATAAGATCAATTTTTCCAGTCAAAGAGGTTCGCATATATTTCAAAAAAATAAATACCCTTCAAGTAAAACTACAAGAAGCACAGTCTTCAGTTCTCGCTGAAGTATATCTAGTAAATGATTTACCTGTACTTTCTATCGATCAAGCGCCAAGCACCACAGACTCTGCAGCGTGGTGGACAAAACCTAGTACCGAACTCGAAGAGTTCTTATCATCCAAGTCTTCTTTAAGTTTCAATATCTTTAGCAACGGAAACATGATCTCAACTTCCACCGAGAGTTCTCCGATAAAATATATTTTTTCCCAGAAGCCAGAAGCCGAAACAATCTCCGAAATCTATCAGCTTTTAAAACTAGTAAGTAAATACACCGATTATTCTCAAATATTCATTATCAATAAGCGTTTTTTCTTGAGTCAGCAGGGGCAACCTGATATCATTATTCTTGTACCTTTTAATGAGGAAGGTATAACCCACGCTTTACAATCATTAAGCTACCTCGTTACAATAAAAAAGGACACAAAAGTGATCGACTTAAGTTTTAAGAATCCGATCATAAGATAAACATATGGCAAAACCACAAGGCGTAAATGCAATAGACATAGGATCGAGCAAGATTACTTGCTTGATTACCATCCCTAATCAGGACAACACAAAAATAAACCTAGTTGGAGCTGCCACAGTCACCAGTAGAGGTGTTCGTCGTGGTCAGATTGTAAATATTGAGGAGTGTGTTAGCTCTATCACCGACTGCGTCGAGTCCGCTGAAAGAATGGCTGGATTTGGAGTTGACTCGGCATATGTATCCATCTCAGGAGAAAATATTCAATCCCAAAACTCACAAGGTTTAGTCGCCATTACCGAAACAGAAAATGAAATCAGTCCCGATGACGTTTATCGTGTCATTGAGGCTGCAAGGGCAATTTCGTTACCAACTTCTCGAGAAATTATTCACGTTTTGCCATGTGAATTCATTGTCGATGGTCAACACGGAATAAAAGATCCTACAGGCATGTCAGGTGTCCGTCTTGAGACCGAAGCTCATCTCATCACAGGTTTGTCTCCGGCCATAAAAAATGTTACTAGGTGTGTTAGTGAGCTGGGAGCTAATGTTTCAGGGTTAGTTTTTACCGGTCTAGCTTCAGCTGAGTCAGTTCTCACCGAAACAGACAAAGAGCTTGGAGTTATCCTCATTGACATTGGAGGTGGCACCACAAGTGTCTGTGTCTATGTTGAAGGTTCTTGTGTCTACTCAGCAGTAATTCCTGTTGGAGCCAAAAAAATCAGCGATGACATCGCCATCGGTCTTCAGATAAGCGTTGATAGTGCAGAGAAAATCAAACACATTCTTGGCAAAGAAAAGCCAAATCCAACCGACCCAAAAGCCAGTGACGAAATTGATTTACTCAAGCTAGGTATCAGTGAAGACGTAAAAAAGGTTTCTCGAAAAACAATTGTCGAGGGTATCATCAGGCCTCGCCTCAATGAGATTTTTGCCATGGTCAACAACGTCATAAAGCAGTCAGGTTTCCAAGGTCAAACACCTGCCGGGGTTATTATCACTGGAGGTGGAGCTCTTACTGTAAACTGTACCGAGAGCTGTCGAAGAGTCATGCAACTTCCAGCCAAGATAGGGGTCCCAACAGGACTCCATGGTCTCACTGATGAAATAAACTCTCCTGTCTATGCCACTTCAGTTGGTCTCGCTTTGTATGGCTATCGCCACAAAGACCAATCTTCTCAGTCGGGACTAAATCTGTCTGGTATGATAAAGGGGATTCCTGGCAAACAAATTGTCAGTAAAATAATCAAATTTATCAAATCATTCTTACCATAAAGTGGGTCTCGTAAAACCAGATACAAATACATTTGCCAAGATAAAAGTTTTGGGTGTTGGAGGAGGAGGAAACAACGCCGTCAACTCTATGATTTCATCTGGCAAGATAAAAGGTGTTGAGTTTATTGCCATAAATACTGACATGCAGGCGCTCATAAACTCGAATGCAGACATCAAACTTCAGATAGGTGAGAAGGGAACTAAAGGTCTTGGGTCGGGTTCCAATCCAGAGATAGGTCAGTTGGCTGCCGAAGAATCTCGCGAGAAAATTAAAGAGGTTCTGGTCGGTGCTGATATGGTTTTTATCACTGCTGGAGAAGGAGGAGGTACTGGTACCGGAGCCGCCCCTGTAATTGCAGATATTTCCAAAAACGACGTTGGTGCTCTTACTGTGGCCGTTGTCACCAAGCCTTTTCTTTTTGAGGGAGCCCGCAGGCGAGTTCAAGCGGAAGAAGGTATTGAGAAGCTCAAAGACCAGGTTGATACTTTGATTATTATTCCAAATCAGCGCCTCATGGACGTCTCGAAGAAAGAACAAACTCTTCTTGACGCTTTTGGTATGGCGGACTCAGTACTTGGTCAGGGTGTGCAAAGCATCTCTGATCTCATTACCATTCCAGGCCTGGTCAACGTTGATTTTGCTGATGTTAAGTCCGTCATGATCAATGCCGGCTCAGCTTTGATGGGAGTTGGTAAAGCTAAGGGAGAAAAAAGAGCAATTATCGCGGCCAACGCAGCTGTTAGCTCACCACTACTCGAAATCAGCATCGAGGGTGCTCGGGGAATTCTATATAACATTGCCGGTAGCAAAAATCTTACGCTTACAGAAATCAATGAGGCCTCCGCAATCATTACACAGTCAGCCGATGCTGATGCCAATATTATCTTTGGCACCACCATTCGAGAGGACTTGGGAGACGAGATACAAATCTCCGTTATTGCTGCTGGATTTGATGAAAATAGACGTCAGTTTGGCGGGATCTCAGCCCCAAATCCATACATTAGCCAGCCCACACCTCCCATACCAGGCCCCGAGCCAAAAGAAGAAACTCCCAAAGAAGAAGAGCCCGCTTCCAAAGCCAAACTTGCCGGTAAGTACAAAGTGCACCACAACGAGGTTGATATAGAAGATGATCTAGATATTCCTGCCTTCTTACGGAACAAATATTAAAAGTATATGGCCAAAAAAGCAATAAAAGAAGAAACCTTCAAAGTGTCTGGAGAGTCACTACTAAAAACAGTCAAAGAGTTAATTGCCAAAGGTAATGTTCGTCACATAACCATAAAAGACAAAAACGATAAAGTAATTGTGGAGTTTCCTCTTACCATGGGTGTTGTGGCCACAGCCCTTCTGCCCGTTTTCGCCGCCATTGGAGCCATGGCCGCCCTAATAGGCGAGTGCACCATCGCCGTAGAGGTAGAAAAGTAATTTCTGCAAGAACTTGAAAAATAGAGTATACTGAGTCTATCAGTATTTTATAGGATATCATGTTAACTTTAATTTTGCTTTTGGTTGTTGGTTCGATACTTGTTTACTTGTCGAAATTTAACTTTGTTCCAGTTTCACTTAATCTAGGAATTATCACCTATACGGAAATTCCTCTGTTTTATGTCATTGTCGGTTCATTAGTTATAGGACTTATACTGTCTTATATCATCTACTTGGTAAACTCCATCTCAATCGCCTTGACTCTCAGGGGAAAAGAAAAAGAGATCAAAGTTTACAAAGACGAAGTTCTTGAACTAACCAAAAGAATTCATCAGCTGGAGTTGGAAAACGAAAAACAAAAACACAGTCCGATAAGCGAGCCGGAAGACTCAAAATTACTTTGAAAACACTTCTCGCCAAGATCTGGAAACTACTTCACCTTCCTAAAGGAGTTCAGCTTTTTATAATGCGCATCGTCCAAGATCAGTTTCTTGTCGGTGTTACCGGAGTAATTTTTAACGACAAAAACGAATTCCTTCTTTTTAAACACAGTTACCGTTCACATTCCTGGAGTTTGCCTGGTGGCTACATCAGTTCAGGTGAACATCCCCGAGAGGCTCTGGAAAGAGAAATCAAGGAGGAGTCAGGCTTGGTGGTTAGTGTGGACGATCTAATAAAAACTCGAACTGATCGTAGTTCGGCACGTCTGGATATCTGTTACTCCGGTACCTTAATCGGTGGAGATTTCCAACCAACTCATGAGGTCACGGATTTTAGTTTTTTCACTCAAGACAACCTTCCCTTGATTCGTAAAAATCAACTATTTTTAATTGACGAGATTTTAAAAGACAGGTTGATTGCCAAAATATAATAATTTGCTATACTTAAACTGTAATATTATTAACAACATGCAGTATGAAAAAATCAAAACTAAAAAAAGGAGCTTGTCCTGTCGCAGCAGCTGTAGTAGGTGCAGCGGTAGGTGCTGGTGCAGTACTCTTAAGTAACAAAGATAATCAAGAGAAGATAAAAAAAGCCTATAATAATGCAAGGGACAAAGTAACCGACTATATTGAGAGTGAAAAGGAAATGGTCGAAGAAAAAATTGCCGAAGGGAAAGATAAAACAGAAAACACTGTAGGTGTCGTTAAAGGAGTAAAAAATAAAATAAAAAGAATATGGCAGAAATAGTCAAAAAATCTGTAACCACAAAAGGGAGTGTTGGTGGTTCAGCCATTAAGATCGAAACAAGAAGAGAGGCCTCTAATTCTCAAACAATAGAGTATGTTATCTACTACATTCTAGGAGCATTAGAAATATTTTTGGCTTTTCGTCTAGTTCTTAAGCTCATGGGAGCTAGCATCACAAGTGGTTTTGTCAGCTTTATCTATGCATTAACTGGAGTCTTTATTTTACCCTTTGAGGGAATATTTCGTAGAGGGGTTGCTCAGGGAATTGAAACAGTATCAGTTTTCGAGCCCTCAACTTTTGTAGCTCTGATTGTCTACGCTGTAGTTGCTTGGGGTATCGTGAGGTTAGTAAGGATCTTCTCTGGAGAAGAGCAAGAAATATAAATTATTAATCAAAAAAACATATGAGCTTACTTGATATCATTATTGTAGTTTTAATCGTTACTTGGCTGGGAGGATTTTCACTAAAATTTGGTGGAAAACTAATTCATCTGTTACTTGTTATCGCCCTAGTCATTTTTGCAGCCCGTCTACTCGGTCTTGGCTGATAAATTACTAATTAATATATATATGAATTTTTCTATTGCGTCACTAAGTCCCTGGACCTCGATACTTTTTGGAATTCTGATTCTAATGTTTCCAAAATCTCTAAATTACCTAATTGCCTTTTATCTGATAGTCATCGGACTGTTTGGCTTAGGAATTCTCACTTAACAAAAAAACACCAAAGGAGGTGAATAAAAAATGACAACAATTGTAAACACACCACCCGCAGAAAAATCGGGTAGTCCCATAGGTTGGATTATTGGTTTGGTAATTCTCATCATTTTAGGATATTTGGGATACGTTTACGGACTTCCTGTAGTGCAAAACATGCAACAAAAAGGTGTCCAGATAAATGTCCCTGACACGATTGACGTAAACGTTAATCAAGCAGAATAAACCACGTATAAATGTATCCGGATAAAAACATCCGAACGTCGTGGATTTTGTTAGAAAGGGTTAATTTTTTAGAATTTGATTCTTATGTAAAAAATCAGCTATCGTTTGGCTAATGAGATCTACTCCTGCAGCTGATGGATGAATATAGTTACCATCATCAAGATACTTGATTAGTGTAACGCCATTTTCATCTATGGATTTCTCGTATACATTAATTAAAGGGATATTGTGCCTTTTTGCATAGTTAATGTGGTTTTCAATATACGCACGCCTTTCGTTGGCCCATTTGTTTCTTGCTAGAGCAGAAAGATCTACCACCCCTTTGCCATAATACGCTTGTGATGGGGCAATTGTTGCTACGAAAACAATAAGAGACCCAGGGTGAGAATCAGCAATCTCTGCAACCATATAGTCAAGTGCAGCAGTTTGTTTTTGGAGTCCTTCTTCCAAGGGATACTCAGAAAGAGGATTGTTTCCAAACGACTCGATCAAAACAACGTCAAACTGGCGTCCAAGAATCGCCGGAAGTGTTCTACCTTGATAAATTGTTTCAAAATTGAGTCTTTCCTCGGTCGACAAGATGCTAGTTGAGCCAAAACCGTAATTAAATAGACCAAATACTTTATCCGGATAGTATTCTTTTAGGTTAACTCTCAAAGCATCAAAGTTTTCTCCCAGGCTTTCTGTCATCGAATCCCCAATAAAAATCAGCGTATATGTCGATGTATTAGGAATTATCGGCTGAAGATATCGCTCTATTGTTTGGTAAGTCATGGGGGTTGGAGCCGGCGATTCTGTAGGAGTAGCCAGCGGTACGGATTGAGAAATTTTTTGAGGAATTGGTAGTACGGGTTTATCGGCCTTTTGTATCACCAAAACAACAGTCACCATCGCGATATTTAAAATCAACAAGCCAAATAGTATCCGCCTACTCATTGAGATAACTATAATCGATTTTTGCTAAAGAGGTTTAGTAATGCCTTGATTGCTGGAACATTAGTCAGTCAAATTATGCCCAAAAGCCGTATATATGTTAAAATTTCCTCTGATGTTGAAAAACAACAATAGAAAAGGTTTTGCTCGGATCAGGCATCTTTCAGATGTCTGAGTTGTCACACCATCGTTTCCAATACTTCCATAGGGACCAAAAATAGAAATCACTGCCCCTTGTGTTTGTGGTCTAGGCATTTAGATCAAAAAACGCCTGGAGATAGAAAATCTTCTTGTGGATCAAGAATGATACCTCTAGGTTTAACTTTTAAAAATCTTAGAGTCAATCAATACACCGGAAGAACAAGTGGTGAGCTTATGATTGTTCATCGCTGTGTAAACTGTGGTCATGTTTCTTGCAATAGGATTGCAGGGGACGACAATAATTACTCACTCTACTGTCTTTTAAACAATTCAGAAAGTCTTAATCCCAATATATTGAACGTAGTAAAGCGACTAGGTATTACTTTATTAAATCAAGACGATACTGAAGAGGTGCTAATCTCCCTTTATGGCTACAACTATCAAAAGTATATCAACTAAGTTTTTGTAGCAAAGATACTGGCCCTTGACCGTTCGGGTAATTTTTGGTTTAATGAAGATATGTTCGTTAATTCTTCGGGTATATGATTCAAAAAATATCTGCTCCAGTCTCTGTTCAGTTAGTCTACGACCACAGGCAACACACTGTTAGTCCCCGTCAAATTTTTTGGGATGGTCAAGTGGTTCGGATATCCAAAGTTGGCATGCATCACACTATTCGTGAAGGCCGTACCCTTTTCCATATATTTTCCGTCACATCCAAGAATCTATTTTTTCGTCTCAAGTTAGACACCGATACATTATTTTGGACACTTGAAGAAATCTCTGATGGACTCGCCAATTAGCCTCGGCTTCAATCGTGCTCCAAGCACGGTATTGCATATCGATCTTAATTCTTGTTTTGCTTCGGTAGAACAGCAAGCAAATCCATTCCTGCGTTATAAACCTCTTGCTGTGGCTGCCTACGACACTCCCAACGGCTGCATAGTCGCTGCCTCGACAGAAGCCAAGCTTGTTGGTGTTAAGGTCGGTATGCGTATCAAGGACGCTCTTCTTTTGTGTCCCAATCTTATCGTTCGCACTCCTGACTCAGACAAGTACAGAGCTATTCATCTGAGACTTAAAAATCTTCTCACAAATTACACCCCTAGAGTTGTTCCCAAGTCTATAGATGAATTTGTTCTGGACTTTTCAGGCACGCCTGCCTTTCAAAAGGGCCTAATTTCTGTTTCTAAGGAAATAAAGCTCAGAATTAAAGAAGAAATAGGAGATTATCTTTCTGTCTCTATCGGTATAGGACCAAATCGTTTCCTAGCTAAAACCGCCTCTAATCTTCACAAGCCGGATGGTTTAGACGAAATTAATCAAAGCAATTACTTAGATATTTTTAGACAGTTAAGCCTTACAGATCTTACAGGTATCAATCATCAAAATGCTGCTCGTCTAAATTGTGTCGGGATTTACACCGTCCTAGATTTTTTTTACGCCGATATCCCCTTACTTCGTTCCGCTTTCCACTCAGTCCATGGTTACTACTGGTTTCTTCGTCTTCGTGGTTGGGAGATAGATGACATCGATTTTGAGACGAAAAGTTTTGGCCACTCATACTCCTTACCAAAATTTTTAGTTAGTCCAGATGATCTAGCTCCTATTCTCAGTAAATTAGTTGAAAAGGTCGGCTTCCGCATGCGTCATGCAGACTTTCAAGCCAAAGGAGTTCATTTGGGAATTCTCTATCGAAATCATCAGTTTTTTCACAAAGGTCGTACCTTTTATCAGCCTATTTTTGACAGTCAAGATATTTACAAGGCAGCACACCACATTCTGCGTCACTCACCTTACAAACTTCCGGTTCGGAATCTAGCCGTATCGTGTTTTAATCTAACCAAACGTTCTTCTCTCCAGCTGGACTTATTCTCCAACAGTCTTCAAAAAGAAAAATTGATATCTGCTATTGATGACATCAATGACAGGTGGGGAAATTTTGTTATCTCACCTGCGATTATGGCAAACACAGGTAATCATGTTCATGACCGCATTGGTTTTGGTCAGATAAAAAACCTAGTTTAGAAGTGCGATTGTAAGGTTTAAGTAGGTAGCAAAACTTACCCATAAAATATACGGCACTAATAGCCAAGCTGCTGTTTTGTTTATTTTTGCAAATGACACTATGGTGGCCAAGATAAAGGCCCACAAGACCAGTATCTCTCCAAAAGCCAACCAGAAATTACCCATGCCAAAGAAGAAAACAGACCACAAAACATTCAAAACCATCTGAACGGCAAACATCTTAAAAGCCACTCGAGATTTGTTGTCAATTTTTCTTGACCAGACAAGGTACAAAGATATCCCCATCATGATAAACAACGTTGTCCAAACTGGCGCAAACACCCAAGATGGTGGATTCCATGAGGGTTTATTGATGATTAGATACCATGTTTTTACACTCGAAGAGGTAAAGAAAGAACCTAAAAAACCAGCCATTAGGGGGATAGAGATTGAAATAAATAACTTCCCAAAATTAAGTTTTTTCATATTTATTGGTGGTGTTCGGCTTCCTCTGCCTCCATTGCTTCCTCTCGTGTCACATGAATTGTTCCGTCTGGGTGATTTGCTGGAGAGTAAACAGTGTATAGCTTCAACGGCTCTGTGGTCGAAGTGTTTATGATATTGTGATTCGTTCCCGCAGGCACTACTAGTGCATCATCCGCCTTAAACACAATTTCTTCACCATCCAATATTGCTTTTCCTTCACCGTCCTCAAATCGGAAAAATTGATCTACATTTCCGTGGACTTCCATACCTATATCTTCACCAGGTTGGAGAGTCATCAGAACCAACTGGCTGTGAGGGCCAGTATAAAGAACTTTTCTAAAATTAGTGTTGCTAAGTGTTTCTGCCTCAATGTTTGTATGGAACCCAGTCATATTATTTTTTTATTAAATACTAACTAAATAATAGTACTACTTTTGGACAATTTTCGCTTACTTTCAGATTGACATTAGACCTATAATAGTATATAATACGCGCCTTATGATAAAAAATTTAATCATTGGATTCTATTTTGCGCTTTTTCCTGGCGGACTTAATGTGGCTAATAATATCATTCCTGTAAGAGAGACTGTTATCTCAAGTCGAGAGATGTCTCTTAACAACCGATATCCTGTAGCTAGTGTAAGTGAAGTTTTCAAAGACAACATTTTGTTAAACCTAGCCTATCTTGATGGGCGTGTTGGCAATGCAAGTGATATCAACTGGACCGAAATCACGAAGTCATTCAAAACAGAGTTCGTCTTACAACCAAACGAGGTATTTGCTTATCACGATGCTGTTTTTCCTGAGTATGAAGGGCTGGTAGTCAAGACTACAGAGGCTCATTTTAATAGTCAAGATGGATTTAGGTCTAGTGGCTATCTATATGGAGACGGTGTTTGCCACCTTGCTTCACTTATAAACTGGGCTGCTCAAGATGCAAAGCTTGATGTAGTAGTGCCTTCAAATCACAACTTCGCCGTCATCCCTGAGATCCCAAAAGAGTATGGAGTGTCTATCTACTACATGCCAAATAACAGCGCAGTAGGTGCACAAAAAAATCTATACATCAAGAACAACCAAGACACTCCGGTAAAGTTTGTGTTTGTTTATCAAGATGGAGATCTGTCTGTATCAGTAATATCGCTTGCCTAATCCAAAAAAAAGCCATCTGCTCGTAAGGACAGGTGGCTTTTTCTCTGATTTACACCGAATATCATGAACCTGAAGCCTCGATATCTTAAGCTAAGAATCAGGTCGGTTACTTACATTCCGGTTTCTACTGATACGTAGCACACGTACCCCAGAGTGGGACAGGATCCCTAGGCTGTGCTACCACTTAAAAAGTGCGGTGTACCAAAAGTGACTAGAGAGTTCATTACTTTTGTAACTTATCCCTACATCTCTTTTTGTGGGATTAATTACAATTTACACAATTCTGCACACATTGTCAATAGTGTAATTGAACCTAACTGTAACATATCGAACAAAAGATATATACTAAATCCAGTGAGAAGAAAAATATTAATATTTACAACCCTAATTTCTGGAGTAGCCATATTTGTAGCTCTAGTACTGGCAAAATCGATAAAGAGTAGTAACCAAGTGTCGAGAATGAAACTTACAAGTCCAAAATTTACAAATAATCAAAAACTACCTGAAAAATATACCTGTAATGGCGAAGGTATTAGTCCACCATTAGAGATCCACGAAGTTCCAGAAGGAACTCAGTCGTTGGTTTTAGCACTAAGAGATCCAGACGCACCCAATGCTACCTTTATTCACTGGCTAATATGGAACATATCTCCCAAAACAGAAAGTATTCTAGAAAACAACGTTCCTACTGAAGCCATTGAAGGGCAGAACAGTGCAGGGCAAAATCATTACTTTAATCCTTGTCCTACGTCTGGTCAGCATCGATACATATTTAATCTCTATGCCCTAGACACCACCCTTACGTTACCCTCAGAGGCTACCGCAGATGAACTCGAACAGATAGTTCAGAGGCACATTCTGGGAGAAACAACTCTCACGGGAATATATCCGTAGCCTATGAGTCAAAAAAAGGGCACCCTTTCGGGTACCCATACAAGATACTATTTGTCAGCTCGTCTCCCGAGCTCATAAATTACCTTGAAGATGATTTCCATTAAATCTTGAGTATCTTTTTCCTCAAGTCCTTCCGAAGAAACTTCAACGCAAGAGACTTCTGGAGTCCCAACTGCAGGCTGGGTCATCTCATACTCACCAATCGGCATCAGGTCGTACTCACCGTTCTGAAGCCAGAAGTTTACTTGATCTGCTGTTTGCAGATCTTCATATACCACGCCAGTCTCAGGGTCTATGATTGTATAAAACAAGACATCAACCGACTTAGGGGCAGTTGAAACGTACCCCAAGAAATACAATTTGTTTTCCCCATTTTCACTCTTGACTACAGGGACCATCTCAAGCACGGTCATGTTGCCGCACTTTGAGTCCTCTGTTTCTCTATACCAAGCATATTGTTTGTGTTTCCCTTCAATGGTGGCTACCATGAAATCAGAGCCGACATAGGCTTGCCCTTTGGGCAGGGTCCACACATAGACAGGGCCATCAACATCGTGGCTCGAAGTCATAGCAATGCCTGTTAAACTTTCGCTTCTCAGTGGTGAAAAAGGAGCATACCAAAAATATCCATTAGGAGTATTCAGGTGAAATGGTGGAGAGTTTTCGTCATTTACCGAGCTTTTCTGGATTTGAATTCGTCCAGTTTTTGAAAAAACTCCCTTGATCACTCCATACCGATACCCATACGCCTCTACTTCTTTTTTTACCAACCACTCAGGTTTGAGTGCAATGTTGACAAGTCGAGGATCAGCTTCTGCTTGAATAACAGAAAGCATCTCATACTGACCGTCCCCATGGACAACCAGCACGTTGGCCACATATGGCCATCGAGAAATTCCCCGTCTCTTGATAAGAGACATGACTCCAACAACCTCATCCGTATCATTAACTCGGACATAAAGAATCTCTGTAAACTCAGCAAAAAATTTCTTGCTGCGAACGAAATATGTCGACGAGTTAAAAAACAACCCTCCTTCAGCGTAAGGCATCTCCTGCGAAATGGTTACGACCTTGTCTTTACTTCTGGGGTCATACAGAAAAAATCCTTGGGTAGGCATAGAAATTGCGTTCCATACGCCTTTGGGGTCGATTGAGCTAATCCATACCCCTTCAACAAAATCCAGGTCACCAGGACCAGTACGCGACTCTGGATTTGTCCCAGTGATGTTTGTGATAGCAACCGTGTAAGGCACGTCACGGATGTTGTTTTGCGAGATCAAGTCTGACTCAATATAGCCAGTGTTTTTGTAAAGGCTGTTCAGCATGATTGGACCTTGGAAGATAAACCAAAGCAACCAGGCGAAACCAAAAACAATAAAAGCTAAAAATAATCTTCCTGCTCCATCATTTCCCGAATCGCTTACTAATGATGAAAGGGCGAGGCATGCTAAAGCGATGGTTCCCAGAAGCCAAGCTACTGGGTCAATATTGAAAACGCTGTTGGCAATACTAGATAGTGTCCATCCTGGACCAAAGACAATTAAAACTACTACTATAACAAATATGAGAATAATCCATGTTCCCTTTTTCATATCCTATTTCTCCTTTGAATAGAATTTTAACGAACGGTAGTATCTTATATTATAAGTTTCAATATTTCAACTAAAAACACCTTTCCAGTCAATGCTATAATTAACCAACAAAGGCGTCTGAGTTGGGCAATCACCCAGCAAGCTGAAAGAAGAATAAAGTAGACCTTTCCGGGTGGCCCGTAACAGCTAAAATCAAGTAAAAAATTAGATGGTACCGTCCTAAGCTAGTCAAAGGACTCTAATCCTGTATGAGATCACTCAAGGCAGGATTTTTTTGAACAATAATATGAAAAACACAAAAACACATAAGATAAAAGAGGTGGAGTCATCCCCAGATTTTTCTTTGATGGAAAAAGAACTTATAGAAAAGTGGTACTCAGACGGAACACTAGAAAAATATCTAAGTAAAAATAATGACTCAGACAAAAAATTTTCCTTTCTAGACGGCCCAATCACAGCAAATAATCCCATGGGAGTTCATCACGCCTGGGGAAGAACATATAAAGATCTTTGGCAAAGGTTCAACAATATGCGTGGATTCAAGCAAAGGTTTCAAAATGGTTTCGACTGTCAGGGTTTGTGGGTAGAAGTAGAAGTAGAAAAGGAGCTTGGCTTTCGCACCAAAAAAGACATTGAATCCTTTGGAGTAGACAAATTCGTAGAACTCTGTAAGCAAAGAGTTCTTAAGTACTCAAAAATTCAAACTGATCAAAGCAAAAGACTTGGTTATTTTATGGACTGGGATAACTCTTACTTCACCATGTCCGAAACTAACAACTACTCAATCTGGAACTTTCTTCAAATTTGTTGGCAGAAAGGCTGGATTTACAAAGGGCACGATGCCGTTCCATGGTGTCCTCGTTGTGAAACTGCAATATCTCAACACGAAATGCTTACCGAAGACTATAAAGAGCTTACTCATAAATCAATTTATCTTTCGCTACCTATTGTAGATAAAAATAATGAGTATTTAATTATCTGGACAACAACTCCTTGGACTATTCCTGCCAATATCGCCGTATCTGTGGATGCCACGCAAGAATATGCTCTCGTTGAAGGTAATAGCGGAGATAGTTTTTGGGTATTGAAAGCACTTGTAGACTCTGTTTTTAAGGATGGTTACAAAAAAATTGTTAAGACGTCTCTAGGCTCAGAGATCGTTGGTCTTCACTACACAACTCCATTCGACACTCTTCCCGCTGTGGCTGAGGTTGCCAAATTGAATCAAGATAAATTCCACGTTGTTGTAGCTACCGATACTTTTATTTTGCCAATAAGCAATACGGAAGGAACTGGTATGGTGCATACCGCGACCAGTGCCGGTACCGAAGATTTTTTGCTTGGACGAAAACTTGGACTTCCTATGATTCCAATCATAGGAGACAATGCAGATTATCTTCCCAACTTAGGATTCCTCTCAGGTCAAAACGCAAAAAAACATCCTGAGATTATCCTTGATTACCTTGCCGAGAGAGAAGCCAAGGGCGAAAACTGGCTTTTTCGAGTAGAAAACTACACTCATCGATACCCTGCTTGCTGGCGTTGCAAGACAGAACTTGTCTGGAAAGTAGCCGACGAATGGTACATAGCCATGGACAAAGTTGATCCTCAAGATGAAAAGGGCAGAACTCTTCGTCAGAAGATGATAGACGTAGCCAAAGAAATAACTTGGAAACCAGAGTTCGGACTCGAAAGAGAGATTGATTGGCTTAACAACATGCACGATTGGCTAATAAGTAAGAAAAATAGATACTGGGGCCTAGCTTTGCCTATCTGGGTATGTGAAGACTGTGACAGTTTTGACGTAATTGGTAGCCAAGAAGAGCTAAAGAAAAGAGCTTCCTCAGGTTGGGACAAGTTTGAAGGCCATACTCCACACAAGCCTTTTATAGACGAAGTAACCATAAAATGCTCTTGTGGAGGTCTAATGCATCGCATTCCAGACGTAGGCAATCCTTGGCTTGACGCAGGAATCGTTCCCTTTTCAACACTCACGGATCCTAAAACTGGAAAAGTTAGCTACACAGGTGATAAAGAATCCTGGAAGGAATGGTTTCCGGCTGATTTTATAACTGAGTCTTTCCCTGGTCAGTTTAAAAACTGGTTCTATGCGCTAATAGCCATGAGTACAGTTCTCGAAGACACAACCCCATTTAAGTCTGTTCTTGGATTCGCTACAGTCGTTGGAGAAGATGGCCGTCCGATGCACAAATCTACAGGAAATTCTGTCGAGTTCAACGAAGGTGCAGACAAGATGGGAGTTGATGCTATGAGGTGGACTTTCCTGAGGCATAATCCCGAAAGAAACTTATTATTTGGATACAATACAGTTGGGGAAGTTAAGCGTCAGTTCAATATGATCATCTGGAATTCATACAGGTACTTTGCAAACTTTGCTGCTCTGGAAAACTGGCAACCAAGAGACAATCCCAAGCAGTCAGAAAATGTGCTGGATAAGTGGGTTTTAGCCAGACTCAAAGAAACTGTTCTTGAAACTACAAAAAAACTTGAAGTCTTTGATGCTTTTTCAGCGACAAACTCGATTGAGTCTTTTGTTCAAGATTTTTCACTTTGGTACATCCGAAGATCCAGAGATAGAGTTGGTCCAAGTGCCGAGACTGGGGAAGACAAGGAAAACTGTAACAACACTTTTTATGAAGTCTTGGATACCCTTTCACGAGTGCTTATGCCGTTTACACCATACATGTCTGAAATGATCTATACCAACATCACAGGAAATCAGTCGGTAAACCTAGCTGACTGGCCAGAGGTAAATCTAGTTACCGACGATGATAAGAAATTAATCAGCCTTATGGCAGAAGTGAGGAAAATATGTGAAACAGGTCACTCTATAAGAAAGACTCAAAACATTCCTGTTAAACAACCTCTGTCAGATATTACGATAAATTCTCCTAAGTCAGATTTGTTCCAGTCCCAGGGATTAATTCAATTGATTAAAGAAGAACTTAATATTGAGTCTGTCGTATTTATAGACTCAAAACAGTACGCAATCGAACTAAACACAAACCTGACTGACGATCTTATCCAAAAAGGAAAGGTTCGTGAAGTAGTCAGAAACATACAAGGTGCCCGAAAAGATGCTGGGTGTAGATTAGACGAAAAGGTTGAAGTCGTGCTTTCAGACTGGCCCAAAAAGTTTGAAGATGAAATAAAGCGAAAAGCTCTAGTGTCAAAGCTGACAAAAGGGGACGATCTAAAAATTGTAAGATCAAACTAATATGCGTCCCAACAAGGGTCTCTATGTCGGGGCAATAACTTTAATATTAGTCCTAAGTCTTGTCACAATATGGAGTACCGCTTCGGAATTATTCTACTCCCAACTTGCTTTTGTGGTTGCTGGTGTCATTATTGTTTTGTCTCTCTCACGTTTTGATACTAGAAATTTGTTTAGTATTGCTACATTTTTATACGTTCTCAGTATTTTTCTCTTGGTACTTACAATGATGATAGGTAGTAACATACGAGGTTCTGTTCGCTGGATAAATCTAGGATTTTTTAATCTACAGACTTCTGAGATAGTAAAACCTCTACTGGCGATTTTCTACTCCTCATACCTATCAAAGTTTAAGCCAGAAAAATGGATGGATCTTTTTAAGTTTCTATTTTTAGCTGCCATACCGACAGCTCTCATCGTAATTCAGCCAGACCTCGGATCTGCACTAACTTTACTGTGTCTCCCTCTCGTACTGTTGATTTTTACAGGAAGTTTCAAAAAAATTATGATTTTAGGGATTGTTTTCCTTGCCTTAGTCGTTCCCCTTGAGGCTCAACTGCTCAAACAATATCAGAGACAACGTATTGAAACTTTTATTAATCCGTACAAAGATCCGAGAGGTGCGGGATACAACGTAATCCAAGCCACAATAGCTGTAGGTTCAGGTGGACTGCTTGGTAAGGGGGTGAAACTGGGAACTCAGTCACATCTAAACTTCCTTCCAGAAAGGCACACCGACTTTATATTCGCTTCATTCGTAGAAGAGTTTGGTTTTGTTGGTGCTATGATTTTACTAACTGCATATTACGTTGTTTTTAGCATTAGTCTTCAGACAGCCAAAATTCTAAAAGACAAAAATGCATCCCTTTTGTCGATCTCAGTCCTAACTGTTTTTGCATTCCAAACTATCGTTAACGTCGGAATGAACCTAGGAGTGATGCCAATTACTGGTATTACACTGCCATTGTTTTCATATGGAGGAAGTTCTTTACTCAGTTTTGCAATTCTTATTGGTTTACAACTTCGCCAGCTTGATTTAACCACCCCCTTTGAGATATAATTTCGCACATGGAAGACAAAAATATATACGCTGTCATTGAAGTTGGCGGCAAACAGTTCCTCGTCAAACAAGGAGACAAGATTACAACAGAAAAACTTGAAGCCAAAGCAGGCGACACCATTAAGGTTAAAGAAGTTTTGTTAGTTCATGATGGAAAGGAAACTCTTATTGGTCAGCCATATCTAGATAAAGTTACTGTAGATCTCACTCTCGACAGTGTTGGAAGAGGTGAGAAAATTCGTGTAGCAAAGTTTAAAGCCAAGTCTAGATATAGAAAAATTCAAGGACACAGACAATCTGAGAATTATCTCACTGTCAAGGCTATAAACCTATAAATAAATGCAGTTTTTATTGTTCGTCGGAGCCAACAACACTTTGGCGGCAGAAGAAGTAGCCGTTCAAATAAAGGAGGCGACCCAAGAGTACCCCAATGTATATCTGTTTTCTGCAGGCACAATTGACGAAGCAAAATCTCTAGCTAGAAGACTAGGATCAAGTATAAAACTTGCAGTTTTGATGGAAAAAGTCTCACCAGATGAAAAATCAATAGCTTCGGCAATAAAAGAAAAGACTTTTTCGGTTTCTTTACTGGGAAAAACAGGCCCAATGGGAAAATTCCATCAAGAAATCAAAGATCTAAAAGGAAAAGGGCGGTTTATCCTTCCCAAAGATTCCTTTGGCTTATCTCCAATAATAAACAAAAAGCACAAAGTAGACGAATTTTTCATTAATATAGAAAAGTTACAAGTATGGACTACTATCTGGGTTCATAATTTTGCTCACTGGATAAAAAAAGATAGACATATGCCCCGCATTGACCCAAGGGCAGGAATGCTTCCACCTAAAATTGCCAGAAGTATGGTAAATCTTGTACCCTTTTCAGGTGAGGGAAAGACACTTCTAGACCCCTTTTGTGGTTCTGGTCGCGTATTGGTTGAGGCAGCCGAACTTGGGTACACCATCGCCGGTGCTGACATTATCTCAAAGCAGGTGAGTGACACCGAAGAAAATCTTCGTTCCATGAATTTTTCTGGACTACTTGAAGTACTCGATGCGACTCATTTGTCTACAAAATTTTCAAATATCGACGCTATTGTCACCGAGCCATTTTTAGGAAAATCAAAATTCAGACCCGATGAGGTTCGCTATATGGTTCCCGGTTTGGGAAAGTTATATCTTGGTTGCCTAAAAGACTGGCTAAAGGTATTAAAACCTGGCGGTTTCGTTGTAATGGTATTCCCTTGGTTTTCTGACGGCAAGAAAGTATATAAGACAAGCGAAATTATTGACGGGAAGCTGAAACTAAGTTACAATCCATTGAAACGCGGAATATTTTATTCACGTCCCGACGCGGATGTTAAGCGTGAAATAGTTATCTTACAAAAAAAATAAACATATATGGCACATGTCAAATCTGGTGGAGCGACCAGACAACACGCTCAGAGGGCAGGAAAAAGACTCGGAGTTAAAATATTCGGAGGCGAATCAATTAAAACAGGTCAGATAATCGTCAGACAACGCGGAGCAGGTTTCCATCCGGGTGTTAACACAGACAAAGGTCGAGATTTTACTGTTTACGCAACTGCCTCAGGAAACGTAAAATATCGTAAACTTAACGGTGTTAAATACGTAGACGTAGTCACAAAATAAATGGACGACCAACCCGTTGCAAGATTATCTCTCGACTATCTTCAACCAAATCCTCTTCAGCCAAGAGGTGTAATTACCCCCGAATCTCTCTCAGAACTCGTAGACTCGATAAAAACACACGGTGTCATTCAGCCTCTCGTTGTGGCACATACTCCTGCAGGCTACCAAATTATTGCTGGGGAGCGTAGATGGAGAGCCAGTCGTTTAGCTGGACTCAAAGAAGTTCCTGTACGAATCATAGAAACATCGCCTCAAGGAATGCTAGAAATGGCTATTGTGGAAAATGTCCAGAGAACAGATCTTAACCCCATCGATAGAGCCAACTCTTTTGAAAGACTAATCAAGGAATTTACTCTCACAAACTCCGATATCTGTACCCGTATTGGGAAAAGCCCCGCCTTTGTTAGCAATACTCTTCGTCTTCTCGAGTTACCTGATGCACTTAAAGACGGCTTGATCTCAGGCGTAATTTCAGAAGGTCATGCAAGAGCTCTAGCAGCTATTCCTGACACTCAGTCTATGATTGAGGCATACAAGATGATTCTCCGTGAAGGTGGGTCTGTAAGACGAGCCGAGGAGCTCTCACGTAGATTCAAAAAGTCCATGCACAAGTCAAAACCCTCTGATGGCTTCAACACAAGAACAGTCAATGAATCTATAGACAACATGGCCTCAGCAATTGGAAAATCAATAGGGGAGAATGTTCATGTAAAAATGCGTCGCTCTCGAGTTGAAACAGCTATTCATATTGTTCTAAAAGGGAATCCTGAAGAAACAGAAACACAGATTCAAAAAATTCACGATCTTTTAGTTTCTTCATCCACAAAACTGGAAACACAGCCAGAAACTAAACCAGAGGAAGACTCCGAAGAAAAAAATGAGCCAACACAAGAGCTCGCAACCTCAAACTCAAACGAAGAAGTATCATCTTCATATTCAAATCCTTTTGAGCCATTCGTAGACAACAGCATCGACTCAAATCTTGAAACCGTAATCCCTCACGACACCGAAAATTTTTCTGATTACTAAACAATCCTTTTCTTTCTAATTAGTAAAGGATTTTTTTGAGTTCGAAATAACTCCTACAACATTCGTTGGCCAGTATCGGAAAAATACTCTACCCACAATATTGTCATCCGGTACAGGACCCCAATCGCGACTGTCGGACGAGTGTTCGCGGTTGTCACCAAAAGCCATTACCTCCCCAGGTTGAACAGTGTAAGATCGACCTTCTTGGAGAAACTGTCCGGTATTGGTGATTACATCATCTGAAATATAGTACTCATCAAGCAGTTCTCCATCTATATATACATGCTCATTTTTTATCATTACCGTTTGTCCTGGGACGGCAATTACTCTCTTTATAAAGTCAAAATTCTCATTGACTGGCGCTTTGAAAACAATTACATCTCCAAAATTTGGCTCGATTCTTTTATAAGTAACTTTGTCTGTAAGTAAATACTCCTTGTCTCTAAATGTAGGGTACATGGAACTTCCCTTCACTTGATGTGGTTGCATAAGGAACAAATAGACAACTACAAAAACAGAGGCCGATATCACAAACGCTTCCACAAACTCATATACAACCTTTATAAATTTTCTGAAAAAAGACATCAATTAAGTTTATTCTGATTGGTATAATATATCAAGTTAATCATTTGGTCGCGTAGCTCAGTTGGTTAGAGCGCTGCATTCACATTGCAGAGGTCACAGGTTCGATTCCTGTCGCGACCACAGAAAAATAGAACTTCCCTCGAGGAAGTTTTATTTTTATGAGAAATAATTATAGGAATCGAAAGCCGGAGGTGTGGCGACACCGAGGCAGGCCTAAAGAAAAACTCAGCCACATTGACATTTACCCCATAATGTTATAAAATCTACCGACTGAACATTCAAATATAGATCAAGGAGGAAGAAATGATAATTTTGGAAGAAAGGGGTGGTGATCATCTTGAAGTAGTAGTTTTAAAGATGATTGTTTTGCAGAAAATGACTCACCAGGTCATCAAGTGTAAGTTCAACGGAATTACAGTAAAAGCAGCTCCTGGAATGACGCACGAGGAAATTATCAGCAACTTCTACAAAAGGAGAGCTGAAAAAGAGAAGCGTTATCTGGCATCTCCCCAGTACGCAATTCGCCAGGAAGAGTACAGAAAAATAGAAGCGCTTAGAAAGGCCGATTTGGAAGAGGTGCTTCAAATCGCGCCATTTGAAATGTCAGTGAAGGATCAGGAAGCGTACGAAGATATTCTTCGTGTTCAGACTTCTCCATACTCCAAAGCAGTTATCCAAGTCGCCGATCAATGGGCTCGAATCATGGAATATCGCATTTCTTTGGGGGAAACTCTCGAAGAATGCGCTGATAAGTCTATGGATATCGCAGACGACCAGGGTCTCTCTGGTTATATGTATGGGATTGTTGTAGCATTTCTTTGCGAAGTTTGGATTTACGGAGAACAGCTCCGACAATGGCACAACGATCTGTATGGAGTCAATAGTGACTCCGGGGTTGTAAACCCTGCGTTGATTACCATCAAATAAATTGAAAGTAAACCCACCTATTTAGGTGGGTTTTTTTATCATTTCCTCCACCCCAAACGTTTCAAGTTATTCAATGTAACTATTCTCAAACGCTCCATTCTGTTGAAATAACTCACACACTCTCCCTGATTTCTAAAACGAAAGACTCTAAATAGTCCAAACGTTCTCCAGCCATTCTTTTTGCACATATCTGAATCTGGTTTTGGCTTTTGATTTTGAATAGTATAGGTAATTGATGCGGAGTTGAAGTTTTCTGCCTTATCTGTTGCCGTCACTGTTACTGTGTGCTCGCCATTTTCCTTTGACCATCCAGTCACAGTTACAACAGGAGACTCATCAAGATTGTCAATTACGGTGTATTTTAAGCCTGGTAAAGACTTCGACTGGTATACTCCTTCACTCGGTGACTCAATCGTCACGCTAGGTGGTGTCCAGTCAGCTGTGATACTACATGTATTCGACCACTCAGACACATTTCCAGCGAGATCTCTGGTTCTAACCTTTATATAGTGAACGCCTTCATTTAGTGATCCTTTGTACTGAGAAGTAGTAAAAAATGTGCTCCAATCCTTCCTCAAATTCCCAATGGGATAGTTTACGTTGTATTCATAGCCGGGTACTCCATTTTTGTCCCATGAATCTGTCCAGTCTACAGTTATGGTGTGCAGCTGAGTACTTGCACCACATCCCAGTGTCGGATTGATAAAGCCAGATATTTGGGGGGTGCTCGGTGGTGTTGTGTCTTGGATTGCTGTCAAGCTGTGTCCATCACTGTAGATATCAAAAAAATCTACCTCTCCAACTCTATCCAGTCTTCCACCTGCTACTATCCAATTTGATTCATCATTAATATTTCCCAAGTGGAGGCTGTAAGAACCGGTGCCCTTTTCTTTAATGCGAATTTTTAAACTCTGATTATTATAGTCAGGCAACAAAAATAGCTTTTCCTCATCAAAATACAAACCGAGATCATCACCACATTTATTATCATCTGAATCGCATACTACTAATTCCCCAGGAGATTTTAGTGCCGCAACAAACACATTAGGTCTATTGTCGCTTGTTCCATCAACAGCAAACTTTGGATCCAAACCAAGGACATTAAATATTTTCTCAATATTTCTTTTTTGAGAAATAAGTTCTCCATGCCATCCATTTCCAAATACGTTATTATCAAACAATCCTCTTGCACTATCATTTACTACTACACCATCTCCCGCAACAAAAACAAATGGATCAGTTTCTGAAGGTTTTCCATCCGTCCATAAATTATTTAATACATCTTCACTAGAAGGGGCAACGACCCTCAAAAGTTTTTCAGTTTGTATGTCCTGACTGGTAATCGTCGTAAGTTTTCCTCCTTTGAGAGCAGAACTTTGATTAAGTGAATTTAAATAATCATTCTTGTGGATAAGTGAAGATGAAGAAATAGTTGAGTTAGTTGAGTCAACTAAAAAATCGTAAGTTGGGAGAAGATCCTTTAAAGAAGGCACCTTTCTCTGAACAGTATCAACAGGCAGCTCTCCAGGTAAAACGCCAAAATGAGTAGTAATATCTAGAGCAACTTTCGTCCACCATGCACCATCCCAAACAGTGGCTCCCTCCCACGGACCATAAGCCTTTACTGACCCCATGTTTGGAGATCCAACCGCAACAATTTTATTGATTCTAGTATCTCCGTAAGAATCCACATACGCCCTGGCAACTAGTCCTCCCATGCTATGTCCAACAATATTAATTTTTCCACTTGGAACCCTGTCTTCAATAAATGAATTTAAACGTTCGGCTAAAACAGACAACGGTTTTCTCCAGTCATATGAAAATGTAAAGAGATTCTGGTCATCAGTTTCAGAGTAGCCTGCTTTTATAAAAGAGTTTTTTAGTCCATCATATTCATTTATAAAACTTGGAATATTCCAATTATTACCATCCGTACCTGTAAGCATAGCGCCCAAGTCCCAACTAGCTCCCAACCCAGGAATAATTATCGTAGGTTCATTTTCTGCAACATCATCATAAACATATAAGTAATCAATGTATAAGTTAGGCCAAGAATTAACTGTTAACAATTTTTCATAGTTTCCAAACCAAATATCAGTAATTCCCAAATCTGTATTAAGTGAGCTGAATACCAACGTGTTATCTACATTAACTTTGTAGGTATTATTTTCGTAAATTATCTTAACTTCGTGCCATTCGTTTGAAGTAGCCTGGGTTGAGGAGAGCGGTACTTCAAATTTTTTATTATCAACACAAAATGACACTCTTGAGTCGCATAAGGGTGACCAAATACCCCAGATGGCACTAGTTTTTGGCCATATTTGAAATATCACGTTAGTTGAATCTAGTTCTTTTGAAGAGTTATTCGATGGAGTGATGTGCGAAAAAACAATTCCATTACCATACGAAAGATTACCAGAAAACTTAAACCTTAAATCAATAATATATTTGTCTCCAAGATCCAATTTATTTTTAAGGGTAACAAAAGGGAATTTATAACCACTAGCAGCGCTTAAACGTAAATTGTCGTCGACAATCTCAATATTTTCGTTGTTATTTATAAAATTCCAAACTGAATTATTTAGAAACGAAAAATTATCATTAAGATCATAATTAGCAAAAACTGTTTTTGGAATTCCAAAAAGTGTTATGATTCCAATAATCACCCCAACAAGAAGCAAAATGCAGGACTTCATTGTGTAGAATTAATTTTTAATTAGCTAAAGTGCAAAAATCAAACCTTACAATCATCATTGTAACATTTAATTCAGAAAGATATATAAATAAATGCATAGAATCTGTTGTAAACAGCGACAATAAAAATTTTGAAATCTCTAAGATAATTGTCATTGATAATTGCTCATCAGATCTCACAGTAATCAAAATCTTAAAGTTACAAAAAAGATTTAAAATCATATCACTGTTAAAAAATAAAGTTAATGCTGGATTTGCTTGCGCTGTTAATCAGGGAATAAAAGAGAGCAATGGTGAATACGTTCTGTTATTGAATCCAGACACCATATTAAGGAGAAATTCACTATTTCATTTGGTTGATAGCGCTAAAAAAAATAATGCCGGAATATGTGGGGGAGCCACCATTGACAACGAGGGAAGGGTAAGCGGTTCTCATTTCAGATTTCCAAATTTGATGGTTGGAATTTTCGACTTTACAAATTTTAGAAAACTTCGCCGTGATGACAAATGGCACAAATATTTCTACTATCAAGACAGAAAACAAAACAGCTCATTTACAGTAGATGTTATAACAGGAGGCTATATGCTAGTTAAGCGATCATTGTTTAACAAAGTTGGATTGTTTGATGAATCATTTTTTATGTATTTAGAAGATGTTGATTTTTGTCTGAGAGCAAAAAATGCTGGATATAAAATTTACTATTCAAGTAAATCAGAGATACTTCATGTCGGAGGGGCAAGCAGTAAGAATAAGGATAGGATAAGGCATTCTTCGTGGTTGTGGTCAAGAAAAAAATATTTTTTAAAGCATTTTGGAGTAGTAAAAAATATATTGATACAAACGATATTCCTTATTGATGATTTAATTATTATTACGAAGAAGTCAATTGGGACATGAAAATATCAATCGTTAGAGGAGCCTTTTTAAACCCTTTTGAGCTTCAAAACTACAGCAGTCTAAGAAGATCATTCGAAATCTCAGTGTATTCCTCAAAACATCCCATATCAAGCAATATCGATTTGCCATTGGAAAAATTATGGTCACCTACAGATCTACCAAATTTTCCATACAAGTATCCAGTGCTCAACAGAATATTTGTAGACGCCCATAGGCTATTTGGACTTGAAAAAATGATAAAAGGATCGGATATTGTCCACGTAGCAGAAACATATTATGGATATACATATCAAGCTGTTGTGGCCAAGAGAAGGGGAATGGTAAGGAGGGTCGTTAGCACTGTTTGGGAAATAATACCCTTTAGTAATGAAAGTATAAAAGGAAGAAAACAGTATAAAAGAATGGCATACGAAAACATCGATCATTTCATTGCCGTCACCGAAAAAGCCAAGCAAGCTCTAATCAAAGAGGGGGTATCGCCAGCAAAAATATCCGTAGTGAACATGGGTATTGATCTCAAAAAATTCAAACCAAATCTATCGGCAAAGAAAACTAAAAAAGTAAATATTTTATGTGTGGCCAGACTCGTTCCGGAAAAAGGTGTAGGGGATCTTTTAAAGGCATTCCTGTCACTCAAAGAAAATAATCAAAAAATTAATCTTACTTTCGTTGGCTCCGGACCGCTAAAATCAGAATTAGTAGGGTTCAAAAACGTATTTGTAAAATCAATCCCCTACCATCAAATTCAAAAAGAGTACCAAAAAGCAGACATTTTCTGCTTACCAAGCAGGGAAACAAAAACATGGAAGGAGCAGTATGGCATGTGCCTTCTAGAGGCAATGGCCTGCGGACTTCCTATAGTTACTACAAATAGCGGCGCAATTCCTGAAGTATGCGGAGATGTTGCTCTCATATCTCGACATTCAGATATCAACGAACTCAAAACAAACCTAGAGAAACTCATTTATAATGTAAATCTAAGGCAATCCCTTTCAATCGCCTCCCGTCAAAGGGCTGAGGAAAGATTTAACTGTCAAAAAACTGCCAAAAAAATAAAAAAAATCTACGAAGAAATTTCATGTCACTAAAAAAAAGCTTAATTAAAAACACAGGATTTAATCTAGCAAGCTATGTCTATCTATTACTAGCTAGTTTTTTTTCTATCTCCATACTACTTAGAAATCTTGGCAGCGATATGTTTGGAGTGTATCTATTTTTAGGCTCTATAGTTCCACTTGCTTCCGTATTTGATTTTGGTATATCAAACGCTGTTGTTCGCCGCCTTTCACTTCCAAATTTAAAAGACAGCGAAAGGATACAGACATGGAAAACATCTTTTAGTCTTTTCTTAATAATCGGCATAGTTCTTTCCTTGCTTATCTCTGCAATCTTAATATACCTTAGCAACTCACTGCCACTGCTTGAAAACGTGAACCCACTAACGCTAAACCTTACAATTCTAATACTGACAATTACCGTTTTCATAAACCACATCAACTCACACTTACTAAGTCTTCCTCAAGCAGAACAAAGGTTTGATGTGTTCAACTCAAAAACTCTTCTCGTAGGGTCTGCCAACACAATTCTCTCGGCAATATTTTCTGGCTACTATCCTGATATCTCACTCATTTTCCTTCTTCAGTTAGTTTTCCATATACTTACACTTATCTTTATGGCTCGTTATTCTTCTAGAATATTTTCTGGTAAGAACTTCTTGCCAAAATTTTACAAAAATGAAGGCAAAATTTTGGTTGGTTTTGGTCTCAAAAACTTTGTTGGAACTCTTGCAAGTCAAATCGAAGCCCAGTTTTCCAAGTATGCTTTAGGGGTAATGGTTTCAGCTCAGGCAATTACTGCATTTAGTATCCCCCAGAGTATTGTCGCCAAAGGGGCTGGAGTAGTCTCACAAGTTGCTCAAGCTTTTTTTCCACTTGGTACATCACTGCTGGAAAAGCAAAGGGTTAGAAAGCTCAGGGCTTCAGTAATTGCTATTCAGTTACTTACCTTTATCGGTGGCATCTTGGCCATTTTTCTGTCCTTCTCAGTTGGAAAAGAATTCCTCATGTGGTGGCTTAAAGACGCCGTCGTGGTTGAGGCGGCATATCCCGTCTTAAAAATCCTAAGTATATATTTTGTTCTCACAGCTCTCACACCCATTCCTTCAGTCCTTTTACAAAGTTTGAACAAACCTCAAATTCCGTCATTTTTTGCTGTCTTTACCGTTGTCACAGAAATAATTTTAATCCTAATACTAACTCCAAAATATCAAGTGGTTGGTGTCGCATACGGTGTCCTCTTGGCTTCAGTTATTACCGTGCCACCTTTTTTGTTTGTAACTTGGCGAATTTTTACAAAGGAGATGATGGCAATTGAAAGAGAATGAAGATCGCTTTCTTTTCAGACCTTCCTTCAGGAGGAGCGTCGCGAACTATGGAAGAAGTTCAGAAACTTTTGAACAAGAAACATAAAATAACACTCTTTTCTGATCCAAAAAACTCCAAGTGGACCAGTCGGAATAGACTGTTTATTGATCTTGAATCTATTATTTTGCAAAGAATAAAGCAACGCAAACTTGCCAAACACATCGACTCGAAAAACTTTGACCTTTGTTTTGTATCTCACGACAGACATTCACAGGCCCCCTGGATCCTAAGGTTCCTAAAAACTCCTACAGTTTTTCTTTGTCAGGAGCCAACTCGAGCACTCTTTGAAGAATTTTTAAAAATAGACCCGAGTCTTCCGTTGCCAAACAGAATATACGAGAAAATTAATCGTCAAGTCAGAAAAAACATCGAAATAGTTAGTGCCAAAAAAGCCACTGTTACAGTAGCAAACTCTTATTTCTCAGTAGAGTCCATATTTAGAAGTTATGGAGTAAATGCAATTCCAGTTCACTTAGGAGTTGACCCCAAAGAATACTTCCCTAAAAAAATAGCCAAGAAAAATCAACTTCTAGTCATTGGAAACAATGAACCGCAAAAAGATCTAAAGCTTTCTATAGAAGCAGTCTCTTTGGTGGATAAGAAAATTAGACCAGTATTAGTTATCGCCTCACCCAGAAAGAATAGTATGAAGCCAATTGTCAATTTTGCCAAAAAGAAAGGGGTTGATATCAAACTACTTCTTAGTCTGAGCCAAAAAGATCTATGTACAGTTTACAATCAATCAAGAGTCACTCTAGCTTTAGCGCATTTAGAGCCTTTTGGCCTGTCAGTAGTTGAGTCTATGGCTTGCGGAACACCTGTGATTGCTGTTTGTGAGGGAGGCTTTAGGGAAACAGTCACTCACAAAAAGACAGGCCTGCTTACAGAAAGAAACCCCCAAAAAATTGCCGACTCAATATCTATGCTATTGTCAAACAGCGAACTTCAGTCAGAGATGGGGAAAAATGGGGTAGAGGCAGTAAAAAAATTCTTTACTTGGGAAAAGACAGTCTCGAAACTTGAAAAAATATTTTATGAAACAAAGAAATAAAAAAATTATAGTAATTACAGTAAATTACAACAACGCAGCCCTTACAGAAGACTGTCTTAAGTCGTTTAAGGGTATAAACAAAGACGGCATAGACTTAACCTTACTAGTTGTCGACTGCGGATCCGTAGAAGAAGAGTCACGAAATCTAAATAAGAAATTTCCAAAGGTAAAATTTATATTTTCAAAGAAAAATCTAGGTTTTGCTGGGGGGAATAATCTAGGTCTAGATTACGCCAAGAAAATGAAGGCAGACTTCGTCTTGCTAATAAACAACGACGCAACCGTAGAAAGTAAAGACTTTCTCCAAAAGCTTTTGAAAACTAAAGGGGACATTATCTCACCAAAAGTAGAGTACAAAGACAAAGGAAAAGCTGTTTATGACTATGGTGGCAAAGTAGACATGTTTTTTGGAAGAAACTATCACCTAAGTAAAAACACAAATATTAGACCAGATTATTTTTCTGGCGTTTGTCTTTTGATTCCTTCGGTAGTTCTAGATGTGGCAGGAAAGTTGGATGATGGTTTTTTTCTCTACTACGAGGATGCAGACTATTGCCTAAGGGCTGTCGAAAAAGGATTTTGTTTAGGATTTTGTCCATCGGTAAAGATATTCCACCATCTTTCTATGAGTACAAACAAACTAGGTAAGAAAAAATTGATTATTCTAGCCAATAGTCATCTTAGATTTTGTCGCAGACACCTTCCTGTCACAAGTTTGCCATTCTATTTGTTATTCAATCTTTACTTGCGAGCAAAGACTTTACTCCCCTAAAAGAAACTGTCGTAAAATATCTACCACGGTAATTTGCTCTACTCTTTGATCTAACTAAAATTCCCTCATCTATCTCTGGCTCTCTGTCCAAATTGATACCATTCATTTTCATTTCCTTCACAAAAAGAGGCAAACATTTCCACGGAAAAGCTCCTCTAATTATGTCTTTTGAACCAGGCCATTTATCCGTGTCTTGCCTTGGTAAATAAAAGTCAGTTGTTAGATAAAATACGCCTTTAGCTTTTGTAACTCTAGCTAGTTCTTTGATAGTTTTAAGAGCACGAGAAATATATTCTTTTTCTGAAAAAAAATCTCCACCAGATTTCATATCCACGTGTTCAATTGCAGAGATACAAATTACTCTATCAAAGTGATTGTCTGAGAACTTTAGCCTGGTCATATCACCAAGGACAAACCTCAGGTTTTTATGTCTTTTGACCACAGTTTTTTCTAGGGGGTCATTCATGTCAAGAAGAGTCACCTTGGCGCCTTTCTTGGCTAAAAAAAGAGGAAGCCTGCTGTTTCCACACCCGGCATCCAAAACAGTTTTTTTTCTAAACCCGGTACTTTCCAGTAGCAAACCATACTCCCAAGTTCGTATTCCTAAAGTGGTTGGCTCAAAAAGTCTAGGGAACCACAATGGATCAAACTTTGCTAGCTCGTACGATTTATATTTCAGAATGGGGAAGTCATTAAGGTCAAACATCTTATTGGCCTTTATTTTTTTTCTCTTTGCAGGTTTAATCCAAAGCCATGAATAAGCCAACAAATTCCCAATCGGCATTTCTTTTTTCTTGACTATTTTCCAGCAATTAAGTAAAGTCTGTATTCGAAAATCTCTCATTGACTCTATAATACAAGATGATGGAAGCTAAAAATACCACACGATTTACAAAGCTTGACGGTTTGCGTGGTTTGCTTTCACTTATTGTTGCTCTAAATCACTCCTTTCTTGTAGTTTCAATACCCAGCTTTGCAAATGTTTGGAAACAGAACCCCCTTTTGTTCAATAGCCCTCAGAGTAAAATCCAGCAGTTACTTATGGTTCTTGGCAACGGAGGTGCTGCCGTGACTCTTTTCTTTCTATTGTCTGGGCTTGTCTTGGGTCCATCCTTGGCAAAAGTAAAGTTCAACTTTCGAGGTCTAATGTCATTTTTAATAAAAAGACTAATTCGTTTGTATCCTGTCTATATTCTCATCGTCATTTTGACAGCGATATACATGAACACCATTTTTGTACACCAGACATTTCCCGCCTCTTCTCCATGGTTCAACTGGTGGATGAACTTTCAAATGACGGCTAAAGAATTTGTTCTAAATTTAATGCTTGTTAATACATACACAGGAGGTGTCACCTGGACTCTTCGTGTAATTGTAATTGCCTCAATACTGTTTCCTGTATTTTTCTTATTAAACAATAAAACATCTTGGTGGATAGACATCTGTATCACTTTACTCTTAATTTATCTCAGTTTTACTGTTTTTAAAATCGACAACTTTAGAGATCTTCGTTATCTTTATATGTTTTATCTTGGTCTTTCTATTCCCAAGTTCAAAAGTTTTTTTATAGGTATTCCAAACTGGACTGTCCACGTCCTAGCGCCTCTAATGATTGTCCTCTTTTTAAGCTTCCGCTATCTAACCAATGAGTACACTGGTGGAGTAGTTGAAGCCATAATTTCATTTTTTATCATTGGCATATCGGCATTCAGTCAAAAAGTAACCATTTTCAATTTTCTCGACGGAAAGGTCTTCAAGTTCTTTGGAAAAATTTCATATAGTTTATATCTGATACATTTCTCTGTGCTCTATTTAATCAGTAAAGCTATGTTTGTAAATTTTCCTAACCTTCCATACAAAGATAGCTATCTGATAATTCATATCTCTCTATTTGTTATTTCGACAATCGTTGCCACAGCCGTTTCATATCTGGTATATCGGCTGGTCGAAGTCCCTTCCCAGGTTTTATCAGGGAAAGTTAGTAGTCGAGTCTCACATTAATGTCATTATCTGTAGTAATACTTTCTAAAAAAGAGGAGATACCTGGCTTGTTGCTAAAATCGATTTCTTTTGCAGACGAAATACTGGTTATAACAGACACAGATAAGTACAAAAATGAATATAAAAAAGGGATCATAAAACACATATTCAGGCCTCTTAACTCAAATTTTGCAGATCAAAGAAACTTTGCCCTACAAAAGGCGAAAAGCGATTGGGTTCTGTTTGTGGACGACGATGAGTATGTTGGCACAGAGCTTGCCAGAGAAATACAAAGCGTGATCAATAGAAAAGAAAATCGAGGCTATCTCATCCCAAGGATAGATGTATGCTTTCATCAACCACTACTGCATGGCGAAACAGGACATACTAAAATCCTACGGTTAGCAAGAAAAAACTCAGGCAAATTTTCTCGTCCTGTCCATGAAACATGGAAAGTAAAGGGGAGTATCAAAGAGATAGTTTCTCCTCTTTATCATATTAAAGATAGTTTCGTCTCGGAGTTCTCGGACAGAATGGCACAGTACGGACTTATTGACGCAAAATCTCTTGAAAAAGAAAACAAACCTTTTACTTACTGGAGATTATTTTTTCTCCCTAAGGCAAAATTTATTCAGAACTATATTTTCAGAATGGGCTTTTTGGACGGCTTAGCTGGCCTCTTTCAAGCATATCTTATGAGTGTCCAATCATTATCAGTTCGAATTTTTCAATGGGAAAAAGAAAAACAGTCTTGATTTTGATATGGATTCCGATAATTCTGATTGGACTATTAAACATAGTTACTGTTTTTTCTCCAGAGATTGGTTTTGACTCTCTCTGGTATCATCTTACTCTCCCAAAACTCTGGCTTCTCAAGCGACAATGGTATTTCAAAGGAGGACTTTTGTACTACTCGGTAATGCCCAGGATTACTGAAACATTATTTATTCCACTTATAAAATACTTTGACTTTATAGGACCAAAAGCATTTCTGTTTTTGTCAGGTGTCGGCACATGTATTATTATTTGGAAAATCACCGACAGGCTTAAGTTTTCTACCATACTCAAATCAGTATCAGTTTCGTTGTTTTATTGCACTTGGCTAGTAAGTTGGCAGTCGGGAAGCTCTTACATAGATTTATTCAGGACATTTTTAGAAAGTGTTGCCCTACTCTATCTTGTCTCAGGCAAAATGATAAAGGGAGGAATTTTTATTGGCCTTTCAATTGGTACAAAATGGCTTAGTCTTGGGTCTCTGGCCATATACGCTTTGGTATTTGGGCCAATTTTGATAATACCAGCCGCAATTATTTCGTCCCCCTGGTTTTTCATAGCCCAAAAATTCACGGGCAATCCTCTTTATCCCATCTTTGACACCATTATTCACAATGCTTTCTCTTCGTTTCAGGAAATTTTCACTAGGTTAATTCTATTACCTTTGTCTCTTACTTTTCCCTTCGACGATTTTTTATCTCCTATGATTTTTGTATTGGTAATCATGGCGGTTTTCTCTTTGTATAGCAGACAAAAAGACGTTAGAAAAATTTCTCAAATTGGGCTATTAGGCGCAATATTTAGCCAGGTTTTAGATCCTCCGTCCAGTCGATATTTTCTTCCATATCTACCTGCGATTATCATCGCAGCAGTAGCTTTTGTTTCCAAGATGAAAGACAAATATGCTAGTGTATTTGTGTCGTTGTGTATTCTTTCGTCACTCATGATTTTTGGACTTAGGTTCGTAGCAGTAAAAAAGTACTTTCCTTACATACTTGGCAAACAAAACACAAACACCTTTCTCACTACTCAAGCAAGTCGTCTGCCTGACACATTTATAGACTCAGATGAATTCGTAAAAAACAACATTCCTGAGGAAAGTAGAATACTTATAGACAAGCTTCACAACTTATATTATTTCCCTCACAACTTTGACCACACCTCATGGGCTAACCCAGAACAAGATTACGACTTCCTCATAACTACAAACACCGACCAATCAGAAGTAAACGGTACACTAGTCCATACCAACATAGTCGGCATTCAAATATTTAAACTTAACAATAAATGACTTTCTTACTCACACTACTTCTTTACATCTGGCCTTTTGGTCAGCTACTCTCCCTGTCACCATCATCTCTTCCCTTTACGATATATTATTTGGATTTAATTGTCGCTGTCCTATTTCTCTATTTGGTGGTTTCTCCAAAGAGAAAGAGGTACTTTTCAAAAACTCTTATGGCGTCATACACAATATTTTTAACCATTGCCACCGTTTCCTTGTTTGCAAACTATGGCCAAACGATATCTTCGGGGATACTAACCTCATCGATGTATCTTGTTCGCTTACTGATTTATCCTTCTATCTTTATCGCAGTAAAAGAAGTGGGTATTGCAAGGCTAAAAAATCAAGTTTTAGCTTCACTTGGAATTTTTGTAGTGCTTAGTTTAGGTCAGTATTTTGTCTTTCCAGACATGAGATATTTAAAAAATATTGGTTTTGACGACCACTACTATCGTTTGATTGGTTCATTTTATGATCCAAATTTCATTGGAGCTATATTTGCATGTACCGCCATATTTTTTATTGGAAACAAGAAATATTTTCCAGCAATTCTATTTATTGTGTTACTTACTCTTACTTTTTCAAGAGCCTCTTTTGTTTGTTTTGTGTCGGGAATTATTTTTCTTATGATATTTCAAAAAAAACAAAGGATTATTATTACTTTGGTATTGCTTGGAGCTGGTATTCTTTTGTCACCAAAACCGTTTGGGGAAGGAGTTAATCTTCTTCGAACATTTTCTATTTTTTCCAGACTGCAAAGTTGGAAAAATGGCATAATTCTCTTTTCTCAAAGACCATTGTTTGGTTGGGGATACAACACATTAAGGTCTGCCTCTGGCGCCAGACTATCCATAGACAACAGCTTCATCTTGCTTATGGCAACAACTGGTGCCATGGGCACTCTATCTTTCTTTAATTTTGGATACAAAGTTATCAAATCAGGGAAAAATGACTCTGTTTTTCTTGCCATGATTTTTACATTGGCCGTACATAGCTTATTCAACAACAGTCTTTTTTATATATGGATACTCGCTTATTTTTGGTTTATCCTTGGTCTTTTCTCGAAAGATTAGGGAAAGTAAACCACATTAAGACTTTTTTCGTCAACGTTACCTGCTTTGTCAGATGCTCTAATGGTCAGAGTGTTGTCCCCGTCTGAAAGCATAAATCTGTGAACAAAACTTCCATTACTGTCAAGAGTCACAAAAGAATTATTAATAAGTACTTGGCTGTTTTTCTTATCTACTTCTCCCTTTATATCAATCACTTGATTTAGTTTTCCATAAAACTCACTTCCATCTTTAGGAGAAGATATTGATAGTTCAATTGGTTTACTGTCATAGGTAATAATACTTACCTCAGACACACTTTCGTTTCCCTCCTCGTCTTTTGCCCGAATCTGAATTTTGTTCTGTCCTTGAGATAGCACGGCGTCAAAAGTAAACAAACCGTTCTCGTCAGCCTTACTCATCTTGTAACTCACATCGTCAATCAGTAGCTCTACAACAGCTCCTCTCTCAGTAAATCCTTCAATTACTACTCTGGCGCTATTAGTCGCTTCTGGAAGTGCCGATATAACTGGGTTCTGAGGAGGAATGATGTCTTTTTGAGCGGCTAGGCGTTCTGCCCCTTGACCAGCTACCAGGTTCATAAACAGGGGAATACCCCATTTAAACATTACTATAACAAAAATAACTGAGAGCAAAATATAAAATCTTGATCTATTGTTTTTACTTGATTGTCGATATCTTCCTGCCATATTTAATCTTTAGTATAATCTATCATAGATTTCAAGCGGGTATAGTTCACCGGTAGAATGCTTCCTTCCCAAGGAAGAGAAGAGGGTTCAATTCCCTTTACCCGCTCACTTTACAAATTTAATAAAAGGCAATAAATCTAAGCCGGAAATAGCTCAAGTAGTTCCTCAACCACTTTCTCTTGTGCCCCAGTTTGATTTATCACTATGTACTCGGCCTCTGATAAAAAAGGCAAATCGAGCTTTGTTTGTTCCAGTCTTTTTTCTACAAAACTCATATCTCCAGATCTTTCAAATAGCCTTTCCTTAAGAGTGTCTAGTGTTGGGGGAACAATAAAAACAAATATCAAATTGATATCTTCAAATATTTCTTCGTTTTTTCTCCACGAATCGATATAAAAACTTGATCCTTTAGGATCAACTTGTAAAAGCGGAATCTCATGATCCTTAAAAGCTTTTTTAAATACAGAAGACAACGAACAGTAGTAATTTCCAGCGTACTCAACAGACTCAAAGACGTCACCTTCTTTTTGCGCTTTCTGAAACTCTTCTTTAGTAAGTCGAATGTAAGTATCGTTTTCTTCTGTCTCACCAGGTCTTCTTGATCGAGTAGTACAGGTCTTTATCCTTCCAAATCGTCTGTCTTTCTCAAGCAGGCCCCTAACAATAGTATCTTTTCCAGCGCCGGAAAGGCCTGTCACTAGCAGCAATATTCGCTTCTTGTTCTTTGCGTCTTCTTTCTGTTCCTTTAGCTTGGAGTCTATACCAAAAATTCTTTCTGACTTTCTATTTATATCAGAATAATCCTTAATGAAGTTGTTGATATACTCTGGAAATTTCATAAATTAAGTATAAACGGCAATTTACATAAAACAATTGAACATTTGTGAAATAAGTAATAAACTAAGTGTAATATCAATTACACATGAGAACATTTTTTATTCTTATCATCTCAGTCTTAATTACGGTATCAGCAGGTACCCTTATTAGGGGTCGAGGAAGACAGGGGAAAATCAATCTTGTCTCACCACTAGTTGCGGGAACAAATATTAGTACTGCTTCGTTTTTTGATACTTCACACTTTGAAAATAATCCTAACTGGCAAGTATTTGTAAACAATTACTCTGGCTACAAAATTAAACATCCTTCAGACGTTAGCTTGAAAAATTATCACAATGGAGACATAGGGTTGCAGAAAAACAACTCAATTGATCTCTACATTACGGAAGGAAAAATTCAAGAAAACGACGACCTAAACACGTTTGTGGAGTCAGTAATCGACAAAAAAATTGAAAATCAAGAAAACGATTTCTATCTAGCAAAAACAATTTCACCTATTGCCATTGGGTTTACTACGGCCTTAACTTATTCATCAATCGAAAGTGGAAAAAATTTTACCTATTACTTTATACCCAAAGTGGCAGACAAATATATTCTTATTACAAACAAAACACCAGAAGGAAACAATCAAGAATACATTATCTCGGAAGAAATAATTTACTCCTTTGAGAAAATATAAAAATTGTTAGGTTACAATTGTTCTCGTGTCTCAAATAAACTATACGCTTATTCGAAGTCGCAGGCTCTTGTCTGGAACGTCTGTTTCAGTTTCACCAGACAAAGGTGTTGTGGTTCGGGCACCATTTTGGATGACAGAGGCAATGGTCAGGAGCCTTGTTGAGTCAAAGTCTGTCTGGATCCAAAAGCACTTAAGCAAAATGTCTCCCCCCAAGGTTGTTAAGGAGTTTAAAGAAGGTGAGACACATCTATTTTTTGGGAGTGAATACTCTCTTTCCATAAAAACGGTTACATCTCCAGGCAGAACTGCGGTGAACGTATGCGACAACAAAATTGAAGTTGAAATATACAACGGGTTTAAGCAGAATATCCATCCAGAGAAAATAAGAGAGGCACTGCAACACTGGTATTTAGAAAAAGGAATTGCCGTTATCACCGAGAAGGTAAATTATTTTTCCGAACAAATTGGCGTGTCATACTCTCGTATTAGTTTAAAAAATGTTACTTCTATCTGGGGCAGTTGTTCGCCAAGAAATTGTCTCAGTTTCAATCAAAAACTGGTAATGGCACCACATGAGGTTGTAGACTATGTTGTACTTCACGAAGTTTCTCATATGGTACACAGAAACCATGGAAAAAAGTTTTGGGAACTTGTTCAAAAATACGATCCGTTGTACAAAACTCATCGTCGTTGGTTAAAACAAAATCATCATCTACTCTCTATATAAATGTCCATAATTATCGACTCTAAATTCAAGTCGGTACTGGAAGAACTTGAAAATACTTGGGATCATGTTTTTCTAACAGGAAACGCCGGTACCGGCAAGTCAACGCTCTTGGATCTATTTCGAAGCAAAACGAAGAAAAATCTGGCCGTAGTCGCTCCAACAGGAGTTGCGGCTGTAAACGTACAAGGAGAGACAATTCATTCCTTTTTTCTTTTTCCACCCAACATTACTACTGAGAGAGCTAGGACCGAAGCAAAAAAAACAAGAAATGCCAAACTCTATCGAACTCTTCAGACATTAATAATTGATGAAATTTCCATGGTTAGAGCAGACTTACTCGACAGCATTAATATTTTTTTGCAGACAGTAAGAAAAAACAAACAATCATTTGGAGGAGTTCAGGTTATCATGGTTGGCGACCTTCATCAGCTTCCTCCAGTGGTCACTCAAGAAGAGCAAGAGGCAATAAATAGTCTTTATCAGTCTCCTTACTTTTTTTCCTCTAACGTATTCATGAGTCTTACTGATGGACTATATCGACAAATTAAATATTTCGAACTTGAGAAAATCTATCGTCAAGATGACCAGTGTTTTGTTGAGATATTGAACAGAGTCAGGAGTAAGCAAATTACTCAAGAAGACCTTGAAGTGTTAAATCGATGTCAGGTTGATGGAGATGGTTGGCTAGAAGACCATGTGTACCTTACGGCCATAAACAACCAGGCAGATAAAATAAATCAATTCAAACTTAACGAAATCGAAGGTCCAACTATTTGTTTCCAAGGTATCGCAACCGGCAGTTTTCCTGAAAAACAGTTTCCGGCTGCCAATAGTTTAGAAGTAAAAACAGGTGCGCGTGTAATGCTTCTGAATAACGACCCCAATGATCGCTGGATAAACGGTACAACAGGTATGCTAATGAAAATAAGAAGCGACCACGCCATGGTAAGGCTTGATAGCGGAGAAACAGAGGTGATAGAGCCAGTTACTTGGAACTCCTACAAGACTCGACTTAACCCCGAGACTATGGCTCTTGAAAGTTTCGAGGTGGGCAGTTTTAAACAAATGCCCCTAAGGCTTGCTTGGGCAATTACAATTCACAAAAGTCAAGGAAAAACATTCGACAAGGTTGCCATCGATCTTGGAAGAGGTGCTTTTGCTCATGGACAAACTTATGTTGCTCTCAGTCGGTGTACAACACTCAAAGGTCTCAAGCTAATTCGACCATTATCCGAAAGCTCAATCATCATGGACGATAGAGTAGTAAGCTTCCTTAAAAACATAAAGCAGTTTAAAGCTGACTGAGATGATTATCAAAAATGTTACCAATAATATTTATGTAACAAGTAATGCCAAAGAAGCGGTTACTGTATGCGATAGACTAATCGGATTGCTAAATCCCAACAACTCAAGATTTCTTATCATCAAGACTCATTTTGGAATTCATACTATTTTTATGTCAAACAGTATCGACGTGATTGTACTGGACAAAGGGGGACTTGTAGTAAAGCTAAAAGCTAATCTACGTCCAAATCAATTATTTTTTTACAATCCTCTTCATTCAACTGTAATAGAAATGCCTTCGGGCTCTATATCAAAGTTTTCAATTCATCAAAATGATAAAATTTATATTGGATGAAGAACTTACTTCGGCTTAGAATTCTGATTGGCTTATTTATCATTGTTTCTGTGTTTGTTTTCCTTAACCCTGAATTTACTTTTGATTTCTCAACCAGTCGATTTATTCAAGACATCAATCAAAACTACTTTTCAAAAGTTATGTGGTTTGTTACTCTTATGGGGAACAGACCTCTGATGATCTATATCATCGCTATCACAGGCTCAATATTGTACCTGTATGGTCTGCGCAAAGAAGCAGTAATTAGCACCTTAATCACAGCAGTTGGTGCACTTTCCGGATCACTAATTAAAATTCTTGTAAACAGAGAGCGACCTCAACCAGAGTTTGTTAATGTTTCTGTCTTCCTTTCAGACAAAAGCTATCCCAGTAATCATGTTCTTGTCTTTACTATATTTTTTGGCTTCCTTCTGTATCTTCTCCTTAAAAAAGCAAAAAGAAACATTTTTCAAATGACCTTGACTATTGTTCTGATTATATTTCTACTTACAATTGGGATTTCTCGAATATATCTTGGAGCTCACTGGGCTACAGATGTGGCAGGAGGATATATTCTTGGACTTTCATGGTTAGTTGTTGCCATAAGGCTTTATAATTTCCACAATGGCAAAAGATAAATACACCGCAGTCTGGATATCACACACCTCTATAAGTGACTATCTAAACTGTCCACGAGCATACTATCTAAAAAACGTCTACAAAGACCCCAAGACAGGTCACAAGGTTCAGCAGATGACTCCAGCTCTTGCTTTAGGTCAAGCAGTTCATGAAGTCCTTGAGTCACTCTCACTTATTCCTACAAATGATCGGTTTTCAGAGTCACTTATTCTCAAGTTTGATAAAGAGTGGGAAAAAGTATCAGGCAAAAAAGGTGGCTTTACCTCTCTCGATGATGAACATGCTTACAAAGAAAGGGGAAAGGAGATGCTTCGGTCGGTCATGGAAAATCCTGGTCCCCTAAACAAGTTGGCCGTAAAAATCCAACAAGAGCTTCCTCATTACTGGATATCAGATGATGAAAACATAGTACTCTGTGGTAAGGTCGACTGGCTTGAGTATGACAAAGAAAACGACAGTGTTCATATCATTGACTTCAAAACTGGCAAAAAGCAAGAAAATGACGACTCACTTCAGCTTCCGATATATCATCTTTTAGTGCATCACTGTCAAAAAAGGCCAATCACAAAAGCAAGCTACTGGTATCTTGGACTTGACAATGGCATTACTGAGAAACCTTTACCCGACCTGAAGGAAGCACACCAAAAAGTTAGTGAAATTGGAAGGAAGATTAAGCTCGCCAGAAAGCTAGAAGTCTTTGAGTGTCCAAATGGCAGAGATGGTTGTATGCACTGCAGGCCAATCGAAAAAATCCTTAAGGGAGAAGCGGAAATGGTCAGTTCCAATAATCAAAGAGACATATACATAATTGCCAAAGAAGAGGTAGAAGAAGAACTGGACAGTATTATTCTCTAATAAGCTGTGATAGCTACACCAAATGTATTTTGCGCGTAAATACATCCCCAAACATACTCTCCTCCAGAGAGTAAAGATCGATGACCCATAGTGTTCTCCCAGGCATTAACAGCTTCAGTAGGCGTCTTGTATCCTTGAATCAAATACTCACTGATATTATATTTTTTAGAGATCCACTTCAGATCATCTCTCTCTAACACAGGGACAAAACCAGCATGTCCGTCAAGCTTGTTTAACTCAAGTAGTTGATTTAGCCTAATCGAGGCAATGGTACAGAGTTCGCTTAAGTTTTTTAATGGGTTGACCCCCATCTCAACCCGTCTTTTGTTGACTGCTTCCCAAAGTTCAGGTCCTCCCCAAGCAATCCTTGGAGCCGTTACTTGTTTAACGATTCTTTTTGGAGCCACAAGCAACACATAAATATCTACTCTCTCATTGGTGTTTTTAACTGCGATACCAACATCTTTGAAGTCAGGGTGGTACAAAGTGCCCTTACTCGTCTCAGTGTTATTCCAGTAATTTACAGGATCATTGGTTTTATAATAGCCCAGCAAAATCAAGTCACCAACCAAACTAGCTTGATAATCGGCATTCTCAAGTGCTTGCTCTCTGGTAAGTCCAGTCACCGATCCGTCCACATCATTCTCTGACAAGATTACAGAAAGTCTCGCTTTTGCAGACTGGTCTAGCCTTTCGTTTCCTGTAAGTCTTGAAAGCCCTGCAATTTCTCTGGCTGTGTTTATCTGGTTTAGTAGCTCATCTGCCTTCCAATCAGGCATAAAACTTGCATTGCTATCTCGCTGAAAATAAACTTTTTGACTTCCAATATCTTTAAGTAACTTTTTTGTATCAAAATTTTTAGTTGCAAAAACAGCAACATAACCGAGGATTATAAACACAAAAACTACTATAAATAATTTTTTCACTACCTCTAGTATAAAAGAAAAAACAGTTGTTGATATAATAAATTATGAAACTAACCTTCAATCCACAAAAACTGACAATAAGTGACCGTCTAAAAAAAAGGATTGAAACAAAGTTTGAAACCGGTCTGGGAAAGTATCTTAAACACTACCAAGAAGATCTTAAACTAGCTTCCCTGGCGATAGAAAAAGTATCTCGTTCTGGATATGAGATAAAGTTTGACATGAACCTTCCTGCCTGCCCAATACACATCAAAGATAACCATAAAGTACTACTAGATGGGATAATTAGAGTGAGAAACAAAGCAAACCGCCAAGTGCGAAAAAATATTGGCAAGCTTAGAGATCGTTAATCACTTTCTACTTTTATCGCCTGCATAGGGCAAGCCTCCGCAGCAAGTTCAATGGCTTCAGAGATATCTTTGTTATCGAGTTTTGCCTCTGGATTCACACCTGCTTTTCCATTTGAACCAAATTTTACTCCAATAGCTCCTTCTGACAAGTCCTCACACATATTACAGCTCATGCATTTATTATTTACGACAATTTTCATATGGATATTATATCAACACCAAAAAGTTAAGTCTTTACAGTGAATATATAATCAATCAATGGCTAACACAATCAAATGTCCCAACTGCAACGAAGAAATCGAGATTAGCGAAGCACTAAGTCAAAACATAAAAGCTGATCTTGAGAAAAGCATTACTCAAAAAATTGAGAAAAAGCTTCGTGATGAGTCTTCAGAAGAGGTGACAGTTCTCAAAGAAGAGCTTAAGCTAAAAACAGAAAAGTTAAACGAAACAAGACAAGAAGAGTTAAAGCTCCGTCAGGAAAAGCTTAAACTCGAAGATGAAAAAAATTCATTTGAACTAGAAAAACAACGCCAGTTAGACGAGGAAAGAAGCAAAATCCGACAACAGACACTACTTGAGGCCAGTGACTCACACAGGCTAAAGGATATGGAAAAAGAAAAAATGATAAACGATCTTAAGAAAGCACTTGAAACCGCTCAACTTAAAGCAAGCCAAAGCTCTCAGCAACTTCAAGGAGAAGTTCAAGAACTGGACCTTGAGGCTTATCTAGCAAACACGTTTCCTCACGATGAAATAAAACCTGTCGGTAAGGGCGTGAAAGGAGCCGACGTCAGTCAAATAGTTAAAACAAGTATGGGAACAGTCTGTGGTGTAATTTTATGGGAGACAAAACGCACAAAGGCTTGGGTAGATGACTGGGCCAGAAAGCTCAAAGACGATCTAAGAGCTTCCAAGGCAAATATTCCAGTAATCGTGACAGCAGTATTGCCAAAAGCAATCAAAACAGGCTTTGGCTATTATGAGGGTGTATGGGTTACAGAACCAGCCTACACTGAACCTCTCGCCGAAATACTTCGCAAGAATCTTATAGACGTAGCTAGAGAAAAGCACAACGGCAAAGACAGAGGGACGAAGGCTGATATGGTTTATACATATCTTACAAGTGACACCTTTGTTCAACAGGTCCAAAGCATAATTGAAGTTCACCAAAATATGCAAAACCAGATCAACAAGGAAAGAGCAGCATTTGAAAAGATCTGGAAAGAGCGTGAAGCTCAGGCAGAGAGAATCCTCCTAAGTACCGCAGGTATCTATGGTAGCATCCAGGGTGTAGCCGGACAGTCACTTCCTGCAGTCAAGGGTTTAGATCTTCTCGACTCTGGATTAGATAGTTAACAGTGCAACGGCGTTTGTGGAGCCCTCCTTGTGGTAGTTTTGGCCGTGAATAATCACTACAGTGTCACCCCTTACGATAGTTTTCGACTTAATTAACTCCTCAATAGCCGGATTTGGCAGAGAGAAACTCCCTTCACGCATGCTAGTTTTTGTAGCTTCAATTCCATAAGATAAAGTAAGTTCCTCTACAGTTTTTTGCTCAGAAGTGATCGCGATAACTGGTACCTTTGGCCTCAGGCGCGAAACAGATCTAGCAGTAAGTCCAGATTTTGTATATACCAAAATGACCTTTATCTTAACTATATTTTGATTCAACAGTTCTTTCGCAGCTCTTACAATAATGTCAGTTTCGTTTGCGGGGCTAATATCAAAGTTTATTGCTTGTTCTATCTGCTCATTAAATCTTACAATTTTTGACATAGCTTGTACAGCTTTCAAAGGATATCTGCCGCTTGCTGTTTCTCCAGACAGCATCACAGCGTCTGTTCCATCTAAAACGGCATTGGCAACATCTGTGGCCTCAGCTCTACTTGGTCTAGGACTTCCCGTCATCGACTGCAACATCTGAGTAGCCGTGATTACTGGCTTGTTGGCCGCTCTGCACTTTGTAATAATAATTTTTTGCCAATACGCAAGCTGCTCAATTGGTACTTCCACACCCAAGTCACCTCTCGCAACCATAACAGCGTCAGTTGCCTCAATTATCTCGTCAATATTATTTAGTGCCTGCAAGCTTTCAATCTTGGCGACTATCATTGCATTTACCTTTCGAAGCCCCATTTCCTTTCGAAGAACTTCGATGTCTTTTTTAGTTCTAGAAAATGACAAGGCTACAAAATCCACTCTTTTGGTTGTTGCCATGTCTAATTTTTTAAGATCCTCGTGAATCAAAGAAGGTAAGTCTATCTCAACACCAGGGAAATTTACCCCCTTACGATGGCCAATCTCACCTTCCTCACTTGCCTTAGCTTTTATCAAGTCAGACCCAACACTGACAACTTTCAGCTCTACTGCTCCGTCATCGATAAGAATTATGTCACCCTTATTTACAGAAGAGAAAACAATATCGTGAGGTATGCAAATCGAGCGGATATCAGGAACAAAAGACGGTGTAATATTTACGACTTGACCCTTTTCGACCGAGAAAGGTAACTTGTCAAGAGTTTCAAGTCGAATCTCAGGTCCTTGAAGATCAACCAGTATTCCTATGTCAATCTTTAGCTTGTCTGCAACAGTTTGTACTCGTTCAATTCTATCTCTGTGCCACTCTGTTGTACCGTGTTTTGTATTAAAACGAAACACATTAACTCCCGCTAATATCAAACTCTCGATCGTTTCCAAGGAGTCACTTGCAGGTCCCAATGTCGCTACAATTTTTGTTAGTTTTTCACTCATTATTATCCTTATCTTTAGCCTATTATTCCTTCATTATATCCTTCAGCAAAATTTCGTGTTAGCATGGGGATGATGTACTACAGAAAAACAAAAAACATATTTGACCCCGGATCTTCAGAGCCATTTAAACTCAGTCGCTCAAAAATTGAGTTGTTTACACAGTGCCCTCGATGTTTCTACATGGACTCAAGGCTTGGTATCTCAAGACCTTCAATTCCTCCATACACCCTAAACTCAGCAGTAGACAATCTGTTAAAAAATGAGTTTGACTTACTCAGAGAAAATGGTGAGGCTCACAAACTAATGAAGAAATACAAGATAGACGCTATTCCTCTAAAACACGAAGACCTTCCACGTTGGCGAGGTGAGGTAGTTGCATACGAAGGAGCTATGGCCATAGACCCAAAGTCAAATATTTTAGTCAATGGACTTGTCGATGATCTTTGGGTAAACAAAAAAGGCGAGCTAGTAATAGTAGACTACAAGTCAACCAGCTCAAGTAAAGAAATTACCTTAGAAGGGCAGTACAAAGATGCTTACAAACGCCAAATGGAAGTATACCAATGGATATTTAGGAAACTTGGATTTGCAGTTTCAAACACTGGATACTTTGTGTTTGCCAATGCCATGAAAAATCTTCCCAAGTTTGATGGCAAACTTGAGTTTGAGATGACAATCTTGGATCACAAAGGAGATGATAGCTGGGTAGAAGGCTCTCTTATGAAGATACGAAAAACCCTCTCCAAAAACGATGTGCCTGCACCAGCATCCAGTTGTGAGTACTGTGCATATAGACAAGTTTCAGCTCAGATAGTAAAAGCTTTAAAAGAAAAACTTTAAGGTTACTCTATCAGTGAACCATTATATTGAAGTCAAGTATAGGTTTTGAATTGACATATTTTGATATATTAAATATAATTCGACTACACTTTAAAAACTAATATAGGAGATATGAATGGCGATCCAGTCAAAACTGTGTACTTGGTGTGGTTCAGGTTTCGATCCGAATGACGGAAATGGGTATTTATTTGACTCTGATATGAACCAATCTCGAATATTTCCAGCTATACCTATTTGTGGCGGTTGTGGTGGTTTGGGTGTGCAATTTGACACTGAAGATTTTAAAACTCGTGTTAATAGAATAAAAACACTTAGGTTTCAGTTTTGTCCGATTGATCCATTTCCTGATCCACCAACGGCCGTGTATTATGTGGCCTTAACTGGCCTCATCAAAGAGATCAATGCATTAACAAAAGCATATGGATTTGGCAATGACAATTCATTCGCTAGAGATTTTAAAAACAATTTTCGTCTATATCGAGACATGTTGAGCATTATGGAAATGACAATGAATATGGGTGCTCAAAAATTAAAAGAGACTCCGCTATATACTTCGAAAGTCTATGCACAAGCAGCCATGGGTGCAACAATCAAGTGTTTTACTGGACAAATTGATGAAGGAATTAAACAACTAAAAGATCTATGTGAGAAGTATCCGAACGATAGCGAATTGATAAACAACCTGGGAACGCTGTGTTTGCTTTACAAAAGAGATTCGGATGAAGCAATGAAATGCCTTATCAAGTCAACCACGCTCGAACCCAGAAAATCACTCCATTTTTTATCAGTTGCTCAGTTATTCCACATGCTTAAAAATGATCAAGATACTCTGGTATATTTGAAGCTGATAAAAGAACAGCCAGATTATCAAGAGTTTAAAAAGAGTGTCCCCTTTAATGTTGAGGCCGCTATCAGAAGCCTTGAATCTTAACCATTAAAATATATGTTTCTAACCCACCTCAATCAACTAGGTGGGTTTTTATTTTTCAGTGCGATAATATACCCTAATGAATCTTTCAGATTTTAACTACACTCTTCCAGAGGAACTCATAGGTCAAGTTGCCATAGAGCCTCGTGATGGTTGTCGCATGCTTGCTGTAAATAGGCAAACCAAGACTATTTCACATCATATTTTTCGAGATTTAGAGCAGTTACTAGATGAAAACTGTGTTTTAGTAATAAACGACACAAAAGTATTCCCGGCCCGTCTATTTGGCACTAAAAATACTGGAGGTAAGGTAGAAGTACTTTTACTCAAACAAACCGCACAAGACACATATCAGTGCCTCGTAAGGGGTAAGGTGAGGCCAGGATTACAGTTACATTTTTCGGACAAGTTCTTTGGCACGGTTACAAACATTGAAGCAGACGGTGAAGTAGCTATAAAGTTTAATTTAGCTGGTGTCTCATTGATAAACAAAATTGACAAAGAAGGTAAAACCCCTTTACCTCCATACATGCACTCAAAAGCCAAAGAAAAAGACCTAAGAAAACAGTACCAAACTGTCTATGCTTCAAAAAAGGGGAGTGCTGCAGCGCCTACAGCAGGCCTCCATTTTACAGACAGTCTTTTGGCAAAATTACGACAAAAAGGCGTAAATATAGAAAAAGTCACTCTACATGTAGGGCTTGGTACCTTTAAGCCTGTTACGGATGAACAAGTAGCTTCAAAAACACTGCACGAAGAAAGCTACAATCTTGATGAATATACAGCCAAAAATCTAAATAAAGCAAAAAAACTAGGCAAAAAGATTATTGCCATAGGAACCACCACTTGTAGAGTTTTAGAAACTCTCACCGACACAGAAGGGACGCTTCACTCCGGAAGCGGAAAAACAAATATATTCATTCAGCCAGGGTACGAGTTTAAATTTGTAGACGGCCTCATTACAAACTTCCACCTGCCATCTACAAGCCTTCTTATGTTAGTTTCAGCTCTTACACAGGCTCCCAATTCCGACGAAACGGAGGTTCGTTTTGAAAAAAGTCTTTTGGGAAAAGCTTACAGCGAAGCTGTAAAGGAGAAGTACAAGTTCTTTAGCTTTGGCGACTCAATGTTAATTATTTGAAATACCATATTGAAATTTCACCCACTCATTCAGACAGATTATAAAAAGTGATCACCCTCAATTTTAGTAAGAATTCTATGAGCCGAAGGTGGGACTCGAACCCACTACCTACGGTTTACGATACCGTCGCTCTACCAGCTGAGCTACTTCGGCGATAATTGATATTTTACCCGATAAAGTAAAGCTTTAAATACTTAGCTGTCTGAAGTCTAGTGAGGAATTCAGTGTCTCAAAAGAGAGAAGGTTGGAATTTTTGTACTTAGAGAATTACTCCCCCAGCTTTGGAATGGTTATCTTTGTGTTGGCGTATATGATGTCAGGGTTTTCAAAGGTTGTTTTATTAGCCCAATAGATTTTTGGCCATTGATATCCATCTCCATAGGCGCGAACCGCGATGCTCCAGTAAGAATCACCCTTTTGTGTTGTGTACTCTCCAAGGGATATCGAAGTAGATACACTTTCTTCAGCTATTATGGATTTTGTCTCATCTACATCAGCAACTGTCGCAATTTTTGCCTCAACTTTTGGGATTTTAAGTTCTTGTCCAGGAATGATTACTCCTGCACCAGTAATACCGTTTTCTTTCATGATATCAACATAGTTGTAGCCAGACTTGAAAAACTTTTCAGAAATGTGCCAAAGGTCATCTCCTTTTACAACTACATAAGTTGTCATAATTTTGTCGTTTTGATTTTCTTCATTTGTAGTGGAAGCTGTTTCTTGCTCCGACAAAAGGGTACCTTGCCAAGAACTAAGATTTGTAGTTTTAAAATAATTAAAAATCAAACCTGCTATAACAATAACTACTATTCCACCCATAAGAGTACTAATGGTGTTCTCGTTTAGCTTCAAAAACTTGAGAATGTTCTTAATGCGTGTTTCTGTCTTCTGTCCTTTACTCATAATTACATCTTATATACTCTTTGATTTTTGTCAATAGGTATATAAAAAAAGACCGCCTTTTTAGGCGGTCTGTGTCTATTGTTTACTCTTCTGGGTCAGTTAGATAAAACAATACGGTGATCATATAGCAAGAATCTTTTCCAGCGAACCCTTGTTCTTCATACCCTGGAATCGGAGTCTCAAGGATAAGTTTCCAAGCATCCCTAACGTCATCCGGCATGCTTTTCCTGTCAATCAGTCCCGCGTCTAATGCTTCGGCTGATACGGATTTCCACCAAGCATCAAACTTCTCCCAAGCATTTTTCAGCTCATCAGTGTACTGCTCATGAACATCAGAAGTAATTGGTACACCATATGGCGGTCCGTACTCATAGCTTCCAAAACCCATACACATTTGTTCTTCCTCCTCGATATGATTTAACGTGCGTACAGCCTCAGAATTATACTACAAAATATTTTATTCTTAAGACAATTCTAAATATGAAAACAAGTATTACTATCCCATAATACTTGACAAATCACTCCCAATATGGTAATATACCAAAGCACTTTTACTTAAAATTTACTTAGTTCTCAATAAGGAGATTGCGTTGAAAAAAAATTGTGAAGTATGGTTTTGGGCGGGACTTGGTTTATTAGCCTTTGTATCCTTAATTATTTTAATTGTCATATTTTCTGCACCAATTGTGTTGGTGTGGCTAGCAGTCGGACCTGAGATGGTCCAGTTTGCGATTCAAGAGCCAGGAATTTTTGGCGTTTTTATCGCAATGGCATTAGTCGTTGCGTGGCTTGTCAATCGCACCATAAATAATACAAGGAGTAAATAAATGCTGAACTGGGTTTTTGTATTACTGGCGGTAGTTCTCATAATTTCTGAGTGGAAGTTTAGGGCTCGAAAGTACGGCAAAAAAGAAGCCACCAAGCAGATGGTGGTGGTAGTTTTTGTATATTTTGTGGTCAGAACAGCATTCCATATGTTTTTCCCTCTGTAGGCATTCAGCCTGTGATTTATATCACAGGCTTTTTTATGGCAAAAAACTCACCACAAAGAAATATGGGCTCGCCTTCCGGTCCCCGCTATTAGCGGGGCCTACAGGCCTGCCTCACCAGGTTCGTTACGAAACTGGCTCCGGCATTCGAGCCCCTCATACAACAAACTAAAAGCCTCACCGCAAGGGTGAGGCTTTTACTTGCGGGGCTGAAGGGGCTCGAACCCTCGACCTTCCGCGTGACAGGCGGACGCTCTAACCAACTGAGCTACAGCCCCAGGCTAATTCAACGAACAGACCATATTTTACCAGAATACGCTATAATAGGCTAGTTAAATCATCTTAACTTTTTTACAGAATGATTTCAAAGTGATGATGGCTTTGGAAGAATCAGAAAGGAGCCAGTAATGGCTGTTCGTTTATACGTAGGGAATCTTCCCTATAGCGCTACTCAGCAAACTCTCCAGGAGATTTTTTCTCCTTTTGGAGCACTAGGTGAGTGCACTGTTATTTCAGACAAATTCTCCGGTAGGAGTAAAGGATTCGGCTTTGTCGAGTTCGAAGACGCAGAAGCTGCAAAAGCCGCCATCGAAAAGATGAACGGAACTGACCTAGACGGTCGCAACATCATCGTCAACGAAGCTCGTCCAAAAGAAGATCGTCCAGAACGTAGTTTTGGAGGCCGCTAAATTTGGCTTTTAAGGTCTAAAATGACCATTAATCAAAAAACCGCCCAACTTCTCAAAAGGGTTGCGGCGGTTTTTTGGATTAGTGAAGGAGACACCTTTCGTTATCGAGCCTACATAAACGCTGCTGTAGCAGTAGATAATCTTACCGTTCCCATCGCAGATATTTGGGAACAAGGTAAGCTTGACAGTGTCCCCGGGATAGGTGAAAAACTGGTTTCATATCTCGACGAATACTTTTCAACCGGCAAGGTAAGACACTTTGACTCAATCATGAAAAGGGTTCCATCAGGTATGTTTTCTCTTATGGAAATTAGGGGAATAGGTCCAGCTAAGTCATATAAAATAGCTAATAAATTCCAATTAGACAATCAAGACACAGCTATCTCGGATCTAAAAAAGATACTCTCAAAAGGTGAATTGTTTAAAGTAGCTGGTTTTAAAGAAAAATCAATACGAAATCTTAAAAAATCTCTTAGGTCTCATAAAACAAAATCAAACAGAATGCTTCTTGCTCAAGCGCTAGAGATAGCAGGAGAGTACATCACCTATCTCCATAAGTCCCCTTTAATTTCAAAAGCCGAACCTCTAGGAAGTCTGCGTAGAAAACTACCCACAATCGGTGATATCGATATTGCTTTTTGCTCCCATAACTCCAGAGAATCTATGCAATATGCCCTAAAATATCCAAAAATCAAAACAGTAATTCTAAAAGGTGACAAGGTCGCACGAGTAAGACTGGAAAATGGAATTAGTGTGGATCTTAAATCATCAGATGTAAAAATGTGGGGTAGTCTACTTCAGCATTACACGGGTAGTAAGCTACACAATATCCAGCTTCGTAAGTACGCCTTAGAAAAAGGTCTTTCCTTGTCAGAGTACGGAATAAAAAAAGATGGGAAGATATACCGATTCAAAACTGAGCTGTCATTCTACAATTTTCTCGGACTAGAGTACATACCACCGGAGCTTAGAGAAAGTACAGGAGAAATTGAGCTTTCCAGATCAAAAAAGATTCCAAAGCTAGTAAAACTTAGTGATATCAGGGGCGACCTTCACATTCACAGTGACTTTGTCTATCCAAGCTCTCACGACCATGGCTCGAACCCTTTGACAGAAATCTTAAACCAGGCATCACTGCAAGGCTATGAGTACATTGGTATATCTGATCACAATCCGAAGTTTCAAGGCCTAAAAGAAAGTAAGAAGGTAGAAATACTTAAAAATAGAAGAAAATATCTAGAAAATGAATATAAAGAATGTGAAAACGATGTGAAACTAAGAGTAAAATATTTACTCATAGGCATGGAAGTCGATATCAGACCTGACGGAAGCCTAGCTCTATCTGACAGTGCTTTGAGCCTTCTTGACTATGTGATAGCTTCAATCCACTCAAGTTTCGACCTTACAATTGAGGCAAACACCAGACGAATAATTAATGCTCTTAGTCACCCCAAGGTCAAAATCCTAGGGCATCCAACGTCGAGAGAAATAAATAAACGTGAATCTATTAAGGCAGATTGGGATAAGATATTTGATTTTTGCTTCAAAAACAACAAAATACTGGAAATTAATGCCAGTCCAACACGTCTTGATTTGCCCGATGATCTAATCCAAAAAGCAGTCTCTAAAGGTGTAAAAATGATAGTAAACACAGATAGTCATAGCTCTGAACAACTGCAAAACATGCAGTATGGTGTATGGCATGCCAGGCGTGGATATGCCAAAAAAAAAGACATTATCAACACTCTTGACTTCAAAAACTTGCGTCAAGTGCTAGAATTATAGCTGTTACCATTTAAACAAAACTAAATATGATTGGTTACATAATTCTTGGTCTACTAGTTATCTCTGCCTTTTACGTTGTATCTCAGTACAACTGGTTTCAAACCACCAAAACTCGTCTTACTGCTTCCATTCAAGATATCGGAAATCAGCTTAAGCGCCAGTCTAGTCTTATCCCAAATCTAGAAAACTCTGCCAAAGGTTACCTAAAACACGAAAAAGGAATCTATGAAGAAATCGTTTCTGCTCGAAAAGCAGTAGAGAAGGCAACCGGCTCTAAAGACATGTCAAAAGTTGAGGCAGCCGCTGATGCCATCAGCAACTTAGTCCCCAAACTTCAAGTATTAGTTGAGAGCAATCCTGAGCTAAAAGGAGCCGAAGTTGTTACTCGTCTTATGGACGAGCTAAGAGACACCTCAGACAAGCTAATGTACGCACGACGCGTAGTCATTGACCTTTCAGCAGAGTTCAACATCAAAGTAGTCACTCTTCCATCAAACATTGTTGCAAACATGTTTGGGTTCAAAGAACAAAAAGGTATCTCAACTCCTACAGAGGGCGAACACCTAGAGGTGAGCAAGGGTGAAATGTCTGATCCCAAGATCTCAATATGACGAACTACTACAAGCTGGTCGACGCCAACAAGGCAAGGAGTATCGTGGTTATTGCCTGTTTCATAGCTTTTATTTCTCTGGCAACATACCTTATTTGCTACGCTCTTGGTTTCGATCTGTCCGCGGTCGGAATAGCATTCATCTTGTCAGGAACTCTAAGCTTCTTTAGTTTTTATTACTCTGACAAAATGATACTTAGCCTTTCTGGAGCAGTGCCCGCAAACAAAAGAGACCACTTCGACTTTTTTACAGTTGCCGAAAATATTGCACGACCAGCAGGCATTCCACTTCCCAAGCTATACGTTATTGAAGACTCGGCAATGAACGCTTTTGCTACAGGTAGAGATCCAGAGCATGCCGTTGTTTGTATCACCACGGGGCTTATGCACAAACTAAACAGAACAGAGCTTGAAGGAGTTGTGGCTCATGAAATGAGTCACATTAGAAACTTCGACACTCGACTTATGAGCATAGTCACCATTTTGGTGGGCTTAGTATCACTCCTGTCAGACATTCTCCTGCGAACAAGAATCAGGGGAAAGTCCAATCGTAATGACAATGGTTTTGGCGCGCTTTTGTTTATTTCCGGAATAATTATGGCCCTCTTATCACCAATAATTGCCCAGTTAATTCAGTTAGCTATCTCTAGAAGACGAGAGTATTTAGCTGACGCTTCTGCAGCTTCAATCACAAAGTATCCTGAAGGTCTTGCTAGTGCTCTAGAAAAACTCTCCGGTGACAAACAGCCGTTAGAGTCTGCCAACAAGGCCACAAGTCATCTTTTTATTGTAAATCCTTTGAAAAACAGAAAGGACTCTCTTAGCTGGTTTACTGGATTATTTAACACTCATCCTCCAATTAAAGAAAGAATCAAGGCTCTAAGGTCATGATCAAAGAGCGAGTATTTTTCACTAACCAGCTCAAAGGCCAGGGATTTTCTTGCGAAAAATTTCTTAACTGCAAGTTTTCTTTTCAGGAAATAAAGTTTACGAACTTTGTTGACTGCATTTTTATAAACTGTGATTTTAGCAACGCCATGCTTAACGCATCATCCTTTGATGAAAGTAGGTTCGAAGATTGCAAGCTTAGCTGGATAAATTTTAAAAATGCAAGTATTGAAAAATGCACTTTTGAAAAAACTCTCCTTGAAGGTTGTTCTTTTGAAAAACAATCTTTTAAAGGCGTTAAGTTCTCAGAATCAAACCTGTCATCAAGCTACTTTCTTTCCTGCGATTTAAGGGGTGTAGAAATTGTCAGTTGCGATCTCTCAAAGGCTGTGTTTGATCACTCTAAACTAAACAACACTAATTTTTCTGGCTCGAATATCTCTGGTGTAGCATTCCAAGACTGTAAACTAGGTAAAACTAAAATTGATCTCAATGGGTGTATAAATTATGCTCAATCAAAGGGCTTTATATTATCAGAACTATAATCTGAAACCTGACACAAGTATTCCAAATCGCCAGCATCTATATTTACTGATAAAATTCAATTAATGCACAACGTTTTAGTAACACCAGAGGAGGTCAAAAAAATTGGCAAACTAGCCAATCTTAAACTTCAAGAGAATGAGGTAAATCTATTTGCTGATCAGTTTACAAAGACAATAGAGATTATAAATCAGCTAAATGAAATAGACACCAGCTCATTAGCGGCCACATATCAGGTTAATGGACTAACCAATGTTACTCGTGCTGACAGCGTCGATCTCTCAAGAGTGCTATCCCAAGAACTAGCTCTTAGAGAAGCCAAAAAAACTCACAACGGGTTTTTTGTGGTCGAACGCTTAATTGACTCAGATATTGAATAATACATATGAAACAGCTTCACGAACTCACAATCAAAGAGGTTCTCGATGGGTATCAAAACAATGATTTTACCTGTGTAGACATAGTCAAACACTTTCAATCTCGAATTGAAAAGTTCAACCCCAAGCTAAACGTCTACCTGGCTCAAAACAAAAACGTCCTAAAGGAAGCACAGGAAATTGATAATGAGATCTCTGAAAAGGGGGTAACTCGTCCTCTATTGGGAATTCCCCTTGCTGTAAAAGACAATTTCCTTACTGAAGGTATTGTGACTACCGCAAGCTCCAACATACTTAGAGGCTACGATCCTCAGTATCAGTCCACAGTTGTAAAAAAGCTCAAAGAAGCAGGCGCCATAATTTTAGGTAAAACAAACATGGACTCCTTCGCTCATGGCTCAAGCACCGAAACATCAGATTTTGGATCAACTCTAAACCCATGGAATCCAGAAAAGCTCCCGGGCGGTTCATCGGGAGGATCTGCCGCCGCAATTGCAGCCCAATTAGCAACAGTAGCCATAGGGTCAGAAACAGCTGGTTCCATAAGACAGCCCTCAGCCTGGTGCGGTATCACTGGTTTCAAGCCTACCTACGGAAGAGTAAGTAGGTATGGGGTAATAGCGATGGGGAGCTCATTGGACTCTCCCGGCCCAATGGGTAGAACTGTAGAAGACTGTGCAATTGTCGCCGAAGTGATTTCTGGAAAAGATGATAAAGACGCTACTACTTCACCTGCTCCAGTAGAAAAATATACTGATAGTTTATGCTCGCCTGACCTTAGGGGAGTACGTATTGGAATAGTTAAAGAATATCTTCTTCCAGAAATGAGTGATGACGTCAAAAACCTAGTTCTCAATGCAGCTAATCAACTTAGACTATTAGGTGCCACAGTAGATGAGGTTTCTCTTATGGACCCACGGTATTCTATTGGTGTTTACACTGTAATTCAGCGATCCGAAGTGAGCTCCAATCTTGCTCGTTTTGATGGTGTTCGTTTCGGGGAAAGTAGAGATACTCTTTGTGAAGAGACGAAGCGAAGAATTATGTTAGGCACATATACTCTTTCAGCTGGATATTACGATGCTTTCTATAAAAAAGCTCAAGCTGTTCGCACAAAAATAGTAAATGAATTTGATGAAATATTCAAAACTTATGACGCCGTAATAGGTGCTGTTTCACCAGGACCTGCCCGCTCAGTAGGTGCAACAAAAAATCAGCCAATGTTTGGTGAGATGGAAGATGTTTTGGTTGAGCCTTCATCTATCGCAGGACTCACAAGTGTAAGCTTACCTTGTGGGTTCGTTGATGGTCTGCCGATAGGTCTACAGATCACCTCAAATCAATTGAAAGAATCTACCGCTATAAAAATTGCTGACAGTTACCAAAGACACACAAATTTTCATGTATTTCCTAATTTAGAAAAAACACTATGAAATTCACACCACTTATTGGCCTTGAAGTGCATGTTGAGCTAGAAACAAAATCTAAGATGTTTTGTAGCTGTCCTGCTGATCATTTTGGTAAAGAGCCAAACACTCAAACCTGTCCTGTTTGTCTAGGTTTACCTGGAGCGCTTCCTGTTCCAAATCAGAAGGCAATTGAGTCTTGTATGAAAATAGGTCTAGCTCTAAACTGCCACGTCAATTCTCAAAGTAAATTTGATAGGAAACAGTACTTTTACCCTGATCTTGCCAAGGGGTATCAGATTAGTCAGTACGACGAACCTTTTTGCTCCAACGGCCACATTACTCTAGACTCAGGCAAAAAAATAGGCGTCGAAAGAGTTCACATGGAAGAGGACACTGGAAAACTTCAACATGTTGTTCTAGATGGTAAAAAAGTATCTCTCGTAGATTACAACAGATCTGGAGTTCCTCTTGTGGAGATAGTCTCCCGTCCCGACATGAGTTCGTCTGCAGAGGCCAAAGAGTATCTCAAAAAAATTCATGACATTGTAAGAGCTATAAGTGTTTCGAGTGCAGACATGGAAAAAGGACAGATGAGACTTGAGCCTACAGTAAACGTATGTCTTGAGAGCGAACAAGGTCTGCGTTACACACCTCTAGCAGAGGTAAAAAATATAAATTCATTCAATTACGCAGTCCAAGCTATTGATTATGAGGTTTCTCGTCAAATAAAAGAGTTTGAAAGCACTGGTCAAGAAAAAACAGAAACAAACAAAACTACCCGAGGTTACGACTCAGTCAAAAAAATTACCTTCCTTCAAAGGACCAAAGAAGAAGCCAAAGACTATCGATACTTTCCCGAACCAGATATCCCTCCATTTATCATAGAAAACGAACTAATTGAAAAACTACAGAGAGAAATTCCAGAGCTTCCAGAGCAAATAATCTCAAACTTAATCAAACTTGGAATTGAACCTAAATATGCCAAAATTATTTATGCAAATCCAGAATCACTAGAAGTAGTTAAGAGATATCAAGAAGACACTGAAGTAGACATAGCCAAGCTAGCAAGTCTCATTGCAAACAAGAAGATTAATATCTCAGGGGATGTAAAAAAGGAGTACCAAAAGCTAAACAAGACTGGAAACACCAACGTTGAAGAGCTTAGAGTTGTTATAGAAAAAATTGTCAACGATAACCCCAAACTTGTAGCGGATTACAAAGCTGGCAAAACAAACCTTTCAGGCTTTTTTGTCGGTCAAGCCATAAAAGAAACCAAAGGTAAAGCCGACCCAAAAACCCTGAATAAGCTAGTAGTAGAGTTTCTAAGAAAATAAAAAAGGCGGGAAGACCGTTTGTCATGGTCATAATGCCATTTAAGGCAAAATTAATCTCCACATAATGTACTAAACTCAGTCGAAATTCTTACATAATCTATGGCTATCTGCAAACTACAGGATATTATTCGTCCAATGACTCGAGTGAAAACTTAATATCTTTTTGACCGAGAAATTCAATCAATTTCTCATTTTTCTGATCAGTAGACATCATATGAAAAGACACTTCAGATTGATGAATCGACTTTTGAAAGGCATGAATATGATGCTTAGATAGAAAATCCAGTAAATCACTTTCATACTTCTTGTTGAAACTTATTGCATACATGTTTCCTTTAGACCCAAAGGTGTACTGGAGATAGGCAATAGGGTTAAGCATTAATATCAAAAATACCGTCATTCCAGCAGGGATATAAAACCCAGCTCCAATAGCGACACCCACAGCAGCCGTTGTCCAAATAGTTGCAGCTGTCGTAACGCCTGTAAGTCTGTTTCCACTTTTAAGAATTACCCCTGCCCCCAAAAAACCAACTCCTGACACGATTTGGGCAATAACTCGAGTCGGATCTTGACCCTCAACCCCCATGCTCTTAGCTATAAATATAGAAAGTCCGGCAAACAAAGCAGACCCAACGCAGACAAGCATCTGTGTACGAAGACCAGCCGCTTTTCCGCTTCTTTCCCTGTCATAACCAATAAGCATGCCAGCCACGAAAGAAATCAAAAGTCTAACAACAATGGTAATTTGAACAGACATATCCATAATCATATAAAAAGTTTATCATTTCTGAATAAACTTTGAATACCAACAAAAAAAACACCCCCAAACAGGATAGAGTTATGTATTTAAAGACATCGAAAAATTATAGTTAGTATCAAAATTATTCAATAAGCCTCATATATTTGTATTTTGACCATATCTTTCGTATCACCTCAAAGACATTTTTTGTGTAAGATAGTCATGTCATGCCAAAGTTTACCCATTTACACGTTCACACAGAGTTTTCTTTACTAGATGGTCTATCAAAGATCGGTAAGTTAGTCGCAAAAACAAAAGAATTCGGCCAAACACATGTGGCTATCACAGATCACGGATCTATGTATGGCGCTATCGAGTTTTACAAAAAAGCTACCAAGGAAGGTGTTGTTCCTATAATTGGTTGCGAAATATATCTGGCCAAAAACTCAAGATTTGATAAAGAAAAGCAGGATGCAAACCATCTGATTCTTTTATCTGAAAACTACGAGGGGTATCAAAATCTCATGAAAATAGTCACTACCGGATATTTAGAGGGTTTTTACTACAAACCACGTGTAGACAAGGAAGTCCTAGTCAAGTACTCAAAAGGAATCATTTGCACCACAGCTTGTCCTGCAGGTCGAGTGCAAAAGCTGATTGTAGAAGATAACTATGAACAAGCCAAAAAAGAGCTTCAAGAGTACGAACAAATATTTGGACCAAACAATGTATTCATCGAACTTCAACGTCACCATTTCGACAAATACGCTCTTTCTCCAGAAGTGCCGTCAGAGATAAAACCTCGACTGATAGAGCTCCATGAAAATCAAATCAAAGGGGAGGCTGGTTTGATAAAGTTAAGCCGAGAGCTTGGAATACCTATGATAGCTACAAACGACTCTCACTACATTCTCAAAGATGATGCAGCGGCTCAAGATGCTCTTGTATGTGTACAGTCAGGGAAAGTTCTTTCTGACACAAATAGAATGAGATACATCGACACACCCGATTTTTATTTAAAATCTCCCGATGAAATGGCCCTTGAGTTTGAGGACTTGCCAGAAGCCATCTCAAACACGCAGAAGATTGCTGATCGCTGCAAAGTTGAGATCACTCTTGGCGAATGGTACTTCCCCAAGATATATATTCCCAAAGGAAAAACTGCAGGAGAAACACTTCGTGAAATGGCTTACAAAGGAGCCAAAGAACTTTTAGGAGAGGTTACAGAAGAAATTACACAGAGACTAGACTACGAACTTGAAATCATCGAGGAAAAGGGGTACTCACCCTACTTTCTTCTTTACTCTGGTATTGTAAACTTCGCAGACAAAGAGGGGATATATACCAACACAAGAGGTTCTGCTGCTGGTTCTCTAGTTTCTTACTGCTGTGGAATCACAACTGTTGACCCTCTCCGCTTTAGACTTCCGTTCGAACGCTTTTTAAACCCATTCAGACCATCTCCTCCAGATATCGATTTAGATGTTGCCGATGTTCACCGAGATGATTTGATTAACTACCTCGCAGATACCTACGGCAAAGAAAAAGTTGGTCAGATCTGTACTTTTGGAACAATGAAAGCTAGAGCAGCAGTACGCGACATCGGTCGTGTTATGGGGATGCCTTACTCCAAGGTAGATATGATAAGCAAAACGATTCCTGAAGGCAGCCAAGGGTTCCCCATGACACTTAAAAAAGCTCTCGACTCCACTCCAGAGCTAAAAAGAATGAAAGACATGGACTCCGAAGTCAGAAAGCTATTATCTTTGGCACAGAAAGTAGAAGGCAACGTTAGACACATCTCAGTTCACGCCGCCGCAGTTATTGTTGGTCCAGATGATCTGGTCAAATTTACTCCTTTACAGCTTGAAACTGGCGGAGGAACTAGAGTAATCACCCAGTACGAAATGCACGCTAGTGAAGATGTTGGAATGATAAAGCTGGATATTCTAGGTATTTCCAATCTTTCTATATTGGCCAATGCAGTCAAGATAGTTGAAAAACTTCACAGAATAAAAATAGATATAAAAAAATTACCGCTTGACGACAAAGAAACCTACGAAATGCTTGCTCGAGGAGAAACTTTTGGAGTTTTTCAAATGGCAGGCGGAGGCATGACAAAGTACCTTATGGATCTTCATCCTGAGCGCATTGAAGACATTATGGCGATGGTCGCTTTGTATCGTCCAGGCCCTATGGGATCAATCCCCGAGTACATCGCCAGAAAAAGAGATCCTAAGCTAATAAAATACTTCGTTCCAGGACTGGAAAAAATTCTCGATATGTCTTATGGAATTATTACCTATCAGGACGACGTTTTATTTATGGCTATTCAACTTGCTGGGTATAACTGGGAAGAGGCTGATAAATTCCGAAAAGCTATCGGTAAAAAAATTCCGGAAGAAATGGAAAAACAACACTCAAAATTTGTTGATGGCTGTGTAGAATATAGCCATATTCCCCGCGATAAAGCAGAAGAACTATTCAAACAAATTGAGACCTTTGCTGCATATGGTTTCAACAAAGCACATGCAGCTTCATATGGAATGGTATCTTACTGGACAGCCTACGTAAAAGCTCACTATCCAGTTGAGTACATGACTGCCTTAATGTCTGTTGAAGCAGGGGATACAGATAAAGTAGTTACTGCAATATCAGAGTGTGAATCACTTGGAATTAGAGTTCTTTCGCCAGATATCAACGAGTCACTTACTGCCTTCACTGTAGTAGATTTACCAGAAGAGCAGTGGCTTCCTGAAGGAAGGTCTAGAGACACAGGCAGAGCTATTCGTTTTGGCTTGTCTGCTATAAAAAACGTCGGTATGGCAGCCATAACAGCAATTTTAACGGCTAGACATGATGGCGATTTTAAGTCGTTTACTGATTTTCTTCATCGTGTTGATTTGTCAAAAGTAAACAAAAAAGTTGTTGAGTCGCTAATAAAAACAGGGGCTCTCGACAGGTGGGGTAATCGTGCCCAGTTATTGGCCGCACTACCAATAATTCGTGATAGTTACATTAAAATACAAAAGGGAAAAGACTCAAATCAAGTAGGTTTATTTGCAACGGTAGTTCATAAAGAAGACGTTACTGACAATTTACCCGATATTCCAGAAATGCCACTTGACGAGATGCTGAGATTAGAAAAAGAGCTTTTAGGCTTCTACCTTACCGATCATCCCGTAAAAAGAATTGTCAGAATAGTAACCAATCAAATTTCCCATAAGATAAACCAGCTTGACCCCACTCTCCATCTAAATCAAATAGTCACTCTTGCAGGAGTCGTTTCTCGAGTACGTCTCGTAAACACAAAGAAAAACAACTCCAAAATGGCGTTTATGACACTTGAAGATGACACCAAAAGTATTGACTGTGTTATTTTCCCCAAGTTATATGCAGAAAACCCCCTTTTGTATACCGAAGACAGTGCTCTATTAGTAAAAGGAAAAGTAGACGAACGTGACGACAAACTCCAAATAGTAGTTGACTCGGTAACTCCCATAGACACCAAGCTCACCCCACAAGACATGATTCATGAAATTTTTGTGAAAAATGGAACACCAAAAGAAAAACTTGAAAAAATTAGTCAGCTGTTAAAAGCAAATCTTGGGGACCACGAAATCATAATTGCTATCGAGTCAGGTAATAATCTTAAAAAAATAGTTTTACCATATAAAGTAGATTACACTCCAGAACTTGAACAGAAAGTGGAAAAAACGCTCGCGGGCTGATAAAATTACGCTTGCTTGAGCGAAGGAGCTATAATCAAGCATCGTAATCGAGCGTAAGCAAGCTACGATCTTTTATGAATATAAAAAATTAAACCAAACAAAATGGCAAATCAAATCAAATGGCAGGATAAAATTGAGTTTTCTGTTGGAGACACTATCCAAGTAGCTCAGGCAATCAAAGATGGTGATAAAACTCGTATTCAAGCTTTTCAAGGAATCGTAATTGCCATTCGTGGTACAGGAGCTGGCAAAAACTTTATTGTTCGCAAAATTGCTACTGGAGCCGTTGGTGTCGAGAAAATATTTCCAATCGACACTCCAACAATCACAGGAATCGAAATAATTAAAAAGGGTAAGGTTCGAAGAGCAAAGCTTTATTACCTTAGAAACCGTCTTGGTAAAAAAGCAACCAAGATCAAAGATGTCTTTGTTCGCAAAGTAAAATCAAGTCCAGACGAAATCTCAACTCCAGCTCCAGTTGGAGAAAAAACAGAAAAGGTGGAAAGGGTCAGACCTGAACCAACAACCAAATCTGCTCCAAAGCCAGAAGTAGTAAAAGAAAAGAAAGCTAAAAAAGGTCCAAAGAAAATCGTCCGAAAAGAACGCAAGTTTGTTCGCTAATATTATTATCAAACAAATAGCCCGGGAAACCGGGCTTTTTGTTATAAAAATCTTTTCCCAAGTAAATAACCTGCTCCAGCAACAATCAGAGACACCAATGCCCCCCAAACGATATCAATCACGGCGATAAACCATGGCCAATCACGGATAGTCGCCAGGTTTGTAAGATCATAAGTTGCATAACAAAACATTCCGAATAGTGCTCCAAGTGTCAAAGCCTTTCCTAGAGAGCTATCTCTCAGTGCAGGCGTAATCGCAAAAATTATAAGCCCAATAACATAGCCGAGATAAAAGATTCCAGCCGCAAACCAATTTGGCCTGGGAGTCATCAAATAACCTAAATGCTTAGCGTAAAAATTTTTAGCAATTACCGTCAGCCATAGGCCATCTACTAGCAAATATACTGGTAAGGTAAGAAAGTAAAGCTTAACTAACTGAAAAATATTTAACATAAAACAAGTATATATCAACGACACATTATTAAATAAGGTGCACGTATAAAAAACCCCGCCATATAGACGGGGTGTGTACCTCACAGAGATCTAATCCATAAAACTCTCTTATCTAACGGTTGATATCTCACTGGGTCCGTTTTAATCCCGGCTGATACCAGACCTTCCAAAAATCCTACCAGTTCATTTTTGTATCCTAAACGAACAGAATACCTGTCCGCCTCTTTTTCAATGAATCGGCAAGGTACAGTTACTAGCAAACGGAGGACTACATTATTCGCAAAAAATGTAAATAAAATAATCCACCACGGAACAAATCCAATGGCAGTCACCAAAACAAAAAGTGTAACTATTTTCACTAATAGTACACATATCCCCATTACTTTGTATAATGGATGTACCATTTGAATTATGTGACCAAGTTCGTGAGCAAGTACTGCCTTCACAACGAGATCATCATTATCATCCAAAAAACTGACCGGCATATATAGTGTATTTTTTCCACCGGGTGAAGATGCCACCATTGGCCATCCGGATGGAACCAACTCTATCGAAAATTTTTCTTTGTCGATTCTAACTTTGCTTTGGGTCAAAAGGGAATTAAAAATTTCCCTCGCCCTTCTCTGATTATAAGGATCAGAATCAGCAATTTTTTCAATTCTATTCTTTCTCATCTGAAAAATCCTGATCATCACCCCATAGGTGAAAAACAGGAAGAACAGTGCCGTATTAAGTACGGTCCAGTGTCGAATAGAAAACAATACTGTCCCAATTCTAAAGAGAAAACTAACATAAATCGACATTAAAACTAAAAAGAAAACAAAAACTAACCAAGATCTGATCCTCATCACTCCTCCTTTTAATGTTTGATGTTTTACATCGACCTATATTATACAACATAAAATCAAATATATCTACAAGAAACTTATACGCATAAAAATACATATTGAGTCAATCATCAAAACTAATTGTTGACAGACCTATAGGAATAGGGTAATATATTACTTGCCAAAAATGGCAGTTATGAAAAACATAATTAAACACACTCTGGAACTACAAAAAAAGTGTCCAGCCACCCTTAGGGGCTCAATTTGTGCCTCGGTTTTTGCGTATATATAAATAACAGTTACATCTACTCAAGCGCCGCGGCATACGCGGCGCTTTTTTGTGCGTAAAACTAAGTTCTTTAACATACTAAAGGAGGTAAAATGTTTCGAAAAATATGGAATTTGTTGAAACCGTTTCATCGTACTTTCTATCAATTTGTCATGCTTGCAGTTCTATATGAGTCTCTCCAGTTAGTAAATAGTTACGTGATGAGTCTTGTTGTTCGTATGTTTGGCATGGAAGTAATGCCTGTAGCCTGGGTGATTCTAATTGCCAGCCTACTAGTATTTGATGAAATCAACATGCGACTAGACAATGCCTACGACTGGCACATAGTTGCCAAACACAGCTATCCCGTATATCGCTTTCTAAAGCTATCTGCAATTGCGAAATTCTTTAAGATGGACATTTCCTGGCATCGACAGCACAACTCCGGAACTCTTGTTGGTAAGGTTGGCGATGGAGTCTGGAAAACTCTCGACATAGTTGACGTTATGAGTTGGGAATTTGTTCCAACCTTAATCCAAGCTGTGCTGAGCTTGATACCTCTATTCATAATTAGTCCTTGGGTCGGTCTAATTGCAATTATCACTTTCGTGATTTTTGCTTGGCTAACAGTCCTTGGAAACAAAGAAAAAAAGCCATATCGTGCAAGACGACAAGACTACTACGAAGAAGAATGGAACAAATCAATTGAGTCTGTGCAGTCTGTAGAAACAAATCTCATGTTCGGTCAACAAGAGCGACTCTTGGGCAATCAAGAAACACTTCACAACAATATCGTAGATGAGGCTTTCAAAGAACATCGTATAGGCATCTTTAAGTACAACAGATGGCGCATTCGAGTACTTACGCTAGCGCGGCGAATCATTCTTGTAATTTGGATTATGCAATTTATGCAAGGAACGATTGATATCGCCAATCTGATTTTCGTAAACGTTTTGGTAGAAAGACTATTTCATAGTTTTTGGCGTTTCGCCAGACTTCTAGACAGATCTGCAGAAAATAGTGAAGGCGCTAGTAGACTTGCTGGTCTCCTCAACGAAGAAGAGCCGCAAGAAAAAGGGATATTTCAAGAAATTCCTAGTCAGCCAATTGGCATCAGCATAAAAGATGTTTGTTTTGCTTATGAGGGTGACTACTCCAAGGACGATGGTGTGTTGCATGACTTTTCGCTAGAGATTGAACCAGGAAACGTAGTGGCAATCGTTGGACCCTCTGGAGCAGGAAAAACCACCATTCGTAAGGTGGTTACCAGACTAGCAGAAATTCAGTCTGGGGAGATAAAGGTGGGTGGTATAGATATCCAAGATTGGGATGGTCGTCAATTACTGGAACAATTTTCATTTGTTCCACAAGGAGACGATGTCTACATCTTCGATGACAATATCCGGAACAATATAGCTTTTCCTGTACCTAAAGCTACCGATGAACAAATTATCCAAGCATCAATTCTTGCAGGTATCCACGAGTTCATATCAGGTCTAAGAGAAGGGTACGGCACACAGGTTGGTGAAAAAGGTATCCGACTGTCGGGAGGTCAAAAACAACGAGTTGCTCTTGCAAGGGCTATTCTTGCTGACAGACCGATTCTGATTCTCGATGAAGCCACAAGCGCCATCGATGCAATCACAGAAAAAGAAATTCAGACAAACATGAAAAAAATTCTTACTGGCAAAACTGCCATAATCATTGCTCACCGACTTGCAACTATCTGGGATATTGCCGATAAAGTAGTTGTTATGGAAATGGGCAAAAAGGTAGAAGAAGGTATTCACAAAGAGTTAATGAAAAACAAGGGGCTTTATGCCATGATGGTCTCCTTGCAAACAGAATAAGACATGTATACGCCAGCAATTGCTGGCGTTTTTTATGTCAACTTACCCTAAATATTTCATCATGAAAAGGCTGTTGAAGACCAGCTAATCAATTTGAGTGTAAAATATAGGCCTTACGAACATTTATATTTAGACTAGATAGAATTCAAAGACAAAGGAGACGGTAAATGCTAGAGCTTTCTGAAGAACGACTTGTCGAACTAGTGAAAAGAATCAAAATACTAGATCACGAGGAACAGCGTAATGGTCTAATGTCCTTAGAGTTGGGAACAAGAGAGGGTCAAAAAACAGGATACCCACAGTTAACCCTTCATCAGTATCAAGGCCTCTTTACCCTATTTGTGACCATTCCTTCCGACACATATGGATACGACACTCATCGAGAAATGACCATTGAAGAAATGGTTACCTTTGTTCGGGTGGCAAAAAAGAAAGCGCCAAATGAACGATTGACGAAGGAGTTGATTAAAAAAGTTAACTCATACCTGACTGAAAAACAAACTGAAATAACAAGAGCGATTGAATTAATTTCCTAGCATAAATATAACAACCCGCCTTGGTATAAAAACCGGGCGGTTTTTTATGATCCAGCGGGACTCGTCATCCGTCAAAATACTTTGTATTATGCTCCTGACCTGCCTCACCAGGTTCGTTACGAAAATGGTTCCGGCATTCGACTCCCTACGTTTGACTAACAAAAAGAGTTGGACAAGCCAACTCCTTTTCTTAGTGACCCCGGCGGGACTCGAACCCGCGATATTCAGGATGAAAACCTGACGTCCTAACCGCTAGACGACGGGGCCATGGTGGGTCAGCCGGGACTCGAACCCGGGACACCCTGCTTAAAAGGCAGGTGCTCTAACCGACTGAGCTACTGACCCAAACTATTTTGTTCACGTCTTGGTTGTAGGCAGGTGCTCTAAGAGCTTGCTCCCTACGACGCACATAACTTTCGTTATACTGCTTTGATATAACCACCTGAGCTACTTGACGCTTACAAAACAACTGACAATGTGTCAACGCCATATATTTTATCATCGAACCTACCAAAAATGAAACTGCTGTGTACAATTACCCTATGAAGGTACTAGGTATTGATCCGGGAACAGGTAGGCTAGGGTGGGGAGTGGTGTCTCATGAAAAAGGGGAGGACTCTCTGGTAGACTGCGGTTGTTTTGAAACAAAAACCAACTCTGAGCTTCCCGAAAGGCTAGAAAAAATCTACATTTTCCTCAAGAAATTAATAAAAAAACACAAACCAGATTTTTTTTCTGTTGAGAATCTCTTCTTTGCTACAAATGTTAAAACAGCTTTTGATGTAGGTGCAGCTCGTGGAGTAATACTTCTTGCAGGTCAAGAGGCGAATCTTCCAATTTTTCAGTACACGCCACTCCAGATAAAGTCCTCACTTACAGGCTATGGACAAGCTGACAAGAAACAAATTCAATATATGGTAACCAAAATTCTTCATCTGAAAAAAGCTCCCAAGCCGGATGATGCCGCAGACGCAGTTGCTGCCGCACTCACTCACATTTTTCACCATCCAAAATAAAGAAAGCCCCCCGTAAAAAACCAAAAACTAGGCATGCTATACTGGCTACATGATAGGCTATCTCGAGGGTCAGGTAAAATACGCAAGAACAGGAAAAATAATCCTTTATACCAATGGAATTGGCTTCACAGTGCAACTCCCGTCAAATCTTGTTTTTCTTGAAGGCCAAAAGGTCACTCTATACATTCACACACATCTTAGAGAAGATGACCTTTCTCTGTACGGATTTCAATCTCCAGCTGATCTTGATATCTTTGAACTTCTTCTAACTGTTTCAGGAGTAGGGCCCAAGATTGCCCTAGCCATGCTTGCTTCTTCAACAGAAGAAAAAATTAAGTCCGCCATCTCCGAAAGCAACCTCGCCTTTTTCTCATCAATTTCCGGAGTAGGCAAGAAAACAGCCCAAAAAATTATTCTCGATCTAAAGTCCAAGATAGGTAAGGGAGACGTAAACATGGCCAGTCTTGAAGGCAATTCCGAGCTTATAGACTCCCTAGTAAGTCTTGGTTTCCAAAAAGGAGAGATTTCCTCGATTTACTCTCAAGTAGACTCATCTTTACCCCTTGGACCACAAATCAAATCAGCCCTAAAACTACTTAGAAAATGACCAATCAGCCAGAAACATCCACTATTCGACCTTCGCAATGGCTTGAGTTCACAGGACAACCCCAAGTCGTTAAGTCACTACAAATCGCTATAAAAGCCGCAAAATCACGTGAGGAGCCAATGGAACACACCTTGCTCTATGGACCTCCAGGTCTTGGTAAAACTACTCTGGCACATATCATTGCTAACGAGATGGGGGTAAACATCAAGATTACTTCAGGGCCCGCTATGACAAGGGCTGGCGATTTGGCTTCAATTCTAACGGCACTTGAACCGGGTGATATTCTTTTTATTGATGAAATTCATCGTCTCAACAAGCCAGTTGAAGAAGCTCTATACCCCGCCATGGAAGACTTTGCTATTGATATCATTCTAGGCAAAGGACCTGCAGCAAAAAACCTTCGTTTAGATTTAAGCCCATTTACTCTTATCGGCGCTACTACACAAGCCGGAAGAATTAGCTCACCACTTAGGGATAGATTTGGTATCGTACATAGGCTTCGATTTTATGAACCGAAAGAGCTTCAAGGAATAATCATTAAAGCAGCCCAAAAATTAAAGCTAAAACTTGATGATGACTCTGCACTTGAAATAGCAAAAAGATCTAGAGGTACGGCACGTATAGCCCTAAAACTCCTAAGAAGAGTACGTGACTTCAATCTTGTAGAGCATGACTCAAAATCCAGTCTAGAGATCACCAAAAAGTCTCTAGAGTTTTATGAGGTTGACAGTGAGGGGCTAGATGAAACTGATAGGCGACTTCTCCAGGCAATCATAGATCAGCATAACGGAGGGCCAGTAGGTCTAGAAACCCTAGCAGCACTTATCTCAGAGTCTGTAGATACTATTTCTGATCTTTACGAACCTTACTTGCTCCAATCAGGGTTCTTATCCAAAACCAGTCGAGGGAGAATAGCTACAAACAAAGCCTACCTACACCTTGGAAAATCTCCCAAAAATTGACCATCTCAGCATAATAACTTATAATACCCAAAAGCACTTTAAGCTAAATTCTATTTTTCAAGGAGACAAAATGGCCAAGAAAGAAAAAAGATTGGTTTTTTTAGTCATGGGATCAATATTTTTTGATGCAATACTTCTCATAGGAATTGTCAACTCCTTTTTGCTTGAGTCAAGTAATAATATGAGTACAGTCTGGAGCACTATTTTTATCCTGGTTATAACCGGTTTTATTATCAGTATTATTCTAAAAACCTTTTGGATGATTAAGATTCTCAATGCACTAAAATTGGGATACAAAGACCTGATTCAAACTCTTGGTCCGAGTGTCACACTTATCGACAAAAAAAGCGAGCTTTTCCCTCACAATTCATTGTCATACGTGGCTGTTTTGGTCGAAAATGGACATATAAATCAACCAGTTTATCTAAAAAAATGCGATGACTGTTGGGGAGTATTCTCACGATACGACTGCTATTCCGGAGAAGATTATTTTATATCTAAAAAATATCTTCTTTTAATAGATAAATTCTTTCGTAATCACTATTTGTTTGAAATTAGATAATTTCAAGTGTTCACCGCCTCCCTTTTGGGAGGTATTTTTTTGCCCGTATAATAACAGTGTGTATATTATTACTTTACTACTTGCCTTCTTCGCGTTTTTTTTCACCTCAGACAGCATTTTTGCAATTTACGATCCATTATCTGTTCCAAACAACAAGGTTGGAATTCACATCCTTTTTCCTGATGAAGTCGATCCTGCTTCGAGTTTGGTAAATGGCGAAACCGGAGACTGGGGATATGTTACTATTCCAATTCAAGCAGGGGACAGAGATCGTATAAAATGGCAAAATTTCTTTGACAAATGTAAAGAAAAAAGGGTTATTCCTATAGTTAGAGTTGCAACCTTTCCAGAAGGGTCAAACTGGGCAGTTCCGAATAACTATGATTTGGTGGATTTTGCCAATTTTTTGGGAGACCTTAGATGGCCGATCGAAAATAGATATGTCATCATTTTTAATGAAGTAAACCGCTCGGACGAGTATGGGGGGTATGTCTCCCCTGAGAGTTACTCAGATATTCTAAATAACGCTATTGATATCTTCAAAGATAAGTCTCAAGACTTTTTTATATTGCCGGCTGGGCTAGACAATGCAGCCTCAAATTCAAAAACATCGCTTAACTGGAGACTATATTTAGAAAGAATGTACTTACGCCATCCCGATATTTTTGACAAAATCGATGGTTGGACTTCACACGCATATCCAAATCCGGAATTTTCATCAAGACCTGATATATCCGGATCAAATAAAATTGACTCCTATCGCTCAGATCTCAAATTTATTCATCATTTTTCAACAAAAAAGCTTCCCGTTTTCATCACTGAGACGGGTTGGTCAGACGAGTATCTTTCCGAACGACAAATTGCACTTTATTATCAGTATGTATTTACCCATCAGTGGACAGACGATAATATCGTTGCCATTACTCCATTTTTACTCAATGCTCAAGATGGACCTTTTACCAAATTTAGTTTTAAAGCCTCAGACAATACCTACAAAGAATTTGCAATCTCTCTCACATCATTTTCAAACAAAGGCGAACCCAAGCTCAACCAAGCAATAGAGAGTACAGAACCCAATCTTTCACTGTCAACACCTTCAGCAGTTCCTGCCCCTAGCACAAGAGAAAACTCAAAAACTATTCTAAAAAAGCTCTACAATAGTTTTCAGTCAATTCTTAAACTATTCAGCCTATGATAATTATTCACGGAGAAGATACCACAAAGTCATATGAGAGATTAATAGTACTTACAAACGAGCTAAAGGAAAAGGAAGTTGAAGTAATAACTCATGATGTTAAGGAACTTGATCTTACTAATTTACGCCAAGAAATAGGCTCTGTTGGACTATTTGGTACAGGAAAATGCTTCGTAATAAAAAATTTTCTGACAAGTTCAAAATCAAAATACAAAGACAGCCTTCTCGATGTAATTAAACAAAATACAGATCATCAAATAATTTTCTGGGAAAACAAGGGTTTAACTGCCACGGTTTTAAAAACCCTTCCTCAGGCAAAAGTGGAGTCTTTTGCCATAAGTCCTGTAATCTTTAAGTTTCTCGACTCTATCCGTCCAAATAATACTAAGACAGTTATACTCTCATGGAAAAAACTCCTTGAAGAAGGTATCGAGCCAGAATTTGTGTTTGCCATGTTAGTACGTCAGTTTAAACTCTTAATTCAAGCAAAATCCGGCAATGAGTATCTAAAACTGTCACCATATCCGGCCAGACTTATAAGTACCCAAGCCAGTTATTTTACCCTTGACTTGTTACTGGACTCATATCACAAACTCTACGAGATTGATGAAAAAATCAAAACTGGCTCTACAGCTACAACTCTAGATCACCTTCTTAGCCACTTTCTTCAAATGTTATAAATTAAATTTGCATGAAAAAACTACTTATTGTTCTCTTTTCAATTTTTGCTTTTATACTTTTTCCCAAAACATGTCTGGCTAAGAGTTACACCATCGATAATTTAGTCATTGATATAGAAGTAAACAAGGACGGTTCTGCAATTATTAGCGAAAAAAGGACGTATACATTTTTCGGAACATACCAAAATGGATGGTGGGCTACAGGTCTCAAAAAAGCCTGTACAAATACCAAGTGTGACAAGCTGACTATAAAAGATATTCAGGTATATGAAGGAGACAAGCCAATAAACTCCACTATTTCTACCGAAAATAATCAAAGAGTAGTTAAGTGGAAATACTCAGCAACAAGCGAAACAAAAGACTTTACGGTAAAGTATTTTGTCCAAAACTTTATCAACAACTATACGGACACAGCCGAGCTATACTGGCAGTTGATTCAATCAGGCTGGGGAGTGTCGACCAAGAGTCTTACAGCTACCATTCATCTACCTCAAGAAACACCCGATGAAGAACTTAAGGCTTGGGGTCATGGTCCGCAAAACGGAAAAGTCACTATTATAGACAAAAAAACAATTACTTACTCAGCTCAAAACATCCCTCCTGACACATTTGTTGAGGCCAGGGTATTGTTTTCCAAACTTTCCGGCGTGGTCACAGAAAATGAAGCCGCGTATAGCCGTATCGTGCAGGATGAAGCAAATTGGATCAATCAAACTATCTCAAAAAATAGCTCAACCCAAAATTCAATCAATATTAAAATTGTATTTGCTGTTTTAGCTATATCAGGCGTGATATTTCTTTTTAGAGTTATCTACTGGATAAAAGAATGGCTAAAATATGGGAAAGATCTACCTCTTCCAAAAGTTAATCTGTCTGGTAGTCTTCATGAGCCTCCATCTAGCTCTGAGCCTGCAATAGTTGAAGCACTTCTTAGCAATGGATATGTCCCAAGCAATAAAGCAATTACAGCCACAATCTTGGAACTCTGTCGCAAAAAAAACATTAAAATTACTCAAGAAAAAAGAAACGCTATTCTGGGAATTTTTTCAAGAGAACCAGAAATATGGTTTGAGTATAAAGACTCAAAAGAAGTTACTAAAAATGAAAAACTAGTAGTTTCTATGCTGTACCTTGATAGTGGCACAAAGATATCAAAAACCAAAATACTAAGTAAACTAAAGGGTGACACGCAGGCCAGAACGCGTTACCAATCATGGAGATCTAGTTTTAAAAAGACACTGTTAGAAATGGATTTTTTGGATAATGAAAGCCATGATAAAAAACATAGACTAGCAATTGAAATAGCTATTTCAATTGCTCTTTCTGCGGCAGTCCTCATAGGTTTAAATACATTTATGAGCACTAGAGGAGAAATTTCTTTAATTGGAACAGGACTGCTTATACAAGTTGCGATTTTTACTCTTATTTTGGTATTTATTAGCCTCTTTATGGACAGGCTAACCCCTAAAGGCTCCCAAGAAAAATCTTCTTGGATCGCTTTCAAAAAATATCTTAAAGACTACTCTGTTACCAAAAACTCTCCCCTTGAGTCAGTCATAATCTGGGAAAAATACATTGTTTATGGTGCTGCTCTCGGTGTGTCTCTCAAAGCTCTTTCAGAGTTACCTCTCAAGTTTGGTGATGAAGCAAAATCATCATTCGTATATGCAGCAGCGATAAGTAGTAACGGAAGAGATTTAAATTTTGAAGGAATATCAAAAGGTTTAAACTCCATGAGCACCTCATTCAACAGCTACGGAGCGTCTGGCTCAGGGTCAAGCGGAGGTTTTTCTGGAGGAGGAGGGGGAGGTGGAGGAGGAGGGGGAGGTGGAGGAATGAGTTGACATGTGTTATAATATCCCATATTGTTCTTAGGCCGAGCATTTAGCTCGTCTTGCTTGACGTTCACTCGATTGTCCAGCCTGTATATTCCTTTAGGACAATCGGGGAAAACCCCCAAAATAATATGTACTACAATCGCCCTTCTGGTGGTCGTGGCGCCTCGCGTCATGGAGCCAGTAATAATTCATTTAACAAAGGTCGTTCTTTTGGCAACAAGAGAGCTAGATTTATGCCAAAAAGTTTGGACACTAGACTATTTGTCTGCCCAGCCACTCCTCAAGTAGACCAAGAATGCACAATTAACCACACATTTTTAGACTTTGATCTTCCAAAACAGATTCAGGACAACATAATTGCAAAAGGATATCTCAATCCCACACCAATTCAAGATCAATCTCTAGAAGCAGCTTTGTCTGGGAAAGACGTCTTGGGTTTAGCTGACACAGGCACAGGTAAAACAGCTGTTTTTGCGCTAGCAATAATCAAAAATATTATCGCCAATCCAAACGACACGGCGCTAGTAGTTGCTCCCACAAGAGAACTTGCAGTTCAAATTAGGGATGAAATTAGATCGCTAACTACAAATCTTCCAATCTACTCTAGTATATTTATCGGAGGCTCAGATATTCGTCGTCAACTCGATGAACTAAGACGTCGTCCACACATATACATAGGCACCCCAGGAAGACTACGAGACCTTTACAACCGAAGAGCACTAAGACTAGACAATACCCGCACTGTGGTACTTGATGAAGTTGATCGTATGCTAGATATGGGTTTCGTTCATGAAATAACAGAACTATTATCGTTTCTTCCATCAGAGCATCAGACTCTTCTATTTTCAGCTACAATAGATCAAAAAGTTGAAGGTATCGCTCTAAAATTTATGAATCAACCCGTAAAGATCTCTGTAAAAACAGGTGCAGCTTCACTAAATGTTGAGCAGAATGTCGTAAGAGCATCGGGTAAACAAGGAAAGCTCACAATTCTCAACGACTTACTTGCAAAGGAATCATTTCAAAAAGTTCTCATCTTTGGCCGTACAAAATACGGTGTAGAAGAAATTGCTGTCAGTCTAAAAAAATCAGGTTTCAGTGTTGATTCAATTCATGGTGATAAGCGACAAAATCAGCGTGAGGCAGTACTTCGCAAATTCAAACAAAATCAAATTAATGTTTTAATCGCAACCGATGTTGCCGCTCGAGGAATCGATGTAAAAGACATTACACATGTAATTAACTTTGATCAGCCAGCCACCTACGCTGACTATATTCATCGTATCGGTCGTACAGGCAGAGCTGGAAAGTCCGGAACAGCCCTAACTTTTGTAGACTAACATCTAATAGACAAGCCTCGCAATCGTGGGGCTTTTTCTTAGTCATTTTCTTAGCTATTGACAAATATGTTAGAAACACATAACATATAGTTATATAATTCTAATATTATGAAAAACATTATCAAAGAGCTAAGAGCAAGAAACTCATACACGCAAGAAGACCTTGCTTCCAAGGTAGATGTGCGACGCGAAACAATTCTTTACTTAGAGCAGGGAAAATACAATCCCTCTCTTAAACTAGCTCACGACATTTCGGTGGAATTCAAATTACCAATCGAAGAGGTTTTTATCTTCGAAAACAATTACAAACAAAAATGATTGGCAAACCACAATGGTTCAAAACTAGAAAGTATGGCGGATGGGGTGTTACTCCAGCTTCATGGCAAGGATGGACATACATTGCTATCTTCATAGGCATAGTTATGACAGTACAATCTCTTCCGATCAACGAACAGCTAAGGTCAATCCTTGCTACGGCAATCTTAATCCTTCTTGTAGTTGACGTAATTGATATTATGTTTCGTATCAAAAAAGACGAACGAGAGATATTGCATGAAGCAATTTCAGAAAGAAATGCTTCGTGGACCATGGTTTTCTCTCTTACGGGAATATTTATTTATAAATCAGTTTTGTCAGTCATCAATGGCAGTCATGATATTGATCTCATTTTCCTTGTGCCAATCATTCTAGGAGTAGCCACAAAAGGAATTACAAACCTCTATCTTGATAAAAGGTAATATAAAAGAAGTATGTATTGGTATAATCACCCTCAGTACATTAAAACTGAAGGTGATTTTTCGTATTCAGATAAACTTAAATACTAAAGGGAGAACTAGTGCTGAAAAAAAATAAAAACATATGGTGGGTTATTCCGATCATTCTGGTTGTCTTTATCATTTCTTATCAAACTACCAACCAAGAAGTTGTTACTACACAGCTCACATATTTCGATCCTACTGAGGTACCAAAAGAGACTGTTCTTGGTAAAACAGATAATGCAGACGAAGTTTCATGGTTTGAGGTTTACTTCACCTCTCCCAAGATTCCATTCGATAACAAGTACACTGGCGGAATTGAAGAAATACTTATTGAAAAAATTGACGAATCCAAAAATTCAATTGACGTAGCTCTATTTGAGTTTGATATCGAGTCTGTAGCTGCAGCACTAATTAGGGCAAAAGACCGAGGTGTAACCGTAAGGGTAGTATACGACGATGAACACTCCAATCCAGATCCTCAAATATATGATTTGATCAATGCAGGCATACCTGCAATTCCTGATAATCGTAGCGCCTATATGCACAATAAATTTTTTATCTTTGACAATAAGTGTCTTTGGACTGGATCATTCAACATTAGTATGAACGCCGCCTACAGAAACAACGAAAACGCAATATATTTTTGTTCAGATGAGGCAGCAAGGAACTATCAGCAGGAGTTTCAGGAGATGTTCAATGGTCAATTTGGTGCAAAGTCTCCAGCTGATACACCACACCCAGTATTTACCATCGATAGTGCAAGGGTAGAAAATTACTTCGCGCCCGAAGATCAGGTTATGGACAAAGTAATAAAAAATGTTAGTCTCGCCACTAAATCAATCCACTTTATGGTGTTTAGCTTTACCCACGATGACCTTGGGGAAGCGATGTTGAAAATTGCTGATGATGGCATCGAGGTCGAAGGGATATTTGAAACCACGGGAGCTAGTACCAAGTACTCAGAGTGCGGATCACTACTCCAAGCGGGTCTTGATGTAAGACTTGACGGGAACCCAAGAACATTTCACCATAAAGTTATAATTGTTGATCAAAGTATAGTTATATTAGGATCATTTAATTTTTCAGACAATGCAAACAAAAGCAATGATGAAAACCTCCTAATAATTTTTAGTCAAGAGCTTGCCAAAGAGTATGAAGATGAATATCAAAGAATGAAGGCGCAAGCAATCATTCCTCAAGGTGATACTTGTAAAAAATAACAAAAATCCCCGGTGTAAGCCGGGGTTTATTTTTAAAACCAAGGGTCAGGATGGTCTGTTCCGCCTGAACAATTTATACTAACCATTTTTTCGGCTGATAGAACTCCACCCTTCTCTAGTATCTCGAGACCATGTATCATCCAAGGGGAAGGTTGTGGTCCAAGGTTAGCAGCTCTCAAACCACGATTAAAACAAGATATTACAAACTCAGCTTGCCACTTTTCAAGGTGTAAATCCATAACATTCCTCCTTTAGTTTGATTGACCAACTATTATATACCCTGCAAAGATTAGCTTCAATAATTGTGGAATAGGCACATCATAAGTTGAGATTGCATAAACTATTCTATTTTTTGATAGCCTGATATACTAAAAAACATGCAAATAAACCCGAAGATATACAGGGGATATGATATTCGCGGAGTTGCCAATCAAGACCTTTCGTCAGAAGCATACTACCTTCTTGGAAGAGGCTATGCCACATTTCTTACCAGTAGACGCATATCACTATGCCCAGTAGGTTGTGACAATCGGCTCACAAGCAAAGAATACAAAGCAGCATTTATAAAAGGACTCAATGAGGGGGGTATCGATACATACGATCTTGGACTAACCATGAGTCAAATCGTATATTTTTCATCATACGCCTACCTCACAAAAGCGGGGGCAATGATTACAGCATCACACAACCCAAAAGAATATAACGGCCTTAAGCTATCAGTAGGATACTCAGACACAATGATCACTGATGAGGTTCAACAACTAAGAATGATCGTTGAAGAAGGTGAGTTCTCCAAAGGAAACGGAAAAAACACAAAAAAGGATATCTTTCCAAAGTATCAAAATGAAATCCATAAGTACTTCAAATTATCAAAGAAATGGAAGGTGGTTGTCGAAGGCTGCAACACTGGCTCAGGAATATTCTATCCACAAATTTTACGAAAGATGGGTTGTGAGGTAATTGAGCAAAACTGCAAACCCGACGGGAACTATCCACTTGGCAATCCAGACCCTACAGAGGTAGAGGTCTTAAACCGCCTAAGTAAAAGGGTTCTTGCAGAAAAAGCAGATATTGGTTTTGCCTATGACGCTGATGGCGACAGAATGGCAGTAGTTGATAGCCAAGGTCAAGTGCTTTGGATGGATTTAATAGTAGCTATATTTTCCCAAGATGTACTCGAGTGTATTCCAGGAGCACCGATAGTATTTAACAACCTTTGCTCAAAAGTTGTCTCTGAAACAATCATTGCAAAGGGAGGTCTGCCGATTATGTGGAAAACAGGGCATTCATTCATTAAATCAAAAGTCAAGGAATCTAGATCTCCATTCGGCGGAGAACTCTCGGGGCATATATTCTTTATGGATAACTTTTTTGGTCACGATGACGCCGCCTACGCCTCGTTGAGACTATTAAGCTATCTCGAGCGAACAAAACAAACTCTTAACCAAGCAGTCTCAAATTTGCCCAAATACACCAGCAGTCCAGAAATTAAGCTTGGTCTCGCGGACGACATTAAATTTCAATTCATTGCCGGTCCAATCAAAAACGATTTAATCGCTACACTCCCAACAGGAGAAATCAATGAAATTGATGGCATCAGAATTGATACAGATACCGCTATGGTAGTTGTTAGGGCATCTCAAAACGGTCCATACATCGTAATAAAATTTGAATCAAAGACTCAAAAAGAATACGACTCCATCAAAAAATCACTTTTCGGAATTTTCAAAAAATACAAAGAGATCGTCTGGGCTACCGGCTCAAATACCGAATCTTTGTCATAGACGATCTTGTAGTAACTCAGAATTTTATATATAGTGATTTAATGGGAAATGAAATCGTGGTTGGCTTACATTTTTATCAACCTCCAAGAGAAGCGTCTCACCCATCGCTTAGACAAATTTCCACTGACCCAGAAAACAAAAATTGGACTGAGATTATAGAGCTAGAATGCTACAAGCCTTTGGCAGAGGAGGGGATACTAAACAAAGCTTCATTTGACATATATCAGTCGCTACTTCTTCAGTTAGAAAAGATTGATCCAGCAACAGCAAAAATATATCAAAAATCAATGAGGGAAAACGGCATTGGAGAAGCTTTTATTCACCCAATACTTCCGGACCTCTCGACTCAGGACAAACAAATAGTGATCTCAGCAGGATCAAACAGGTTTAGAGAAATCACAGGTCAGAGCCCAAAAATATTCTGGCCTCCAGAAACAGCCATTGATACTGAAACTCTATGTGTACTAGCAGAAAATGGATATGAAGCATTTATCTGTGCTCCAGAACAAATAGTTCAAAGCGACGGATCAAGCTCTGATAATCAACCGACCCAAATAGCTCTTCCTACTGGACAAAATATTATTGCCATTCCTTTTGATCGCTCAATTAGTAGCAAACTTGCTTTTGATGGAAAAACAAACGCTGATAGATTCTCTGATGATTTCATTAAACCAAAACAAGATCAAAAAACAGGCAAAACCATCGTAGCTTGGACTGATGCTGAAACCTTTGGACATCACTTCAAAAATGGAGACAAATTCCTCGATTATCTTTTAAACTCATCACTTCCCAGTATTGGTCTCTATCCCGTATCAATAAATAGGTATCTAGACTCAATGCCTCAAATAAAGAAAGGTAAAATTGTAGAGCGATCTGCGTGGAGTTGTTCCCATGGAGATCTAGTAAGATGGAATAACTCATGCGATTGCAGCTGGGGGTACGACTCATCTTGGAAAAGGCCATTTACTGAATCTCTAGAAAAAAACAATCAAGAGATCTCGGAAATACTTCAAAGACATTTAGGCTCAAACTATCCACTAAAAGTATCAAGTCAGTTCTATGAACTGTATGCACATCCCGAAAGAGTAAACTCTCCTGAAAAAGCGCTTATTGCTGCCAAGATATCCGCCTTGATAGCCAGGACAAGCTGTGCAACTTTTTTTGCTACACCAAATGTCTCAGGCAAAATTAATCTTCTCTATGCTTACCAGTCTATTCTATATTTGAGCGACTCAGGTCTAACCTCGTCAGCCAACGTACTAAAAGACAAGTTGTTCAAGGATCTTTCAAAGATAAACTACCCAGGAAATCAAGAGACCGCCCTCTCTACTCTCTTAAAAATGATTTCTCTCTAAAGAACTTGCTATACTAAATATATCTCCATGAAAACACTACTTGATGATAACAAAACATTTGACACATATGACACAGCTGATGTTTATCAGTCTCTAATCGATTTATCTCATCAATTCGAGTCAGGTTGGTATGACTCTCAACTTCTCAATCTTGGATTTGACACAAACTCAATTAAAAATATTGTCTTTGTTGGTATGGGAGGATCAAATTTACCGGCTCACATTCTACACGGACTTTCTCCTTATCTGTTTAATTGCCCCTTTGAAATCATCTCAAACTATCGTCTTCCTCAATATGCTGACAAAAACACCCTGATAATACTTGTAAGTTACTCGGGTAACACAAATGAAGTACTCTCATGCGCCAAAGAAGTATCCAAACGTAACTTAAAAACGATTGTCATAACTGTTGGTGGCAGTCTTAAAAACGAAGCGATAAACAACCACTGGCCGATACTGGTACTTGACGACAAGCTTAACCGATCACACGTTCCAAGATATGGCATTGGTCTTCTGCTTGGTGCCTCTCTAGGAGTTGTAGTTCGTCTTAATCCAGAAGCTTTTAGACACATTGACCCCAAAGAAATCGTTCGATCAATAGAGCGTGCACAACAAAATCTGAAGAAAGAAATTGAGACAGACAGCAACCCTGCAAAGTCTTTGGCAATAAAAAACAAGGGACAGGCAATTATTATAATCTCATCAAATCACCTTGCTGGAGTAGCCAAAACCGCCGCAAATTTTGTAAATGAAACCTCAAAAACATTTAGTGCTAGTTTTTTGATTCCTGACTTAAATCATCATTTTTTAGAAGGACTCGTATTTCCCATCTCTCTCAAAGATAACTTGCGCTTTTTATTTTTAAACTCATCTTTGTATCCTGACATAGTCCAAAAAAGGATTCTCGTTACCAAAGAAATAATCCTTAAACAAAAATATCAATTAACAATTATTAAACCCGAGTCAATAGACGCTGTGTCTCAAGTGTTCGAGTCACTAGCCTTTTTAACTATGTTTAGTTATTATTTAAGTATCGCTAACAAACAAGACCCTGGAACAAATCCATGGGTTGATCTCTTTAAAAAACAATTAACCTAATGCCCAACACACCTGCCCTTGTACTACCATTCTCCAAAATTAGAAAAGAAGACATCCCCTTAGTTGGCGGAAAAGGAGCTAACTTAGGAGAAATGTACAACTTTGGAATTCCCGTACCCGATGGCTTTGTGATTACCGCCCAAGCATACGAAAAAATGATTGAGCACAATGCACTCCAGCCAGTAATTAGAGAAATAATTCGCCAAACAGAAGTTACAAATCAAAAACAGCTCGAAAAAGCAGCCATAAAAATCCAACGTCTAATCTTTACTGCTGATATTCCAAAAGAACTCGTTTCAGAAATATTTGATAGTTACTCAAAGTTAAAACCAGGCGACAAGAATCCACTAGTAGCTGTTCGCTCTTCTGCAACCGCTGAAGACCTACCAGATGCATCATTTGCTGGACAGCAAGAGTCATATCTAGACATCAAAGGAGAGTCAAACCTAATACAGGCTGTTAGAAGAGCCTGGGGATCCTTATGGGGCGCCAGAGCAATTTTTTACAGAGCCACCAAGGGCTACAATCACTTCAAGGTCTTGCTTGCCATCCCAGTCCAGCTTATGGTCCAATCAGACGTCTCTGGAGTTGTTTTTTCGGTAAATCCTGTTACCGGAAACAAAAATCACGTAGTCGTAGAAGCAGTCTGGGGTCTAGGAGACTTCATGGTACAAGGAGTTGTAAATCCAGATCACTACATCGTAAATAAAGACGAATTCACCATTCACTCAAGGCAGCCTGTTTCCCAAACAATAATGGAAGTTCACGATTATCCAAGTGGAGTGAAAAAGGTCAAAGTTCCAAAGAATAAAATTTTCGCTCCAAAACTAACCGACGAGCAGGTAATTAATCTTGCTAAGCTATCAGTAAAAGTCCATCAACACTACTTCTTTCCTCAAGACTCAGAGTTTGCAATTGAAAATGGCAAAATATTTTTAGTTCAGACTCGTCCAATTACTACCTTAGACTCAAACAGGGCAGTTCAAAAAATATCGGAGGAACAACTAGTAAATCTTAAACAAGTTGTCCAAGGTGAGCCAGCATCGTTCGGTATTGGTTTTGGAAAGGTAGTCAAGATAAAAGCAGCTAAAGAAATCGACAAAGTCCAAAGCGGAGACGTTCTAGTTACCGAAATGACTGCTCCTGATTTTGTTCCCGCAATGAAACGGGCAAGTGCAATTATTACCGACAAGGGTGGCCAAACATCTCACGCAGCTATCGTTTCAAGAGAACTAGGCGTTCCAGCTGTAGTTGGAACTAAAAATGCTACAAAGATACTTAAAAATGATCAGATCGTTACCGTCAATGGTGCTACGGGAACAATATACCTAGGAGTTCCAGAAAAAGGAAAGGTTGTTAAACCAAAAGAATTCAAAGAAGAAGAGTATCCTAAAACAGCCACAAAAATATACGTAAATCTTGGTGAGCCTGACCTAGCCTCTGTTGTTGCCCAGGGAAACTCTGATGGTGTCGGATTACTTCGGGCAGAGTTTATGGTTGCAGAGATTGGAGTTCATCCCAAGAAAATGATTCGTGAAGGAAAGGGCAAACTGTATACCGAAAAACTTGCCGAAAGCCTAATGAAATTTACACATAGTTTTGGAGATCGGCCTATTGTCTATCGAGCCACTGACTTCAAAACAAATGAGTATCGAAACCTAAAAGGCGGACAAGATTTCGAACCAATTGAGCCAAACCCCATGCTTGGATTTAGGGGCTGCTATCGTTACATCTCTGATGAATCTGTATTTAATCTTGAGCTGGAAGCGATTAAGATTGTTCGCAATAAATATGGATACAAAAATCTTCACCTTATGATCCCTTTCGTTAGAACAGTCGACGAACTTATCAAAGTAAAGAGAATTATCGCCGCAGCGGGACTAACCCGCTCAAACAGTTTTAAACTCTGGATGATGGTAGAGATACCTTCAAATGTAATTCTTCTCGACGACTTCATTTCTGCGGGGATTGACGGAGTTTCAATTGGTTCAAATGACCTAACAATGCTTATTCTTGGAACTGACCGCGATAACGAAACTGTAGCCGTAGAGTTCGATGAAAGGAATCCAGCAGTTCTTTGGGCCCTAGAACATGTAGTAAAAACTGCTGCAAAACGTGGCATAACCAGTTCGCTTTGTGGCCAGGCGGCTAGTATGTATCCAGACCTTGTAGACAAATTAGTTACATGGGGTATAACCTCAGTATCAGTAAGCCCAGATGCCGTCGACAACACTCGTAGGGTAGTAGCTGGAATAGAGAAAAGACTATTAAAGTAATATGGCAAAAATAAAATCCGTTTACGCAAGAGAGATACTTGATTCTCGTGGTAACCCAACAATAGAGACAACAATTTGGACCGACAACAACCATGGCGCTGTCGCATCTATCCCCAGCGGAGCCTCTACTGGCCGTCGGGAAGCGGTAGAACTTCGAGACAACGACCAAGATAGATTTGGAGGCATGGGCGTCCTAAAGGCGGTAGCAAATGTAAATCAGATTATTAGTAAATACGTCATTGGTCAAGACCCAACAAATCAAAACAATATTGACCAAATACTTCTAAATCTAGATGGAACGGAAGACAAATCTAAGCTTGGAGCCAATGCAATTCTTTCAGTATCTCAGGCCAGTTTTGAGCTAGGCGCTGCAAGTTTAGATCTACCAACTTTTCAATATACAGTAGAAAAATATGGCCTCGGGAAACCAACGTCTCTCCATTTACCCACTCCAATTTTTAATCTTATCAATGGTGGAAAGCATGGAGCAGGGAACCTAGATTTCCAAGAATTTCACGTAATACCTAGTAGTCAAAAGAAGTTTTCTGACGCACTTAAAATAGGCACTGAGTTATATCATTTACTCAAAAAAATTCTTATAGAAAAAAAAGCAATTCACTCTACCGGAGATGAAGGAGGCTTTGCTCCAAATCTATACAGCAACACAGATTCCATTGAGCTACTAGTCGAAACTATTCAATCCAGTCCTTACAAATTGAATCAGGACGTCTTTATTGGTTTAGACATCGCCGCATCTGGTCTTTACAAAGGAAACAAGTACAAGATTAGTGACGTAAAAGACAACATGTCAGGAGAACAGTATAAAGATTTTTTAGTCGACTTGGTAAGAAAATACAATTTATTATCAGTTGAAGACCCATTTGAAGAAGAAGGTTGGAAAGACTGGGCAGACTTCACTGCCGAAGTTGGAAAACAAGCTATGATAGTAGGGGATGATCTCCTTGTTACGAACAAAGTTCGAGTAAACGAAGCTATTAAAAAAAGCGCTTGTAACGCAGTGCTCATCAAGCCGAATCAAATCGGCACCATTTCAGAAACTGCCTCTGTGGTAAAGCTAGCAAAAAAGAACAGTATGTCAGTTGTGGTTTCGCACAGATCAGGCGACACTGATGAAGATTTTCTTGCTGATTTCGCTGTTGGTATAGGAGCAGACTTTGTAAAATTTGGTGCTCCAGGAAGAGGTGAGAGGGTGGCAAAGTACAACAGAATTTCATTTATACAAGAATATCTCACAAGTCGAAATGGATAACAGTTCTGTAATTTTGTGTATTCTGGACGGATGGGGGATCTCTCCGGACAGTAGTGGAAACGCAATTACCCAAGCAAATCCTGAAACATACAACTACCTCGTTCAGAACTACCCATTTTCACAGCTACTCGCTTCCGGGGCAGCTGTTGGTCTTCCAGAGGGCCAAGATGGAAATAGTGAAACAGGACATTTAAATATCGGTGCCGGGAGAGTAGTGTTCCAAGATTTATCCCTAATAAATATGGCTATAGCCGACGGGAGTTTTTTTACCAATCCGGCACTTTTTGACACAGTTAAGCATCTTAATTCTTTTCAGTCCGATCTTCATCTTATCGGCATGATTGGTAACTCAGGAGTGCATTCATACATGGATCATCTCTACGCTCTTTTGATGTTTGCTAGAAAACATAGTCTCCAAAACGTATACCTTCATCTTTTTACTGATGGTCGAGATAGTCCTCCAGATGACGCACTAAACCAAATTAAACAACTCAAAGAACAAATTATTAAATTTGGCGTAGGCAATATTTCCTCGATAATTGGAAGGTACTATTCTATGGATAGAGATCAAAGACTAGACAGAACAAAAAAAGCCTATCAATGTCTGGTAGATGATATTGCAAAAAACGAGGTGGATGCAGAAACCCTCCTCAAAGGCTCATACCAAAAAGGCATTTTTGATGAATTTATCGAACCTACCTCTATTGGAAATGATACTAAAAAGTCGCGAATTAAAGCTGGAGATGCAATTATTTTTTTCAACTTTCGAACAGATAGACCCCGACAACTTACAGAAATGTTTTTACACTCAGGAATCCCAAACTTAAGATTTGTCACTATGACAAAATATCGAAAAGACTTTCAAAACCCAGTGATGTTCACCACAATGTCTCTTAACAACACACTGGGTGAAGTAATATCAGAAAATAACATCAACCAGATAAGAGCTGCTGAGACAGAAAAAATAGCCATGGTCACTTACTATTTCAATGGTCAAATAGAACAACCGTTTCCGGGAGAGTCTCACCTTTTTGTTGACTCACCAAAAGTGACTACTTACGATCTAGCCCCTCGAATGTCATCCGATAAGCTTGTAGACGATTTTTGTCAAAAGTTTTCAGGAGATAACTTTAGACTTGCAATAATTAATATTGCATGCCCTGATATGGTTGCTCACACAGGTAAAATTGACAAAACAATTGAGGCTATCAAAGCAGCTGATGATGCAATAAAAAAACTTGTTAATTTAGCGAAAGAAACAAGCTCTTACCTTATTGTCACAGCCGACCACGGAAACGCAGAAGAACTTGTAAGTCTCAAAACCGGAGGAATCGACACTGAACATTCATCAAACCCTGTTCCTATTATCATATACCACCCAACAGACACAGACTTCAAAATGCAACCAGGAAAGCTTGGAGATATTGCGCCCACTATTCTAAATCTCTTAAACATACCCATACCTTCAGAGATGAACGGAAAAGATTTAATCCTTAGATCCAACGGAAACTAATATCACAACCTCACCTTTTATTTTCTTTTTAAGTACTTCTTCATTCAAAGATTGCAAGGAACCTCTAAAAATTTTCTGTGAAATTTTGGTTAGGTCCACGGCCAAACACGCTTCAGCCTCAGGACCTAGAATCTCTATCATTTCAGGTAAAACCTTTATAAGTCTTAAAGAAGACTCATATATAACTACAGTTAGCTTTGATTTATCTGCAACTTCTTTAACAATCTGAAGAGTTGAAACCCTCTTTCCACCTTTCTTAGGTAAAAAGCCGATAAAAAGAAATCTATCTGTAGGTAGTCCAGAGACAGCCAAAGCGGAGCTAATTGCAGTTGGGCCAGGAACTACGTCTATCTCCCAGCCTAACTCTATCCCTCGGTGAACCAGTTTATATCCCGGATCAGATATAAGAGGCATACCAGCATCAGAAACAAGAACTGCAGACTCCAATGAACAAATCTCAGCTAAAATTCTAGGCAGCACCTTATACTCATTAAAATCGTTAACAAAACGAATAGTGCCTTCAAATTTTGTGGCTAGATTAAGTTGTATTAGCTTACTCCACAAATTGTTAAACATTCTGCTATCTTCACAAACTAAATACTTGGCCTCTTGCAACACTCTAAGCGCCCTCAAAGAAATATCTTCGATATTTCCAATAGGTAGTCCAACAATTGTGAGCTTCATTTATCAAAACTTTCTAATAACTCCTACGCATCGTCCTTGAACCTTTACATTAATCGCAAAGATAGGGGACATAGATGAATTTGCTGGCTCTAGTCTAACACGAGTTCGCTCTTTAAAGAATCTTTTTAGAGTTGCTAAACCATTCTCGAGCAAAGCCACTACTATATCTCCATCCTTGACACCTGTTACATCACACTCTTCAATAACAACATAATCATGGTCGAATATTCCTTCTTCTATCATAGAATCACCTTTTACTTGTAGTACAAAAGCTCTTTTCTTGCCCGAAACCATGGAGGAAGCAACTTTCATTGAAGCATTTGGATCTGTAAGCGGCTCAATAGGTCTTCCGGCAGCAATAAAACCAAGGATTGGTAACTCAATAGATGCCGACTCAACATTCCCTCTATCTACCAAGGAAATGCCTCGTATGGCTCCTTCAAACTTTTTGATCACATTTTTCTTTTCTAAGGCTTGGAGATGCTCATGAACAGTAGCTAAAGAAGATACTCCAATAGCCTTTGCAATTTCTGACAGTGTAGGGGAATAACCATTTTTTTGAATAAACTGAGAAATAAACTCCACGATCTGCCTTTGTCTTCTATAAAGTGTTACGGTCATATACTCATTATTACCAAACAATACCCAAATGTCAAGCGAACAAAACCCAACATTGGTATAATCAATAACAAATCAAACCGCAACTTAAAAGGAGAGAGCCGTGATAAAAAGACTGCTACGAAAATTCTTTGGAACGAAATTTTCATTCACGCCAAACAATCCATCAGACGATCCTCCAAGAATAGAGGTAATTCTTACGGATGGCTTTGTGTATGTTTATCCTTACACGGTAAACGGAACAACATACAAAGTAGACAACATCAAACGGGCTGCGAAGTTTATCAACTCTGCCAAAACAAAAAAGAAACGAAAGGATCGAGGAAAACTTATTAAGGAAGTCAGTGATCTCGAAGCTAAACTCGTAATGGACAGCATCGACATCAAAATAGAAAAGAAGGTTAAAGACTCACACTTGAAAAAAAGAAAATAACCTTAAACATCCCGGCAAATACTGCCGGGTTTTTTTAAGTTAAAATATAGCAGTGGAATTTAAAATAAAATCAGATTTTGAAGCAACTGGGGACCAGCCCCAAGCAATAGATAAGCTTTCGCGTGCAATAGAAAAGGGGAATCCAAACCAGACACTTTTAGGAGTTACTGGATCGGGTAAGACTTTTACCGTGGCAAAAATTATCGAAAAGGTTCAGCTTCCAACCTTGATTATTTGTCACAACAAAACACTAGCCAGCCAGTTATACCAAGAATTTCGTGACTTTTTCCCAGACAATGCTGTCTCTTATTTTGTAAGTTACTACGATTATTACCAGCCGGAGGCTTACATCCCTCAGACAGACACCTATATCGAAAAAGAAGCTGATATTAATCCCGAAATCGATAAGCTTAGGCTTACAACTACCGCAAATCTTCTTTCAAGACCAGACAGTATTGTTATCGCATCTGTTTCATGCATCTACAACATTGGTTCACCTCAAGATCAAGAAAAACACACTCTTACTCTTGCCCGTGGTCAAGTAATATCCCGAGACACAGTTCTTATGAGACTTTCAGATCTGCAGTATCAAAGAACAACAACCGAGCTCTCAAGAGGTATGTACCGTGCAGTAGGTTCAAACGTACAACTATATCCTTCCTACAAAGATATTATTATCTCCCTTGTGTTCGATGAAAAAACTCTCAAGAGTATAGACATTCTTGACCCATACAACTTTATAAAAATCGAAGATCTTGATTTAGAAAAAACAGGTCAAATAACCATAAATCCAGCCAAATTATTTATAACAGACCCAAAATCCCAAGGAGACGCAATCGCAAATATCCGAAAGGACCTAGCGATACAAATTGGGTTTCTAAAAAAGTCAGGCAAAACAATTGAGGCCTATAGACTAGATCAAAAAGTAAACTACGATCTGTCTATGCTTGAGGAAGTCGGCTATGTAAATGGTATAGAAAACTACTCTCGTTATTTTGACGGTCGCGAACCAGGAGATCCACCATACTCACTTATGGAGTACTTTCATTACAACGTAAAACGCTTTAAAAAATCAGGATTCCTCACTGTCATAGATGAATCTCACATTAGTCTTCCACAAATTAGAGGTATGTACAACGGAGACCAAGCCAGAAAAGAAAATCTAATAAACTTTGGCTTCAGGCTTCCATCAGCCAAAGACAACCGACCTCTAACTTTTACCGAGTTTCTCTCTCGTACTCCCCAAAAACTTTACTGTTCTGCTACTCCAGGAGACTACGAACTTTCACTTTCCAAAACAAGCGACATCCCCATGGTAGCCGAACAACTTATTCGACCTACGGGCCTTCTTGACCCAGAAGTTGAGGTAAGACCTGTCTTAGGACAAGTCGATGACCTAAGCAAAGAAGTGTTTGCTAGAAAAGAAAAGGGTGAAAGGGTACTAATCCTTACCATGACCAAAAAAATGGCCGAGGACTTGTCAGATCATCTAAAAACCAAATATTTCCTAAAAGTCGAGTATCTTCACTCTGACGTAAAAACACTTGAAAGGTCTGAAATACTCGACAACCTAAGACTCGGAAACTTTGACTGCTTAGTGGGAATTAACCTTCTTCGTGAAGGACTAGATCTTCCGGAAGTTTCATTGGTAGCGATTCTTGATGCCGATAAGGAGGGTTTTTTGCGTACTCCTACGGCCTTAATTCAAACAATGGGTAGGGCAGCTAGACACGTAAACGGAAAGGTAATCCTCTATGCAGACAAAATCTCAAAATCAATGAAAATTGCCATCGACGAAACTCGAAGACGACGAGTAGTTCAACATAAATACAATCAAGATCACGGGATTACTCCAATAGGAATATCAAAACCAATAAGGGAAGCAATGCTTCATCGTGAAAAGAGTTCGCCAACTCCAAAAATAAAGGAGCTAGCTGAGTTTGGTTGGAGTGAAATAGACGATGTTAATCCAGAGTCGCTAACTCCACAAAAGAAAAAAGCTCTTATAACCAAATTGAAAAAACTGATGTCTCAAGCCGCAAATTCCTGGAACTTCGAACTAGCTGCCAGATACCGAGACACTATCAAACAGCTTCATTAAGCTACCATCTATCACTAGGCTCTGAGTCCATCCCTGGAGTTCCAGAATTATAATGAAAACATGTAGACCCAACCATAATTGCTCGTTTTTCTGACTCCGTGGCCGAATTCCACTCTTCTAATGATATAAATCTACCGTCATTAGAAATTACTCCTTCTGACGCACCTCGCGCCAACTGTTCTTTAGGATTATTTAGTAAATATCTATTTCTTGCTTTCCTCAAAGAATCAGCTACTTCTTCATTATCAGACCCTTCAATAAAAAGAGTTTTAATATATTCATATGGCAAATCGTCTAATTTTCCTCCAATTCTACTTTCAACCTGATTTAGAGACATAGCTGACAGCTTTTTAATTTCATCTAGAAGATCAGTTTTGCTTTTTTTTAAATTATCAACATAGTCACTAAACCACTCGGGAGGGGGTTGAGAAACACTTTCTTTATTAATCAGTTCATCAACTTGAGAATCAATCATAAAATTATTGTATATCTATATACAAATAAAAGTAAATAAATTAATATGTTCGGGTATATTAAGGTGAATTCTGCTAAAATATAGTGTCATGTCCGACATATCACCAACTACTCATCTCATAATCAAGGGTGCTCGTCAGCATAATCTCAAAAATGTTGATCTCACAATTCCCAAAAACAAACTGGTAGTCTTTACTGGCGTATCAGGAAGCGGCAAGTCTAGCATGGCTCACGACACAATTTACGCAGAAGGCCAAAGACGGTATGTCGAGTCTCTCAGCTCATATGCTCGTCAGTTTCTAGGAGTAATGGATAAACCAGACGTCGACCAAATTGAAGGCTTGTCTCCCGCAATTCTCATAGATCAAAAACAAGGTAGTCACAACCCCAGGAGTACCGTTGGTACCGTTACCGAAGTCTATGACTATCTTCGACTCTTGTTTGCTCGAATAGGACACCCTCACTGTCCCCAATGCGGCAGAGAAATCATGCCACAAGATATCAATCAGATCTACAAATCAGTAGTTGAACTAGCAATCAGTCACCCAGAATACAAAAAACAAAAAGGCACACGAATACTAATTCTCGCTCCAATTGTAAAAAACCAAAAAGGAGAGTTCGCGGACCTATTTCCAAACCTAAGCAAACAAGGTATCTCAAGCGTTAGAATAGATGGAAAAATTCTATCTACTCAGTCAACTCTTTCTTTATTTAAAAATAATTTACACAACATCGAGGCTGTTATCGACAGGTTAGTTATTGGACAAGTTGGAGGATCTGTTGAGTACGAAAAAAATAGACTTATAGACTCAATTGAGCAATCGCTAAAAATTGCTGACGGTGAAGTTGTTATTAGTGTTATTTCGGACCCTTCACTGTCCTTTCCTGAAAACCCCGAACAAATGGCAGATCATCTATTTTCACAAAAACTATCTTGCCCAGTTTGTAACATCTCTATACCCGAATTAGAACCACGATATTTTTCATTTAATGCCCCTGATGGCGCTTGTCCTGAGTGTACCGGTCTGGGAACCAAAATGGTGCTCGATGAAGATAGCATTATCTCTCCGTCCCTTACTTTACTAGAAGGAGGAATAATTCCCCTTGCCTCACAGTTTGAGATGAGAACCTGGCTAGCAAAGCTAATAATTGAAGCTATGGCTTCGGTAGATTTCTACTCAAGTGAGCCTCTAGCCAATATGAATGAAACTCAAAAGAAAACATTGTTCCTAGGAACAGGAGAAAAAATATACTCCGTCAAAGGAACAAACCGCCATGGTAAAAAAACAACATGGAAAAGTAAGTTTGAAGGATTGGCCAAAGAGTTCGAAAGAAGATACACTGAAACCTCATCAGACGCTCTCAAAGAAGAAATTGAAAAATATTTAATTAAGAAAACATGTCCTGTATGTAGAGGGCTTCGACTTAAACCAGAGGTTCTAGCAGTACATATCGATGGTCAATCAATTAGTGAAATAACAGGAAAGTCAATCGAGGATATAGTTAAGTTCTTCAAAACACTAAACAAAAAGCTTACCGTCTCTGAACAGCAAATCAGTGAGCCAATATCCAAAGAAATAGGGGATAGACTAAATTTTTTGGTCTCAGTAGGCCTCGATTATCTTACGCTTGGTCGAGAGTCAGGTACTTTATCAGGGGGCGAACTGCAAAGAATCCGTTTGGCAAGTCAGATTGGATCAAGACTTACGGGAATTCTTTATGTACTAGATGAGCCAACCATAGGCTTACATCAAAGAGACAACGCTAAACTAATCAAAACCCTACAAGAGCTAGTCGATCTTGGTAACTCACTCGTAGTTGTAGAACACGATCAACAAACAATGGAGTCTGCTGATCAGTTAGTTGAGTTTGGGCCACACGCAGGAGAATTTGGTGGAAAAGTTACTTTTCAAGGTAACATTTCAGAAATGAAAAACTCTGGTTGTATTACAGGAAAATATCTATCTGGTAAAAAACAAATCATTGCAAGCAAACCCAAAAACCTTCCTGAAAGTATTGGTGATGTTCGATTGTCTGGATGTAGTCATCACAATCTAAAAAATGTAGATGCTGATTTCCCATTAAATCGTCTAATTGCCATCACCGGTGTATCGGGCTCAGGCAAGTCATCTTTAATAGTAGAAACTCTTTACGAGGCACTTTCTCAAAAACTCAACCCCATGCACCGAAAGCAAGACATATCCTATGGATCAATCTTAATTCCTGATGCAGTCAAAAGAGTCTCTTTAATAGACCAGAGTCCAATAGGAAAAACACCCAGAAGCAATCCTGCAACTTACACAAAAGTATTTGATCATGTTCGTCAGCTATACGCTAATACCCAGGAAGCTAGATATCGCGGATACGGTCCTGGAAGATTTAGTTTCAATGTAAAAGGTGGACGCTGTGAAACGTGTCAAGGTGATGGTCAAATTAAAATTGAGATGCAGTTTATGGGTGATATTTACATCACATGCGAAACCTGTAACGGAACTCGATTCAACGATCCAACTTTAGAAGTTGAGTACAAAGGAAAAAATATTTCTCAGGTACTAAATATGACTATGGATGAAGCAGCCGTATTTTTTAAAAACATTCCAGTAATATCAAAAAAGATAGACACCATTAGAAAGGTTGGTTTGGGGTATATCAAGCTTGGACAATCAGCACCAACCCTATCAGGTGGAGAAGCGCAAAGGGTAAAACTAGCGACAGAACTAGCAAAAACAGGGCATGGTCACACTATATACATACTTGACGAGCCAACAACAGGGCTTCATTTTGATGACTTAAACAAGCTAGTGCAAACATTAGCTGACCTAGTAAGTCAAAACAATACTGTAATCGTCATCGAGCACAACCTTGATGTCATAAAGAATGCCGATTATGTTATCGATATGGGACCTGAAGGTGGAAACCAGGGTGGTCAAATTATTGCCACGGGAACACCTGCGAAAGTTGCTAACCATTTTGACACCCCCACAGCAAAAGAATTAAAAAATCTATTGTTGTAATATCAATAGATGAAGAGAATTATATTATTTACAGTCATATCTCTTCTTGCTAGTATTTTTTTCAGAGATCCACAAAAAGCTCAGGCTATTGTTAAGTTCAATACTGAGTTTCAAAACTACTATCGAGTTAATCCAGATGGAAGTACTCATGTTTCATTTGTTATAAAACAAAAGAATAATCTTTCGGTTGTTTACGCAACTGATTTTGGATTAAATATAAATGAAACACAAATCTCAAATGTTAAGGTTCTTGATGAAGGGACTATCGTAATTCCTGAGATAGTGAAAACACAAAATCAGACAATCATATCGTTTCCTTTTGCAAATAAAGTTGTCGGAAAAGGTAAGGTTCATTCATTTGTAATCGAGTACGACACAACTGACATAGCCACAAAACAAGGAAACACTTGGCAAATAAACATTCCACGACTTGAATCAGAAGAAAACGTTGCCAGCCAAACAGTAGCTCTTATGGTACCCGAAGACTTTCCAACTCCTGCCTACATTGATCCAAAACCAGAAGCTATAAAAGACAACACATATTACTTTAGTGGAAGCACACTTGGCAATAAAGCCATAAGCGCTGTATTTGGACAAACTCAATACTACCAAGGAACCCTTGCATACCATCTAGAAAACGACTCAAAATTTGGCACAGAAGCAGAAATTGCCCTGCCTCCCGATACTGCGTATCAAACGGTATATTATCAAAGTCTGGAACCTAGACCAGACAGTGTTGTAACTGACTCGGACGGTAATTACCTCGCAAAATACACACTAGGTGGAAATCAAAAGATAGATGTAAAGCTATCATTTGTAGTTAAATTAGACTTTAATCCGAGACCATCGAAAAAACCGCCATCAGATGACCTTCTTCGAGAAAACGCAATCTGGAACTACACAAATGGTATCTTTACTACTCCAGAGATAAAAAATTTGAAAACAGCAAAATCAATCTACGACTACATCGTAGACAAAATGAAATACGACTTCGAAAAGGTAAACAGACAAAAATCATTGCGTACACCAGCGGCCGAATCATTGATAAATTACCAAAGCGCAATCTGTACTGATTTTTCCAACGTTTTCGTCAGCCTAGCAAGAAAAGCAAAGATCCCCTCAAGAGAGATTCAAGGCTATGCTATCTCAGAAAACCCTGATCTAAAACCAATATCATTAACTCAAGATGTATTACATTCATGGCCAGAGTACTTTAATTATGCAAACAACACTTGGACCCAAATCGACCCAACTTGGGCCAACACAACAAGGGGAATTGACTACTTTAACAAACTAGATTTCAATCACATTGCCTTTGTGATTCATGGAAATAATCCAGAGTATCCGATACCCGCCGGAGGATACAAAACCAAAAACGAAAAATCAAAAGATGTCGATATCAAGGTTCAAGATCCCATAGAGTTTCCAGACCCAGAGTTTTCACTAGCGTTGATAAAACAAGAAAACAACAACTTATTTTTTACTATTAAAAACTCTCAAGGGGTGTCCTTCTACGGCAACACCATTGTAAATCGAAATGAATATATAGACGAAACAGAACAAGAAGTATTTATACCTCCATTTGGAGAAACCGAGATAATCGTCAAAATTAAGAAAAAGCCAATTTTAGGAAAAAGCAATACAAAAGTTATAATCTATGTAAATGGAAAACCACTCGAACAATCCATTGCTATCAAAGCAACAGTCAATCAGACTGTCATTTTCTCCATTATCGGAGGATTTTTGGCAATTGGTGCCGTCACGACCAGGCATATACATATTCGAAGACAAAAACAAAAAACCTCTCTATATAGGTAAATCTATTAGTCTCAAAAGTAGGCTCAAACAGCACTACGAAGGCTTCAAAAACAACTCAACAAAAGCCAAGGTATTTATCCCCCAAACAAAATACATTCACCTTAAGATAGTTAACAATGACCTAGAAGCAATAATTCTTGAGTCAAATTATATTCGCTCATACAAACCTCGCTATAACGCTATAGCAAAAGACGGTAAGTCAAATGTCTACATAATATTTACAAACACACCTGACTCAAAAATTAAAATAATTCACGCAACTGATATCTCTAGTCTCGAACTTGATGACTTCACAAAACAAGTCTATGGTCCGTTTACTTCTACAAAAATTGCAGAGATAATCCTAAGGCAGGTTCGAAAGATATTCGGATTTTGTTTGTCTCCTTATAACTCAAAGTACAGAACTTGTTTTAACTATCACATAGAACAATGTCCTGGTGCCTGTAAATATGAAATCACTCCAAAAAACTACGAATATCATCTAAAAAAAATTAAAAAATTCCTTTCTGGTCATTTTGTAAAACTAAACAAATCTCTTCATAGTCAAATAAAACAAGCTATAAAAAATGAAAAATACGAAGAAGCAAATCGGCTCAAGTTACAAATACACGGCCTAGAACAGGCGCTAACAAATAAAAATTCAAGTCTACTACTTAAGCTCTCAGACGCATCTGACCAGCTGCAGTACATGATAGCCAACACCCTAAAGCATCCAAAGTTAAAAAAGCCTCCACGAAGAATTGAGTGCTACGATCTGGCTCATCTTCAAGGAGAAAACTATGTAGGCTCAATGGCGGTTTTTATAAATAGTCAGCCTGAAACCTCGAAATACCGTCATTTCCATATAAAAGGCAAACAAAAATCAGACCCTTATGCAATGAAAGAAATTATATCCAGACGGCTTAATCACTCAGAATGGGGGATCCCAGACCTAATTGTTCTCGATGGAGGAATACCCCAATTATCTACCGTTATTTCGATAATTCCCAAAAATATCGCCGTTATCGCTCTAGCAAAAAAAAGAGAGACAATATATTTTTATGATGAAAACAACTCTCTCGTTAGTATAAATCTCAACATCGAAGATCCAGTGCTAAACGTGTTCAGAAGCATAAGAGATGAGTCTCATCGTTTTGCTACAACTTTTCACAAAAGACAAAGGCAAAAATCACTTTTTACGTAATATACTAATATTATGAAAGCCTTCTTGAGGCATATCTTAATTAATCTTCTAGTGGTGTTTTTAGTTGACGCTTGCTATCCAGGTTTTTCAATACTACATGATACAAAGACGCTTCTCACAGCAGCGGTTGTGTGGTTTTTCCTCAACAAAATTGTAAAGCCAATCATCAAACTTCTTTTGTTGCCCATAAACTTAATTACCTTAAACTTATTTTCTTGGGTTGTAGGCATCATTACGCTTTTTCTTTTACCTTTAATTGCTGGTGGAATTCAAATCAATCCTTATCTATTCCCTGGATTTCATTATCAAGGTTTTAGCATCCCGCCAATTAATATAAATTTATTTATGTCGTTTATTGTTACTTCAACGCTGCTAAACTTTTTTCACAGTTTTATCATGTGGGTTATAAGGAAAGACTAATATCCGACTCATAGGCAGTATAATTGAAATATGAAAATTACACTTGTTATACAAATTTTGCTTTCTCTGGCTCTTATCATACTGGTTACATTACAGTCAAAAGAGACATCACTAGGATCAGGTTTTTCTTCCGTTACGCAGAGTGGTATACACACCAAAAGAGGTCCTGAAAAAATAATTTATATAGCTACCATAGTTGTATCAGTTGTTTTTGTCCTTTTTTCTTTCCTTAATATTGCAATTTGGAAATAATGAAGAAAATTCGTGAAAATATCTGGTTTATAAAAGGTTTTTTGAATAAATACTCGAAGCAGATATTTTCAAGTATCTTTATAACACTTTCCATTTATCTTATTGGAAGTTTTGTAATCACACGCATACCCAAATCAAACAGAGCAATTAAAGTGGGTATTGTGGGGCAATTTAGTGCCGGACAGCTACCTTCATTCATTCTCGACTATCTCAACGCAGGCCTAATATCAATTAATGAAGAATTAGAGCCTGTTCCAAACATAGCAGAAAGATGGGACATTCAAGACAATGGAAATACCTATATCTTCTACCTAAGACCAAATCTAAAATGGTCAGATGGAACAGAAGTTTTGGCGTCTGATATAAAATTTTCCATCCCAAACATAACTGTTGAAGCTCAGGACCCAAACATTCTAAAGTTTAAAATTCCTACAAAGTTTTCACCATTTCTTTCACTACTCAACATTCCTTTATTGAATAAAAGTGGTCAGATAATTAGTGACTACGACATTAGCCTTAAACAAAAAAGCTCTGGTGTAATTACTCAGATTACTCTTGTTTCACCATCCAGAAAAATCATTTTTGAAGTGTATTCAACGGCCAGGCAAGCAATTACTGCCTATAAGCTAGGACAACTCGATCTTGTCTTAGGTTTACCCTCAGAGTACTCTGCAGAAATTTCGTCCTATGCAAGCGTTAAAAAATACACTAACTTCAATCAGGAAGTAATGCTAATATTCAATCAAACTGATCCCAATTTAAAAGAAAAAAATATTAGACAAGGGATTGCATACGCAATAAAGGATACTACTTTTGGCCAAACACAAGCACTTACAACCATAAACCCAAACTCATGGGCCTTTAGTCCATTAATAAAAACATATCCCTACAATCCATCGAGAATTAGAGAACTCATAACCTCACCTGTTGTTCTTGAACTAGCAACCAATCCGGAACTTCTACCGATAGCCGAAAACATCAAAACTCAACTAGACTCAGACATGATTCAAATAAACACAAAGGTGGTAACCTCCAATCCCGATCAATTTCAGTTACTACTAACTACGTACAACGTTCCAACAGACCCGGACCAATATCGCGATTGGCACTCAACCCAAGCTACAAATATTGGCAGGGGAGCTGACGAAAAACTTGACAAGCTTTTGGAAGATAGTCGTGTTAATCTAGACCAAAAAGAAAGAAAGAGAATATATATCGACTTTCAAAAAACATTTTCCGAAGAGCTTCCGGCACTAGTCTTATATCACCCCTCTATCATTGATATAGCAAGAAATGAAGCTGATTTTGATATAATCAGCAGTGTCCGATAGCTTTGGGCAGGTGGCGAAATGGTAGACGCGCAGTGTTCAGAACGCTGTGAGTTAGCTCATGCGGGTTCGAGTCCCGCCCTGCCCACATTCATATCACACCCTAGTGGTGTGATTTTTGTGTCTATTGTTTCTCAATGAATACAGAATAATGTTCGACACAAATATCGGAAGCATTGTCAATGATCCCACGAAAGAAAGCTCAAACATTTCAAATTTTACAGAAGCAGACAAAAAATTCAGATACAACAATCCGTATCCCAAAACTGGAATTATAAATACATCACGCATACTAATTTCAACTTGTTTTGGATAATAATACTCAAACACACGAAAAACTCCTGAAGAAAGAACTGTTACAACAAACCAGCCAACAAAATTGCCAATAGGTACACCAAAAACAGGACCACCATTTGGCCAAGACCAAGTTCCAGAATAAACCTGCAAAGGATCCATAAACAAATCGATAAGCACGACGATTAATCCGTCAACCAAAATAAAGAAAAAAAGTAGCTTAAGTTGACTATTCTTAATAGAAGGCTTCTCCCTTCCTAACCAATAACAAAATGAGTTCGTAATGCAGTATCCTGTATAGATAAAAACTGACCAGAAAACAACAACATTTAAGGGTACGGAAAATAGAACTATTCCTTTTGAGAGATAAACATATTCACCCCCAAAAATCGTTCCATACTTTAGGCCAAAATACTCAAAAACGAAACCAATCAATGATGCTGTTATTACAAAGAATAGACTTCTCCGAACACCAAGAGTCCAGGAAGAATGAAGCAAAAGAAGTAAAACTGGTACCACTAAAATAATAAAATTTGATTTGTTTATCTCTAAATTTCCTACTTGAAACAAGTCACCGTGTAAGTTTAGGAAAAAAGATGAAATTATAGTTAACAAAAAAAATAACCAGAGAATGCTTTTTTTAAGTATCATACTCAAATATATCATTACATAAAATACGAAATAACCTTTACCAATTAATAGTAAAGGATAAATTTTCTCAAAACATGATTGCTAACAAAAAAACTTTTACAAAATAAATTATAATAGATTTGTTAACAGGCTAAGCGCATCACTGAGGTCTTTTTTAAAATTGTGAACTGAAAAATCAGATTGTTATCTAATAATTTTGTAAAGTTTATAAACTACAAATATTTCAGTAATCATATATTTTTAGTCAACTATACTGCCCTATGAATATTTACTTATTACTTGGCTCAACACTTCTTGGCTATATGTCTATTTGGTTTGTCATTTCTATCATCTTAAAAAGAAACGACATCGCCGATATTGGCTGGGGAATCGGTTTTATTCTTATCGCTTGGTTATCTTTCTATTTATCTGGATATTCATTCAAGGCCCTATTTGTAAATTGCTTAGTTACAGTATGGGGATTAAGACTCGCCTTACATATATACAATCGAAATAAAAACAGGCCAGAGGACTCACGATATCTAGAGTGGAGAAAAGAGTGGAAATTATTCTACTTAAGAAGCTTTTTGCAGGTATATATTTTACAAGGCATATTTCTATTTTTAATCTCTTTTCCAGTTATGTTTATCAATCTTTCGGCTAAAAATAGTTTTGGGGCAATAGAATTCATTGGATTTATCATCTGGTGTCTTGGTTATTATTTTGAAAGCACTGGAGATAAGCAATTAAAAGAATTTATCTCAAATCCAAACAATAAAGGTAAATTGATAGAAACAGGCTTGTGGCGATACTCACGTCACCCTAATTATTTTGGTGAAGTAACACAATGGTGGGGTATATTTATTATTGCTCTTTCAATTCCGAATTCTTTTTTTACCATCATCGGACCACTAACTATCACAATTTTAATTCTTTTTGTATCAGGCATTCCATTACTCGAGAGAAAATACTCAGAAAGACCAGATTTTAAAGAATATAAAAAGAGAACGAGCATTTTCTTTCCCTTACCTCCCAAAAACACATGATACAACAAACCATACTCGTAAACGACATAATGCAAAAGGGATACCAATATACCCTAACAGAAAAAGTTGGTAGGAATTTCGACCCAAGATTCAAACCAGAACTTACTCCTAAGCAAATGCTCTCTCTAGGGGTATTTGGCGGAAAATACATGACTGATTGTAAAAATGAGTTTCCCTCTGATTGGTACACAAGGGCAAAACTTTGCTCAACACGACACGATGCAAAATTAAACTTCTTTGGTGTTAATGCAAGCCAACCGCTCTCTGTGTGGCAGAAAAATGGTTGGATATATAAAGATGATCCTCGAGGATGGTTTCAATGGTATTGCCGATATTTTATGGGCAGAAGACTAAAAACTGAAGACGACAGACAAATAAAAAGATGGATTGCAATCAAGCGCCACATTGTACAAGTCAAACAAAACTGCAAAAGGGGGGATATTTCGTGCCGACCTAAACAAAGACAGGCAATACTTCACTGGGCATATGACAGTAGAAATATTTAAAATTCCATTCAACCAAAAACAAGATCTTTATACTTAGAAAAAGTTCCAAAGCCTGAAGATAAAAACATTTTGGTGTATACTATTTTACCTGAAACATCAGAAGTCACCGAGTTCCTAATTTAAACAATTTCTATAACAGTTTGGGGTTAGTCTTTTAGAATTATCATGAAAATAAGTAAATCTTTCTATTTTGTTTTGCTTCCAGCAATTATTTTAATAGCACTACGATTACCATCATTATTTGAGGGATATTGGTATGGAGATGAAGGAATATATGCCGCCATTGGTCAAGGAATTAAACAGGGAAAACATCTTTATACACAAGTGTGGGATCATAAACCGCCTCTAATTTACCTTCTGTATGGTGCAAGTGCATCAATCGGATGGCATATAGGTTGGCCATTGCTAAAGCTATTTAACATCTTTCTGGGCTTAACCACCTTAATGATTATTAACCGTATACTAAAAAAACTAGACCTTGGTGACTGTAGTGGTTTTCTATCGTTAATACTGCTTGCAATATTATTGGGATCAACATTAATCGAGGGAAATTCACTTAATGCTGAGAATATTTTTATTGTTATAAACACTGCTACTTTTTTGTTACTTCTCAACCATAAACACTTCACGATTGTCGGCCTACTAATTTTTTTATCTCTTATGACTAAAGTTTCAGGGTTAATTGAACTTTTGCTTGTGATACCTATCTTTAGTGTGATTTTCTTTAAGCGATATAGCAAAGAAATACATATCAAAGCCATAAAAAGAATGATGTTAGGCTTTTTTCCTCCATTTTTACTTCTGCTGACCTACTTTCAAGTTAGAGATGGAACACTTTGGAATTTTTTCTACTCTAACATTCTTTTCAACACTAACTACTCACTACATCAAAACAATTTCACAAGCATTATAAACCTACAGATTCCGAACACCCTATTTAAGGCCATCAGCACTCTCTCAGTTTCACTAATTACCTCTTTCTGGTATATAAAGGGGGCAATCACAAAAAGAATGTATCTAATTATCAATTTATTCACGATCCAGTTGTTTTCAAGTCTCCTGTCAGGGAAGAACTATGGTCATTACTTTATTCAAACACTACCCGCCATTACACTAATCACAGCACTTGTTGTCAAAAAAATGAATTCCGGATTCTCAATAAATCTATTAAAAAAATCAGTCATAGTATTAATACTTTTAATACCGATGATGTTTGCCATAAAATCGGTTGGAGTTATTCCAATATATGCTCATCCAAATCAATACTATCGTTCATTTTATCAAAGCATTTTTCTAAGAGGGGATGGCGAACGCAATCAACCTTGGTGGCACCACAGTAACGAAGTTAAAAAGATTAAGCACTTTGCTAAATATTTTAATGACAATTATACCGACGATCTCGCAACGTATATTTACACCAATAAACCGTGGCTTGTAGCTCTTATAGAAAATAAATTTACAAATAAATATGTAACATGGTTTCACTTAACCTACAGATACAGCCATCTCGAAGAAAGCAAAGAGATTATTAAATCATCTGATCTGATAATTATTGACAAAGATATTGATCTTCTACCAGAGATATTTGAGCTGACAGGCGACCATTTTAGCCTTATTGACACTTATGAAAACTTTGATATTTTGAAACGCAACAAATGAAGATATGTATATAAGAAAAGACCTCCCCAGTTCTTTACCTATACATTTCGATACTGACCTCAGTAAAAACATAGAAATAATTGATGTTGCCGAGCTAGGATTCGAACCTAGGATATCCTCCTTCAAAGGGAGGCGTCCTACCACTAGACGACTCGGCAATACTGAGTCTATATTTTACAACAAGATGAACTATAACTACTCTATTGGCTGTTTTGCCAGTGCGTAAATTCTCATATTTAAATCAGAATTAAACACTAAAGCTTCATTGTCAATAGAAATCTTATCAATATTCTTGTAGGCATCAAGGATCTCCGCTACACCGGCACGAAACGAATATTTTGACAATTTATTGATATTTCTATACTTTAGATCTCTTATCTTAAAGCTAGAAAACTTTTTCAAAGAACTTGGAATCTCAAGCCTGTATACCGAAACACAAATATCAGCAATGTTTACATACATCGTAGGCTTAATATGTTCAGGTACAACTTCAAACGGAAACTGTCTAGAAATTACCATATCTGTAAAGACCTCATTCTGCAAAACTCTTAGAATGGATTCTCTCGGAGACTCACCAATTTTTGAGTATCCCATTGGCAAAGAAAAGTCACCAATTTTTCCAAGATTTTTATCTGATAAGCTCATATCTTTACCAATTAGAACACATTCTTGTTTATCTTGTCTCGATATTATTAAAGCTATACCCTGGCGACGAGTCATACCCAGTCGAGTGTAATGAAGAATCCTGTGTAGTGTATTTGAAGACACCTGAAAAGTCTTTGGGGCAAACTTATGATAGGCTCGTTCTAAAGGAATTTTATAACTTGCTAAAAAACTTAATAGATATAAAGACTCAGAAAGTTTTGAATTTGGACCAGCAGACTTAACAACACCATATCGAGTCAAAACCCTATCATACCCAGCAAAAGAAATAGGCAAACTATAATGATGTTTTTGAAAAACTTTGTTTATTGATCCACAACTAAAATACTCAGAGATCAAAAACTTCTCAAATTCCTCTTGTGTATTTCCATCAGTTATCACAGTCCAACTATTATACCGTGCTTACAGGAAAAATAAAAAGCCCTCCGGTTAAGGAGGGCTCAGAAAAACTAACGACAACCTTCTACCTTATACAGGTAGATCGTGCCGATTTCCATCGGCTCATTATCTCGCACATCCCACTCCTGGGGAAAAAACAAATCGGACTCAATGAAACCGAAAAAACTTCCCTCAAGTAATGACAGTGTCGAAGACCGAACTTCGCCATTATATGAGAATGAGATCTCTAATCCGACCTCATTGTCGTAATAGAGCCTGTTATACAGAGTTGAAAAATCCTCTCTAGCAGGAAATACATTCTCGATCTTCATACCCCTCATCAACTCAGGGTATGATTCGTCACACGGAGTTAACACTCCAAGGACTACCGAGTTTGGAGGCTGGTCGGTAAAAGTCATAGCATCAACAACCCAATCACTGGGTGAGTTACTTCCATTTGTCCATACTCCTCCAGTGCCCATTCCATATAGGCTCCACAGATATCCAATAGAGTTCTCTTGTGGGTCTTCACCCGTACAAGCGTGGAACAGAGACTTGTAGGTTGTAACATTTGAGCTCCAGTAAGGATAATTCTCCAGAAGCGTTTGGCATTTACCTTGATAAGTACTGTTGTCCCGCGGGTTTCCATACTTCGAAACACTCATTTCATATGGATAATCCCTGGTCATTCTGAGTGTATATAAATCCCAATACTCAGAAATCAGGTCAGGCGATGAAACAGGATAATTTGGAACATACGCATCGCCAATATCAACCATCTCGAGGACGGTAACTGGAACTTCAACAGCTTTCGGCCTATTCTGATTGGCATACAAGAGATATGACATATATGTCAGAAATAGAACAACAAAACCAATACCCAAAATTTTATTCAATGTATTCCTTTTCATTTCCTCTCCCTTCATTCTCCTATGTTTTGCCAATAGACCAATCTAAAGGCAAGTTAAATTTAAATGTTCAACGAGACCGATAGTATATCATACTAGGCTCAAAAAATAAAGAGAATGGGAGAAAATACAAACTATTGAGCGGGAAAAGGGACTCGAACCCTCGACCTTCTCCTTGGCAAGGAGACGCTCTAGCCAACTGAGCTATTCCCGCAATATGACTAATATACACAAATGTGCCAAGCTGAGGAGTTGAACCTCAATCTCAAGTTTTTCAGACTCGCGCCGTGACCACCTTGGCTAGCTTGGCATTCAAAACTATTATAAAGTACATTTTCTCGATAACAAACCCAATTTTTACACAGGTATATTTCGATTCCTTATATTACTAAGTTCTATACTCACCACAAGGACAAATATAGACCTTATTGTGGCCGCTGAGGGAGTCGAACCCCCGACATCATCGATGTAAACGATGCGCTCTAACCAACTGAGCTAAGCGGCCCAGAGAACCAAACATTGTGCCGAGGAGAGGACTTGAACCTCCACGCCGTTAACGGGCGCTACCACCTCAAGGTAGTGCGTCTACCATTTCGCCACCTCGGCAATTAAAAGTACTGGTATATTTTACCAGATAAGCCTCAATAATATATAAAGCTCAAAGTAAATGATAATCAAGAACAAGCACTTGAACATACCAATATTTGTATATATATTAAACTCATGCCTGAAGGAAGTTCACCAGAGATGTATCAAACTCCAAGTATTGGAGAACAGTTTTTTTATGAAATAAAAGCCAAACAAGGTTTAGATAATATGAGAATGAGGGAGCAGGTCCATATTCTTAAAGAGCTCCCAAAAAATTTTATCGAACAAGCCTATGGGCATCTACTGTCAGAAAAAACGATACGGGACAAATACTCTGAAGGTATACCTTCAGATAAATTAAACGAATCTAGCGACTTTACTATGTTAACAGGGTTTATTAATGAGTGTCTAGCCACGATACAAGTTAAAAACACTTTTCCCGAATTTAAAACTGATAAAAGGAAAGAGCACATAGAAGCCATAGAAAACTACGAAAATAAAATTTTACAAGTAACGAACAATCCTGACCGATTTGGTCTAGAATGGCACAAGGGCAGAAATCCTGACGTAGCTTGTCTTAGGATTGATGACGAAGACAATGTTGTCATTGATGGTGTTGTAGAGATTACAACATCACGACAACTAAACAAAAGAAAATTTCAACAACTTGCAGATTCAGGTTTCGAAGCAACTCTCCATTCTGTAGCTAGAAAGTTAAATGATTTAGAAGACGGGGACAGTAGAGGGCTTCCTGAATTTGGAAAAAATAAAAAAAAGGTAGTCGTTTCAAAAAAATTAATAAAATACCTCATTGTTCACCACGATATGGACATTTCACCGGAAGGGCTTGAAAACTCAATTGGCAAAACTGTCTCCAACGAAGAGCTTGCCCATTTAGACACCAGAGAAAGAAACAAGGTCTTTTCAGAAAATGAAAAACAAAAATTTCTTAGTATTCTAAACTCAGAGAATACTGTTATTATTAAATCTTCTTTCACAAACGAAGAAATTCATACACTAGCAGATTATGTAATTAAACAAATCAAAACCAAATATCCTAGTTATAAACCATAAAAACCATGGAAGAACCAACACAAACAACATTACCAGACGGAACAAACAAAGAAGTAACAAGTCTTTTTACAGTTGAAAATCTTATAAAGTCTCACATTTCACATATTGAAACAGTAAAAACTGAGCTAAGTAAGCAAAACGAAATGATGAACGATATCCTAAGTAATGACTTAGGATACAAAGAGGCCTCAGAAGAAGGCAAAGAGGTAAACAAAAAGAAAGCTGAAGCAAAGCAAAACGTCCTAAAATCCCCATCAAACGCGTCCTTAAATCAGAAAATCAAAGACATGCGACAAGAGCTGAAAGAACTAAAAAACGCTCTATCTGGGTACCTTCAGGAGTACCAAAAAATTGCTGACACCGATCAAATTGAGAGTGAAGATGGCGAGGTAAGACAAATCGTATACTCGGCTCGACTAATTAAACTATCACCCAAGTTCGGCAAGTAGTAGCACACTCAAGCTATAGGGTGTATAATAATCAGGTTATCTCTGCCTAGATTTCAAGGCGTCTAATTCATAAATATGTTAAACATAAGAAACATTGCTGTCATTGCCCACGTTGATCACGGCAAAACTACTCTAATTGATGCTTTCATCAAGCAATCTAATATCTTCAGAGACAATGAAGATGAGATGACTGAAACATGTCTCCTCGATAGCAATGAGTTAGAAAAAGAAAGAGGCATCACAATTCTAGCCAAAAACATCTCCGTTAACTATAAAGGAACAAAAATAAACATTATAGATACTCCTGGTCACTCGGATTTCTCTGGAGAGGTAGAACGCACTCTTGGTATGGCTGATGGAGCATTGCTAATTGTAGACGCACAAGAAGGACCCATGCCCCAAACTCGATTTGTACTTAAAAAAGCATTTGAACTGAATCTAAAAGTGATCGTTGTCATCAATAAAATAGATAAGCCAAATGCCAACATCTCGGCTACCGAACACAAAATAGGCAACTTATTCCTGGAACTAGCAAACAAAGATGAACAGCTTGAGTATCCAACTCTATACGCTGTAGGCAAGAGCGGAAAAGTATTCAAAACACCTCCATCCGACTTTAATGAACCTGGGAATGTAATTCCACTTCTTGATGAAGTCATAAACTACATCAACGCACCCAAAAACGAAGAGGACGGACCCTTCAAAATGCTCATATCATCTCTAGACTACAACTCACATTTAGGTAGGATCATGGTTGGAAAAATCTATCGGGGCGCAGTAAAAACAGGCCAAAAAGTAATATTGATAGGGGACACAATAAAAGCCTGTCAAATTGACAAAGTATATCTATCTGTCGGACTTAAACGAAGTGAAGTTTCTGAAGCCAAAGCAGGCGACATCGTGGCTCTCACTGGCCTTACAGATGCAAAAATTGGTCAAACCTTATCCACGCTTGGGGACTCAGAACCGCTTCCTTGTGCAGTAATCACAGAACCTACTCTTCATGTAACTGTCGGGCCAAACACCTCACCTCTAAACGGACAGGAAGGAGAGTTTACTACAGCTAGACAGATTGAAGAAAGACTGGCTCACGAACTAGAAACAAATTTGTCACTAAAGCTAGAAAAGCTAGAAAGTGGAAAATATAAAGTCTCTGGAAAAGGGGAGTTGCATCTTGCTGTTCTCTTAGAAACTTTACGTCGCGAAGGATACGAAGTAGAAGTCGGAAAACCAGAAGTAATCTACAAAACAATAAACGAAAATAAGTGCGAACCGGTTGAAGAAGTAAATATCATTGCTCCTCAAGAATTCCTGGGTACTATTACTCAAGAAATCGGGAAAAGACTTGGCCACCTTATTCGAATGGAGCCAATAAATGAACAAGAAATGGAATTTGTCTACCAAATGCCTACTCGCACGATTCTTGGACTAAGATCCCTTCTTCTTACTGCCACAAAGGGCACTGTCATCTTCAACTCACAATTCTTAGAGTTCCAACCAGTTAGCGCTCCACTTCCAAAAATGCGTCGGGGGGCACTGATAGCTTCAAACTCGGGCGAAGCTCTTTCCTATGGCCTTCAGGCCGCTCAGGAACGAGGCATTACCTTTGTTGAAGCTGGTGAAAAAATATATGAAGGACAAGTTATCGGAATGAACTCTAAAGAAGAAGATATAGAAATAAATGCCGCAAAAGGAAAGAAGCTAACCAACATGCGCTCCAAATCAAGCGATGGAGTGATTCAGTTGGTTCCAGCCACTAAATACTCTCTCGAACAGTGTTTAGATTTCCTAGAGTCCGACGAACTACTAGAAATAACACCAAAAAGCCTAAGGCTGCGTAAAAAGTATCTCACAAGTATTGAGAGACGAAGACACAGAGAAGAACTCAAAAACATCTACTAACTAATTAGTAAATGTTTCCAACAGAGACCATGGGCAAGTTTAGATCGTAACTACCTACCTCACACTCAATACCACGCTCCAAACGAATTCTTGAACTGCGAACCGATAGTTCATTTACGATACCTCTGATAAGCTTTTTGGACAAACGCTCGTTCTTCTTTAGAGATAAATTCCAATCAAGTCCAGGTCCAATATTTCCTTCCAAAAAATATACGTTCCCATTGTTGCTAACAATAAAATCCAAAGCAAAAAGAGAGTTATTTTTATCAAGCTCTTTTGTAATATGTTCAGAGATCTGAAAAACTTTTTTTGGAATATCTTTTCTGTTTACGTACACTAGCGATCCGCCCTGATGTTCGTTACAACGAAAATCATTTATCTTTGCCATTCGGATATATGTTTGAATAATATTTCCATTTTGATATATCAAACGAATATCTGTAGCCTCAGAATGCCCTTTATAAGAGTATCCAGAATCAAAAAGAGTAAACGGTTGCAAAATAAACGTGACTCTCTTATTTTTTTCTAAAATTAAGCCAATCTCTCTTGTATAGTTTTTAGATATTCTATAGATATTGTTTCCACCTGCACCAAATCTATCTTTTAAGATTATGTCTCTTGTAAAGTCGTCATGACAAGTGTGATTTCTCGTAATCCTACGTAATTTACGAATTGATTTTTCAATACTGAATTTGTCAGTGTTAACTATAGCTACTGTAGGAATAGCATAGGTAGATAATGTCTCAAAAGTTTTTAGCTTATCAAAAAACAGCGATGCTAACACTGGATCGTTGAAAGGCTGAACAAGTTCAGAAGAAAAAAGAAGTTCTCGTTGCATCTTTCTTTTTTTGCTTACTGGAGAAAATTTATCAAATATCTGACGAGAGTAACAATGCTCAATGATTCGTTTCCATTTCTCGTCTTCAAACAGCCAATAACTATCACACGTACCAGCTCCAATAATGTCGCTTGAGATACTAAAAGCAGCTTTCAAGCCCTGCTTTTTACACATCTTCAAAAGATATGCGTAGGCATCATTATAATTTGCTCTTCGGGAAGAGTTTGAAAAAGGGTGTCGTATATTTGTAGATTGCTTAGCAGCACTCCTTGCAATAACACCTGAGTAGACTATTAACACGTCAAAAACGTTTTCGTTATTCATATATAAGATAATCAAGCGGGGGCACAAGTAAACTCTTAAAAAAGAATCAAATCATCACTTGAACCAAAATAAAATGTGAGATTGTTCAGAAAACAGAATCAAAATCAAATTTCATTATACACCATCACGCACAATCCAATCTCAAGCTACTAAGATTCAATTAAACATATATGGAAATGCTATAACCTAGAACAAATAATTTGTGACCCGGCCGCGACTCGAACGCGGGACCTACTGCTTAGAAGGCAGTTGCTCTATCCAACTGAGCTACCGGATCATATGGATATATTTTAACCGACAAAAGCAAAATATACTCAAAAAGTGCCGGGGGCGGGAATCGAACCCGCACTCCTTTAAAGGGAACGGGATTTTAAGTCCCGCGTGGCTACCATTTCACCACCCCGGCATGCAAACATATTTTAACTCAAAAATAACCTAAAGGGGAATGGTAACGTATTTTGTATTAAAGTGCACATTTCTTATTGACACATTTGTAACTTAGCCATATACTAGCCTCAAAGATTTTGCCGATTCTCATGGCTAAATTAAAACAGCTCATTCACAAAAAAGGAGATTCGTGAAAAATATACGCACAAGGTTCACATTTGTTGTTCTAGCATTGATGTTCCTTTTAGGATGTGGCACCTCAAACAGGCTTATCGAAAAGGCCTTTAAAAAAACACAGACGGCAGTTCCAACAAATATTGTATTACCTACCGAAGCTACCGTACCTACACAGAAACCTCTTCCCACCTACACGCCATATCCCACCTTAACCCCTCCTTCAGAAACTATTCTGCCTACCGAAGCTACCGTACCTAATAAACCTGAACCACAAAAACCTCAAGATAAAAGGGTTTATTTCATAGGAGAGACGGCAATAACCTTTGACTCTGTCGAGTTTTTCAAAGGCTCTGTTATGGTTGGTGATACAAACATGATTCCTTATCCGGGTACTGTCGTTATGCTGGTAAGTGGACACTACGAAGGAGATTTTCAAAAATTGTCCGATAGTATCGTTGGTGACACCACTCTCTTTGTAGCCGACAAAAATGTTATTACATACTACAACTGGGACAACTGTATCTGGAATGACACAGAGTTTACCTTTGTATTTTATGTTGATCCAGACAAAGGTCCTTTCTATCTCTTCTACTCACTCGGAAATTCATGGTCAGTAAACTTAAGCGATTTATCTGCTACAAAAACTCCATCAACCCCGTCTTATGAACTAATGACCCCTGTTGATATCAATGGAGTAGAAGTAATATTCGAGTCTATCGGAGCTTACGACTTTCCAGTGTCACTTGGCGACTATCTCGTCACTCCAGAAAGGGGAGAGATCGTAGTCTTTGTATACGGGAGAACTGAAGTAGGCAAATCGTTTGAGACGGTTGTTAAAGCTATCCAAGAGGATAACGTCCTATTTATCATTGATGATGATATCAACTTCTCAGAATGGAAATTCTACGAGTATCGTGACTACACAAAGTTCACCATAGCATTTACAGTAACTCCAAATAAGGGACCATATACCCTGTATTATGGAGGAGCAACTCCCTGGTCAATCAACCTTGGAGACATTGTAAACTAGGTATCTATCTCAGGCACCCCAAAAGGGTGCCTTTTTTATGGTCTCGAAACCCTATAATATTGACATTTCATCGATTTTGTGCTATATTTACCACATCAAAACTTAACTCTCGAGGCAACTAGTCTCGAGGAATAGACCTTTAAAAGGAGATGATCATGGGATTTATCATTGGATTGGCTGTAGTTGTCGGGCTTGTAGTAGCAGCATTGTCATTAGTTAGTTTCGGGGTAAATATACTAGCAGCAATGGCCATTGGCCTTATTACCTGCATTATTACTTTTATCGCAGCGCTCATCTATATTTCATGCTAGACCAAATGGGACCGTCACCCTCGTGACAGTCCCGTTTTTTTATGCCAAAAAATTATTTTATCAATAAAAAACTCACCCGAATATCGAGTGAGTTAATGAAATATATTATCCAGCGCCAAACAAAAGATAAAGAAGGGCATAGACAATGAACGGTACGGGATTATAAATCCCATCTGTGGCATTAAAGTTATCCGCCATCCCTTTTATCAAAAGAAGACTTACCCATTCTGCCAGTGGCCAAACCAAAAGAACTATGGAAACACATCCAAGTCCGAGACCAATGCCAAACATATCAACTTTAAAAATGTATTTTGCTACCAGTGCAATTACTGCTAACAAAACTACAATTGCCCAGATCCACCAGGCAAAGCTATAAAACCACTGTTCAACACCAACCATCTTGTCGAGAAATGCATCAAACCATGCATTTCCCATTAGCGTTGAACCGCTCATTTGGAATAAAGAAATTATAATTGTGACAAGGTGCACTTTTTCCTCCGTTAGTGAAATAAGATATGGAGCGCAAAACTACCGTATTTTATACAAATATATCTGTAAAGTCAAGAATATAGGTTAAATAACAGTACAAAATGAGTCAAAAGGTAGTGTGTATTGCAAACAGAAAAAATCCACCTAAGAAGGTGGATTATCAATCAAAAACTGGAGGTATTTTTTCCAAGGCAAACTGTAAATAGTGCATATCGTACCGTCAGGAAGGCAACGGAAATAACCATTGCGAACCAAACCCAAAGAGTTTTCAAGCTGAAACATCAACGTATCAGCCTCTTTCATTGGTGCAAAGACCTCATCAAAGTGATCGGGACAGACACCCCAATGCCAGTTCTTTGACTGCTTATCCTGGCGACTTTTATTACCATTACGCCATTCCAAACAAACATGACAACTATCATTTGCATGAAAATCCAAACGAATTTTGTTTTCATCAACTGAAGCAAAAAACGCACTAAGGTCATCAGACAATGTCATTATTCCTCCTGTCAATTAATTAAGGTTTGGTCTACAAAACGACTCAAGTATTATACATAATCCTTGCCAAGTCAAAATATTATCAAATGAGACTAATCAATATAATTCTATGTTGATATAATTTAGTTCAAATGGAAACGATAAACTCTAAACAAATTGAGTTCAAAGAAACACCTGGAGAAAATGAGACAGTATATACATGGACAAAGGATAACGAAGAAATAGCGAAAGTAATAGCAAAGAATCCAAACTCAAATTATCCAAGAATTGAGTTCCTCATAGTGGAAAGTCTTATTCCTTATTATGAAGAAGATAAGAAGAGTGCTCTAGATGAAATCGGAGAAATGAGTATGTATTCAGAAATGGAATCCAGAACCGAAGATGGTTACGTTCATGGAAAGATGAAATGCTCACACAATGCAAGTTTAGGAGTTGGAAACTTGGTGCAAAGCATAAAAGGCTGGGTAAGCAAATCTTAAAATAACAATCAGCTGTTGGCTCTCTTCAGTAGTAAGCCTAGTTTAGCTTCGTTTCTAAAATGGAGCGGGTGAGGGGAGTCGGACCCCTTTCATCAGCTTGGAAAGCTGAGGTAATACCGTTATACGACACCCGCTTAACTATATATTTTACCAAACAATGTCGGGGTGGTGGGACTCGAACCCACGACCCCTGCGTCCCAAACGCAGTACTCTAGCCATCTGAGCTACACCCCGATAGCTATATTTTACCTCATATAACATGAAATTTATAAAGTCCAAAGAAAAAGTAGAAAAAGTCTGTCACAGGTTAAACTCACACAAGCTTCTTCAGTAGGCTTTTTGGTCTCTTGATGACTTCTCTATACAAAACATTTCTCGTCAACTCAATATCCTCATCTGAATAAACATATATTGGCTTTGACAGAGCTGTAGCGAATCCAATTTCTAAAGTACAGCTATTTCCACAGTAACCATTTTTGTTATACAAATAAACAACGTCTGCCATTCTAATTTTCTGAAAATGATCATGGGTTAAACCCATTACCACGAAATTCTTATACTCCTCAGAAAGACTTTTCCATTCCATTTTTCCCTCGTGAAGAAATGGCTCAAAAACCACAACACCTAACTCCTTAAGATTATTGGCAAACTTTCTAATCTCAGGTTTAAACCTCTTTGAACCACAAATAACAACACTTTTCATCTGCTAGTATTCTACTTTAGCTAATGTAAATAATACAATCGAAAACCAAAAGCAGGTATAAAAAAACGGCTAAGCAAAAAGCCTAGCCGTAAAAAACAAACTACCTAACATTATGGATCGATAGATACCAATCAACTGTCTGTCGAAGTCCTTCCTCAAAAAGAACTGTTGGCTGCCAACCCAATAACTGTTTAGATTTAGAAATATCCAAAACACTTCTTAGTTGTTCACCTGATTCATCTTCAACATGTACTTCCAAAATATCATCCCGACTCATATACTCTATAATTAATCGAAAAATTTCGTTTACTGTTGTCTCTACACCAGTTCCAACATTAAACGAACCGACTCCATGATAACGAAGTGCCTTTATATTTGCATCGATCACGTCAGTAACATACACGTAATCTCTAGTCTTGTTTCCAGAACCAAAGATGAGTGGTTGTTCGCCTGCGATGATCTTTTCGCAAAAAATTCCAATCACACCAGCACCGGACTTTGGAGTCTGTCTTGGACCATATACATTCGAATACCTAAGAGCAATGTACGATAAGCCATATGTTTTCCAAAAATAACGAAGGTACGTTTCACATACAACTTTTGAAATTCCATAAGGTGAAACTGGGTCCAAAACTTGATCTTCACTCTGAGGTACTATGTTTGGATTCCCATATACAACTCCACCGGAAGAAGCGAAGACAAACTTCTTAAGTCCAAAGTTTACTCCGGCATCAAGTAGGTTCAAAGTACCAACAATATTGATTGTTGCGTCCATGACAGGTTTTTTTACTGAAGATATTACGCTCATTTGAGCAGCTTCATGAAAAACTACATCAAACCTGTTTTTAGAAAACAATTCACCAACTCTAACTCGATCACGAATATCAAAATCGTGAACCGTTACTCTTGATCGTAGACGATTAGGGTCCCCAGAAAAAAAATTGTCCAAGATGTGCACATCATATCCTAGCAGTACCAACTTGTCAGTCAAATGAGAACCAATAAAACCGGCCCCACCTGTTACCAAAACTTTACTGATCACGTAAACCTCCTGTTCTTTGCATTGCTATATACAGTTCATCAAAAGTTACTCGAAAATCAGGAAGCCATGAAATCCTCGATTGCGGGTTTGTAAATTCATTAAAGTATACCCATCCCACAATATTTGGAAACTGATTATTATCCTGCATAGCTAAAAATGCATTTTCCAACCAAGGTGTTCTGTCAACATTCGGATCAGAATAACTTACACCAAACTCAGCAATGATCAATGGTTTATCAATATAGTTAGCCAATCCATATCTCTCGTGCAACATCTCAACAAATTGTCTTGGGGCGGTTGATTCTCCATAGTAATTATCCCAGTCTTCAGAAACAAGTCCTGTAATCCCAATGAAATCAACATAGTCATCACCAGGATAGAACAAGTGACTGTTAGGCCTACCTCCTGCTGGAGACCACAACCAAAGAATGTTACTTACTCCGAGATCTCTCGATAAATCTACTACATGTCTAAATGCACTAATATATTCATCAATAGCACAAGAAGACCAGGGATAAATGGCACATAAATCCATTTCATGCCCCCAGCGAACAATTACTTTCTGAGGACTACTTTCTGAAATGGACAAAACCATGTCCGTAATAACCTCATCATAGATACCATTTGAGATATCAGGAAGAATATAATTGTGCTGTAAACCACGAATAGGGAAGGGCTGTGTAGTAATCATTGGAAACTGATCATGTTCTTGAGCCGTCCGTATTACCCTTTCAATTCCTGAGATATCATCCCAATCTACAAATCCATGCCAGATATCAAAATGAACATCTTTAAAAGTCCCTGAGGGGTCGTAGATACCTGTAAGCATATGATTCAAAGAAAGATCAACTACAGGATTGGGTGTTGGAGTTGGGAAAATAGGAATTGCCTTTTCAATTATTTCAATGATTGGCTGAGGTGTTGGAGACTTTCTCGGGCCTACCTGTTCATCACGAACACCCACAAATACGAAATTGTCCTGAGTGGGGGTGGGGGGTTGGTAGGCTAATATTTCACTTGCTTCAAAAGTCGGTAAAAAGGTACTAATCAAAACAAACAGAATCAGCACTCCGGTGACACTAAATGCAATACCGTGTAGAGCTGACAAAAAAGACAGAACGTTATTTTTATTTTCGTAAATATGACGTAGGGTTACCAGTACTAGAGCCACAACATAGAAAATAATATCCAGTATCGCTAACCACCTATAACCCTCGACTGATTCATTGCCTTGAGTGAAATAGACGAAATAACTAGTTACCAGAATAATTAAAGCATAAGGAAATACAGATACTAATCCCAACTTCTTTGTTTGCTTATCTCCTTTTGGTGTTACTTTAAATTTGAATTCGTTTTTAAATACATAATCAAACACAGAAGCGATTACCCCAATCAGCGCCCAGGGCCATCTCACGATTAAAAACAAGGAGCTTTCCCAGCTAACAACGGGAGCGTCTACCGGTCTAAATACCTTTTGAGAGTGCAAAAACAACTGTGGAATCAGACAGGCAAGAGCAAGAATTAAATACCTAAAAAGAAAATCTAGGTAATTCACAGAAACCCAAGGTAAACCTGTCAAAAGGGCAACTGAAGGGAGTAAGGACCCAATAAATATCTGTATTGACCATGTAGCATACCAAAGCTCCGAAAATAAAAATTGGCACTTCTTTTTCAGAGTTAGGTTCTTAGAAAAAATTGGCCGCCATGTCAAAAGAATATTTGTCAGGCTTCGACTCCATTGAAACTCCTGAGTCATCGAAGCTGAGAAGGAATCAGCACCTTCACCATGAGCAATCGCATCAATAGCAAAAGCGCCTTGCCATCCGGCATTGTTTAACATCAAAGTAGTCGAGTGATCTTCGGCAAGCTCAGGACCTAGACCTCCAATTTCCTTCAATGCTGAAGTGCGAACGGCATAGTGAGATCCAATACACAAAGGCGCCCATCCGTCACCGCAATAGCCAGCCTGAAGGGGACCGTGTAACGATGCCTCGGCATAAAGCCTTGCTCGAACAGTCCAAGATTTGTCTCTATTGGCGTCACAAATACTAGGTGCCGCAACATACCCAACTTTAGGATTAATGAAGGGGCGAATCATCTCGGTAAGATATGAGGCTTCAGGGCAATGGTCTGCATCCATCTGAACTACGAAATCATACTCATTATAGCCATAAGTATCATAAAAATAGGCTAAGTTGCCTTCTTTAGACTTCGTTCTTCGTCGCCAAGATCTGTTGTGATACTCTGGTACATTCATACGAGTAGAAAGCTTAACTCCATTTACTATGCACCAAACCACAGTATCATCGTCTGGAGACTCATCAGCCAACCAAACATCAAATGGCTGAGGAAAATCCTGATTTAGCATAGCGTTGAGAGTTTTCTCCACAAGACTCCATGGCTCGGAAGGAGCTTTTGTAACTACCATTGCCACTCTTCCATTTGGCAAGGGCAAGATTTTATTTGGCCTTTTCATACGACCAAAAAAATAAAACTGCCAAGCCGGAATAAAAGTGTTAAAAAGTAAAAAAGCACTAATTATCAAAAAGCCAATTATTGTTGTTATATGGGACTGATTTATCCACCAGCTCCAAAACCAGTACAAAGTAGCCAACCACAGTAGAATTAACAATATGTAAACAAACTTCTGACCAAAAGAAAACACGGGTACTAGAAATCTTTTCAATTTTTACCTCCTCAAAATTAGATAAAATGTTAAAGAACATTAATCTTTCGATTTCTGCATATTATAAGAATAAATATTTAATATATCAAGGCGGTTTAATTAATTAAATTTTCTTAATCAAAATAACACTGTAAGTATCAAAGTAAATTAGGTGTTATGCAAAATCAATGGTAAACTACACATATAAAGGAGATAGAGCAAACATTATTTTAAACTTCTATCAGTAAACCTATGACAGGAACTATCAAAACAAAAACAGACAAAGGATTTGGATTCATTTCCTACGGAGAGCCTAAAGATCTTTTCTTCCATTCAAATGACCTAAACGGTGTCACATTTGAAGAACTTCAAATTGGAGCTACAGTTTCATTCGACATCCAAGACGGGGAAAAAGGCAAAAGCGCCAAAAATGTAACTCTTGCTTAATATATTATTCAAGTAAAAATAAAGGCCTTACTTTTGTAAGGTCTTTTTTTTAGACATTTGATAAGTCTAACTCTGACAAATTCTTAATTTCATCTACAAATTCCAACAAATGGCTAACGAGAATCACCGGACCAGCATAATTATTTATTGTCTTTGAAATTACTGGAATATGTCGAAAATTTATATGGTTTGTAGGTTCATCAAGAATCAACAAACCAGGTTTTTGAAGCATAAATCGAGCATAACAAAGAAGACCTTTTTGTCCTTCAGACAAACATCCAATTTTATTTCGCAAAAGTTCTCCATTTAGTAAAAATTTTGAACCAGCCTCATAAATTACTTGGGGCTTTTTTATCTCGGACACCTCCATAAGCGAATCATAAGCTAATTGATCAAAGTTTAACTCAGAAAAATCCTGGCTATAATAGCCTACACGAATCAAAGGGTTAATATCAGCTGATTTACCAGATAAAATTGATTTTAGTAGAGTGCTTTTTCCAATTCCATTAGGACCTTTTACTAATAGCCTGTTTCCTTTTGCCAGCTCTATTTTTACTGGCTTATGGATCTTCACTACGTAACCAACAAACTCTTGATTCTCTATCTCAAACTGAGGAATCGTTTTATCTTCTTTTCTCATCTCAACAATTTCTTGTCTATCTTCAGCGATATCCTCTCTAATCCTACGAGCCAGTTGATTCATTGCAATGCTTTTTCCTCCTAATTTATTTACTTTTTCAAAACGATCCTTAATACTTTTTTCCAAACGTGCATTTAACATTCTATCTCTTTCCAACTTAGCCGCTATTTCTTCAATTACATCATAGTAATTGCCAACAAACTGCTCAACCTTATGTGTATGAACGTCCAAGTTCAGAACTCCATCAGTAAAACAATTCAAAAAAGCTGAGTCATGTGAGATAACAATACAAGTTTTTTTATAGTTTACTAAGAAAGTAGTCAAGAACTCTATACCAGAGGCATCAAGATTATTTGTAGGTTCGTCCAAAAGTAATACATCAGGATTTGTAATCAAAGCGTAAGCAAGCAATATTCTTGCTTTTTCTCCTCCAGAAAACTCTCCTACTTTTTTTGTGAGTAATGTTTTTAAACTAACAGTGTCAAGAATCTTATCAATCAAACCTTCAATTCCATACTTCATATCAGGCAAAGCGGTCTGAAAATACTCCAAAACTGTTAAACCAAGCTTTTCTGGAGCAATCATTTGCTCAGCAATACCAACAGTAGCTCCATTTTCTAAATTAATTTTTCCTGATTGAGGTCTAATCTTTTTTAAAAGAAGTTTAAAAATAGTACTTTTACCCGCACCATTTTGACCAATTATTGTAACTATAGAATTTTTTCGCACGCTAAAATTTGCCTCATCTAAAATAACACTTTTGTCATTGTATGCAAATGAAACTTTTTCAAACCTAATAATTACATTATCTTGAGCCATAACAGCCGTCAATTTTAACAGATTCAAAGGCAAATTACCTAAATCTACCACTCATATCAGTCAGGACAATAAAAGTACCTGTTTGTTTTTTGAATTTGAGCAATAGTTATGTGCAACAAACCAAAAAAGTATTGTATAGCTAATTAACCTTTCAATAGATCTAACCCACCCAGGTGACTTGCGTCATAACATTTATCTGAGTTACATACACAATATATGTATAGTTTTATAAATAAAAATCAAGAAAAACGCTTATCAAGTATTTCCCAGAACTTCTTTGCTCCATCAGGACCAACCTCTCCAGACTCAATTGATTCTTCAGAAAACTTAAACTTAGGATCGCTCATCTTTGAAAAAAGTCCAGAGTTCAATCCCCAAAAGATGAAATCCGCAGCCATTTTTGCGTCTTTAGGCAAACGAATTCCTCGAGGCACAACACCTTTTTCATTGGAGATTAAGCCATGCCTAATGAGGAAACTGATGTTATCATCTTCCTGTCTTCCTACAGAAGCTGTAAACAGCATTAAACTTCCACCCTCCAAAGTTGGAGGTAATATGGCTTTAAAAGACTGTTCACTGGGCTTAGTAATTTCTGCATGTATCAAATTATTCTGATATAGCAATTCATATAAACTGATCATCTCATTATCGTTTCTACCTGTGATTAAATGTACATTTTGAAACTTTGACAAGGTAGACAGATACATATCAGAGTAAATTGTTTTCTTAGCAATTATCCAAAACTTAAACCTGTTCGATTTATCAAGCATTGACTTGATTAAACTAACAGTAAAAGGTAATCCTACAGAAGCCCCAGATATTGGTACGGCAATATTAATTTTTTTAGTACCAGACAAAAAAGCCGACTGCCTGTCACCTTTTGAAGGGTCTATGGAATTTGTAAGAGCAGGACAGATAGGGTAGGGAATTACTTCATACTCTAAATTCATCCTTTTCTTTTTGGAATACACCCCAAGATTTATCTTTGTGTCCAAACTCGGGACAAATGTTAAATCAGCACCTCGAACACACCAAATATGTTGAGAGGTATCATCAGTAACCTGGACAACCAAACGAATTTTGATTCCAGTTTCTTTCATTAAACGATCTTTAATCGCACCAATCTGATGAGCCATACCAAAATGTGTAGCAACGACCCAAACTTCGTTTATGCCTTTTTTTCTAAGCAATACCTCTTTAAAATCAGAGTACATTCTGTCGGCCGTTTTTACCAAAATTGTTCTATAAACAGAAGTCACAATATCTTCTAATAACCCATACTGAGACACTGTAAAAATCCATTTCGCGATAGGATTTACACTCGTAAATCTATGCATACTTGTAATAAATTTGTCGTATGAACCTAGCAGAAGATATGGATATTGTTTTGGCCTGCTATCTACAAAAGCATCAGTTACTCTCAAATGACCTAGTCCAGCAGGTGCATATGTAAATATTAAAAGTTTCACTGATTAAAATATACCAGCAAACAGCCACAAACAACAAACAATGATGTAAAATATAAAGGTTCATTTTGAACTGAAATTTGGGTCAGTAGCTCAGGTGGTTATATCAAAGCAGTATAACGAATGTTATGTGCGTCGTAGGGAGCAAGCTCTTAAAGCACCTGCCTACAACCAAGATTTGAACAAAGTAGTTTGGGTCAGTAGCTCAGTCGGTTAGAGCACCTGCCTCTTAAGCAGGGTGTCGCGGGTTCGAGTCCCGCCTGACCCACAATAATTAATAATCCGCCCTTGTGGTGGATTATTAATTAATGAGATTAATTATGGGACTCGAAAGCCGGAAGCGCGACTGGCGCTGAGGCAGGCCTTGAAGAACTTTCAGCAGAAAGTTACTAAGAGGCGAGTCCTATACATATCCGCCCTTGTGGTGGATTATTAATTAATGAGATGCAACAATATCTAAAAACGTACGAGTAATACAAAATAGATATAAAATCGATTCATGCTCCAATAGCTCAATTGGATAGAGCGCCGGTCTTCGGAACCGTAGGTTGGGGGTTCAAATCCCTCTTGGAGCACAAATAGGATATTTTACCCTTGCGGTAAAGTATCCTAAATTTGTACAAGGATTTGAAAGCCGGAAGCGCGACTGGCGCTGAGGCAGGCCTTGAAGAACTTTCAGCAGAAAGTTACTGAGGGGCAAATCCCTCTTGGAGCACAAATAGGATATTTTACCCTTGCGGTAAAGTATCCTAAATTTGTACAAGGATTTGAAACTGGGCAATCTTGACAGCAGATAAAAACTCTGCCACTATGATGTAAGTAATCCATGTTTAAAAAGGGCCTCTTTCTATTGCTTCTTTTCACTCTTCTTATCAAGATATCTATTTCGACAGCATCAAACCTCTCGACATCATCAGACAAGGAGAAAGTCTTGTCTCAATCTGTTCAAGGATACTACACAACTCCCAAAACTAATTTCGAGGATCCAATTATTTTTGCAGCACTACCTTCTTTTGATCAGCAAATAAAAACATCTGTAAAGACAGCAGATGCACGACCAGAGATAATTAGACAATATCTTCAAAAATACGAGTCTCCTCTCGAGCCCTACTCCAATTTAATAGTAGAGTTATCTGATCAATACAACTTTGATTATCGCTGGTTAGTAGCCATCTCTCAACAAGAATCAAGTTTGTGCAAACGAATTCCAGAAAACTCATACAACTGTTGGGGGTGGGGGATATACGGGGATAAAGTAACCAGATTCGACAGCTATGAAGACGCACTACGAAGAATCGCACCACAGTTTACGAAAATATTTCTTAAAGGAAATCACAGTATGGATCCATACGAAGTAATGAAAACATATACTCCACCATCCGACGGCTCATGGGCTAATGGTATTTCCACGTTCTTTGATCGCCTAGAATGACCTCTTAATGATAAAATATCAAATACGCCGAGGTGGTGAAATGGTAGACACGATAGGTTTAGGACCTATTGCCCTTAAAAGCGTGGAGGTTCAAGTCCTCTCCTCGGCACCAAGCAAATGGTTTACCCTTGTGGTAAAACATATGATTGTTAGATTTTAAAATAATTTAAATATCCAAAAACACAACAAGTATGAAGATCAAAAGCAAAGAAATAAAAAATAACACAGTCCATATTTCTGCTACGTTAACTCAAGCTGAGGTGGATACTCAAAAAGAGCATGCCGTTGATGCACTTATTTCGACAGTCACAATAAAAGGTTTTCGTCAGGGGAAAGCACCAAAATCAATTGCCAAAGACAGCATTGACCCAGACAAACTATCAAATCACATTTTAAGCCACGTATTAAATGACATCATCGATCAAGTAGTAAAGGAAAATAAATATCGACTACTTGGGCGTCCTGTACTTGAGAATATCGACTCAAAAGAGGACACTGGTTGGGAGATAAAAATTACCATGCCCTTATATCCTAAGGTAGATGTCAAAAACTACAAAAAACTATTTTCCAAGATTAAGAAATCAAAAACAAACTCAAAAATCTCGGATGAACAAAAAATTGACCAAATCTACGAAAACTTACTTAAGGGAATCAAAATAGACGTACCAGTATCAGTTATCGACGAAGAAACAAACTATAGCTTGGAAAGACTTGCAGAGCAGGCAAAGACTCTAAACTTAACTTTAGAAAAATACTTAAAAGCAGCAAACAAAACAATTGAAGAAGTAAAAACCGAGTACGCAAAAAAAGCCGAGGAATCTATAAAGCTTGATCTAATTCTTCTCGAAATCGCAAGGGAAGAAAAAATTGATACAGAGCTGGACGAAATTAAACAAATGGCACAAGTAGGGAACATTCCGGAAAATCAATACGGAAGACTAAAATCTATTATTGACCGCCGCAAGACAATTGACTTATTACTGAAACTTTGTTAATTTGTTTTAAATGAATACCACTGGTAACGGAATAACCGGGGGAGGTGCAGGAAATATCAAAATACGAAATTTTTTAGAGGCCCTTCGCAATTCCCAGGGTAAGACATCTGAGACTTCACCAAATCTTGGTATCCGAAACGAAACAAGCATCAAAAAGGAAATTGAACAGCAAAGAGTAGAGCAATTTCACAACCAAAGATATCAAGAATGGAACAAGATATACTCCTCAAAGGAAATCGAGGTTCAAAAAAGGATAAGTACTATCCGACAAGAACTAAAAAAACTAAAGACAAAGCTAAAAAAACTTGATCAAAACATTGTAAAAGCAATAGAATCTCCAGTGGTTGAAACTAGTGTCTATCATGAATCACACCTTGAGCACATCAAAAACATAATTCATCTCTACTCACTTAACGTAAGCAAAACCAACAGCTGGCTAGAAACATACAACAATCGATCAAAAAAACAAGGCCAATACTGGGGTATGGCAAAGTCCAATGGGTCATCTTTTACCCAAAGTAATGAGCGTAGTATCGCCACTTCTGTAGGCTAATATGTTAAAATATCTCTCGTTGGGGCTTGTAGCTCAGCTGGCTAGAGCGCTGCATTGACATTGCAGAGGTCACTGGTTCGAGTCCAGTCAGGCCCACAATACAAGGAAACCTCCATCATGGAGGATTTTTTGTATTTGATTAATAACTGTACACAAATAGCACAGCTGTGACTACATCAAAACAGACCATTAAACCCATTCTGTGAAATAACTTCAAGCCTAGACACGCTCAAGCCTAAATTATAGTAAAATAGAGCATCACTAAAAAATAAAATAAATAAATTGGGTAAATATTATCGAACAAATCAAAATATCAGATATCCAGAGGTTCGCGTTATCGATCAAGATAACAAGCAACTTGGCATTATGTCTACGAAAGATGCACTGGATCTTGCTGTTGCACAAGAAATGGACCTTGTTGAAATTACAGAAAAGGCTACTCCTCCCATAGTCAAAATAATTAACTTTCAAAAATTTAAGTACCAAGAAGACAAAAAGGGTAGAGCTGGTTCAGGCAAAGGGGGACAGGAAACAAAAGAGATCAGACTCAAACCATTTATGGCAGATAATGACCTTAATGTAAAAGTAAGGCAGGCAACGAAATTTCTTAAGGCTGGCGATAGAGTGAAATTAGTGGTAAAATTCCGTGGCAGGCAAATCACCAAAAAAGAATTTGGAGAAAAAGTGATTGTTCAGGCTTTACAAGGTCTGTCCGAAGTCTCTACGGTTGTAGAAGAACCCAAATACATGGGAAAGCTTCTAATTGCCCAAGTCAAGCCTAAAAATAAAACAGGAGTATGAAAAAACTGAAGAAAACAAAGCAAAAAACTAGAAAAATTGTCATGAAACGGTTTAAAATTACCGGCACTGGCAAGGTTTTGCGTCGCAGCCCTTACATGCGTCACCTTCGTAGAAAAAAAAGCAAAAAACTTATTAGACGCTATCGTCACTATCAAATAGTATCTGGTAAAATCGCAAAAAAGATTAAACAAATGCTTCATTTATAAATAGCTATTCAAAATGCCAAGAGTTAAAACAGGTGTAGTCCGCCGTAAAGGACACAAAAAGATTCTAAGCCTAGCAAAAGGTTATCGAATGACACGCAACCGTTTGTTTAAAGTTGCCAACGAAGCAGTTTTGCATGCCGGTCAGTACGCATACAATGGCCGAAAAGAAAGAAAGCAGCAAATGAGAATCATTTGGATTACTAGAATTAACGCAGCCTTAAGCAGTATTGTTGATGCACCAAAATACTCTCGCTTTATCAAAGCCCTTTCAGACAAAAAAATTCTTCTAAACAGAAAGTCAATGGCTGCTTTAGCTACCACTATTCCAAATGCTTTTAAGGATGTCGTATCATTTAGTACTAAAAAATAATCGGGGATTAATTTTAAAGAATTAAAACTCCCCGAACAGGGGAGTTTTTGTTATCATTGATAAAGATGTCCACTAATCACAAAAAAATACTTAATGACACGAGAAAGCGTCTTGTCCAAGGACTTTTATCTGTAAAAAGTATAAATGAAATAGACGATCTAAATACCAAATTTTTAGGTCGACAAGGGGAGGTAAATCAACTATTTAAAACACTCCCATTAAAAGGAAATCCCGAGATCGGAAAAGCTATTAATGAACTGAAAAAATTTTGTTTTGAAAAACTATCAGAAAAAACATCGGAGGTTCTAAATGCTAACTCAAAAGAGTATCTAGACGTAACAGTTCCAGGTATAAGACCTTCCAAAGGAAGTATCCACCCAATCACTCAAGCCATTAATGATATCGAACAAATCTTTGACAAACTCGGATTCGTAAGGCGAAGATACCCTGAGGTTGAAACAGACTGGTACTACGCAGAAGGACTAAATATTCCAAAAGACCACCCAGCAAGAGACGATCAAGAAACATTTTATCTCGACGATGGAGTAGTTCTTACAGCGCACACTAGCAATGGCCAACTTCATGAGATGGAAAAAGTAAAAATTCCTCCGATAAAGATGATTAATATCGGAAAAACATATCGTCGCCAAACTGACGCAACTCATATCCCTATGTTTCATCAATTCGAAGGATTGATAGTCGACAAAGGGATCAATATTTCACATCTTATTGGAATAACAGATTTTTTCGCAAAATCCTTCTTCGGAAATGATAGAGTAATAAGACTTAGACCACATCATTTTCAATTCACCGAACCAAGTTTTGAAATAGACATTAGTTGTGGGCTGTGTAATGGATCTGGGGTTATCGAAGGTTCACCCTGCAAAATATGTAAATCTGGCTGGCTTGAGCTTGGGGGAGCTGGAATGGTGCATCCAAATGTACTAAAAAATGGCGGCATAGACCCCGATGAGTACTCTGGGATAGCATTTGGTTGGGGAGTTGAGCGAGTTTTTATGATGAAGTCTGGAAAGAATATTCCAGACATCAGATTACTTTACACAGATGATCTTAGATTTTTAAAACAATTTTAACTATGGATATAAAAATTACTGACAAAGCACTTAGACATTTTCTCCAAACCAAAGCTGATCCTGAAACAATTTCTAACAAAGTAAGTCTTTGTGGTCCCACGTTTGATAGAGTGCATAAGGAAAATGGACAGTTTATCTACGACATAGAGATAATTACAAATCGCATTGATACGGCAAGTGTTCAAGGAATTGCCAGAGAAGCCTCAGCCATACTAAATCAGCAGGGGATCACTGCAAAACTTACAAACGATCCTTATCGAGGAAACATATCGTTCGATAAGTTTTTTTCAAAAACATTTGCCTTTGATATTCAGGACAAATCACTTACTCCTCGTTTTGTCGCAGTATCATTCGAAAATGTTTCGGTCAAAGACTCGCCAGATAACACAAAGGAGCTTTTACAGTTATGTGGCGAGCGGCCAATAAATAACATCGTCGACATTACAAACGAACTAACCTTACTCTACGGTATGCCCTGCCACGCTTTTGACCTTGACAAGCTTGCCCCACAAAAACTAACACTTAGGCAAAGTAAAAAAGGCGAAATCATCAAAACACTTGATAATCAAATCTGCAATTTAAAGGGTGGGGATATCATCATCGAAGACGGAGCAAACAGAATAGTAGACCTAAGTGGTGTAATGGGAGGTGCTGTAGCCGAAATAGACGCACACACTAAAAATATTCTTTTCATTGTTCCGGTATACAATCCCCAAAAAGTACGTAAAACCTCGCTTTATCTACAAAAGAGAACGATAGCTTCGCAAATTTATGAAAAGCAGCCTGACCCAGAAATGTGTCTACCAACTCTGTCAAAAGCGATACAACTTCTCAAAGAAAGATCTCAAGCCCGACCATCATCCTCAGTATTTGATTTTTACCCTGCGAAAGAAAGTTCAAAAACAATATCTCTCGACACAAACTGGTTAAACACATACGTAGGAATAGAGATTCCAAACGATCAAATTATTTCGATATTAGACAGTCTTGGGTTTAAAACAAAGACAGAAAACAACAGTAAAATCAGCTGTACTGTGCCCAGCTGGCGACACCACGATATCAACATAAAGGAAGATCTCGTAGAAGAAATTTCAAGAATCTACGGATACTTCAAATTACCTTCGATACTACCTTACGTAAATCTTAAACCAGAAGCAAAAGACTCAATCTTATCGACTGAATCAAAAATCAAATACTATCTTTTTGGAAAAGGTTTCAATGAAGTGTTTAATAGTTCGCTTATCTCAAGAAATTTAATTGAGACATATGAGTTAGATACAAAGAAACACCTTAAGCTAACAAACGCACTTTCAAAAGACTACGAGTACTTAAGAACTAGTTTGGTTCCATCAATAACTCAGAACATAAAAAACAATCAAGGTAAAGTCTTAGAACCAATAAATATTTTTGAAATTGCAAACACTTATCATATCTCAAACAAAAAGACTCCAGACGAAATCTCTCATCTAGTATTCGCATCGACACAAGATTATCGTCACACAAAAGGAATACTAGAGTCGATGTTAGAAAACTTATTCATCGACAACCCCATTTTTGTTTCTACTAAAAACAAGGATGGTTTCTTTTCGGAAAACACGACCGCCGATATTTTTGTAAAAAATGAATTTATTGGCCGCATCGGAAATATAAAACCAAACATTCTAAGAAACATGAACATTTCAACTAAGTTTGTCTTAGTCGAGATAAGTGTACCGGCTATTACAAAAAACACCTCAAACAATCGCATCATTTCTCCTTTATCCGAGTATCCTGAGATCTCTGAATGCATAACAATTAATTCAAACAAAAAAATTGGCGAAATTATTGACACAATTTTCTCGATGAGTAATCTAATAAACAAAGTTCAATATCAAGAAACATACGAGAGTAATCACACATTCAAAGTGTCTTTCCTATCAACAAAAGAAAACTTAACTCAAAAACAAGTCGATCCTATTAAAGAAAAAATTCTAAAAATATTTTCCTAGTTAGTACCAGAAGAAGGTGTTGGACTAATCCAATCCGTATCAACAGAAAATAGATGAGTCTTTGACTCCTCCTTTCCTTCGTTGTCTTTAGCCGTGACTCTCAACTTATATTGTCCTTTGTGTAACTTGATTTCTTTTATATAAGGACCTTCCGTAAAGGTTTGCTCAAGAGTCTCATCAATATATATTTTTGCTTCAACGATTGTTTTTGAAGCAACTACATTAAAACGAATAGTGACAGTTTCTCCGTCAACACGCGTTTTGTCACGAGGAGAGACAATTTGAATATCAATCAAGGAAGTTGGACCACACACCTCGGTCGGTGGTTTATACAAATTATCCGTTTGCCTAACAATCCAGTTATTAATTCCCACTTGCCAGAGATTTTTCGATGTCAGTGGGTCTTTCTCTTTAACAACGACGTACTCTTTTTCTTCATAATTTCCTTGTGATATCGAAACAGGATCAGCCAGTTTATTTTGATCAGATTTACAAACTTTAAGTTTTGTATGGATTGGGTCAGGTCCAGTAGGCAAACTACCGTTTATAACCCATTCTTTGTACGCTGGAAAGCCATCGTGTGCCGGATATCCTGATATTCTATCAACTTCCACCTGAGACACCCCTGACGGGACCTCAAAAGGTTTATCAGGATACTTTGTCAAAGAGTCTAGCATCTGTCTTCGCCATATAGGAGCCGCACCTGAAACTCCAGAGGCCACATTTTTCATTCTTTCATTATCATTATTTCCTACCCACACACCGACAATAACATCTCTACTCCAACCAATCGTCCAGTTGTCTCGCAAATCATTCGTGGTTCCAGTTTTTACAGCCACAGCTCGAGTACCTAAATTCAAGTAAGAATTAACTCCAAAAGTTAAAAGGCGTGCATTGTTATCTGACAACACAGAGTTAATCAAAAAACCTACCTTTTCATCAATTACTTTTTCGGGCTTAAGCTGCTTATGTTCAAAAATTACTTTGCCTGAGCTATCCTCAATCTTTAAAATCGGGACCGGATCAACTCTATAACCACCATTTGCAAACGAACTATACGCAGCTGCCATCTCTAAAAGCTTTACCTCAGCACCCCCCAGAGCCATAGACAATCCAACACGACTCAACGTTTCTTTTGTCGGCTTTAAAGAATCCATGCCCATCTTATATCCTTGAGTCAAAACCTCATCTACGCCAACCAAAGCTATCAATTTCACTGCCGGAATATTAATTGAACTAGCAAGAGCTTCCCTCAGATGGAGTAAACCACGTTCTCCGCCGTCATAATTTTTTGGAATATAGGGAGTATTTTCATCTTTCCCTGGAAACTCAGTAACCACATCCATCAAGACAGAGGCAGGTGAAAAACCTTTTGAAAAAGCTGTAGCATAAACCAAGGGTTTTATCGAAGAACCAGGCTGTCTTAATCTAGTTGTAACATTGACTTCACCATCGATTAGCTTATCAAAATAATCTTTCGACCCAACCATACTAAGAATCTCACCACTATTTGTATCAAGTATCACCGAAGCTCCATTGTTTATGTTTAAACTGTTACTGACTTTTGCAATTTCTTCACGTACCGTGGACTCTGCTTTTGACTGTAAATCCCAGTCAAGACTAGTCGTTACTTTTAACCCACCCACATCCAACACACCAGAACCATATTTCTCTTCCAGTATCTGCTTGACATACATTACAAAATGAGGTGCTTTAATCTTCGACCCGATACCTTTAAAGACTACATTTTCAAGTTCAGAGATAACCATTTCTTCGTCATCCTTTGTTATCTTCCCATCTTCCCTCATTCTTCGCGCTACTTCTTTAGCTCTTGGGACATAAGCCAACGCTTTCCCAATATAAGGTGAGTATCTTGATGGTGCCTGAGGCAACCCCGCAAGAATAATTGATTCTGTTAAAGTGAGATCACCAACCTCTTTTCCAAAATACGAAGCCGCAGCCGCTGCGACACCAGATGTCCCGCCTCCGTATGGTACTTCGTTGAGATACATCTGCAAAATCTCATCTTTTGAATATGTTTTTTCTATGCGAACAGACAAAACAAACTCTCTAATTTTTCTAGAAACTCTTCTCTCACTTGTAAGTAAAACATTCTTAACCAACTGTTGAGTCAAGGTAGAACCTCCAATCAACCTGCGATTTACGACCACATTTTTTATGATACGAAGAAAAGCTAGAGGATCGAAACCACGATGTTTATAAAAATCCTTATCTTCAATAGAGATTGTTGCGTCCTTAAGAGCTTGAGGGACTTCAGAAAGAGGTACAAAGCGTCTATCTTGATCTGTAATAACGTCATACAAAACAGTTTTACCTGTACGATCTAAAATCTCAGTAGAGTAACCAGTCTGTCGCTGAATTTTCCCCGGATCTGGCAAACCTCTAGAGTACCAAACAAAAACTAAGGCAACAAAAAAAGTAAGTCCAATTAAACTAAAGAAGATAAGCTTTCCTAAATTCACTTGAGAAAATTTTGTCAAAAAATTAATTTTATTTCTTCTTCTGTACATAGTTCTTAAGTAATACTATACCAAAATGACATATATAATTATTCTATTAAATAATAATTTTACATGACAAAAAGAAAAAGAAAGCTCTATACCGCGATAATTTTCATCGGAACCATAGTTTTAGTCCTTACAACTTTTGTCTCGGCCTTCATATAATAATAAAAATGAGTAGCATTTATTATCTGAATGACTCAGTTTCATCAATAAAAGGTGTTGGCCCAGCCACGGTAGATAAGTTGACTAAACTTGGAATTGAAACAGTAAGAGATCTCCTGCACCACTTTCCAACCAAATACTATGACTTTACTTCCCCCGTCACAATATCCAGACTCGAGGAAGGAAAAGTTCAAGTTTTTAACGCAATACTTGAAAAGCCATACTCCACAGTTACAGGCACCAAAAAACTACTCACACAAGTAATGGCTAGTGACACAACGGGAAAGGTATGTCTCACTTGGTTCAACAACCCTTACATAAAAAGCCTAATTAAAGAAAACATCTTATATACAATCGCAGGGAAATCGTCTTTCTGGGGGAAAAAACTTATCATCATCGCACCACTTATCGAACCAGCAACTGAGTCCTCACTAAATACACACGGTCTTGTCCCGATATATCCTCAAACAGCCGGTTTAAGCTCAAAACAACTTAGAACAAAAATATTTTTTATTATCAATAACTCAGACATCAAGGATCCCCTCGATGAAAAAATACTTAATATCCATTGTTTAGTATCCCAAAAAATTGCATACAGCCAAATTCACTTTCCAAAGAACACTCAAGATAGATGGCACGCAGACAAAAGATTATCATTTAACGAACACCTCCGAATCTCTCTCGTCAATCAGATTGAACTACTTAATCTAGGAAAATCTATTCCGATTAAGTCAAGTTTAATAATCGACAAGAAATCAAAAGAACACACACCCTTTAAGCTAACAAAGGACCAAGAAAAAACAATATCTTCCATATACAAAGATCTCAACAAAGATGCATTCACGCATCGCCTGATACAAGGAGACACTGGATCCGGAAAAACCGTAACTTTAATATACGCAGCAAATCAATGTCTAGCTCAAAACTATAGCTGTGCGATTATGGCTCCTACGGAAATACTCGCCAACCAACACTACAAAACATACAAGACTCTTGGTTTGTTTCCTGATCTAGCTCAAATTATCTCAAGTTCATCCAAAGAAACTCTGGACACAAGTAAACCTCATCTATACATAGGAACACACGCTCTTATTACCCAAATTCCCAAAAAATTAAAGTTTCCTCTTGTTTTTCTCGGAATCGACGAACAACACAAATTCGGCGTTAAACAAAGAGACGAACTCATCAAGAGACAGCCAGTGCCCCACTTATTCAATCTGTCTGCCACTCCTATTCCAAGAACAGTAGCCCTCGGTTTACTTGGGGATATCCAGATTAGTAATATTAATCACCAACCCAAAAATAGACTTCCTACAAAGACATTTGTTATCACACCTACTCGTTTCAAAAATAGTCCAAACTGGCTAATCAAAAAACTTGATGAAGGAAATCAAATATTCGTTGTTTGCCCCAATATCACAGAACACGATGAAAACATTGCCTCAATCGAAAAAATTGTCCAGTTATATAGAAAGATAATTCCTGAAAAATACTCCGTCACGTCTATACACGGAAAAATGAAATCAGAAGAACAAAACAAAATACTAAACAAATTTAAAAACAAATCAACTGGAATATTAGTAGCCACATCTCTAATCGAAGTGGGTATCGACATTCCTTCTGCAAACATTATGATTATTCATTCAGCTGAACGATTTGGTTTGGCTGCGCTACATCAATTAAGAGGTAGAGTTGGTAGGGGAGCGGGTCAAGGGTACTGTTTTCTTGTCCCCAGCAACGACGATGACGAACAAAAAGAGAGGCTTCAATTACTTAAAAAGTATCACTCTGGCCTCATTCTTGCACAGAAAGACCTCAAACTAAGAGGGGCTGGGGAGGTCTTTGGTATCAAGCAGCATGGATCACTCTCAACCAAATTAAAATACTTTTGGTCCAAGAAATTGTTTCTTTTAGCCAAAAACACAGCCTTAATGATTATCAAAAAAGACCCTAAGTTAGCACTGCAGATTGCTACCAAGCTCACAACTTGCTAAAATATAGCTGTTACTATTAGAAAAATACTTAAAAATCATGGCCGCAACACCAAAAAGAAAAATTTCAACAGCTAGGCAAGGCGCTCGAAGATCACAAATTCACCTTATTGAACCCAAAATGATCTCATGCAAAAAGTGTGGCAATCTAAAAAAATCACACTACGCTTGTCCAGTTTGTAAAGCTAAATAAAATACCGTGAAATCTGCCCAAGATCCTAGACACCTCAAACGCATAGCTGTATTTAAGTCTCTTTTTGCTGGAAGTTTTACAGATCAACCAGACCACCCCTCAAGAGTAGACAAAATTCTGGCAAACATCAAAAAAATAGACGAGATTATTCAAGAATGCGCACCAGAATGGCCAATTTCACAAATTAACAGAGTTGATCTCGCCGTTCTAAGACAAGCGGTCTACGAGCTCATGTCTAAAGACCAAACACCCACAAAAGTTATTATTGACGAAGCAGTAGAAATAGCTAAAAGATACGGAGGAAAAACAAGTTCAAGTTTTGTAAACGGTGCCCTTGCTTCAGCTATAAAACTTGCGGGTAGAGAAGAAAAACCACATGAAGAACACAAGCCATAAGTCCCTTCAAGAACTTATCGAGTACACCTTTAAAGATGACAATATTTTATCAGCAGCCCTTACACATAGGTCATGCCTAAACGAACCAGGCATTACCGAAAGTTATGAAAGACTGGAGTTTCTTGGAGACGCAATTCTGGAAATGCTAATTTCTGTTTATCTATTTAACCAGTATCCAGATAAAATGGAGGGCTATTTAACGGCAGCCAGATCCGCTACTGTAAGAACGGAGTCACTTTCGACTATCTCAATTCAAAATGGCTTTAATAATTTTATTAAAATGAGTAAAGGTGAGGAAGCCACAGGAGGAAGACAAAACCCTTCAATTCTTGAGGACGTCATTGAAAGTCTTATAGGTGCAATATACTGTGATGGGGGATTATTAGCTGCAAGTGATTTTTTCAAGAAGTTTATCCTCCCGGCAGCCAAAACCATAATCTCAGAAGACAAGCTTAAAGACTCAAAATCTTTGCTACAAGAACTTGTTCAAAGTAAAGGTTATACATCTCCACAGTACAAAACATCACAAGAAACAGGTCCTGACCACAACAAAACATTTGAAGTACAGGTAATTATCAATAATAAGAACGTAACTACTGGATCTGGTAAAAGCAAACAAGAGGCTGAACAGAATGCAGCCAAAAAAGCACTTGAACTGATATAATACTGCTATGCTAAAAATCAAACTACAACCTACAGGTAAAAAAAATCAACGCTTTTATCGTATTGTTGTTGCAGAACAAAAATCAAAACTTTCCGGTAAGGTTATCGAAATCTTGGGAACTTATAATCCCCACGATACAGAAAACAAAATCGAAATAAATAAAGAAAATTATCAATTATGGCTTACTAAAGGGGCACAGCCAACAGATACCATTAGAAAATTAGTCAAATAAAATGAAACAACTAATCGAATACATCGTTAGTAACATCGTAAATCACCCAGAAAGTGTTGTAATCACTATTGAAGAGACAGAAGACAAAGATACGACAAAATATCTCATCAAAGTCGACCCTGAAGATGTGGGTAGAGTAATTGGTAAACAGGGAAAAGTCATCAAATCCATTAGACAAATTATTAGAATAGCAGCCATTCAAAAAGGTACCAGAGCCATTGTTGACTTACTTGAGGAAGATAGAACGGCCGAGACAAGAGAAGAAAAAACAGACGATCTCGAAAACGAAACACCCGCTGAACTTGATGAAGAAAAAGAAGATGCTATTGAAGAGATAGCTGAAGTCATTGAAGAAGCAAAAGAAGAAAAAGAAGAACTCGTAGAAGAATAAAAATAAAAAATACTTAAAAAAACAACTTCTCTCAAAGGGAGTTGTTTTTTTATTTAAAAACCAAACAAACCACCAGTGTTACCGCTTACGGATGGAATTCCACCATCTCCTGTAGACTGAGTCATTTGCGAAAAAGTGGAAAGAGTGTCTATCAAGACCAAATCGTCCGAAGAAATTGGTTTAATTTTAGCAATGTCAACTTGCTTTAAAATTACTTGATAATACTTGACCTCAAGCTCCATCTTTACTAACTTATCTCCTGCCGATGAGTTTGACAAACGACTAACCTCCTGCATACCAAGATCAGAAACCACTCCGAAAGGTAAAGTTGTCTCAACTTTTCGAATAAAACTCAACAAAGACTCTACCGGAGCAGTAATTGACAAACTAATTGGATAACTAATAAAACTTGCACTCTCGTCATCTTTGACATTTTTCGTTACAACACTAGTCTCTTCAGCCTCAAAAAGAACTCCGGCTGGTAACTTATAGGAAACAATTGAAAGACCTGGCGTTTCGTTGGCAATTCCCCTCAACATAAACACTGCATTTTCAGGAGAATAAACCCTTGGAATTGCCTGCAAAACCATATCCTGTGCACTCTCAGCCACTTCATCACTTAACTTGTCAAAGCCAGCCTTGGAGTCCCTTAGAGCCTCTAGTTGCACCATTTTCGTTGATAAACTAGCCTTTAGCGACTTGATATCATCAAACTTTGGCCAAATTAAAAATATCAGTACAAAAAACATTACAGCAGAAGAAAGCAAAAAAGAAACTATTAGCCTGATCAAAGACTCATCCACCCAGTCAGGTAAAACAAACCCAAAAATATTTTTATAGCCTACAATTTTTTCACTAGCCATTATTCTTAAGTTCTAATTGTAATCGAGTTGTATATGTACCATTTTTATCTTTCGAAACACCTTCAATATACGCACCTGAAAAAGATTCACTATTTTTCCAAGTATTTTCATTTAACAATATACTTTCTAAAGCTTTAAATGAATAAACGTTATTTGAACTTACAGAAAGAGATATCCAGCCTTTAAATTTAAAATCAACACCAGTCAAAACACTATCTCTTGGTAAAAAAGATGAAATCTGATCTAGATACTCCTTATAATGAAACTTTGTCTTGTTCGTACTATCAATTTGAGTAAGAATAAGTTTAGTTAAAGCAAAACGACTTAACTTTTCGTTGTTGCTAAGCATAGACTGTGAAATACTAAGAGACTCACTTTGAGCACTTGAAATCTTAGAGTTTAAAGATAATATTGATATAACAACATATAGCGTCACACCTAAAAAATATAAACTAAACGATCCAAACAAAGCATATGAAATTATCTTTGTCCAGTTTCTTTCTGAGGAACCTCTTCTTCTTTTGCTAATTAAATTAATTTTCATCAGGGTTGATCAGCTGCCAAACCATAAGTAATAGAAAAGATCGGAGCCAGTGCTTGATATTTTGGATCGACAACCTTATCAAAAAACGGATTACCCAACACAACTTCCGTTCCTTCTAGTGATTTTGACAAATACGAAATTAAACCTAAAAGATAAGATCCTCCTCCAGTTAAAATAACTCGGTTTACGGTGGAATCAGGATGTTCATTTTGAAATGATATCGACATCTTCTTTATCTCACCAATTAAATTATCAATTACTGGTTTCAGAACAGAAAGCATTTTCCCCTCGAGCTGATCTTCAACCATCCCATAAGTCCTTTTATAGCTTTCAGCCTGAGCGATCGAAAGCCTAAAAGTATCTGCCACAAGTTTCGTCATCACAGATCCACCATATGGCAAATAGTAGTTCCCAAATATTTTTTCTTTACCGGCTAAAATTAAGACAGTTCCACTAGCACCGATATCTACCAAAATTGAAGGACTCGAGTCAATAAGTGAACTTGAAAACGCTCTTATCAATGCAGGAATTTCGTTCTCTAATCTAACAGGTTCGACCTCAACTAACTCTAATAACTGAACATAAGCATCAGAAACTTTTGTCGGGACTGCTACTACATAAACAGAAATTTTTTCATCACCTTTTAATTTGTCCGGTTTTTCTAAGACTGCCCAAGATGTCTCTACTTCATTTGGAGGAAAGGGGACCGACTGATCAAGCTCCCATTTTATTGCGGTTGCCAACTCTGGCGAAGACATAATAGGAAACTTCATAATTCGAGAATAAATCAGCGACTCAGAAATCGAGGCCACAACCTGCTTCCCTCGAAGTCCTGCAGACTTGATCATTTCTTTAAGCTGGTCTGCCAATGCGATTTTCTCAGCGTTGCTCATGAGGGTAATATTTTTACCTGTTGGGTTTTGGGCTACTACAACACTAGTAACTTTATTTCCATCAATCTTTAGTATCTTAATACTAGTAGATCCAATATCTAATCCAAAATGGGCAGCCATATTACATTAATAGTAACAGTAATTTACTCACTGAACAATACTGCCTCCAGAAAAAAGGGCATAATCAAACACCCCGGGGATGTTGTTTACCGCAGACTCATCATACCGTAGTCCATATTTCACTTGTTTGTCATCCGAATCAACCGTACCAACAGACCTCAATGAAACTATCTGGGGAGGAAAACTTGAGCCCGCACCAACAGGAACAATACTTAACAGGGCAGGGGAACCTAAAACAGTAATCCTTACACTAAATGTATTTGCATTAATCAAAATATCACTGGACACTTTTTGATACACTCCAGAAGCGTCCGAAGCGAGCATAAAACCATTAAGACCATCATAGTCGTAAGCATAATCAAAAATTGTTCCATTTCCATCAATTATCGATATAAATATCGCAGGCTTGTCAGCTTCAGAACCCTCTCCAGGACCCCAATAAACTCTAAAAGCATTTAACTTACTAAAATCAGCACCAATCAAGTTCAGTTCAATCGTACTACCTGCGCTTACCAGTCCAAGATCAAGCGACTCGCTTCCAAGATCTAGTCTTTCACCTTCAAAGTTTTTATCAGTAACAGAAAAGTCTGTGGGGTTCATCATCAAACGTTCTAGTCCCGTTTGAGCAAATATCAAGGCGTTGACACTTTCTGACTCTGTTCTTTGAATTCTAGTGTCTACAGTTGATCGTGTGGCAAGAGATACGGCCAAGGCACTAACCACCGTCATAATTAAGACTAGTACCAATGCCACCTGACCCCCGTGAGCACTATTTTTCATTTTCAATTTATTCCGCTGTTAAGTAAATTTATATCTTTTTCATAAATAGAAGTCCATTCACTAGCTGTATTTTCAATTGGAGCAGCTTCTATCAACAATTTAATCTTATCATTTACTCCAGACCTGCATATCCAAGTAAACTCAAGTCTGCTGACAGCAATTTTTTCATTACTAATTATTCCAGAGTTAGAAGAAACTTTTCCGTCCCCGAGAGAATAGGTCACTATACCTCCAGATGGATCTCGAACTATGACTGTTGATCCAGTTACACCAGTCTCATTACCTAATACACAATCGGACCTATCTTTCTCTCCTGATAAATTAATTACTTTTAAAACAGTTCCATATCGCAATGATCTTTCAATTAACTCGTCCAAAGTCTTCATGCTTGCATTCAAACTCGTTTTAGCATCACTTAAACCACTAGACTTAAAACTTCTATAAAAAATGGCAGTTCCTCCAGTTAGAACAATAACCAAAAGAGACATTGTTACAAGTAACTCAACAAGTGTATATCCTTTATTAATACTGCTCATTTTGTAGGTTTTGATAATACTTGAGTCATTGGAATATATATTTGTTTATCACCATCGTTCCAAACAATCGTAACAGTCATCTCAACACCGTTTGGTATGTTCACATAAGCAATACTACACCCATACTTATCAATGTCAAAAGCTCCAACGCACTCGCTATAATCTCTCTGAGGATTTTCTTCAGAAAAAAAATTATTTGGTTCAATGTCTCGAGCTTGGCGATAATAATTTAACTGATTTTGAGCTATGTTTTCCGCATTATGTTTATCAGCTTGAAAACTGGCTAAATTAAGTGATCTAGCTACTAAATCCGACACTCCGACAAGAACAACAACTATTATTCCAACAGCCACAACTATCTCAATCAAAGTCTGACCTCGATGATACTCATCACAAGAAAATTTCATAAATTGACAACATTAATATTTCCATTATCATCAACAGAAACCTGTACAACATAAGGATTCATTCCCAAAGTAAGCTCAAAAGAACTAAGCGGGCTCCCTGAACCCGCTACAAAAAAAACATCTACTAAACCAGAAAAGGACGTTTCCAATAAAACATCTTCATCAAATACAACAATCTCACCTCCAGTAGAACAAGAGGCACTGGCTTTCATGTTTTTACAGGAATCATCATAAACATCACAGTCTGTATATAACCTATATCCAGACAAACCAGCACAACCCGAAGGGTAAACTAAATTACGTGCCATTGACTGAACTCTACGAAAAGTCGTGGCTACATTTCTAGCGTCATTTAATGCCTCTTGCCTTTGACTAAACTGAAAATAAGCAGAAATAGAAACTCCAGAAAAAATAATCATAATTGCAATCACAACAATTAACTCAATTAGAGAAAATCCTGAAAAAATCTTCAAACATCTCATGGATTGGTTACTTGATTACTACCGTCTCCTTCCATGCAGTTTGCTGTCAAAGTGTATCCGCCATCAACGGTAGGATATACATATGTATACAATCCGTCATCATACGGAGCCTCGCAAGGCTTTGGATCTAGTGGCGTTGATTTCATCGTTACCGTCTCAACAGTATCTGTGCATACAACTGAAAGATAACCATTGTGTGAAGTATAGATGCCTGCAGGATACTCACCAGCAATAGACCTGCACATTTCCAATGCCTGACGGATAGCTTCCAAATCGGCCTTTCTACGAGAATCTCTTGACCTCATACCAATTGAAGCGTACGAAACAACTCCCGCCGCGAAAATAACAGCAATAATTGTTATCACCACCAAAAGCTCAACAAATGTAAATCCTTTATTCTTCACTGTAAATTTCCTACACAATAATAATTTTTGGTGTCGTTACTAAAAGCGCACGAAGCATCCGATGAGTTCCCAGAACCCTCTTTCTCCATCAAAGCACAAATACAATATGTTGTTTCTGCACAAACCTCACTATAAACATACAAGCCGGTATTGTCTGGATCTTGTGGCCAGGCACTTTTCATTTGTGTCTCTGCATCCGAACAAGTAACAGGATATTTATAAGAGTTCTCTGAGTAATACTGTTCCAAAGAGTTCTGCATTGCAATCATATCTTGCTTTCTACGGGAGTCTCTACCTGATCTCTGCGTTGCGCTATACGATACAGTTGCCAAAGCAACCAAAATACCAATAATACCAATAACTACCAACAGCTCAAGAAGTGTAAAACCTTTTTGTTTCATGTTTTTATGGATTACTTAATACATACATAACTCCAGTATTAGCTACACCACACACACACTCAGCCCCCGAGCCTTGATTGTTTGGAAATTGCAAACATTTTTCCGAAGAAGCTCTTACGCTATCAGCCGTATTCTCCAAACAAGACATCAAGTCATATGATTTCAAAGAAGCATCAGGTTTGTATTGATACCTAGCCCACTCACTTCCTTTTGGATCAACAAATTCAGTTTTTATATAAGAATCATTAAGTAATGTTTCCTGAAAAGAGGGGACTATATCCGGATACTTACCATTATTATCATTTCTATATATCTCCAATGCCTTTTGGAGCTGACTTAAATCATTTTTCCTTTGAACATCACGAGCCCTAATTCTCGATTGATTAAAATTAAAAACAGCCATTCCTGTTAACACAGCTACTATTCCCATAGATACCAACAACTCTATCAAGGTAAACCCTTTTTGATTCATATTATTTAACTCTAATTAATCCAATTTCTGATAATTTATAGCTACAATCAAAAGTTCCACAGCTAATATCCCAAGTAGTTGGTCTTCCATCACTATCAACCACATGGTCTTTATCCTCTTCATTTTCCAATGCAGCATACAAAGAATATGAGTCAAAATTTGCACTTGGAAAATATTTATATGACTGACCGACACTAGGGTCTTTGGGAAGATTACTCATGTAAGTAGACCTTACTGAATTTGAAAATGAGTATATGGATCCTATACACGTATCTTCAGAGCCATCTATTGTTGGACATAGCATGTTTCCTTCTGTATCAGACTTTGGATAACGACCAACATCATTATTAAACAACTCTAGAGCTTTTGCGATCTGATTTAAGTCATTCTTTCTTTTTGTATCTCTTGATTTTATCGTAGCCTGAGTATACGAAGCGATCCCAACCACTGACAAAATTCCAACTAATGCCATAACCAAAATAAGCTCAATTAACGTAAAACCTTTATGACTCTTCACAACTTCATTTTGCTGTAATCAATGTCAAAAGTCAAACTAGATAACCCATATACCAATTCCACATATCAGCACCCCAAACTAAAGATAAAACAGTACCGAAAATTAAGAATGGGCCAAAAGGCAAGTACTGACTAAATTTCTTATTTTTTGACAAAATAAAAATTACACCAACAAATGCACCAGATACAAAAGACAAAAATACAGCAGGAACAATTTTTGGCCAGCCAAGTAACAAGCCCAAAGAAGGTGCCAAATATATATCACCCAAACCAAAACCATCAACCTTTTTTATTACCCTTGTAAGTACCTGAAGTACAACAAACAACAAACATAATCCCAATCCAGAAAGTAATGCATTGATCAAGTCTGACCTTTGCATGATACCAAAACTAGTCAAACCAATTCGATAAAACAATGCTAAAGAAAAAAGTAACAAATTTAGACTAAAAGGGATAATCATGTAAAGCAAGTCCAGCATAAAAATCGACAATAAAACCATACCAACAATCAACCAAAAAACTGGCTGAATAAAACTCCATGGAGATCCGGCAAGCCTAAAAAAACTAAATCCTACTGCAAACCACCAAACAAATAACACTCCAGTTATAGTTTCAATCAATGGATATTGTAACGAAATTTTCTTATGACAATAAGCACATTTCCCCCAAAGCCATACATAAGAAAATAGGGGTATGTTGTAAAACCAATCAATTTGGTGTTTACAACTTGGGCACACAGATCTCCCCGATAGGGGAGAATCACCATGGCTCATTCTAAATATAACTACATTTAGAAAAGATCCCCAAACAAGACCCATTACAAAAATAAATGCCAATATTACAAGCATGAGTTAATCATACATCACCAAAGATAAACCAATCACCATCAAAGAGGAATACATCAGTGTCCAAGTAATAATTGACTGAATAAAGCACTACAAATAATCAGTCAATCAAAAAAAGAGGGAGTTATCCCTCTTTTTATTATTATCTAATTGATACTATTGGAAGCATTGAACACAGCTCCCAGCAACTCTCTGGGCATCAGTACAGCCGGAAGTGATTTGACCAACATTATCAACGGTATTGTAAGCCGTCTGAGCGTCTGACCTATTAGATTTACTCTCAGGAGGGAAACAAACTGAAACCCTTGTCTGACTCCCAGAAGTTACGTATAAAGTTGTGGCTAGTCCACTAAAGAAAGTGTCTTTAATTTCACCGTCGACACCCAAAGTGCTTTCAACACATGTTTTCATTTGAGCATTGTGTCCAGTGGTACCTACTTTATTTACAGGAACATATGACCAAGGACCTGTAGAAGTAACGGCAGTTCTCAACAAAGGAATACTTGCGTCTGCAGGACTACCATCACAGTCATAAACATTCAAAGCAGATGTCTTAAACCAAGGGAGGTAACCATGATTAGCATAGTATCTCTGAGAAGATTGCAACAACTCAATCGCAGCACTTCTACTATTTGTATCACGAGCTTTTTTGAGCTGTTCAAATGGGTCAATAGCCGCCAAAAGACCTGCAGCTAAAATACCCAAAACACCGATAACTATCAAGAGCTCCATCAACGTGAAACCTTTATTGGGTCTATTCATTTGTTTTATTTTTTTAATTACAATAACTGATATCACTATGAACGATTAGAACTGGCTTGTCAAGTTATATATAGGCATGATAACAGCTATCACCAAGAACCCAACTCCAATACCCATGACAATCATAATCAACGGCTCTATCGCAGTAGTTAGAGCTTTAATCTTTACTTCACTTTCTCCCTCATAAAATACAGCCAGTTTTGCTAAAACTTCATCTAGTTTCCCCGTTTCTTCACCAACGGCGATCATCTGACCCAGTATTGGTGGAAACAACTCCATCTTATCAACAGCTTCAGCCAAACTAACACCTTTTTCGACCATAGTTGCTGCCTGACGCACCTCAGTTCCAAAAACCAAACTACCCAAAGTATCTGAAACTATCTGAAGTGTGTCTAAGATTGGGATACCTGCACCCAAAAGAACACTCACTGTCCTTGCAAACTCTGTCAAGATCAAGTCTTTTCTCAGCTTACCCCAAATCGGTATCCTAAATGTAAGTTGCTCAACAACCAAAGCTCCCACCTCTGTTTTCGCCCAATTTCTAATCAGTACAAAAGCGACCCCTAAAACGATTGTAACAACATACCAAAACTTCACTACAAAGTCACTCACTCCCATCAAAATTTTCGTTGGTGTAGGTAGATCAGCACCAAAATCCTTGTACATTGCAGTAAGTTTCGGAACCACAAAAACCATCATAATAATTGAAATAACAATCATTCCAATCAAAACAATCAACGGATAAACCATGGCCCCCTTCGTTTTACTTCTGAACTCCCTTTGCTTATCTAGTGCATCAGCTAACTTATTTAAAACCTGATCTAAAACACCTGCAGACTCACCGGCACGAACCATCGCAAGATAAACTGTACTAAAACCTCCTCCAGAAGTCTCCAAAGCTTCAGCGAGAGTAAGACCTCCCTCAACATCAGTCAAAACCTTGTCAATAACTCCTTTTAGAGATGACGAGGATTGCATTTTTAAGATTCTTAGAGCATTAACAAGAGGCAAACCAGCCCCAACCATAGTCGAAAGTTGTCGAGTAAAATTCGTAATCTCATCCTGTTTCGGTTTTGAAAATCGTCCAAACACTGAGTCCAAAGAAAAACCGTCAGTCTCATTCAAAGAAGTGATAAATAACCCCTTACTGCGCAAAATAGAGGCCACTTGCTTGATGTCAACTGCTTCCATCACCCCACTCGACGTGTTACCAGTTTTGTCAACTACTTTGTAAGAATACGTCTTCATAGTTACTTACTACTAATTAATTTATCTAATACAGAAGGTCTTATTGCATACTCCATTGCCACTGTTCTATCGATAATATTTCTATTTACCAAACCTGCAAGATCTTGCTCAAGTAAATTCATGCCTAAATTTCCACTTGTTTGAATAACGTTATCTATCTGAAAAGTTTTTCCTTCTCGAATATTATTTTTAACAGCAGGCGTAGAAATTAATATCTCAGAAGCAACAACTCTCTTACCATCCAAAGAGGGGATTAGTCTTTGAGACAACACAGCCTCTAAAACCATCGAAAGTTGCAACACGATCTGTGGTTGCTGATCTTCGGGGAAACTATCCACAATTCGCTCAATCGTCTGTGAAGCAGAGTTTGTGTGAAGAGTGGCAAACACCAAATGTCCTGTCTCGGCTACCGTCATTGCAGCCGCAATAGTCTCAGGGTCACGCATCTCACCGATATAGACAACATTCGGATCTTGTCGCAAAACAGACTTCATTGCCACATCCCAGTTGTTTGTGTCTTCTCCAAGCTCTCTTTGAGAAATAATGGATTTTTTATTCTCATGAATAAACTCAATAGGGTCTTCAATTGAAACTATGTGTTCTGTTCTTGTACTGTTAATTTCATCTATTATCGAGGCCACCGTTGTCGATTTTCCCGAACCTGTAGGACCAGTGACAATCACAAACCCTTGTTTCAGTTTTGCAAACGCACGACATATTCCCGGTAGTTTTAAACTATCTAAATCCGGTACTGTCTGTGGAACATGACGAAGAGAAATTGCAGGGCTTTCTTTTTGAAAATATGCATTAGCTCTAAACCTAGCTTTACCTACAAGAGAAATCGAGAAATCAATCTCCTTATCTCTTAAGAAAGTCTCTTTCTGAGTTTGCGACATAACGCCCGTAATCAAAGTCATCAAGTCGCTGCTACTCAAAACACCAAAGGCTTCATAGGGAACTAGCCTTCCCACTTCACGAAATACAGGAACTGTATTAGCCATCAAATGCAAATCAGATGCACCTCTGTCGGCAACCATTGCTAACAAACCCTGCATTGAGATAGTTCCTTTTTCCATTAAACTTGAGCTACTCTTATAACTTCTTCCAAAGATGTCACACCGTCCAAAGCCTTTAGGTAACCATCTTGTTTCATAATTATCATTCCATCTTCTATCGCAGCACTTTCAACACTGGCCGCATCAGCTCTCTCAATAATTAATCTAGCAATTTTCTCTGTAACCCTTAGCACTTCATAAATACCAATCCTTCCATAGTACCCTGAACCACCACATTTTTCACACCCAGCTCCTTTGTGAAGCATAAAGGGAACATTATTCTTTAGTGCTTCAGACGCCCTTGCAGGATTAGATTTTACCCAACCATCCAACAGTTTTCCTAAAACAGAAGTTACGTCGTGAACAACTTTTTCATCTGGTGCATATGCTGTCGAACACTTATCGCATATTTTTCTCAAAACACGTTGACCAATAACAGCTGTCATGGAACTAGAAAGCAAAAACGGTTCAGCACCCATATCTTCCAAACGAGGAAGGGCTCCGGCGGCTGAGTTTGTGTGGACTGTTGAAAAAACAAGGTGTCCAGTCAACGAAGCTTGAACAGCTAGCTGTGCCGTTTCTTCATCACGAATTTCACCGACCATAATGATATTTGGATCTTGTCTTAAAAACGAACGAAGCCCAGAAGCAAAGGTAAGCCCTGCCTGAGGATTAATTTGGACTTGATTAACACCTGCAATTTGATACTCAACAGGATCTTCCAATGCCACAATATTCACCTTTGGGGAGTTAACCATCGTAAGAATTGAATACAATGTCGTCGTTTTTCCAGAACCAGTAGGGCCAGTTGCCAAAATTATTCCGTGAGGAATACGTATTGCTTCCTCCAAAACAGTTAACGCCTTACCTCTAAGCCCCAGCTCTGAAAGTGTAGGAACTTTGTCTGTTTTTTTCAAAAGACGCATAACAATTTTCTCACCATTTACTGTTGGAAGCGAAGAGATACGTAAATCTACCTCACCCCACTCAGACTGAAAATTAAAACGTCCATCTTGAGGAATCCTTTTTTCATCGATCTTCATTCCTCCCAAAATCTTAATCCTTGAGATCAATGAGTTGTGATAATCTTTGTCCAAAGTAAGCTTTTCTTCTAAAATACCGTCAATCCTGTACCTAACTCTCGTAATATTTTCCATTGGTTCGATGTGAATATCAGAAGCACGAAGACGAATAGCATGTTCCAATATCTTACGAACAATCTCAACTATCTTAGGTTCTTTAATGATTTGAGATATGGTATCTGCAGTCACTAGCCTAACACCTTCATCTTCATATGACTCCCTACCTCTCTTCAAAACTCCAGATATCTCACCTGAAAGGCTTTGACTGTAAACATTGTCTATCAAAGTTTCTAAATTGTCCTTTGATGTTAGGTATGATTTTATCTGATAACCAGTTCTTTTTTGAAAAAAATCAACAATCGACAGATCTTCCGGCCTAGCCATAATTAGACTTAGAACCTTATTTGTCTTGTCCAAAGAATAGGGGACAACTTGGTAGTTTCTAGCCAAATCAACAGAGATTAAACTCAAAAGATCTGACTCAACAGATATCTTACTTTCAGAAAAATAGGGAACCCCCAAAACCTTTGCCTTTGCCTCAGCCAAGTCGGACTCCTTTATTAATCGTTTTGAAAGCATAATGTCAGTCAAACTTTTACCGGTTGTAGCCGCTTCTATCTTTAGCTCAGAAATTTTTTCCTCCGTCATCTTGCCAGAAGATACCAAGTAGTCCAGCAAAGCTTTTTCCTGATAATCCATACTTAAATATAACATTTTCCGAACAGAAATTATCTACATTACTCTACTTTGAGGTGGTTCGAACCATGCGCCAAGAACTAATCAAAAAATCTCCAAAGGCCAACTTAGCATTTACATTTGATTTTCTAAGTCTACCAAGGCACTCTATTGCCAGCTTTATTACTCCCAATCGACTTTTACTCACTTCTTTTATTAACCCAAGTTTCAGTTTTTTAATCAACTCTTCTAAAGATTGCTCCATCTCCAATTTGTCTAGGTCATCAGCATAAGCTAAACAGGCAGCCGGACCCTTCACAAAACACTCTCTTATTCGTTTCCAATACATTGAGTTATCTTCGACCTGTCCAAGCAAGTCTACAACCATACATCTTGAAAGAACTGTCGACAACAATCCATTTTCATTTGTAACAACCAAATACATATTTGTCTCATCCCGTGACTCTTCAAGAGGTTTCAACATCACCGCCTGGCACTCTGGAGAAAGTTTATCGGCATCCCAAACAACCAAGCTCATCTCGGGACTGCCATTTACAACATTCACTCCAAAATTAATCCAGTGACGCACTGTATCAACCTTGGTGTCACTTCCTTCAAGAGCTATAATGCTAGAATCATAAATCGAGAGCCTATCTTTAATGACCTGTCTATCTAGCGCACCAGATACAATAATCTTTGGTAACATAGCTTATTGTACAAACAGATGTACTTGATGTGTTAGGGAATAACCGTTAAAATGAACCCGCAACTCAAAATTAAATATGCCGAAACAAACATACACCGCAAAAGACATTACCGTTCTTGAAGGACTTGAGCCAGTTCGGAAACGACCAGGAATGTATATCGGTTCAACCGACGAAAAGGGACTGCACCACTTACTAATTGAAATAGTCGACAACTCGCTAGACGAAGCAATCGGAGGTTTTGCAAAAAATATTTATGCCTGTCTCCACTCAGATGGCTCTGTATCGGTTTCTGATGATGGTCGCGGTATACCAACCGACAAACACTCATCGGGCGTTTCAGCCTTGGAAGTAGCCATGACTAAGCTTCATGCGGGAGGAAAATTTTCCGACACTGCTTACAAAGCATCAGGTGGACTCCATGGAATCGGATCTTCAGCGGTTAACGCTCTTTCCACAAAAATGCAAGTAGTGGTTCGTCATGAAAATGATTTTTTTATTCAAGAATACAAAATCGGAATACCAGACTACCCAGTCAAAACAATCTCCGAAGCTGAATCAAAAACAATCCTTCCAGAGTTTCATAAAAATTTGTTTGCAGTCGAGTCTGGAACTTATACTCGTTTTTGGCCAGATCCAACAATTTTCAAACTGACCACAAACTTTAATTACACCAATGTTAAAAACAAGTTACAAGAAAGAGCGTACTTAGTCGCAGGAATCTACATTCATCTTTATGATGAAAGGACAGACAAACATTCAAATTTCTACTTTGAATCCGGTATACGTTCCTTGCTTTCTCACAATAATAAACACAAAAAACCTCTTCACGAAGTTATCTCAATTTCAGGAAACACGGTCGAAAACAATCTCCCTATCGGCGTAGAAGTAGTCATGCAGTATACCGATACATACTCAGATAGTCTTGAGTCGTTTGCCAACACAATAAACACATACGATGGAGGTGCCCATCTAACAGGATTTAGAACCGCTCTATCAAAAGTAATTAAGGGATATGTTACTGCCGGACAAGATCCTGACAGGCAAAAGGGTAAAAAAGAGGTAGATTTTACACCTGACGATCTTAAAGAAGGTCTTACAGGGGTTGTGTGGATCAAGATGAGTTCTTCAGAGATTCAATTTGAGTCTCAGACAAAAACAAAAATTAACAACTCAGAAGTTCAGTCATCTGTATATCAAATTGTCAAAAAAGGTCTTGAGGAGTACCTGGAAGAACACCCAGCTACAGCCCAAGCAATCATTGCAAAGATTACACTTGCTAGCCGAGCTCGTATGGCCGCTAAGGCAGCTCGTGAAGCAGTCGTCCGCAAAGGAGCTCTCGAGGGTATGACCCTACCTGGAAAACTTGCTGACTGTCAAGAAAAAGATCCAGCAAGATCGGAGATATTTATCGTAGAAGGTGACTCAGCAGGAGGTTCCGCCAAGCAGGGGAGGGATCGCGCTCATCAAGCAATTCTTCCATTAAGGGGGAAAATCCTAAACACTGAAAGGGCCCGTCTTGATAAGGTAATTGACTCAGATAGTGTAAAGGACTTAATCATTGCTCTCGGCATGGGGATAGGGGACACTCTCGATATCAAAAAACTTCGATATCACAGAATCATTATTATGACCGATGCTGACGTAGACGGAGCTCACATTGCCACTTTACTTCTCACCCTTTTCTACAGACACACAACAGAGGTTTTCGAGAAGGGGTATGTATATTTAGCCATCCCACCGCTTTACAAACTTACACATGGAGGTACAAGCAAATATGTTTACACCGAAGATGAGAAGGAGAAATACTTCGCCAAACTTAACTTAACTGAAGGAAAACAAAAGGTCGGCATTCAACGATACAAAGGTTTGGGTGAAATGAATCCTGAACAACTTTGGGACACTACCATGAATCCCGAAACCAGAACGCTCAAACAAATTAGTGTTTTGGACGCAGCCCACGCTGATGAGGTCTTTACTACCCTCATGGGTCAAGAAGTGGCTCCTCGCAAAAAATTTATTACCACTCATGCAACCATGGCAAACTTAGACATATAAACATGAATCTACTTCACTCAATTAAAGCGCGGGAAACAGAGTCCACCATCAATGTAATTATTGAGGTACCAACAGGATCGCAAACAAAAATTGAGTATGATTTCGAAAAAGAATTATTTTTCGTAAATAGAGTTCTTTATACAAAGTTATCGTATCCTTTTAACTATGGCTTTATTCCCGAGACATGGGAAGGAGACAACAACCCACTTGATGTAGTTGTCTTGTGCTCACAACCCATATCTACTGGACTCTTAATAGAATGTAGATTAATTGGTATGCTTTCGACAAAAGACGAAGAGGGAACTGACACCAAAATGCTAGCTGTTCCTAGTAAACTTATTGACTCAGACCTATCCAAAGTTAACACCATAGATGACCTCGACGAAGCAACACTAAGCCTAATACAAAGATTCTATAAAAATTATAAAATTATAGAACCAGAAAAATGGGTTGATATTAACGGCCTTTTTTCGCAAAAGGAAGCAGAAGTAAAACTTAACGAAGCTATCAACTCATATCATAATCATTTTAATAGATAAAAATGGAAGACCAAAACGAAGAAAACAAATCCAAAGTCATTATCCCAGAAGAAACAGACGAACAAACACAGATAGCACCAGTTCTGGACACAAAAACAGAGTGGGGAATAATCAAACACTCTCCAATTGTCGAAGAAATGGAGCGGAGCTATCTTGACTACGCAATGTCCGTTATTGTCGCTCGAGCGCTTCCAGATATCCGAGACGGTTTAAAACCCGTTCACCGTCGAGTTCTTTATGCAATGAGAGATATGGGCATAACTCACAAAAGTGCCTACAAAAAATCAGCCAGAATTGTTGGTGAAGTTCTTGGTAAATACCATCCACATGGCGACACCGCAGTCTATATGGCTATGGTTCGTTTAGCACAAGACTTTTCTATGCGTTATCCACTTGTTGATGGACAAGGAAACTTTGGAAGCATAGACGGAGACTCTGCTGCTGCCATGCGTTATACAGAAGCACGCTTGTCTAAGATCGCAGGAGAACTACTCGAAGATATTGACAAAAACACTGTTGATTTTATTGATAATTTCGATGGTTCACAACAAGAACCACTCGTTCTCCCTGCAAAACTTCCAAATTTATTACTAATGGGGTCTGAGGGTATTGCTGTTGGAATGGCTACCAAAATACCTCCACACAATCTTTTAGAAGTAGTCAAAGCACTAAACGCTTTAATTGACAAAAGTGACGTTTCGTCTACAAACACAGTAGAAGATGGCGACCTACACACCACCGACTACAAAAACTTAATTGGTACTCTAGAGTCAAACATTGAAATTGATGAACTATGTAAACATGTTAAAGGACCTGATTTCCCAACCGCTGGAATAATCTATGACACTAATACAATCAAGCAGATGTATGCCACTGGAAAAGCAAGCATTATCATGCGAGGGGTTGCAGAAATAGTTGAAAAGAAAAATGGTCGCTACCAAATATTAATTTCCGAAATTCCTTATCAAGTTAACAAGGCAAAACTAATTACGAGCATCGCAGAATTAGTTAAAAAGAAAAGGATCGATGGAATTGCAGATCTTAGAGACGAGTCCGACAGACATGGAATGACAATTGCGATCGATCTTAAAAAAGATGCGAAACCAAAAAGTGTTCTCAATAATCTATTTAAACACACTGAACTTCAAACAAACTTCCCAGCAAACATAGTTGCCCTTACAACCGACGGCACACCACACCTAGTCAATCTAAAACAGATACTTATGGAGTTTACAGCTCACAGACAGATGGTCGTAGTGCGTCGATCTCAATTTGAACTTAAATCAGCTAAAGACAGGGCTCACATTCTAGAGGGCTTGCTAAAAGCACTCGCAAACATAGATGAAGTTATAGCAACAATAAAAAAGAGTCCTGACTCAGACATCGCCAGAAAAAATCTTTGTTCTAAATTTGACCTTGACGAAATTCAAGCAAATGCTATTCTTGAGATGCAACTACGTCGTTTGGCGGCACTTGAAAGACAAAAAATCGAGGCTGAGTATCAAGAACTTATGAGTATCATCGAAAAGTTGATTGCCGTCTTAAAAGATCCAAAGAAAATATTCCAAATAATAAAAGATGAGCTTAACGAACTTGCTAAAAATTACCCCGAAAAAAGAAGGACTTTAATTGTTGATAATGCTCCCGGATCTATATCAGAAGAAGACTTAATTCCATCAGAGGAAACAATTGTAACTCTCACCAAGTCAGGATACATAAAAAGGATGCCTCTATCTACATTCCGAACTCAAAAAAGAGGTGGAAAAGGTGTTTCCGGAATGACAATAAAAGACAGTGATGAAATACAGTTACTAACCAACGCAAATACCCATGACCGTTTATTAGTATTTACCAGTAAAGGTAAAGTCTTTTCCCTCAAAGTTTGGGAGCTACCAGAGGGTAGTCGAATTAGTAAGGGTCAGGCAATCATCAACCTAATCAATATTGACACCGATGAAGACATCAAGAGTATTCTTCCTCTTCCAAAACAAGTAGAGAAAAATAATTATCTATTTTTCACTACAAAAAGCGGTGTAGTCAAAAGAACTGCTCTTAGTAAATATGAAAACATCAAGAGCAATGGACTTATAGCCATAAAGCTTCAAGACAATGATAATCTAGTTTGGGTAAATAAAACTTCAGGCTCTGACCACATCCTACTAGTCTCAAAAGCCGGTAAATCTATTCGTTTTCAAGAATCTGATGTGAGAGCAACGGATCGAGACACCATGGGCGTCAGAGGCATATTACTAAAAGGCGACGACTTCGTAATCTCGATGGAAGTATTTTCCTCGGAAGAACCAGTATCCACAGACAAAAGAATAAAGTTATTCCGAGACCTACTCATCGTCACGGAAAATGGTATGGGCAAAAGGACACCTCTTTCTGAGTATCCAGTTCAAAAAAGATCAGGTCAGGGCCTTAAGGTGTGTGAGACAACAGACAAAACAGGAAACCTTTCTGGCGCTCTTCTTGTGGACAAAGACTCAGAGGTGCTTTTAATTACCACTTCACAAGGCCAAGCAATAAAGCTACCAATCAAAAACATACCCAGACTTGGTCGAGCTACACAAGGAGTAATTCTTATGCGCTTTGCTAAAGAAGGTGACTCCGTAGCTGCTGTCACAGCAGTAGGAGATGACTCAGAAAAAGAGCTATAACCCATAGCATTGACTTGAATGTATCTTAGTGATAATATACTGATATTCGAACATTTAGATTGTTAAGGAGGAATAATGAATTTTGACAAGAGAGTTATGGGTATCTTTTCCGTGATTATTGGTTTTGGACTAGTCTTTGGATCAAACACCGTCCTGTGGTTGATTATCGGTATAGTCGCAATTGCTCTCGGAGTAGTCCTTATTTGTATAAAATAACTGGTTTCACTCCGCCCTGAAAGGGGCGGATTTTTCTTGCTATTTTAAATACTTATCATGAATCTGTTTTAACTGGGGATTAGTCACATGAGTATATATCTGTGTAGTCGCTACATTTTTATGACCAAGCATCTCTTGTACACTTCTCAAATCTGCTCCTTGCTGAAGCAAAGTCGTTGCAAAAGAGTGTCTTAGTACGTGCGGGCTAACTCGAATTGACAATCCTGCAACACGACGGTATTTTTCTACAATCCTCTGAATTCCACGAACTGACAATCTTGCTCTAGCTCCACCCATTGCTGGATCCCACTCACCATTTTTGGGGATACGAATCCACAACGGTCTGTATGGATCAGTGCGAACAGCAAGATACTTTCCAAGCCAAGCCGACGCCCTTTCCGTTAGGAAAACTACTCTAGCCCTCCTACCTTTTCCAATTATGCCAAACTCTCTCTGTTTCAAATCAATTTTATCAATATCAAGTTTTGCTAGCTCAGACACACGAAGCCCAGTACAAAAGAGAACCTCTAAAATAGTTCTATCCCTCAACCCTGAAACAGTCGATGTGTCAGGTGCTGTTAAGAGTCTCTCAACCTGGTCTCTATCCAAAAACTTAATCTTGTGACCCTCACTTTTAGGCAAATCAACTTTTTCTGCAGAAAGAGTCTTAATACCTTTTTTTGAACAATATTTTAGAAACGCGCGAAGAGCAATCACATAATAGCTTTGAGTGGTAGGGGAGAGCCTCTTACCTCGAAGATCCTCATGTCTTGTTAAATATAATCTATATTTTCGAACCATCTCACTTGTAAGCTTCTCAATATATTCTTGTTCATAATGTTTTTCAAACCAAGAGCGAAATACCTTAAGATAGTGGGAGTAATTGCGAATTGTAAACTTGCTATAATTTTTCTCTACCTCTATAAAGCTTAAGTATCTTTTTATATGTAGCCTAAGGGTTATGTCAACTGGTTTCTTACTAGCCATAACTAATCATAACAAATTATTGTGCGACACATATACCTTTGCTATAATGACTGAATAACTACTAAATGACAAAAGTACACTTCATCTGCACAGGCAACATATACAGAAGCCGTCTTGGCGAGACATATTTAAACTCTAAGAAAATTCCTGAAGTCATAGTAAACTCAAGTGGAATTAAGGCAGGTGAGGAAATAGACGACGCAATCGGGTGGTACTCACTAGAAATCATAAAGGAAAACCATCTCGAGGAATTTATGGCTCCCACATGGCAAAAAACTACCCTAGAGCTGTTAAAGAACGTCGACATTATCATATTTATGACCAAACTTCACTATGATTTTGTTACTCAAACCCTTGGATATATTCCTAAGAAATATGAAATCTGGGAAATTAAAGACATAACAGCACAGGAGATAGACAGCATCAAAAAAGAAACTCGTGATACATTCTCAAAAATAAAAGCAAAAGTAGACTCCTTGGCTATCAGCTTAAGCAAATAAATCAAATCAACTTTTTCTGCAGAAAGAGTCTTAATACCTTTTCTTTTGAACAATATTTTAGAAACGCGCGAAAACCGAATTCATCGTATAATATAGGACTACTGCACATTAACTTTCTATTCCAAGGAGGAATGATGGTCCTTAATTTTCTGTTACTCGGTGTTTCCGTTTCAGTCCACTGGACTACAATTTTTTTATTTTTAGTATTTTTTGTTCACTCCTTTCTCTATTTGAGAAAAAATCTAGAAGGGGAAAACATCACTGGATACCTAATTGCTGGTTTTTTTTCGGTGATATTGATTATTTTCTCTATTTTTATACATGAAATTAGTCACGCAATTGTGGCAGAAAACTTTGGTTTCAGAATAACAAGCGCCGGAATAAATGGTGCTTTTGCTTACGTTTCGAACGGATTGAGTATCAACAGCATCGAACCATATAAAGTAATTTTGATTGCAATTGCAGGACCATTCTCAAACTTTTTGCTCGCACTGATTGGTATGCCGATAATATATTTTCTAGGACACTCCCTATCGGGAAGCAGTCTTCGATATTTTTCCATGATGAACATAAGGTTGGGAAGAATAAATCTATGGCCGATACTCGGACTCGATGGCGGATTGATTTTGAATTCTTTAATAAAATCAGCACTAGGATCTGAGTCGTGGACTAGCTACATCGCGTACGGAATCTCAATCATTTTTATCGTCTACCTAATCAAAAAGAAAAAAGATCGTTTTGAACTTGAACACATTGTAGACAAAATACCTTAAATACAAACCCCGCTAAAAAGCGGGGTTTTTTATAAAAATTTTCACGGCATGAAAAGTAGGGGATAAGAAAGTAGGGGAGGAGCAAGAAATAACAAAGAAATACACAACTAAAGTTATCCACAAATACAAACAAAGAATTAGTTGCGTTAAAAACAAATTGCAAAAACAATTTAGAAATTATATGAAATATTAAAAATTATCTAATTAATAAATCATATAAAAACTAAAAAATTTTTACTAAAAAAATTTGTGTAAACAATCAAACCTAATATTAACTATAATTCACCATATTAAAGACTCTAAAAAAGCAATCTACGCACAAAACAAGCATCTCTTTCATCAATTGAAGATGAAGGTAATTCAAGCCTAGTTATACAATTTATCCAACTCGTACAATGCCCCTAAAACGGCTCCTAGAAGATTTCATGGGTACTTTATCATAGACAATATAGCTCAAAGTTTCGGGTTTATATATAGAAAAGCAGTAAGTGAGGCTAGCAGGCACAAGTACCAAAAGAATCAACAAAAACAGAGCAAAGGGGACTAAAACACGAAAACCTTTCGGGATTATATACAAAACAACTTGATGGGTGAATAATAACCTCCTCGAGCCCAACTTTTTGAATTACGTCGCAAAAGTATTATTGTGCGACGTATCATAAATCATTCTTCTGCCACCACTACTTCTATAAAAATGGGGAAGTATAGAATAGAAACAAATACTTCTACTCTACGTATTCCGACAGCTAAGCGATTTCAATTATTTTAATAATAATTAAACAATGATAAAAAGTAGGCACCCTCTCTATGTCATAAGTCTATGTATCCAATTCTTCCATCAACTGTATCAAACCCACTCACCTAGCAGTTATCCACAGGCCTTGCTAAATTTCGTGAAAAGAATCAGTTTTCGTGAAAACTATTATAGGTTATGAGTTATAGGATATTTATTATAGGACACTGTTATAGGTCCTCTCCCCTTTTTACCCAAACCCGAAGAAAATATTCTTTTTAATTCAAAAAAATATTAATCTCAACCAATCCAAGAAGTCGTCAAAAATCCAACGACAAGAATAATTAATACAGTAACTCCATACTCGTACAAACTCTCCAAATAAACTCTACTCGACAACCTTTGTTCAAGTATCCCAAACAAAGCATAAAGACCTGATGTAAGTATTAAACCACCCATAAACGGTTTAACAGGCCAAAAACAAAGAACTCCTGAAGTAATAGCAATGACCCAAGAGGAAGAAATGGCATATCTCAAAACTTCTGGCCCAAAATTATTCTTAAGGTCGACACTCCAAAGACTAGGATAAGCTAAAACAAACGAAACCAAAAAAGATATTGGAATTACCCACCAAAAAGCAAGCTTCAAACTCAAGGCCACCGTGAAAAAAAATAATGACGTAACTAGCGTAAGAATAAAGTTCACTGACCGAGCAGCCCTAAACAACTGAATAGTCCTAATCGAAGCTACAGAAAAAATATTTTCAATCAACAAAATTCCATATATACCCAAACCAAAAAAGATGAAATATATAGCTCGAAATACCCCTGCCAACAGCTGAGCCATTTCAATAGACAAACTCAAACCTAAAAATCCCGGAAAAGCAGTTGGCAAAAAGTTCGAAAACAAGCCACTACCCAAAGTAAAAGCCACTGGTAAAATCATAAGCGTAATCCACTCAATGCCCTTCAGATCGTCAAACAGGACCCAAACCGAAAGAATATACGTTACCGCAGAAACCGCCAAAATCAAACCAAAACGATAATCTACCTGAGCCATTGTAGATAACCACAAAGCAATAGCAATTATGATACTTACGATAATAAACTTAGTTCTTTTATCCATTATTCTTCCAAGTTTGACCACACGTCAACAACGTCATCTAAGCTCGAAAGTGACTCGATAAGTCCCAAAACAGTTTCTCTAGAAGCACCTTCAAGATTAACCATAGGAACAGGTAAAATTGCTTTCATGTATGACACAGATCCCGGTCCACCAAGCTTTGCAGAGTACTTATTTAAAACCACATTTAAATCAGAGGCCATTCTGTTGCGATTGTCTGTCACGGCGGTAATTAAAATCCCAACACCCTCACTACTGTATGCTTCATAAACAATCTCTTCCGACATATCTGCGCCACCCACGCCCAAACCTTTATCTATAGCTCTTTTAATATTTTCCATCGGCATATTTACAGACCTCGCTTCGTCAACACATGTTCTTAAAAATGGATTTGTGTTAACATCACCAGAACCACCCTTTTTAACCGCTATATGAATCTTTTTTGCAATTTTTGTAAACACTGCACCTCGCTTGTTATCTTCAATTGCTTTTTGATGCTTAATGGTAGACCACTTCGAATGACCAGACATAACTCAATTCTACCAAACATTCTACAGCTTGACATATGTACAAATTATCTTTAATATGTTCTCCAGCATGAACAATGATTCTACACACGATTTACAACAAGAAGCTATAAAGGCAACTGTCAAAAAAGACTGGAAAGAGGCAATAAGTATTAACAAAAAAATTCTTGCTGATAACCCAACGGACATCTCCACCCTTAACCGACTTGGTATTGCATACTCAATGACAGGAAACAATAAAAAAGCAGAGTCATGTTTTATAAAAGTAACAAAAATCGACCAACACAATCAGATAGCAAAAAACAATCTCCTCAGATTAAAAACAAACAAGTCAGCAAGTCTCCTCAACCCTTACTCTCAAGCAGTTAGCTTCATTGAAGAACCGGGGAAATCAAAAGTATTACCTTTAGTTAATCAAGCCGAACCAAAAATCTTTTCTTTACTTAATATTGGAGAACCTGTAACGCTTGGTCACTGTAAACACAAAGTCAAAATTTGCAGCATGAATAATGTCTTTATCGGTTATCTTCCAGACATCATTTCACACCGCTTACTTCAGCTTCTTAATGCTGGATACAAATACAAGACGGTCATAAAATCAGTTAACCCAAAAACACCTCAAGTATTCATTCAAGAAATTCATGCATCAAAAAAACTGAAGGGGGCACCTTCGTTCCCTCTTGATAGTAGCGAGCTTCTTCCTTCACTTTCTGCTGGAGAGTCTAGCGAACTTCCTCCACTAGAAATATATGATCCTCTTATGGGAGACGAATCATAGCTGATCGTTTATATATATTTTTACCCCATCTTCTGCAGTCATTCCGTTTGGAGCAGTCCCCTTTTTACAATCAAGATGTTCACTTAGTAGCTTCTCGGTGAACTCATACTTTCCTACCACGACATAGACACAACCATGATCGTATATATTGTCTGTCTTGTCACCCTTAACTTCGATTACGCGAACACCAGCCGACTCCAACTGTTTGGAAAGAACATTTGCCAATCCAGGAATTGAAGATACATTATTAACTGATACATCAACATTTTCGTCAAGTATTGGCTCAAAAACAAACTTATTTTTTGTCCACAACGCCATGGTTGAGTTAATTTCTCTAAACTCCTCACCATCAGGTTCTGTCACTATATCAAAGACTGACGAAGGCAAACTATACTCAATAATTTTTTTTGATTTAACAGACTCTGCTAAAAAAGCCCTAATTAAAAATCTATCCTTAAAACTAAGATCAGTTTTTAAGGTAATCGATAGTAACTCACTAAGCACATTCTCTACGTTTACTTCCCGATCAAGTTTCATAGATCTGGCGATTGTTACTCCCATAGCCTGACCAAGAGATTTTTCAATCACACTATATGGCGACTTAACAGAAACCCCATAATTCCACACCGAACCAACAGGATAACTTGCTGTCGAGTTAAAAATCATTATTTTTGTATTATTAGGAAGATCAACCCAGCCAACCATCCCTTCATCTGGTCTTAACAATAAAAAACTAACCTTACTATCCCCTATCACAGCAATATTCAACCCCATTTTACCGTCGTAAACACCCCTTCTCGTCAAATCAAAAATCAACAATATCATAAATATTGTTAAAAAAATAAGGCCAATATAGAAAAGGATCTTTCTCCTTACACTACCATTCATATACATCATTCAAATTTAATCTCTTGCTTCATTCTAATCTAAAGAGAGCTCTTTAAGCAACGCTGAAGCGTCATCCGGCAAAGGAGCAATTACTTCAACTTTTTTTCCGGAAAGTGAAAGAAACTCAATTTTTTCTGCATGCAAAAAATGGTGACTAAGATGTTCCCTATCTTTTCTTGCCAGTTCCTTATTCAAGTATTTATCATCAGAAAAAATTGGCCATCCCAAAAACGACAAATGTACTCGGATTTGATGAGTTCTACCAGTTTTTAAATTAAGTCTCAACAGACTAAGTGAATTTTTCCAGTGTTCTGTACCTAAATACTCAAACCTTTTAAGGACTCTCCACTCAGTAATTGCCTTCTTACCTTCATAATGAACATGCCATTTTTCCCTATCTAACTGACTTCTCTTCATTGGTAGTACCACGGTGCCTTCTGAAGGGTCTACAAAGCCATGGACCAGTGCTACATATTCCTTTGTAAGCTTACGCTTTTTAAAAAGGTTCAGATAAAATTTGAGTGCCTCAGGACTTTTTGCTATTACCAGACAACCACTCGTTTCTTTGTCTAGTCTATGACAAAATCCACTTCTTTGTAAAAAAACCTTATCTGTATATCGGAAAAAACTCTCTCCAAGCCTCTCTTCTATCCAGTCTTGTACAGTTTCACCTCGTACAGACTCGGCGCGATTCACAACCATACCCACTGGCTTATTTATCACCAGTGTGTCTTTATCTTCATACAGTACTTCTATTTCCATCAACCTCAAGTATATATGAGACCACACCAAAACTGATTAACACATCAGAAACATTAAAACAAAAGGGCAAAAAAGACAAACATACATAATCCAATACTCCACCATATACCAATCTACTTAGCAAATTTCCCATCCCTCCCAAAACTAGAAAATACAAACCTGTACTTATACGAACCTTAGAACGTGTTTCGTAAACAAACCAAAAAACTAAAACCAGGAAAGCAACCATGGCTATGTATTTTCCAAACTGATTCGAACCAACTCCAAAAGAAATACCAGTGTTCACAAGACCAATTCCTTTGCTTCTAAAGTAATACCCAGCAAACAGATCGAGAACAAAAAGTATCAGTCCGACAGCAATCAACTTAAGATTTAATTTCTTTTTTTCTAGCACAATCCATGCAATTCTCAGCCGTGGGAGATACAGCTAACCTATCAGTATCAATCATCTTTCCACAATCAACACAGATTCCATACTTACCCAATTTTATTCTGGAAAGAGTTTTTCGAATAGAAATAAGTGATTTTGTCACATGTAATCTCATGGCAGAAGCACGGTCATGTTCTACGTTTTCAGCTACATCAGAGTCTACAGAGTTATCAGCTTCCCTATTTCCTACCACAAAAGGATCTGCTTCATTTAGCTCTTTCTTTGTCTCAATTAGTTTTTTTTGCTCACCTTTTAAGTGTTTTACCAAAGGTTGAAGTATCTGAGAAGGGAAACTTATTTTATTTTTTTCCATGTTTAAAAATAGTATTAATATCGTCTCGCAGAGTCCTGCCAGACCTAATATACACTAAAACGATACCTCCAACAAACAACACTCCTATCCAAAGACCGTCAGTCCAAGAAAAAATAGAAAGAAGAGCTTTCTCTAGTCCAAACGCAAAACCCCAGAAACTAACAGAAAATCCAAATATAAAACCCGATCTTGCCGAAGTGCGATCATTCCTGTACCAATCTAAAGTGCGATATCTATTTTCAACTCTCCAAAAATAGATAAATGCCAATAAATACAAAAATGAAATCAGTACAAACTGCCACATAAAAACCATAATCGATAAACCGGCAAAAAATACCGAACTACCTGCAGACACTCCCAAAGCAACTAGATCTAGCCAGTCCAAAAGTTTTGCTTTTATCTTCCTAATTGAAAACCATAGCCCGACACACAACCCTATCAACACTCCCCAACGATTTAGACCAGGATAATTTGATAATAAAAATAATCTAGACCAATGACTCATAAAAGTACCAATATCAAAAAAAGCATAAACGATCCTCCCTACGATTAAGCCCCAAAAAGCCGCCAAAACCACACTGTCCAAAATCAACTTTTCATCCAGGCGAGACTCAATTGATTTTTGATAATAAACAAATGATCCCCATAAAAAAGAGACCACAGCAAGCAATCCAAAACCATAAACCGATATACCGTTTAATCTAAATACTGCTTCATTCATCTATCAGTATTGTATACTAGAAAACTACATGCTATCTATATCACACGGACTAACTGGCGCCCTAATAGCCTCAAAAATTCCTAACCCATACATTAGTGTTCCTCTGGTACTTCTTTCACACTATATCGAAGATAGAGTGCCACACTGGGACATTGGTCAAGGGCTATCCAAAAAAGATAAATCAAAAAAGATTGCTTTTCTCCAAGAGCTATTTGTCGATTTTCCTCTTTCAATACTAGCTGTTTTCTTAGTATTTCAAGTTGGCCGACCCTTCAATTGGGCTGCATGGCTAGGCTGGTTTATTGCTTTATTACCAGATTTTCTCGAGTTCCCCTACCTGTTCCTAAACATGAAATTTTTTCCCATCAAACAGCTTGCCAATCTCCACAAATGGGCCCATAGATCAACACCAGACAAACTTTGGGGTCTACTTCCTCAGCTTCTTGTAATTCTTTTAGTCCTTCTTCTCAAATAAACCTAGTTAACCCTAGAGGTATACTCTCCGGTTTCAGTGTTAATTTTTATCGAGTCTCCTACTTTGATAAACAAAGGAACCATTACAATTAAGCCAGAAGAAGTTTTTGCAGGCTTCAAAACATTGCTAACGGTATTTCCTTTTGCTCCCTGTTCTGACTCAGTGATCTCCATCACTACACTTGCTGGAAGCTCAACACCAAGAATCTTTTCATCCCAAAAAAGCACCCAAGCCTTGTCTCCCTCAACTAGGTATGAAACATCATCCCCTAATACCTTTAGAGGTATCTCATACTGTTCAAATGATACTGGATCCATAAAATAACCCTTGTCTTCATCTTTATACAAATACTGTAAATGCTTTTTGTCTAAAGTGATGTCTTCAACCATGTTTCCTGAAATGTAACCCTTTGTAACAATGGCGCCAGAAAACATGTTTTTGGCTTTAACTTTTATCGTGGCGTTACCTCTTCCCATTTTAGTGAAGTCATATTTTGTCACTTTAAATGGCTGACCTTCTTCTGTGAAGGTAACGCCAACTTTTAGTTTATTTACATCAATCATTCCTATATTCTACTCCATTCCACCCTCAACAAAGCGATTTAATGTAAAATATAGTCTTAGTCATGCCAAGATGGCAGAATGGTAAACACTTAAGGCTAAAAAACCTGTGGTCGCAAGACCTTAGTGAGATAAAATATAACTTAGTAATGCCGAGATGGCGGAATGGTATACGCTCAGGTCTCAAAAACCTGTGGTCGCAAGGCCGTGAGGGTTCGATCCCCTCTCTCGGCACAATAAGAATATACGTCCCTTGTGGACGTATATTTTTTTGTCATAAATGGGGATCGAAAGCCGGAGGTGTGGCTGACAACGAGGCAGGCCATGAAGAACTATTAGCAAATAGTTACTGAATGGCGATCCCCTCTCTCGGCACTAAAAAAATAGTCCTCCTTTATGGAGGGCTATTTGTTTTGACAAGCATGAGGGGATCGAACAGGCGAACCAGTTTCCTAACGAACCTGGTGAGGCAGGGAATCGCATCCCCTCTCTCGGCATAAAATAACCCACTTCATTTGAAATGGGTTAAAAAAACTTTTTAACTACCTATTTTTTCTTATTACGTATAATTATTTTATAAGCGAGGTAAATTACCTCGCCTACCAATAATGTACTCCAGGCCATAAATGGCCAATATGATACCCTAATAATACAAATCATTATCAGAGAAAGGATCATACCAATATCGGCAAATTCTTTAACTATGCCACTCTGATCATGTCCCGAGGTGGCATAAAGAATAAAGGTAACAGCCATAACTAAGTTTAAAACATCAAGAAACATCATTATTCTCCTCCTGTGGTCTAAAAAATAGGTTTAAAGTACTCTTGAATTGTATCAATATATTTGTATAATGTCAAGCTATAGGCCATATCAACAGTGCACAGCTATGTGTAAAGAATCAGTGGGGCTTCAGTATTAGAGGAGGAAGCACAAAATTTTTCAGATACATAACGTAGGTATGATGAAATATCGAGAAAGCTCTTACCTTCCCCTATCCACACCATAAAACTTAACCCTATCACCACGAAACTTAAGATCAATTGTTCCCAGTCCACCATTACGATGTTTTGCAATAGCCAACTTAACATCCTCCAAAACCGCGTCATCGTTTCGATAAAGAAACATAACAACATCTGCGTCCTGCTCAATACTGCCCGACTCACGTAAATCAGCAAGCACAGGTGTCTTGTCCGTTCTATTTTCAACTCCACGATTCAACTGTGAAAGCGCCAATACTGGAATTCGCAGCTCACGAGCCAGGTTCTTCAATCCCTGAGATATGGCACCCACTTCTTGAACTCTGCTCTCATAGTTCTTGTCACCCACACAAAGCTGCAAGTAATCAACCACCAAAAGCTTCAATCCTACCTGAGAATGCAAACGACGAGCTTTTGTTCTAAGCTCAAGAATAGACTGACCAGGGGTATCATCGATATACAAAGGTGACTCAGCCAAAACTCCCATTCCTTCAGACAATCTAGCAAAATCATCATCCTTCAAGTTTCCCGTTTTTAATTTCCATGCATCAATATTTGACTGAGACACCAACATTCTATCTACCATTTCCAAGTTACTCATTTCCAAAGCAAAATATCCCACAGGAAGTTTTTTCTCAACAGCAGCATACTGGGCAATATTTGTAGCAAGGGTTGTTTTTCCTATACCAGGACGAGCAGCTAATATGAGTAAATTACTGTCCTGCATTCCGGCCAACATCTTATCTAAATCTGCAAAACCCGTAGGTAAACCTCTTAGTCCGTCTGGAGTATTTTGCAAGGAGTCCAAACGATCAAAACTTTCGGCCAAAGCATCTTTTACAGGAACAAAAGACTTTTTAACATGCGTTTGTGACAGGGAATAAATTGCCTGTTCAGCTTTATCCAGTATCTCACCTAACGGTTTACTTTCATCAAACCCCATCTCTCCCATAACAGCACCTGCTGAGATAAGCTGTCGCTTTATATATGTTTCTCGCACAATCTGGCCGTACTTTGCTACATGAGAAGCAACCGGAACAACATTTGAAAGCTCTGACAAATATGTCCTACCACCCACCTTGTCCAACTGCTTTTCTTTCTTTAGCCAGTCTGCCACAGTAAGAACGTCAATAGGATCTCGATTCTCATACAGAGATACCATAGCATTAAAAATCTCCCCATTGTTTCCGTTATAAAACATCTCAGGTCTCAAAAGAACAGCAATATCTACTATTGCATCCTTGTCGATCAAGATTGCACCCAAAATTGATTTTTCAGCCTCATCTGCATGAGGTGGAATCCGAGTATTAGGCATTCATTATTAGTACTTGCGTATCGTCTGGCATATTATTTTCGTCGATTTTTATTTTATGAACAGGCTCACCAGACACCAAAAATTTATTTTTATCCAAAAATTCTTCTAAGGTATGTTTAGTGGCATAGTTCCCTTTCATACCTTTTACCGAGTAATGCATCGGAATTACATAAGAAGGTTGGATACTCTTTATTAGCTCCACTGCTTCATTATTTTCTAAAGAAGTAACACCTCCTATACCTACCATCAAGACATCCACCGAACCAAGTTTATCAATCTGAGTTTCGGTCAGCTTATGACCCAAGTCACCCAAGTGTAATACTTTTACTCCATCAATCCTGATATATACTATCAGGTTCTTTCCATAAACCTTACCTTCTTCATTGTCATGAAAAGTCTTTAAAGCAGTAATCTCAACACCATCTATCTCATACTCACCTTCATTATCGATAACAAAAGTTTTTTTACGTGTCACTGGGCCAGTTACTATCTCTATTGCGCTATGACCTTCATGAGCATGAGAAATTGTAACCACATCGGCTACCTCTTTAGCCAATGGCAAACCAACGGAGTCACTCTTAAATGGGTCAATCAAAAGACACATTCCGTTCTTGTTTTTTAATTTAAAACATGCGTTTCCTAAATACGTGATTTCCATGAATCAATAATACCACAGGCTATTTTTAAGTACGGACCAATATTTCTAACTTTCATTTTTTATCACTTTTTACTATCAAAACTTGCATTTTTATAAACTAACTGTTATTCTTCTGTCGAAAGCATATGCGCAAAGAAGTTATTCTAGCTGTCATTATTGGTGTAATTCTTGGTGGTGTAATACTATATGGAATAAATATGGCAAATAATGCCGCTGCTCCAGTTCAAACGGACTCTCGAACCACAGAAACCGACGACACAAGCTCAACTGATACTCCTAAGGAACAAAACTCTACATCATTTATTTACCCTCAGGACCACGCTGTTATCACCGAATCCAAGATAACTTTAAAGGGAGTCACTAAACCTAACTCAAACATCGCTATAATTACTGAAGCTGATAACATCATTACTACTTCAGACTCAGATGGAAACTACTCTTCGCCAATTAACCTCATTAATGGTGAAAACACCATCTCAGTAACCATAGTTGATCCAACTCTTTCCACTTCTTCAGCTTCCATTACCGTAATATACACACAAAATATACCTGAATAATATGAAATTTATATATTCCTTCCTTATCTTTAGTCTATTCTTTCTCCTAATAACATCTGGCACAATGGCAGAAACAGCCAGTCCAGAAGCAAACCCTACTCAGAACATGGAAGACAAGATCAAACTGCTTGTCCAAGAAAATTTATCAACTACAGAAGCCAAACTCAAAGAAAAAGTTGACCTCCACACACTCGTTGGATTTGCTGGTGACATCACCTCCATAAGTAGTAACAATCTCACCATAGAATCAAAAGGGAATCTTATTCAGATAACAACTTCAGCCAAAACACTCATACAAAAAAATGGCTCAACTCTCAAATTCGCTTCACTTGGGATTGGAGATAAAATCATAGTCATAGGAACTTCAGTAAAAGACGACATCGTTCAAGCAAAAAGAATAAATGTTTTCAAAGCAGAACCAGTGCTAGTAAAGACATCCGCTGTCGTTGCCGAAGTTGTCTCCACGGACACAAAAAAGAAAACCGTTACTCTTACAATAAACGAACAAGACAAAATTCTCTCTCTTTCAAAAAAATCTACCGTAAAGATCGAAGAACTCGAGCAGGGTCAAACTATTTTAGCAATAGTTAAAGAATACGATGGCAACTTGCTAATATCCCGTTCCAAGGTACTCTAATTTAAGTTAGAATTACTTAATGCCTCGTTCAAACAACCGTTTAGTTGCCTATCTCCTATTACTCATGAGTGCTGCAATTTGGGGAGTGTCAACGCCCATCATTAAACATTCTTTTCAATTCATTCAACCACTTCCTTTTTTGTTTTTCAGATATCTATTTGCCTCGCTTCTATTTATTCCGATTTTTTTCACCTACAAAGCTAAAAAGAAACACCGAATTAATCATACTCAAACTCTTCTAGTAGCACTTATCGGTACTCCTTTTTGTCTAATCCCCCTTTACGCTGGAATAAACTTAACATCATCACTTGAAGCCTCATTACTGGACGCCACTAGTCCACTTTTTACCGTTGTACTGTGTGTTCTATTTCTCAATGAAAAACTTAGTAAAAAAGAATTAAAAGGACTGCTTATCGCTGTTTCAGGAACACTAATGATAGTTATAGAACCCCTTATCAGGGGAGGTCACCAAGCATCACACTCATCTGTCAAAGGAAATCTACTCATTCTTCTCGGAGCTCTAATATGGTCTTTGTTCCTATTTTTTTCTAAAAAACTAAAAATAAACCCTATTTATCTTTCTTTTTATTCATTTGTTATTAGCATCCCCTTCTTTTACGTAGCCTCAGTTTCTACTGGATCAAATCTTACCCTAAGCCCTCTTGCACTCCCCGGAGTGCTATTTATGTCTATTGCTGGGTCTATTATCGCTTTTTGGACCTATCAGGAAGGACAAAAGCGCATAGAGGCCTCAGAAGCAGTAGTTTTCTCCTATCTCAAACCAATTTTTGCCATTCCTCTATCAATCGTATGGCTTAAAGAAGTTTTCTCGCCCATTGCTATAGTAGCCACTATTTTTATTGCTTTAGGGGTGTACATATCTGAAACAAGATAAGTTTAAACAGCCAACCCCTCAAATCTCCACAAAAGCGGTTATTTTTATGTCAAAACTAGCCTCCTGTGGTACAATACAGAGGCTATGAAACAGAATATTCATCCACAATACCAAGAGACAGCTGTCACCTGCGCATGCGGCAACAAATTTACCGTCGGCGGTACAAGTACAACCTTACAAGTAGATGTTTGTGACAAGTGTCACCCTTTCTTCACTGGCACACAAAGATTCATTGATTCCATGGGAAGAGTAGACAAATTCATTGCCAAACGAAAAGCTGCCTCCGGATATGTCAAAAAAGACAAGCTTAAAAAAGACACCGACACAACACCTAAAACTCTTAAAGAAATGCTAGACGCCAAGAAAAAAGCAGAAGCAAAATCGTCTGTCACCGAAGAAGCAAAATCAGAGTAGGTCAAACCTGCCTTAAAAGCAGACTTTTCATCAAATAATAGTTTAGACTAAACTATGGATAATCCGTATTTAGCATCAGAAATTTCTCGTATAGAAAACGAGATTAAAGCCAACGAAGCCTTAGTCAACGATCCTGACTTAGGATCATTAGCTAAAATGGAAGTTGAAAAACTAAAAAAGCAAATTCAATCCCTCGAAAGCAGTGCCGTTACCATAAAAGACGAAGAGGAGGAAGAAGCCTCAGAAAATTTCAACGACTCCCCTGCTATCATCGAAGTTCGTGGAGCTGCCGGTGGAGACGAATCAAAATTATTTGCTGGAGATATTCTACGAATGTACTCTCGTTTTGCCGAAACCAAAGGCTTTACCGTTGAGTCTATCGATGATGGAGTAATAAAAATTTCCAAACCAAACAGAAGTCTTTGGAATCATGGAGCATACGAAACCTTCCAGTATGAGTCAGGAGTTCATAGAGTTCAGCGTGTGCCAGAAACAGAAAGCCAAGGAAGAATTCACACTAGTACCGCTACAATAGCTGTGCTTCCGGAAGTAAAATCAAATCAAATTGTGATCAATGACGCCGACCTAGACTGGCAGTTTACTAGAGCAGGAGGACCAGGAGGTCAAAACGTAAACAAAGTAAGTACAGCAGTACGACTTACCCATATTCCAACAGGCATAATCACTTTTGTCAGAGAAGAAAGATATCAAGTTAGAAACAAAGAAATTGCCCTTCAAATACTCCGTTCAAAACTGTGGCAGCTAGAAGAAGACAAACGTCTTGGAAGCCTATCAGACAAACGATCAAAGGCCATCGGAAGTGGCTCTCGTGCAGAAAAAATAAAAACATACAACTTTCCTCAAAACAGACTTACAGATCACCGACTCAACAAGTCATGGCACAACCTCAAAGATGTCCTCGAAGGAGATCTTACAAATGTCCTAGAATTTACACTATCCGAGTTCGCCAAACTTGAATAATTGCGTTTTATAAGATAAAATACCCGCAGTAGAACATTCACATATCATTGTGTATCCAAAAACTATCCCCAGGAGAAAATTAAATGAAATTCAGTATGAAGGGTATCGCAGTTTTGGAAGTTGAAGAAAAAACATTTATTTCCAGTGTCGGAGATGGAAAACAGGAATATATACTACCTGTGTATACAAAACTGACAAAGGTTGATATTGCACCAAGCCTCTCTGAAATCGTAACTGTTAGCGAAAATTATCTTTTCCTCATGAAAGACGTCTCTATCATGGTAACATACAGTACCTTTTTCGACAGGTATGAAGTGATTCCCGTGGATGAAGATGACATCACAAAAATCGCCCAGCTCGTATTCTACGACCCCGACTTTAAGAAAAAATTTGCCGAAATTTTCATGAAATTTTCTGAAAAGTATGAAGAAATGACCGAAAAAATTGGCAAGGTTATTGATGCACTGCCGGTATATGGTGAAACAGGAAAACTATTTAATGACTTTTCCAGCATAGACTGGCAAAAAGTAGCAGTCGAAATTCTCCAGGGCATTAAGGACTCATTACCTGAAGAATGGGAAAAAATTATCAAACAGAAACCTGATGCCGCCCTGCTTGTAAAATAGCTATCTTTCCCCAACCGCCCGACTAATCTCGGGCGGATTTTCTAAAACAAAAGGAGAAATATGGAACAAAATCCTGTAGGTGAAACCGAAAAAAAATTAAACTTTTTTTCAAGAATTTTTCTAAAAATTGTAAACAGCATTCCATCAAGCAACCAAGACTGGGTAATCATCGTCAGTGTTTTTCTGCTCTTTGGAATTTGGATTCTTGATCTGTTCATTGTAGACCCAATTCCGCTAATCGACGAAATAGCTCTCCCCATCATTACAGCATACATCTCTAAGTGGTACATAGAAAGAAAAAACAAAGGGAAATAACTTCCTCTCCCCGCCTGAAAAAGGCGGGGGTTTTTATATCATTTTACAGAAGCAATAACTCCCCCAAGAACCTCCAAAGCCTTATCCAGCTGACTGTCAGCTTTTGGGTTTTTTTCATCATAAACATAGGCTACCTCAATATCAGGCTCCAATCCATCGCCATGAATATTTTTACCTGAAGGTAAAAGCCACTCAGCTACAGTTACATGCAAACCAGAGCCATCTGGCAACTCCTGTGCTTCTTGGACCGTTCCTTTTCCAAAACTTTTCTCTCCTACCAACTTTGTTCCAATTCGCTCTCGCAACGCACCGGCCAAAATCTCAGAGGCAGATGCCGAACCACGATTTACAAGGACAACCAAAGGCATTCCAATTAACTTTCCCCTTCTATCAACATTCATAACTTCCGTTCTTGTTTTATCTCTTTGTTTTACAATCACACCGTTAGAAATAAACTCACTACCTAAGTCTACAGCTCTTTGAAGAAATCCACCTGGGTTATTTCTAAGGTCAAGCACCACACCGGTAGCTCCTTTTGCAACAATCTCATTAACTATCTTTTCCCATTCCGGTAGAGTTTTTTCTCCAAACTTACTCACAGTCACATGAGCCACCTTTCCATTATTTACCCACTCAAGATTAGTAGACGGAACAGTAATTGTGTCACGAACTAAATCAATATCCTTCGACTCCATATCTCCTTCTCTAAAAATACTCAGTGTCACAGTACTACCTTTTTTTCCTCGAATTAAATTTACCGCATCAGTAATCGAAATTCCTAATGTATCTTTGTCCACTCCGTTTTCCGTATCCTTAATACTGAGTATCAAATCCCCTGCCCTAATTCCTGCTTTCATGGCTGGACTATCCTTTATTGGAGCAATCACAGCCAACGTCTTATCTATATACCCAAGCTCAATTCCAACTCCACCAAACTCACCCGATAAATCTTCTTTTGAGCGAGTGTTATCTACAGGCGGAAAGAAATTTGTGTATGGGTCACCTAGTGAATTTGTCATTCCCTCAGTTGCACCATACATCAACTTAGAGTTATCAATATCCTCAGGCTTCAAATAGCTGGCCTTTAAACGCTCCAAAACTTCATTCATCGAACTGGTGTTCAGGCTAACTCTGGAGCTATTAAATTTTTCAGTTTGCCACACACCATACCTATAACCCCCCAGAAAACAAAACCCCGTAAACAAAATACCAACAAGTAATCTCCTAATCCTTTTTAGGTTCATGGGCAAAATCTGAATAAAAATTGTTAATTAAACTCTGTCTGTTACTGGCAAAAGAGCAAGATGTCTCGCACGCTTGATTGCCCGAGCCAATCTCAACTGATGCTTTTCACAAACTCCAGTTGTCCAACGAGAAACAATTCTCTTTTTGTTGGAAACCCCAATTGCCAATGACTCCAAATCTATATAATTTGGTTCACTCTTTTTTGCGCAAAAAGGACAAGGCTTGCTTGATTTTTTGATTTTCTTTTTTTTGATCATTCTATTTTGTATTAAATCCGCTTTCAACGGAGTACTAATTACTTAAAAAGGTATTTCGTCATCTTCATTTACCTCATTTTTCTTTGAAGGTTTTTTTGGTTCTTCATCAACATCAGCAATAGGATTAAAAACTTCCTCTGCAGGTGATACATCAGACAAAGGAGACCCTGATTCATTCGATGTAAATCTACTTTCATATCCTTCATCTCGATCACCTTTTGGTGAATCCAAAAGAATCATCTCTTCTATAACTATCTCTGTTACTTGTCTATCTGCACCATCTTGACTCTTCCAAGCTCTTGTTTGCAAACGGCCCTCAACATATACCTTTCGGCCCTTACTCATTAGTTGAGAACAAATCTCACCAAGCTTACCCCAAGCCACAATACGATGAAACTCTGCCCCCTCTTGTTTCTGACCCGCTGAGTCAGTCCACTCACGATTTGTCGCCAAACCAAATGTACAAACTGCAGTGCCTGAAGGAGTATATTTCAACTCAGGGTCACGAGTTAAATTACCAATTAATGTTACTTTGTTTAAACTTCTTGTACTCATATTACCTCCTGTTTTGTTAAATCCTAATCAATAAAAATCTTAACATTTTATCGTCCATCTGCAAGTCTCGTTCCAACTCTTTTACACTAGATGGAGATCCTTCGAGATTAAGCTTCAGATAGTATCCCTTACTCTGTTTTTTAATTTCGTAAGCCATGGTCTTTGTTCCCCACTTATCAATGTCAATCACTTTCAAAGCGCGTTTTTTGCACTTTTCTGTAATTGCCTTTTCTGCACCGATTTCATTCTCGGACACTGGATAAATGACAACAAGCTCGTATTTATTTACTGAGCCCATGGACGGTTTTGTTTCGGTTGTCTTTGTTTTTCTCACCTTTTTTTGGTTCTTTTAATAATCAAGCATCATAACGAAGTTATGAGCGATTATAAGAGGAAGCGCAGTTTGAATATTTCGATAATCAAATATTGAAAAGAAAACGAGCAAGCTCTTATAACAAGATATTGTATCACAAATAGCCACAAAAACCCTGAGAGATACTAGTTTTAAGAGCCGATCATAAACTCCACCACATCTCCATCTTTCATCTCGTATTCCTTCCCTTCAAATCTTACCCAACCCTTCTCAGAGGCATCTTTCCAACCACCAGCACTTACAAACTTTTCATAATCACACACCTTAGCCTTAATAAACTTTTTTTCAAAGTCGGTATGAATCACTCCAGCTGCCCGCGGAGCTTTTGATCCCTTTGTAATCGTCCAAGCCCTGCTTTCCATCTCCCCTGTCGTAAGAAAAGAAATAAGTCCCAGCTCACGATAAGCCATTTTTATAAGCAAATCCAAGCCACTCTGCTTGATTCCCAGTTCTTCCATATAAATTCTTGCGTCATCTTCGGCCAAACTCGACAGCTCAGACTCAATCTTGGCACAAATATATAAATTTTCCCCCATAGGCTGTCGCAATCTTTCATCTCCCTCGCCCACGTTGTAAACCTTAATCTCTTTTTTACTAGTTAACAAGAATAAATCCCTTGCAAGCTCTCTTTCCTCATCAGAAACCAGTATCTCCCTGGCCGATTTACCCTCATTGAGACCAGCAAAAAGTTTTTCTACCACTCCCCTTTTCTTCTCTGCTCCTTTTGCTTTTGTTTCTTTACTTTCTAGGGTTTTCGTAACTGTCTCAAGGTCTTTCAAAATCAGTTCTGTCTCAATTACTTCATAATCAGTTTTTGGGTCTACACTCCCCTCTTTTACTATTTCAGAATCATCAAAATCACGCAGCACCTGCAATATCACATCCACTTCTCGAACATGAGTTAGAAATTTATTTCCCAAACCAGCTCCACTAGCAGCACCAGCCACCAAACCGGCAATATCTACAAACTCAACAGTTGCTGGAACTTGTTTTTTACTACTAGATATCTCAGACAGTACATTTAATCTCTCGTCAGGCACTTCTACTATGCCTACATTAGGCTCTATCGTCGCAAATGGGTAATTTGCAACCAAAGCCTGCTGACGCTTTAAAAGCGCATTAAACAAAGTAGACTTCCCTACGTTTGGCAAACCAACAATTCCCACTTTAAGTGACATATGCTCATATTATCGCATTACAAACCAAATTTAGCCATAAAAATTCTGACATTAATCTAATTTATAAACATTTATCAACTAACGACAATTTTTGCTTTCTATTCATTTTCTTAATTTCAGCTTCTCTTATCAAAGCCTTGCTTTTATCTTCACACTCCTCTGAAAAAACTATCTTTACAGGCGCCCTACCTCTAGTATAACGAGCCCCTTTACCAAGGTTGTGAGCTTTAACTCTCTTTTCTACATCATTTGAAATTCCTGTATACAAGCTCTCGTCGCTACATTTCACCAAATAAACTGTCCATGGTTTCATTTCGCAACAATTCTCAATCGAGGAGATGATAGATTAATTACTCCACCAGTAGTTTTACCTTCTATATAGTACTGGTTCTGCCCTCTCCATATCGAAACAGCTTTTGTATAAAAACTTCTCTTATCATTTCCCCCAGAAATTATCTCACTAAAATCTACTGCGCGATGATTGGTTGCGTCATACAAACGAACACCACCCGAACCACCTTCCAACCACCCTTGCCACGATACTTCTACAGTCTTCCCATACAAAGAAGTGTCCAGATAAAAATCAGTTCCAGAGATCTTAGACCACCCAAAACTACTAATACTACCTCCAGAAAGTGAAACAAAAGACTCAGTCGTTTTACTTGAAGCATAGTATCCAACCCCTGCATTTTTCTCCAAAACAGCAACTCTATACTCCAGAGAAGCCACTCTCTCATCTGTTGTCTTTGTTTTAGATGTCGTTACAGCAAGCACACGTGGTTTCGAACCATCAAGCAAACCATAAATTTGCCACACAGACCAAAACAAAGGGATTAGCAGAATTATTACATAAGGCCTTTTAAAGCTCATAAATAAGTCTAGCATAATCCCCTTTTCTCTTGTTCACATCGACCTTTCAAAATTTCCAAATACCTAAGAAAAGTATCATTAGAAGTATAATAATTTCACAATGATACTATCACAATCAGAACAAGGAAAGATATTTGACGAAGCTCAGAAAAATAAGAAGGCTTTTGCTGTCGACTGGGACTTTGGAGCAGAAGACGTAGCATTCAATATAAAGGAAATAATTCCCACACTTGATATAAACGGTGAAAAAGCAGTACAAGTACTTGGAGACTGGATTGAGACTTTAACAATAGAAGGAAAAGAATACAAATTTAACCTAGACTCAGAAACCAAACCAATCGACATCGTGAACAAAGCTAATCTTCACCTAAAAAATATAGGCAAAACGCTTGTCTTTTATGACACAAAAGATGAAGACTACAGCTTCATTTTAATAAACCTATCAGAACTCCCTGATTATCTCGAAAAAGGATTTATCGAGGTTTAGTTTTCGTCAAACCTTTACCACTTTCGCCCCATCAGCATAGTCTTCCACTTTGTACCCTTTTGCCTCAATTTCATCACGCAACATATCAGAAACAGCAAAATTCTTATTTTTTCTTTCTTCTTCTCTCTTCTTTAAGAGTTCCTTAATTTCGTCTGGAATACCTATATTACTCTCTGGCTCAGTACCTAAATCCAATCCTAAAACAGAGTCCATTAAAACGATCAAATTTTTCTTTGCCGAGTCGCTTATATCACTCTTCATCATTTCCCAAACAACAGACAAAGCCACAGAAGTATTCAAGTCATCTTCCATTACCGACACAAATTTTTCATAGAATGGTTTACCTTCATCAGACCAGCCATCGGCAGTTACCGGCACATCAGTAAGATCAACTACCATTTTGTTTAATTTAGTTAAAGCTGTTTGAGCAGAAGCCATCCCCTCCCAAGTAAAGTTCATCTGTTTCCGATAATGAGTAGTCAAAAAATAATAGCGCAAAGACAAAGGCGAAAAACCTTTTTCTGCTAAATCTGTAAGCTTGTATAAGTTCCCCGAACTTTTACTCATCTTCTTTCCGTCAACCATTAAAAATGTTGTATGAACCCAGTACTTCACAAATGGTTTTTTTCCTGTACCAGCTTCACTTTGGGCAATTTCATTTGGATGATGAATAGGAAGATGGTCTTCTCCTCCAGTGTGTATATCAAACTGCTCACCTAAGTACTTCATACTCATAGCAGAACACTCTATATGCCATCCAGGGAACCCGTCGCCCCAAGGGCTAGCCCAGTGCATCACATGATCTTTATACTTCCCCACTCTCTTAAACCACAAAACAAAATCAGCCGGATGTTTCTTGTGTTCCCCGGTCTGAACTTCTTCTCGTACACCCACTTCCTTGTCATCAAAGTTCTGATTAAACATCTTGCCATAGTCAGCAAACTTCGTTACATCAAAATAAACCGCTTCGGGTGTGTCATATCCATAGCCATTAGCGATAATTTTTTCAATAAGAGCTATCTGATCTGAAATATGGTCCGTTGCTTTACAAACCACATCAGGCATTAATACATTCAACTCTTTCATCACCTTATAAAAATACTCAGTAAACTCCTCAGCCACCTCCCAAACCGTCTTTCCAGACAAAGCAGCACCCTTCTCCATCTTGTCTTCACCTGTATCGCCATCAGACACAAGGTGTCCCACATCAGTTACGTTTTGTACGTGGGCTACTTTCAGCTCTTCAATAACTTCCAAAAATCTCCTAAGCACATCATCTGTTACATACTTTCTCCCATGGCCAATATGGGTATAACCATACACTGTTGGCCCACATGCATACAGTCCCGCTTCTCCTTTTTTTATCGGGACAAAATTTTCTATTTCTTTCGTAAGACTGTTATATAGATGTAGCATATAACCCAATTTTAACCTACTTTGTTATACTCTGGATAAATGAAACGGTACCTTTTTCTTGTACTCTCCTCTATTACTCTATTTTTCTTTATCTACCCATCTGCCTTTCTAAGCTCCAACACCTCTCTTCCAGACACAAACGACACCAGACTAATTAGCTACATCATTGGCCAAGTCCAGCAAAACATCACACTACGCCAACCTCTTTTTTACGGAACGTTCTTCGCTCCCGACACAAACACCCTTTCCTACTCCGATGCATTTATCACCACCTCTCTTATCACACTACCTTTTCGCCTACTCACTTCTTCACCTATAGTCATTTTCAACATATCTCTAATTCTTGGCTTTGTGCTTACATTTATGTCAGCCTACATTCTTTTTGACTATATTTTTCAAAATACCTGGCTAAATATAATCACTACACTTCTACTCACCCTCTCTGGATATCACTTTTCCTATCTCCCCCATCTTCAAATGTTTAATATATGGTCACTTCTTCTATCAATCTACTTCTATTTACGTTTCCAAAAGGAAAACAATTCTCATTTCCTTACACTGTTTTTTATTACCGTCACACTCCAACTCGTAGAAAGTATTTTCCCCGTTTACTTAATTTTCTTTACAACCTTCATTCTTTTTCTACAAAAACCATCTCAAATTAAAAAAATCCTTTCAAAACTATTATTCTTTATTCCTCTCTGGATAATACTAATCTTCCCCTATCTCAAACTACACTTTACTTTTCCTGAAGCCAAAAGATCAATTCATGACGCCGCTCATTTTTCCCTAGGACTAGAGGAAGTATTTACCAAATACCACGGAACTACGAGTCTTGTCATTTTCATACTCTCCTCACTTTTTGTAAAAGGAATCTCTGCCAAATCAAAGTCGTGGTGGTTTCTATTTACCCTTTCCTTACTCATGTCTCTTGGCCCTGTTATAAAAATATTTGGAAACACACTCAAAGTCCTCGGACTCCCTATTCCACTCCCATATTTTATTTTCTACTATCTTTTTCCAGGGTTTACCGGCTTCCGCACACCCAGTCGCTTCATTATTCTTACTTTATTAGCCATCACAATAATCTCTGGCTACTCGCTTCAAAAACTATTTGTAAAATTAAAAACCAAAACGAAAATAACTGTCAGCCTTCTCATTCTTTCACTCCTTCTATACGAGCTTTCCCCACCCATTACTTCCTATCCAGTAGACATCACCCCACCTCAAATATATCAACAAGTTTCCACTCTACCAGCAAACTCTATCATTCTTGAGCTGCCCATAAAACTTTGGAACGATAAAGGACATGAAATTGAGTCGATTCGGTCAATTTACTCTCTGTCTCACAGACATAGACGATTCGGTGGATTCTCTGGCTTTGCAACCAATCACTGGATAGAAACCGTTCAAAAAATTAACGAGGAAGGTCTAAACCAAGAAAACATTAACACTTTAAAACTTCTTGGAGTTACCCATGTCGTAGAAAGAAGCCACCTCACCCCCTTACCTTAACTACTCACTAGAACGACCTTTTTCTGTTCCAGTTTGTGATCGATTAATTATCCTACTTACCCAAGACTCTTTCTCTTTTTTCTCTACTGCTTTATTGTGCTCCACTTGTTGAGAACGTTGAGCATTTTCTTCAGATATTCGCTGTTGTTCTATCCTTTTTTTCCATTGTATATACTGTGCCAGCTCACCACGCACCTCTTCAAATCTACGTTTCTCATCCAACTTTCTCTGCTCTGTTGAAATATCTCTATTTTCTTCTGGAGGCTTTGGACTACTCAAGCTACCAACACCTTGAGGTATAGATCCCGATAACTGTTCAATAGATTCATGGGCCACATCTGTCAAAGCCTTCGCCGTTCCTTTCACGGCGCTTTGACCAATCTCCAACAAATTGTCGGCCATATTTTGACCAACCTGACCTAATACACCGGGCATTACTTAATTAAACCACACAAATCATCTATTCAAAATAAGTGTCGCATTTTATCCATAAAAAAACCCCCCTGATAATCGGGGGGGGTAATCACATCAGTACACCCTTAAACACTCAAGGGATACCGGTATCCGAGAAACAACTTTGTATTCAGCTAGAAATTCATTCATTTTTCTCAGAATCTCATCATCAAAAACATAGACTATCTCAGTCTCGCTAATATTCTTCAGAATACTCAATCTCAGGGCCACAACTGTTAGGTTTTCATTCAACATAAGAGTGTTTCCATTACCATCACACTCTGTAGTAGTTTCCAACCAGTAGGCTATAAAATCAAGAAAGTTCCAAGTTACAGTCTTACTTGTGACAATTTGAAAAGGCTCATAGCCCGCTTCAACCATCTTTGAGATTGTTTCCTTGACTTTATGGTATTCACAAAAAGAAGGACAAAAAATTTGAACTTCATTTTTCTTAAAGTCGTATAGAGCAACTGTTTCGTGAAGCCTGCGCCGCACATCGTATTTTGAAACAAACGCGTAGGTCGGCCAAGCGTCGATGCAATATTGCTTTGGATAAGTCTCTAAAAATATCTGTCCAAGAAACTGGACCGTGCAATGTTTTGCCATTTTTTCTCCTTGATTTGAAAGAACTTAAGACTCAAATCATAGCATAAAAATGCTATGCGTCAAGTAATTGGGTCTATCTTTTCAACTCATCTCACTCCTGCTCTCCAGAGCTCTCATCAAAGTCTGACCGTCTGCATACTCGACATCCGCACCAGTTGGAAGTCCCCGCCCAATTCTCGTTATCTTAATCTCATTACTCAAACCCATATCTTTGATTTTCATCGTCAGATACATAGCCGTAGCCTCACCTTCCATATTTGGATTCGTAGCAATAATTAGCTCCTTGATCTCGCCAGCCTTCACTCGAGCCATCAGCTGCGGAATACGTAAATCGTCTGGACCAATATTAGCCAATGGGTTAATTACTCCTCCTAGAACATGGTACACGCCCTTATAGCCATCTGCCCTTTCAAAAGCCAGTAAGTCCAACGAGTTTTCTACTACACAGACCTGTGTCTTACTCCTTGTACTATCCTGACAAACAGGACAAAAATCCTCTTCACCCACGTTAAAACAAAGTTTGCATAGCTTTGTATCCTTCTTTAGATTATCCAAAGCATCAGCGAACTTAGTAAGTTTTTCTTGAGGAACATTCAATAGATAGTAAGCCAAGCGAGCTGCAGACTTTGGACCAACCCCTGGCAAAGCCTCAAAGGCATCAATTACTTTCTGTACTGGTCGGATACTTCTCATAACAAACTCAATATTACACGATTACGGCCATTTTATCGCCCATCAAACATAGCCAAACTACCCAAAGTATCACAATTGACTCCCTATAGGTTAAATGCTATACTCCCCCTAACGTAAATCCACACAGAACATTCAAAAATTGGAGGAAGAAAAGTGTCAGTAAAAATAGTAAAATCTGGCGAAACTTTGCAAAAAGAAAACGTAGCCAACGCAAAGGCTACTGCAATGAACTACCCACAGTTCATTGTGGAAGTAGAAGCATATCAAAAGAAAAGGTATGAAATTCGTATCTTGATTCCTAAAACAATTAAGGTGCAAAAAAAGAAACTTTTTAAAAAAACAGAAGTGGTTACTATTTTCAAAAATGTCCAAATTGCATTAATCAACATTGACCTTTTTAGATATGATAATTATGGAACAATTATTCCAGAAGAAAGAGAAAACACAGAGCTTCTCAAACTGATTGACGACCTTTCAAAAGGTTGGAACACAAAATCAGAATCATCCAAGGAAATCACTATCGAATTCGTAATTTAACCAAGACCCAAAACAAAGCCCTCTAAAAAGAGGGCTTTTTTACACCTAAATCTGTTTTTAATTTACAGCCCCATTCCCTTTGGCATATTTGCCAAAACTTTGGACAAGTCGCCCATAGAATCCTTCATCTCTTCAGCAGAATATTTCTGTGCCTTTGTAATTGCCTCATTGACTACTTTTACAGCTGTCCCCAAACTCTCTCCGTCAACATATAACTCTTTTAACTTTCCGTCTCCTGTAACCACAGCCTTAACACCATTCTCTTCTACTTCAGTCTTGTGTTTTTGAATCCTCTTTTGAAGCAAGGCCAACTTTGTAATAGCTGCACCTTGTGCTCCAAACTGTTTTATACCATTGAACATATTTTTATATACTAACTTTTAATAATCCAATTATAGCAACATAACAAAAAGAGCGACTATTTGTTAATTTACACGAGCACTAGAAACCAAGAAAAATTATCCTCCAAAAATTTCTTCTGCAGCAGCTACTATTCCCCTATCTTCTTTAACATCTTCATTAAGAGGCTCAACATTCACATCACTCGGCTCAGGAGCTATCCTGGCTGCTTCTTTCTCCCCCAACACACAACGGAAAGTCATTGGACCCCATATTTTTGCCATTTGTTCTTCAATCAATTTTTTCTTAACATCCCTCTCAAGGATATCTTGCTGAAACTTGGATGTAACTGCTAATGTCAAAGACTTGCCATTCATATCAACAGGTGAAACAAGCCTCAACATCCCGGCTAAAGGTCCATAGTTGCTTGACATCACATTCAAAAAATCCATCCACTCCATTTTAATCTTCTCCAAACTCACCAAAGGTCCGTCATAATTATGTACAACAACATTGCTCGCATCTTCTATTTTTTCTTCTTGTGTCAATTTTTTGACACTATCGGTTTTTACATCTTTTATTTCAGTCGACTCACTTTTAACAGACTTTTCACTTTCTGTTGTTTCATTTTTCTCTGAGTCTTTATCACCACCAAAAGAAGCACTTCTACCAGAACTATCATCCTCAATCGACAAGGAAAGTAAAGCAATCTCCAAAGGCAAAAGTGGCAAAGGAGAGATCTTTATTTTGTCTGTGGCATTTATTAACTCGTCAATTAATTTCAAGTCATCAACAACAGAAAAACCTCTTTCAAGGGCCTCCTCCATTTCATCCTTTAGCTGCGCCAAAAGTGATGCCGCCAAAACTTGTGCCTTAATACCTGACTTTTCCATCTCACCAAAGCTCTTTACAATTTTTACTGAGTTCCTCTTCTTTGCCGACAAAACTAAGTCTTTTACAGATTGTTTTCCCACGATACCTAAAACCTGAAGAACCAAATCTGAGTCAATTGACTTTCCATGCGTAGCGATTTGCTCAAGTAGCTTATGACCTTCACGAAAACTACCGTCAGTAGCTTCTGCTATCTCACCAAGAGCCTCTTCATTGATGTCTAGACCCTCTCCATTCACAGCTTTCATCAAAGACCCCACTACTTCAGATATCGAAGCCTTCGTAAAATTCACCCGGCAACAACGACTCACAATAGTCTCAGGTACTTTCTGTGACTCAGTAGTACAAAGAATAAACATTGCATGTTTCGGAGGCTCTTCAAGCGTCTTAAGTAGTGCATTAAAACCTGCGGTAGACACCATGTGGACCTCATCAATTATGTATACCTTTTTTTGAAGATGTGTTGGCGATAAACGAACTTTCTCTCGTAAATCACGAATGTCATCAACCAAGCCGCTACTGGCAGCATCAACCTCAATTACATCAACACTACTCCCTCGGAGTATCGACAAGCAAGCCGAACATTCTCCACAAGGCTCAGATAAGTTTGACTTTTTGTCGACATTCTTCTCGCAGTTAACTATCTGAGCTAGAATCCGAGCAGTACTAGTTTTTCCAGATCCTCGAGGACCTACGAACAAGTAGGCATGAGAAAGTTTTCCACTCTTCAGAACGGACTCCAAAGACTCACGAACAGACACCAGGTCTAGTTCAGAAATTTTCCTTGGTCGATACTTTTGATAAAAACTCACATTAACACCTTATGATGTCCCCCTCACTCGTGTCAACTACAAATAACCACCTCAAAACCAGTCAATTTTTCGAGCAACTATATCATTATTTTAAAAACTCAAAAGAATATAAAAAAAATTATATTACTCAATAAATACAATAAGTCTCCCTTATCAACCTTAATCAACAATTTTCCAATAAAAATACCCAGCAAAGTGCTGGGTAAACTAAAAAAACTAGTCATTCATCCACTCAAGACGGAGCCCGTCCTGATTAATCAAGATAATTCTTATTAAGGTGTCACCATTAGGAAACTTCCTTACGATGTCCACTCTTCGCTCAGAAATAAAAGTAACCACAGGAGACTCAGCAACACCAAAAGCAATTGATCTCTTTGGATACAAAAAGATCCTAACCATTGTGTTATTTACATCAATCGAGTCACCCTTAAGTCGTGCCTCCTCTAAGACTGTCAAATCAAACCTATGAGCAGAGTGATATGTAACAACATCAAAGACCTTCCCCTTCAACATATCAAGAACTCTCTGTGCAACATCTACGGCCACCTGAACATCCAAAATCTTTATACCTTCACTCATTTACACCTCCAAGAATATATCTAGGATTTTACTCAAAGTACCAGCAAATTCTACCACGGAGACAACCTTAGTCGTGATGAATACCCAAAAGATGTAGTAAACCATGACAAGCCAAAAACTCCAACTCATCATCCACCGTTCTGTTCCATTGCAAAGCCTGTCGCTTTGCCTGAGGATAACAGATAACAATATCTCCTAGATTTAATCCATCATCATCCTCAGGCATCAACTCACCCTCTTCTAAAGGAAAAGACAACACATCAGTAACCTCATCACGATTAAAATATTTCTTCTCTAACTCTCGTATCTTCCTCTCACCGACAACAGATAAGGAAATTTTTACATCTCCACTCACCATATCTTGCTCAACCAGCAACTTCTCCAAAGCCAACTTGACCCGCTTTCTATCAAACTGGTACCTACTATCTGCCGCTATGTCTAAAAACAACTTCATATCTCTATTATATATCCACAAAAAACCCTGGATAAACCAGGGCAACTACAAATTATTTTTTTTTGATCATCACTAACACTTTTTTTGTGTAAAGTTTTTGCTGTTCATCTGGACACAGAATGTCTGAATAGCAGTCCGGGCAATCAACATAAATCATTGCCTCTCCAGGGCCGTCATCAACTCCATTATAAGAAGCAATTTTCAAATCCTCTGCTTCTGTTACCTCAACCAAACAACCACAGACCTTACATGTACAATCAAAAGGTTCAAAATCATCAAGTCCATGTTTCTTCACGATAACTGTCATCAGATATCTCTCCATTTTTCTTGATTAGATTTTCTTCTAACTAGTAATCTTGTTAGATACAATCGTTGCTGATCATCCGGACATATAACAGCCGAGCGACACTCTGGACAAATTACATAAATCATAACATCGTGAAAATTATCGTCAAATGAGCTACTGTAATCGGTAAGATTAAGGTCTCGAGCTTCTGTAACAAATAAAATATTTTTACAAAAAATGCAAGGACACTCAAAAGGTTCAAAATCCTCAATCCCATGCCTTAACACTCGGACACTCAAAACACCTCCTATAGCATGTTAATATGCAATGAATATAAGATATTTTACTACAAAACACTCAGGAATACTTTTCAAGCACAATTTTGTTTATCATTCCCCCATCCACCTTTCCTCTAAGCTTACTCATAACAGCTCCCATCAAACGACCTCCACTAAGGCCAGTCTCAGAAGCAATTTTACTCACTTCCGCTTCTACTTCTGACTCGCCCATCAATCGAGGAAGATACTGATCTATAACACCTAACTCATACTTTTCCTGATCGGCTCTAGCAGCTTCACCAGCCTTTTCGTAGATCTCAATTGCTTCTTTACGCTTTTTGGCCTCCTTTGACAAGATACGAACCACCTCTTCATCTGGAAGATCACCCTCTTTATAGTCTGCCTGTGCATATGCCAACTCAGACAACAACAATCGCAAAATCCCAAGCAAACGAGAATCTCCCGCTTTCAAAGCAGTTACAGACTCTTCTTTTAGCCTTTCATAAAGCATGTATTGTAATGTTATTTAGTAAAACCAGCTGCACGCTTGTTTCGACGACGAATTCTAGCCGAAGCTTTTCGAAGTTCAATCATCTTAACGTTACGTATAGTTGATGGTTTTTGATATCCAGTCATACCAACAGTCTTAACTCTTTCGAGTCCTTGATCTTCATAAGTCAGCTTTTTAAATTCGCTGATTAACTGTTGTGTACTTTGACCTTGTTTTTTTCTTGCAACGAGTGCCATAAAAAATGCACCTACCTTTCTTGTATTCAATCCGCCTTTGGCGGATATTATTTTCTTTATTAATGCGTTATCATGTTGATCCACCTGGTTCAACTTCTGTGCCTCCCAGGATGTGTATATGTTCATGCTCAAAGTGATTGTAGCCAGCTCCATTATTCACTAGTTTGTAACCAGTTTTATCTAAACCAAGCAAAACAACCACCTCAAAAACGACTGGCATTATTTTACCCCAAAATTCCCCCGTTGTGTCGGGCAATTTTGCCCCGCGTAGTTTTGCTTCACGTAGTGGGGCAACCCAATTACTTTTCTCTACATGACTTTTCGGCAAAACAAGCACATGCACAGGAGCAACAGGATGTTTATTTTTTATAGCTATAAACTCCTCATTTTCCCAAACAATCTCTGCTGGTTCTTTGTGTCCCCCGATCTGACAAAAAAGACAATTTTTATCTATCATAATACACAGGACTAACACTCATTAAATGATTTATCTCGAAACAATTTTATTTTACTTCCAGATAATTCACTCATTTTACAAATAATTTAATCACATCTTTCACCGTCACAAAGGCCATAAAACTGAGTAAAAAGATCATTCCTGCTGTATTTACATAGCCTTCAATCCTGTTCTTTCTCTTTTTTCCAATAATCTTCTCGACTCCCAAAAAAGCAATTCTTCCACCATCCAGTGCCGGAAAAGGCATGGCATTCAGTATCGCTAAGTTAATTGATAATATACCCATAAACTGCAAAACAGCCACCCAACCTACTTTGTATACTTCCTTGCTCACTTGATACATACCTACAGGGCCAGCAACATCCTTTGGAATGCCTTTACCAGTTATCAGTCCATACATAATAGTCCCAAGATTAGACGCAATTTCCTTACCCCAACCCCAGGCTTCTCTCAAACCAACCTTTATCCCCATAAACGGCATCTGCCATATTGGATATTTCTTCATTTCAATACTAGACAAGGCTACTCCCAAAGAACCCTGACCCTCTGGCGGATTTACTCTGGGAACCAGCTTTACCACACTCTCTGCTCCTCGTTTATCTAGTAACAACATCTCTATCTCTTTACCTTTTAAAAAACTCACTTGCTCTATAAAACCATCAACCCCATCAAATAAATACTCTTGTTCTTCAAACACAATTTTCTTAACCTCACGATCACTTACAATACCCGCTAACTCAGCTGGTGAATCTTTACTCACTTCCACAATGAATACTTTATCTGTTTCAGTAGGAATTCCCAAGTAAGAGTACACAACTCCAAAAACTACAACTCCTAAAAGAAAGTTCATAAAAACTCCTGCTAATAGTACCACCGCTCTTTGCCACATAGGTTTATTAAAAAAGGCCTCAGGAGAACTTGCCTGTTCAGGATTATCCATATCCTCACCATAAAGCCTTACGAAACCCCCCAAGGGGAGCCAGTTTAAACTAAACAAAGTCCCCTTCTTCACAAACAACGTTTTCGCCCTAGGGGGTAAACCAATACCAAACTCCTCAACTCTCATCTTAAAAAGACGTGCCATAAAAAAGTGACCCATCTCATGAATCAAAATCAAAAGCGAAAGCATTAATATAAAAACAATAAGTTGCATTACTACATTCTATATTCAAATATAGCCATTAAGCAATCGAAAAATCCCTTACACTACCATAATCTCTTCTTCTTTCCCCCTACTCATCTCCTCAATCTCCTCATTAAACTCACCAGTAATTTTGTCTAGTTGCTCAAGTAACATGTAAATATCATCTTCAGAAACATCTTCTCTTTCTTTAAGTGCATCTATCTTTTCTTTAACGTCTTGACGTGCCTGACGAAGCATAATTTTGCCAGACTCTGTTTTCTGTTTTAATAGCTTCACAAAATCCAGTCTTCTCTCCTGAGTCAAGGAAGGAATCACAATTCGAATAACATCTCCTGACACTGAAGGCGAAAGCTGCATCTCGCTATCCTGAATCGCCTTTTCTATATCTCTCAATACGCTTTTGTCATAAGGAGAAATAATAAGCATGTTTGAGTCTGGAGCAGTTATTGTTGCCAACTCCATCAAGCGCATATGAGATCCATAAGCAGACACCATCAAACCCTCAACCAAACTTGGTTTTGCCCTACCCACCCTCACTGTCGCAAAATCTTCCTCTATGTTTTCTATGACCTTTGCGAACTTCTGACGCAACAATACTATCAATTCATGTTCTATAACCATAACTCAATTGTACAACAGGATTACAAATTGCAGTAATTATTTATCACAAATTATAAACATCTACACTTGACTGAACCTACCCAACATGTTAAATTAAGCAGTATTTTATCGCCCCTTCAAATAGGTATAGTAAAGGAGCTTCGATGCTTAACCAAGTGTCCTCAAATAACCCAAAAACATTGGTAACAAAAATAAAAGCAACACTCCAAGAACAAAAAATCATTTGGTGGTTAATTGAAAAGCAAAACAATCCCAAATCTCAAATTCTAGGGGTTTTGGCTTTTGTTGCCATTTTTTGGATTGCATTTCAAAACCCATGGGCAGTTGTAGCTATGCTGCTCGGAATGTATATCCACGAGCTCGGACACTTCGCCATGTTTGTCTATAACGACATCAAAACAGTCATTCTTTTTCTATTCCCCCTTGGTGCTGTTGCTGCTCCAATCAACAAAGATGAAAATTGCAAGTCTGATCTACTTCCTTTGTGGAACATAGGATGGATTCTTCAAGCGGGGCCAACAATGAATATTCTCCAGATCGCCTTCGGCCAAATACTTGTCCACACTATGATCCTCCCTGAACTCGGACGTCAAATGATTTTCATAAACGGAGTCTTGGCAATGTTCAACCTACTCCCACTATGGAACATAGACGGTGGACAACTATTTCAGATCGTTTTTTCTTCGCTAAAAAAGAAATCTGACAGACTTATTACCCTCGGTGGAATCTATTTTTCAACCGTTATCACAACTGCGATTCTCATCTTCCCAATTGGACTAGGCAAAACAGCGGTCCTTAATGCACTTATCCAAAACTTCGGAGCGGTAATTTTCCTTCTACTAATGGCTGTTGGAATATGGCACAAACAAAAAAAGTATCCACCAAAGCACTGGAATAGCACTCAATCTATGACAAACTGGCAAACATTTATCCAAATTGCCTACTATTTTGGTCTTGTTATGGCCACTTTTTTACTGAAAGCTTTATAAACCAAAAAAACCTCCCGACGGGAGGTTTTTATATATCCCACAAATAATTTTATTCTACGCCCAATTTGTACCTAGCAAAACGAATTACACGAATATTTTCTCCTGTCTTACCAACCAACTCTTTTACCAACTGTTCAATCGTCTTCGAAGAATCACGAATATACGCCTGAGACATAAGCTCTTCAACATCTTTTGGATTCATAGAAACTATCTGCATGGCAACTTCCTTACAAAGAGCCTCAAACTCTTCATTTTTTGCTACAAAATCTGTTTCGCAAGCGACCTCAACCATGGCAGCTGCTGATCCACCTGCGTGAGTGTAACAGTACACCTTACCACTGTTCACTTCACGATCAGACTTACTTTCAGCTTTTGCAAGACCTTTTGCTTTGATAAGCTCAATCGCTTTTTCAACATTACCCTTTGACTCTTCCAAGGCTTTTTTAGCATCCATCACCCCTGCCCCAGTTTTCTGCCTTAACTCTTTAATTTTTTCTAACATTTCAAATATATTAATTTATAACTCTAAGAAAAGACACTTTTACTTCGAAGCAACAACCGTGTCTTTTTTCTTCTTCATACCTGATTCAATAGCGCTACCAAAGGCAGAAATCACAATCTGAAGTGCTTTTGCAGAGTCATCATTCATAGGAATAGGATAGTCAACCACATCTGGATTTGCATTTGAATCGACCAATCCAATCACCGGAACCTTACGATTATTAGACTCTTTTACAGCCAGTTTTTCTTTGTGGGTGTCTATTGCCACGATAAGTTCAGGAGCATTTTTCAAAGTAGCAATACCACCAACAATTCTTTCCAAACGAACAATCTCTTTGTCGATCAGTACCTGTTCTTTTTTGGTAAACTTCTTTAGGTCACCCTGATCTCGCTTAAGTTTTAAAGAGTTCAATCTATCCATGGTCTGCTTTACTTGTTTCCAATTTGTGATTAAACCACCCATCCAGCGCTGAGTAATGTAAGAAACTCCAACTCTCTTAGCTTCTGCCTCGAGCATCTGTTTTGCCTGACGCTTTGTACCGACCATTACAATTCTCTTTCCATCTTCGGCTGCTTGCGACAAGACTTTACAAGCTTCTTCTAATCCCAATAGAGTTTTTTCAAGATCAAATATATGAATACCATTCTTTTCTCCCCAGAGGAATTTTCTCATTTTTGGATTCCATTTTTTGACCACATGTCCAAAATGTGCACCAGCCTCAAATAGTTCTTCTGCAGTGATTTTTTCTCCTGATTTTTTAGCGACTTTAACCTCTTCATTAACCTTAACGGGGGTTTCTTTTGTCTCTACTGCATCTAGCGTTATTTCAACCTTATCAATTTCTTTAGCAACTAACTTACTCTTAGCAGACGACACCTTCTTAACGACATCTTTTTTTGTACTCAATTCGCTCTTTGTAGAAGCGGAAACAATAACCTTTTTTTCTGTAGCTTTTTTAGTAGCCATATTTATTCATCTCGTTTAATCCACAGGCACTTTGCAGAGATTCGTGCCGGGACAATTTTATAATCAAGCACCATAACATAGTTATGAGCGATTAGATTATAAGAGAAAGTGCCGTCTGGATACTTCAATAATGAATATATTGAAGAGAAGACGAGCAAACTCATATAATTTAACCTGCTTATTTTACCACAAAAATCTATACTTCAGCCAAGCTTTCAAATAACGACACAATTGTCAAAGGACCTACCCCGTTTGGTACTGGTGTAATCTTCTCTGCTTTTTCTAAAGCCTCGGGAGAAAAATCCCCTTTTGGATAACCCAAGTCAATAGCAGTAACACCATCTGACACAAAGTTGCCTTTGACAAGTCCATCGACTCCAGTAGCTCCTATAACGACATCAAACTTCTTCAGCTCATGCAGATTGTCTCCCTTATCAAAACCCGTCACGTCAAACCCTAAAGAAATCAATCTCTTTACTAACCGTTTTCCAACCTCTCCCAACGAACCCACCACCACAACTCTCTCAGTTTTACTTATTTTAAAAATCTCCATTGCTCTTTCAACCGCCCTAACTACCGCCGGAATGAACCTAGATTTCGGGTTTAATCCGTCAATATCCTTAGCTGGATTAATCGAACACAAAATTTGATCTATTTTATCGATGTCAGCTCCCAGAATCGGCAACTGAACCAATATCCCATCAACTGTATCATCACCATTGGCGTCACTAACAAACTCCTCAACCTCATCGATATTTTTTGCAAACAAAACACTTACCATTACCCCAAGCCTTTCACCCATTTCTCTCTTTAATCTGACATACATACTCTCTTCGACATGGCCATCGCACTGAATGATAATTAAGCTTTTCCCCAAAAGTCTTTCTGACTCCTCCAAAAACATAGCAATTTTTTCTGATTCCTTCTTACCATTTAGAAATGTCTTCATCTCTCTATTTTACCTGAAAACTTTCTAGTACCTCAAGCTCCTCCCGACTCTTTCGATCAACGACCAAATCCTCCTTCTTTGGTGCGGCTTTTAAAATCCATTTATCCAAAGTAAGAGGTGAAAACAAAGAAATAACCTCCAAGGTAAATATTGAAAGCTCAAAGGCACAAGGGATCTGATTGGTAATAAAATATGCACCCAAACCAATTAATACCGCTCTAGAAAAAGACTCTTTAAACATCTTTGTCTGAGTTGAGTCAATCAAACCCTGAGAAATACCCATCTCTCTGGCAATTTTTCCTTTTCGAATAATATCGTTTACACCAAACCACATCAAGGTTATAAACGTAGCTATCGCCGTAACTGTATTAAATATACTATTCTGAAAAGCAACATCCCCAGAAAAGATACTTAGTCTTATACCTACAGGAAAGTTGCGCATCAAAAAATACGAAACTACCATCATTATCACCCCATACGAAACCAGATATTTACTAGAAAGGCGAACCCTTGCTCTATCGGAAGAGCTAGAACCCTCTCGAGTGTTTTTGGCATTTCTAGCTGAAATAAAAATTGAAATCAGTATCTCAACAACAATAATTATCAACCAAAAATATAAAACAGATTCAAAACCAAGATCAATTGTTTTTGTTATATGAGGATATGGGATCTTAAAAAATCTCTCTAAGATTGGATACTCTGGATACTTAACAAAAGAAAATAAAACTTTAGGGTCCAAGGCTTTAGTATAAAAGTTAGTCAAAAACAGCCTTCCAATTGTCATATATGTCGAAAGTTGAACCACAAAATCAAGCATGTAAAAAGTAAACGTCCAGTTTCCTTGTCTAAACTGACGTTTCAGATAAGACTCTTGTTCAAAAGATACTCTTGTATCCAAAGTTTCTGCCTGAAAATCACGAATATTTTTGAAATCAAGTAATCTAATAATACGAAAAGGCACCAATAAAATAGTTTGAAACACACCCAAAAGCACAACAGAAACCCATATATTTTGAGTGAAAGAATAAAAAAGAAACAAGGCACTTGCGTAAAATTTATACAGCCCACCTGTTACAAAAAAGTACATTATCAAAACCAAAAACACAATTGCCACAATACTTGACGCCGGTAAACCCCTCTTTGTCGATTTTTCGTTATCCATATATCTAAATACCACTATATCTCAAGGCAAGGAAACTTCCTACACAATTTAATAACATCGATTTTTACCTCTTCAGGATTGTTTCCGGAAATTACTCTGTAAATCAATTCTGCCACAATTTTCATCTCATTTTCACCCATACCTCTTGTCGTAACAGCTGGAGTGCCTATCCGTATACCAGACGGGTTCACTGGACTGCCCTTTTCACCCGGTACAGTATTAGCATTTACCACAATTCCCGCCTTTTCTAAAGCTATAGCCACTTCTTTTCCTTTTTGTAGCCCAACGTCCAAAAGCATAAGATGATTCTCAGTTCCAAACACCTTCACCCCCCTAGCACTCAACTCACTAGCCAAAATTTTAGCGTTTTTCAACACTTTTACACAGTACGATCCAAACTCAACCTGACTCGCCTCTTCAAAAGCGACCGCCATACCTGCGATAGCGTTCATATGAGGACCACCCTGCAACCCTGGGAACACAGCCTTATCAATCTTTCCCGACAAAGAGTCATCTTTCTCAAGTCCATTATTTGTCACCCCTATAAAAGCCCCCCTAGGCCCTCTTAGCGCCTTGTGAGTCGTGCTTGTTATCAAATGAACATAGTCAACAGGACTTTCCATTGCACCACCTGCAATTAGTCCTGCGATATGACTGATATCAGCTACAAGATAAGCATCAACACTCTCAGCTATCTCAGCAAACATTTTCCAATTAATACTCCATGGATATGCAGTAGTCCCTGCAATGATTACTTTTGGTTTCTCGGTAGTTACTAGCTTAGACAGAGCCTCATAATCAATTTTTCCTGTACTGTCTACTCCATACTGCACACTTCGAAACCACTTCCCTGTAACACTAACTTTGTGTCCATGCGTCAGATGGCCTCCCGCTGAAAGTTCCATTCCACAAATGATGTCTCCTGGAGACACCAATGCAAGTAACACAGCCAAGTTAGCTGGGCTTCCAGAGTAAGGCTGCACATTAATGTGTTCTAGTTTAAAAAGCTTTTTACCTCTCTCAATAGCCAAGTTCTCCACTTCATCCACCACATCGTTTCCTTGGTAATACCTTCTTCCTGGATATCCTTCAGCATATTTATTTGCCAATACAGAGCCTATTGCTTCACGCACGTCACAAGAGGCATAGTTTTCAGATGGGATTAAACTCAAAGTATCAGACTGTCGTTTCGACTCTTTTTCAATTAACTGTCCGATCATATCTTTCATACACTAATTTTATCCTACTTATAGAAAACATTCATCAACAGTGATTTACACCCTATAACCTTGACATTTGAGCCTAAATGTGCTATCATTATCCATCGAAATTGAACCTTAACACCTAGAAAACAATAAAGGAGTTACCGTGGCAGAAAGAAAGCTCGTATCGAGTACTAAGTCCGTGAATCCAAAAAAAGCTGGGATGACAAAGCCAGCGGGCACACGAACAGTCTATGTCGGTACAGTTGATGCCGACTGGACATGCAATAGTTGTGGTCATGACCACATAAATGGCAGTACTAAACTTTGCCCAATGTGTGGAAATCCAAAGGACTCCACAGAAACCTACGTCACACCAGCCGACAGCCGACCATTTCTCACTGAAAAGGACATGAAAGCACGTGGGGTTGATTTGGATCACGGATCCGATGAAGAGTGCCCTTTTTGCAATGCAAAAATCGCACCCAAGTCCAAGATATGCCCCAACTGTGGTGGGGCCATCAAAATGTCGGGAAAACAAATCGATTGTGTTTGAACTGTTCAATCGAAACAAACGATTTGATTTGTTCAAGTTGTGGATCAGAAACCGTCCTGAAAAACAGTGCAGAAACCACCACAAAAGAAAGCTTCGCTTCCAGGCCATCTTATCAAACACAAGATTCACGAGATTATTACCTCCCAGGCTACGGTCCAAAAACCAAAAGCTTAAACTGGGTTGGTATCGTGGGAGCCTCACTGGCGCTACTGGTAATAGTGTTTGGACTAATATGGATCTTCTCCCCTCGCGAAATGGTAGGAAGGGTATCTGCCAGCAGTTGGTCGTGTAAGGTACCCATGTCTGAGTACCAATACAATCTTCACAGTGACTGGAGTATTCCTCCAGATGGTGATTATATTTCTGAAAGTCAAGAAATTCATCACTATGACCAAGTCTACTTACGTACAGATACTATCTGCGATAAAAATTGGGAAGTGGTCGGGTCACATAACGAGATTGTAAAGGGTGAGGATTGCAATACAGAGTCAGTGTACGTTGATACAAATACGTTCTGTTACGATGACGGAACTTGCGATGTCATCGATAATTACAAAGATGTAACGACATGCGTTCCAACGACAGACATAGTACCTATTGATGATTGGGACTGGGTTGAACATTGCGAGGACGAGAAAATTTTCCTCCCTGTACCCAATTACCAAACCATGTACAAGTACAACATTTGGGAATGGGTTTCAATTAATCCTCTGGAGTCAACAGGGGTTGACAATAATATTGTTTGTCCTGCCGTAACAGAAACTGAAACCCTGAGACAAAGCGGTAATCAAGAAATTCATTGCAAAACGGAGTTTCTTACGGATAAGCGAATTTACTCATATTTTCCGGACTGCACTACAGAGTTCCCAATGTACAAGAACGGAAGTGAATGGAACCTGACACTGTCAGGCTCATCGATCAAGCTGATTGAACCACTTCAGTAACCAACCAACACCGCCCCTATATGGGGCGGTTTTTTATACCTCAAGGTACAAAAAAGCCCCTGGAATTACAAGGTGCACAATCTTCAACTTTCATATACAAAGCTCTCCTCTTTTGATTGTAAAGAGACCAATTATCTAACGCTATGTATTGGTATACCTAGCCTATAGGCAAGTCAAAAGGCATTTAAAAATCTTAAACCATACCAAACTCTCTCAATGTCATCAATGAATCGAGCAAAACTTTTTCTTTACTCTGTGATGAATCAATTACTCTCCAAAAATCAGGAAACATCACCGACAACTCCAAATACCCATCTCTAGCCTTGCGATGAAACTCCAACTCTTTCATGTCATACCTGTCTATATCACTACATTTAGATTTTCGAGCCACAGCAAGCTCCGGAACCAAATCATAATGCAGTACTAGGTCCGGCAACAGCCCCCTTGTAGCCATCTTACTTACTGCCAATATTATTTCCCTATCGACACCCTCTCCACCACCCTGATAGGCATACGTTGAAAACCAATACCTATCCAAAAACACACCATTGGCAGGAACATAACCTTCAAGCACAGGAACAACTTGTGTATTAATCAAATTTGCCCTTGAAGCGCTGTAAGCCAATACTGAGGCCAGGGGGTCAATCTCCCAATCCTTATGTTGTTGGACAGCTTCCCTCATCGCTTCTCCAAACTCTGAGCCACCAGGCTCTCTAAAAAACTTCCAGTCAGACAATTCCTTCTTGATTCCTTCAATTGCTGTTGTTTTCCCAGCACCACTTCCACCCTCAGCCACAACAAATGGTTTTCTTTTTTCTACCATCTAGCTAAACATGCTAAACAATAACAACTCACCGGGTAATTCTGCATCTGAGTCTCCCACATATTTTCGATACTCGGCCAAAATCTCATCATATGGAATTTTCTCAACATTTTTTGCAGGAAACACAAACGTCTCTTTTTCTTCCACGTCACCTTGACCACCAACATACCTTTTGTGAAAGTCGCTTTCAAATTTTTCTGTCATTACCTAAGATAAATCAAAAAATTGCTTCTGACAATACCTAAAACTACAAGAGTCTATTGTAGTGATACTTCTTTAAACACTTATAAAAAAGCTCCGGCTGAAAGCCGGAGCAAAATAGACTACATTGTATTTTCGTTTTCGATACCCGCAAGCCGGAAAACTCTTGCTGGCTGTTCTGGCCCAAGATCACCATTTTTCAGAATCTCCTGATAGGCAATTACCTCAACAGACCTCCCAGGAACCCAGTCCCCAAACAAAAATGAAACGACAAATGCTGTAACATTTTTGTAATGGATAGCCTGACTAAAAGGGTCTCCAATCGAATGACTTGGGTACTTATCAATCTCATAAAGCTCCCCCTCACCACCGACCTGATAAAGCAGGGCATATCGAATATCAAATGGATTTTGTTCAGGATACTTCCTGGCAAAAGCCTGCCAAAACAACTTACCATCAGGTTCGGTTTCGTCAACCAAGATAGAAATTGTCTTCTCGTCTAATATCTTCACAAATCCTACTCCAACATAAGTTGTCTCGTTGGATATTTGAAACAAGTTGATATACCCGACTGCCTCAATAATCCAGCCTTTTGGTAAAGCTCTTAAAACCGACCTAAAATCGGTATTTCCTAATTTTCTTTCAACTCGATACATTCTTTCCTCCTCACATATATTTGAATGAGCAACAATAAACGTATTTTACGAGAAAATATACCTTAAGTCAATCTTATGGGGTCTTAAACCTACACTTTTGGATACTCAGTTTTCAATCCCTTAGTTCCATCAATAAGGTCAACCACTTCAAAATCATCAAACAGCAAAGGAGTCAAGGAATACAAACATCGATACGCTTCGTAACCTACTCTTCGAATCTCTACCTCAGCATGCTCACTCACTCGCATATTCAAAAAATGTCTCCATGCTCGTACATTTGCCGTTACCAAAATCGGAGCTTCAGTTTCATTGGGTAATAGTGCTCGTGATGCTTGGCGTACTTTTTTTCGAAGGTCAGTTTTTCGCTCAGCCGAGAGTGAACTCTCCCCTTCTTTTTGGAGAGAAACCAAGTACTCTGTTAACTCAATATACTCCCGATATGACCTCTCAATTCTCCTCAGAAACCATTGATGTAGAAGATCATTATCTTGAAACTCGACTCTCTCTACAAAGCGAATGGTCTTCCCGCCTACATATCTCTGTGACACTTGGGAAAATCCGTATCCTGCTCTGTGACGAACTAGTTCATGTGTCAAGGTCCTACTAATACCCCACCAAAGCATGGAAATATTCGCGTGTTCCAAAACAGAACCATGACTCGACATTTTAATATTTTTAAAATACTTATCAGCGTTCTCGTTGTAAGTTCTCTGTGGACCAAAAGATAAATAGCAAAGCTGCCCTGCAAACTTACACAAAGACTCAGAAGACGACAATACAGTGGGATCCAAAAGGTAATCAGAAAAACCAAGATCATCAGGAAAACCACTCAAAAACTGCCCTACTCCTTCAAGACAAACGTCGGGTACGCTGATCACCGCAACCCCCGGTGATTGCAAAAACCTCACTCCACTATCAGTTTCGAACACATCGGGTGTCACATATGGAAAACTCTTATCATGAGCTAAATTATTTACTGGCATTTATCCTCCATTTTTTAAGGTACGAACCGAGTCATTTTACACCACAAAAAAGAGGGCCCCTTAGAGCCCTCAAAAATAAAAATCACAAACCTATTATCCAGGATTAGAAAAACTAAATACGCACTCCCCCCAGGTGTCTCCCAGGGAACCTTCAGAGTCAATCCTTTGATGATAAAGACCCTTCAGTTCTTTACCCTTTTTCAAGTCCCCCAAAAAGAAAGTAACGAAATATACATCAATTGCTTTGTACTTTCTCATATTTTCCAATACTCCAGGCAAATAATTCTGGGTTACTGTCTTCTCAAACAGGTAAATTTTCTCTGAAATTTTGTAAACAATTCCATAACACACCCTTTGAGGTGAGTTCATTGGATATTTATAAGAAAAATCATCCCAGAACTTGGCACCATCTTCAGTACTTTCGTCGACAGAAAATACTAACTCATTGTCGGTAATTTCCACCTTGCCAACTCGACGACGGGAACCAAGCTTTTGAATGTCATAGATGAAAACTCCATCATCTGACGGCTCAGCAACCCAGCCTGTGGGCAATGATCGAACTACATCCCAATATGTGAACTGCTCTTTCAGGGGTAAAGACACTTCATACATTTAAGCCTCCTCCTCGATAGATTTAATGTTCTACAGCTCGCATATTATATCCGAAAACACACCTTAAATCAATCTTATGGGGTCAATGAAGTCATGTAACTACTTTTCTTCTTTTTTCGTTCCTGGCTTATGCCAACTAGCCCATGTGCAGTTTGGATAATCTTCACAACCATAAAAGTCACGACCAGTACGAGTCTTTCTTAAAATGACTCGCTTACCACATTTCTCACACGCGACACCAGAAACAAACTCAATAAACGGGGCCTTGTATGTACACTCTGGATATCTCGAACAAGACAAAAACTTTCCATACTTTCCATCACGAATTACTACCTCCCCCTCATGACACTCTGGACACTTTTTTCCTGTAGACACCGTAGGCACTCCGACTCTTGCACTATCCTTATCTACTTTTACAATTCGTTCACGAAACTTATCCCAAAAAACACTCAACATCTTTTCCCAGTTCAATTTCCCATCGGCAATCTCATCGAGCGAGTTTTCCATCTTTGCAGTAAACTCATAATCCATCTCTTGTGGAAAGTTTTCCATCAAGAAATCTACAACAGCAATACCAATGGTAGTTGGGAAAAACTTTTTATCTCTCTGTTCTACGTAGCGTCTATCCAAAATAGTAGAAATAATTGCTGCATAAGTTGAAGGTCTTCCAATGCCTCTTTTTTCTAACTCTTTAATTAAAGATGCATCATTGAATCTTGCCGACGGTTGAGTAAATTTTTGATCGCCTATAACCTTCTTTTTCTCCAAGATCTCGTCTTTTGCCATCTCTGGCAAAACCTTAACTTCATCCTTGTCTTTCAAAAACAACTTTTTCCATCCAGCAAACTTAACCACAACTCCTGTAGCTGTCAACTCGTAATCAGAAGACTTACTATCTCCCAAAGTTGCCGACACAACCACCTTGGTATTGTCAAACAAGGCGTCAGCCATCTGACAACCTACAGTTCTTCTCCAAATCAAAGAATAAAGTTTTTTCTGGTCTGTAGCCATTTCTTGACCAGTAAACTCATCTGGTGAAATCTCAATATGTGTAGGTCTGACTGCCTCATGAGCTTCTTGAGCCACAACTTTTCCTGCCGCTTTAAACAATCGAGGCCCTTTTGGTAAATACTCAGAACCATAGTTCTCACCAATAAACTTCCTAGCAGCTTCTATAGCTGTTGGAGCAAGATAAAATGAATCAGTACGGTGATAAGTGATGTCTCCCTGCTCGTAAAGCTTTTGGGCCACATTCATTGTTCTTTTTGCAGACCAACCCAACACATTTGCCGCCGCCTGCTGTAGTGTAGATGTCTTAAATGGTGCATGAGGGGAAGTTTTTCGCTCAGACTTCTTTATCTCTGAAACAATATATTTCGCTTTCTCAAGATCAACCAATATTTTTTTTGCTTTCTCAGAATCACCTATTTCAGCCTTCTTTCCTCGTATTTTTGCTAACTCAATCTCAAGTTTCTTGCCCTTTTCGGTAGCTACCAGCACTTTAATTTGCCAGTATTCTACAGGCTTAAACTTTTCAATTTCTCGTTCTCTCTCTACAATAAGCTCTACAGCCACACTCTGTACACGACCGGCAGACAAACCTCTACGGACTTTCTTCCAAAGGATTGGAGATAGTTTGTACCCTACCAAACGATCCAGGAATCGTCTTGCTTGTTGGGCATTTACCATATCCATATCAATTTTTCGTGGATTTTCTAAAGCTTCAAGGACAGACTCTTTTGTGATCGAGTGAAATGAAATTCTTTTGAAAACAAGATTTTTCTTATTTGCTAGCTTTCTAGAACTCTTCAAAATGTGCTCAACATGCCAAGCAATTGCCTCTCCTTCACGATCAGGATCAGCTGCCAGTATTATCTCGTCCACTTTAGAAGCAGCATCTTCTAACTTCTTCACTTGTTCTCCTTTTCCACTCATCAACTCATACGAAGGAACAAAATCATACTTACCTCTCCCCTTTTCTGTAATCTCTATTCCTAGCTTGCTTTTTGGAAGATCACGCACATGCCCCATAGAAGCCAAGATCTCAAAATCAGACCCCAAATACTTGGAGAGACTTTTTGTTTTTGTGGGAGACTCTACGATAACTAATTTCTTCATTGCCATATAAAATATACCTTACTTCGAACCAAGTATTCTACTACAAACACCAAAACAGCAAATTTTAAGCAAGAAAAAGGCCCTTCTGCGGTATCTGCAGAAGGGCCAGATTTCAGGGGGACTCCTAGGATTCACCAGCGCCTTAATGAGCTTAAACAAGCTCACGGCGCGGTACTATACCAAGGATGACCGCCCTGGCGGGAATAAAACACGGTTCGAGACCATGCCTCCCGCAAATCGTATGCGCCAGGGAACTGTTGCCCTGGACTTTTTTAGAGGGAATGCTGCCACAGCTGGCTCACATTCCCCCTTCCACCTCTAGCGGCTTAAAATGGGTGACCTTTGCTGTCCACCCCACCGCTCACTCCTCAAGAGGATTTTCAATTTGTCAGGCAAAACCGGGGACGCAGCCATTACTTCCGCGGGCTGTCCATTGGCCATTTGTCTTAGAACTGAATCTCCTCTCATACCGATAATTTTGATCTTTTGTTTGTGCACACCCAACCGCTCTTTCAGAAGACGGTAGCTAATTGTGGTAGGTATTAAGACCTCACCCCGTAACTTGGACTGGATGCTTAAGCACTTTTCCCATATTTGGTTCGCGTTCCCAAATATGGATCTGGACAGGACTCTCACCCATCAGCCTCTACACACCACTAATCCCTTAGGTGGCAGAAGGCATAACTTGGATTTTATTCATAAAGCGGGCCATAGGCCTCCTTTTTTTTGGCAGGAGTTTCCACTTTTAGATACAACTGATGGAGTTATCCATCAGTTAATAAACTTTCGGGGGATCCCGAACGCTCATATTTACGCCTCTAAGTTATATCTAGATTGATCAAATAAATTAAATGTTCATCCTTTTTCAGGATAACCGATAATATACCACAATAACACTCATTTGTCAAGTATATAAGCTACTTTAGAAGTAAAGGCACCAACTCCTTAGCTATTGGTGCAGCTACGGCACTTCCCTCACCCCCCTCTTCTACTAAAACTGTAACTACAATCCAATCTTTAACATTATCTCCAACCGGAACCACCATAGAAAACCAAGCATTTGGCAATGTCTCCTCTCCTCCTTTTTGCGCAGTCCCAGTTTTACAGTAAAGCTTTCCTTCGTACTCATAAAAAGGGAAAGCCGTACCCCCTGGACTACAAGTAGCTTTCATTCCTTCCAAGACAATTTGCCTATTCCCCTCACTAATCTTTAAATCAACACACTCACCTACCCCAACTATCCTTGGATCGCACTTTATCCCAGAAGCCACCATTGCCGTCATTCTGTTGATCTGCAAAGGAGTCGTTGTCAAGTCTCCTTGACCAATAGAAAAGTGATACGTATTTCCCAAGTACCACTTTTCACCTAAAACTCTTTCTCTCCAGTATGGTGTGGGTAAAAAACCTCTAGACTCTCCGGGAATATCAATTCCCGTCACTTCACCAAATCCCAACTTACTACTCCATGAAATTAATTTATCAGCTCCCAAGTACTCACCAATCTTGTAAAAGAAAATATCGTTACTCCTAGCTAAAGCTTTTACTACGTTAATCTTTCCTTCAGTCTGTCCGTATTTATCCAACAACCAATTTCCAAAACGATAAGCTCCAATTACAATCTCACCACTATCTTCTATCAGAGTATCTTTGTCAATTTTATTTTCTTCCAAGGCCGCCAACGCCGGAACTAACTTAAAAACCGAACCTGAAGCAAAGTCCCCAGAAATTGCCCTATTAAACAAAGGCTTTTTCTCGGTGTCACTCAACAAAGTTTTTACATCCTTAAAGTCACCACCAAAATCACTTCTTTTTCCACCCGAAACAAACAAATTTGTGTCATATGAAGGAGCAGACACCAGCGCCAGCACTCGACCATCTACAGTCGCCACGACGACTGCCCCACTTACCCCAACAGAATTAAGAGTGTTTTTCAAAGCTAAATACGCAGTTTGTTGGATTGGTAAGTCGATGTTCGTAACCACGTTTTCTCCATGAACAGCTTCTCGTCTTTTAATCTCAGTTCTCTTTACCCCCTGAGCTGTTTCTTCTACAATCGTTTCTCCAAAACTTCCAACCAATCTATCCTGATACTCTTTTTCCAAACCACTTCGTCCAACCAAAACACTTCCAAGATTCGATAATTCATCGGACTTTCCCAAGTATCCCACAACGCTTGCTACCACCTCTCCCGCAGGATAAAACCTAACCACTTCTCCATTGTTATCAATATTCATCGCCAAAGGTTTTCCATTTCTATCACTAATCACACCTCTCGTTGCTGCAGTTCTCTCAATTTTTATCATATTCCCCAAAGCTTGATCGCTAAAATGCCGACCCATAAACACTGTTAAAAAAAATAATCTTGAAAAAGCCATTGCAACCAACAACACTAAAGTTAATCGAGCAAAATGGAATATATTATTATTTTCCATATCAGCTATATCGAATTTTTATTGCCTCTGTTCTATCAAACCACGATATAGCCAAAACGCTTGACACAGTCACTCCGATAATCTCAAATACACTTACCTCAAAGCCAAAAACAAGATCAAATACAACACTAGCGACGACACTAATCACCACAAACACCCAACTCATTTCTTTTCTCGCATTTACTACAAAAGACAAACCACCAATCACTATCAGAATAAACAAACTTGGCATACCCACAGACATACCTCTCAATATTGAAATAAGAACTCCAGACACTAAAGCCAACCAATAAATACCTTCCCAACCAAGCAAAACTAATAGAAATGGCCAATAGATACCCCATCCCAAAACACCTTCACCAAAAATTACCATAACTAAAACTGTGATTACAATTTTTATGGTATTCTTGGATTGCCTATTTTCAAGCATTATATAGTGAAGTATAACCCAACTAATGATTAGTACAAAAATTGATTTACTCCTTTTGCCTTTATTCATTGCAATACTTTTGTCTACTGCAACAAAACTAAAAATCGGCAATGCTATTGACTCCTTTTTTTACACCATACTAATACCGATTCACTCACCTGTAGGGTACCTGCGGCAGTTTACAGACAAACAGTTTTCTTTTATCAAAAGATTCCCTTCTCTCAACAATGAAAACATCTCTCTCAAATCAAAATATGCTCAAATACTATCCGAAAACGAACTCCTAAAACAATCCCTCGCCGACAGAAACACTCTCTTACCCAGATCTGACTTCAAATCAATACTACCAGTTAGAGTCTCCGGTGCCATCGGAAACAACACTGTTTCATCCACACTCTCACTAGAAGAGGTCAAGGTTGGACAACCTCTCGTTTCAGGAAAAATTTTTTTAGGTACTGTCACAAAAGTCAAAGGCTCAGTAATCACCATAACCCCCCTAAACTCAGATCGATCAATCAGTTTCCCAATTCACACATCATCAGGGGTAAAAGGGCAGTTCAAGTTCTCTGACAACACTCCTCAGATCTCCGACATTCCCAACCTTTCGCTGATAACGGTCGATGATTATGTATTTACTGAACCCGGAGAGCTTATTCCAGGCAATCTCGTCGTAGGCAAAATTAAAAAAATAATATCAGGATCTCAAGAACCACTGCAAAAAGCAGAGATTATCCTTGAAGCAAGCCTTTCGGATAGTCTTGAAAATCTCATCATCGTCCTCGAACAATAACGTCTCCGTTACACAAAAAACCCCAGCCAAAGCTGGGGAATTTATAAATATCTCTATTTAACTCTTGGAGTAAACCCCTTTAAAGGCCAGCCTGAACAAAGGACTACGTTTTCCACCAATACTCCTTGCTGATTAACAAAGGGATTGATTTCAAACATGGCCGCGTCACCTTCGTCACAACCTCGCCAGTTCACAAAATAAACATGTTTTGTACCCACAACAGCATCAACATCGATGAGTTGGATTGCAGCAACTTGTGCTTTTTCTGAGGATACAAAAATTCCTCTCGAAACCCCAAGGACTCCAAGAAAAACAGCAAACACAAACAAGTAAAAAACCAAAAACTCCTCTGCAAAACTGTCACGCTTTCTTTTCATGTCTACCTCCAGATCAAAATAGATTTACTTAAAGAACAATGGTCAATATTTTACCACCCCTACCTCAAACCGCCAATAACTCTCACCTTGCCCAAAAGCTTGTCACTCTCTAACACTCTAGCACAACCTCGCACCACTGCCTCCAAAGGCGTCTCTGTCACCCACACGGGCATACCTGTTTGTTCTGAAATTAGCTTGTCAATTCCGCGAATCAGTGATCCTCCTCCTGCCATTACCATCCCTTTTTCCAAAATATCAGCAACCAAGTCAGGTGGCGTTTCTTCAATAATCAAAGCAATTTCAGATAAAATTTGATTTATTATTGGCATCATTGCTTCTCGAATCTCGACACTATTCAGCTTCATAGACATCGGTAAACCATTTTCTAAACTTCTTCCTCGAACTACTACACTCAAAGGGTTACCATCTTTTTCACACTTCAGGGGAAATGCCGAACCAACCTTGATTTTTACCGCCTCTGCAGTACTTTCTCCCAACAAGAGGTTGTACTTCAAACGAACATAATTTGTAATCGACTCTGTTAATTCATCCCCTGCTACACGCAAACTTTTATTCAACACCAAACCACCCAATGAGATAATTCCAATTTCACTTGTACCTCCACCAATATCGCAAACCATCTGCCCCTCAGCTTTTTCTACCGGAAGACCGGCTCCAATGGCTGCTGCCATAGGTTCCTCAATCAAAAAGGCTGCCCTTGCTCCAGCAGATAAGGCAGCTTCCTGAACAGCTCTTCTTTCTACCTCTGTTACACCGCTCGGAATTCCAATAGCTACTCTCGGACGAGCTATTCGAAAGCCCAGTCCTTTATAAAACTCATGAACCTCAACCACATAATGCTTCAACATGGCCTCAGCAGCATCAAAGTCCGCTATCACACCATCTCTTAAGGGGCGTACTACTTCTATATTGGCAGGATTCTTTCCCAACATTTTCTTTGCTTCTTCTCCAATTGCCAAAATTTCCTTAGTCTTCATGTGTCTAGCTACCACCGACGGCTGACGAATTACAACACCCTTACCTCTTACATGAACCACAGTATTAGCGGTACCCAAATCGATACCCACGTCCAACGTCGCTAATCGCCACAAAGACTCGAACATAATATGGCTAATAATAACAGATTGCCTCATTATTTGGCACGCAAAATATATTCAAATTATCACTTTCAACTCGATAGACCGTAGCCTTAAATCTTTTCAAAAATATTGCGCACGTGCGAAAAAGCATGGCATTTTCTCATAGAGAAAATTTTTTCACCCGCAGCACAAAGACGGCCTCAACGCAGGTGAAGAACGTCTGGTTTTTGCAAAAGGTATAAGGCAAAAGGTCTGATATTAAGCATAAGTACGATTTTAAAAATGTTAAACTAGTCCCATGCCCGACTTCACAAACAAGCCATATAAAATCATCCAGCAATTGTTTTATGTTCTCTTTTTTCTGACCCCACTAATTCTCTGGCCTTTTACCTCAGAAGTTTTCGAGTTCAACAAAATGATCTTTGTTTACCTTATGACTGTTCTTATCGCTTCAGCCTGGGCAATAATGTCTTTTTCAAACAAAAAATTTGTGATAGCCAAAACCCCTTTAGACATTCCCATTCTTCTTTTTCTCACCTCACAGATAATTTCAACCATCATCTCCATAAACCCTCACACAAGTCTTTGGGGATACTATTCACGTTTTCATGGAGGCCTTGTTTCTACAATTTCCTACATAACTCTCTACTACGCCCTTGTCACTCATTTTTCAAATCAACCAAAGGCTATCAAAAACTTAATTACAGCCATTCTTTCGTCTGCTGCCATTGTTTCCGTATATGCCGTACTAGAACGTCTTGGAATAGACAAAAACGTCTGGGTGCAAGATGTTCAAAATAGAGTCTTCTCCACCCTTGGTCAACCAAACTGGCTATCAGCTTTCCTTGTAGCCATACTTCCCCTTTCACTTTTTCAGGCAACTAGATCAAAAAATAACTCCAATCGTCTCATTTATTTAGGGCTATCACTCTTATATCTATCAGCCATTGCCTTTACAAAATCACAGTCAGGTATTGGAGCAACCTTTGTAATCCTTCTTATGTTTTTTATTATTAGCTCTATCCAAAACAAAAAGACTTGGCTTTTACTCACTTTGGTTCCCCTTTTCGCTATCATTATCATATTTAAGGGACCATCTATCCAACTTACCCTATCTTCTTTAAATAAGATTAATCCCTTCTACTCCGACACAAACACTATTATCAAAGAGGAAAACAAAACAAGAATTGGTGGTTCAGACTCTATGGCTATTCGCAGAGTGGTCTGGGAAGGGGCAATCAAACTGGGCCTTCAACGCCCATTCTTTGGTACAGGAGTCGAGACTTTTGGCTACTCTTACTACTGGGTACGACCAGCCGCCCACAATCTCACTTCTGAGGCTGATTTTCTCTACAACAAGGCACACAATGAGTATCTAAACTTCTTTGCCACAACAGGTTTTGTGGGACTTGCTACCTATCTATTACTAATAGCATTCATCTCAAATATATACCTCAAAAACTGGAAAACTGAGCCAAACATATCCCAGCCACTCTTTCTCGGCTTCATCTCGATTCTCATCACCAATTACTTTGGCTTTTCTGTAGTAAATATCGCCCTCTTCTTTTTTTTGTGTCCTGCAATAGTACTTGCTTCAAGCGACCAAGTTCAGATAATCGGCCGAAAACTAAAGCTGGACTCCACTTTTGGTTATTTTTTAGTTTTTTGTATCTCGATTTGGCTTCTCCTAGGACTTCGTCGAATGTGGGCCGCAGACATTGCCTACAACAAGGGAAAACAAAGTCTAGAGGAAAGCCAAAAGGCTGTGACACTTAATCCACACGAGCCCATATATTACGCTCAGCTAGGCAGCATCAATGCTCTTGTTGCCTCCCAAGTTATCGCTCCTCAAATTGCAGAACTTCCGGCATCAGCATCAGCAGACATCAAAAAACAAGCTAATAGCTTTTTGGAAAAATATGTTAACTCTGCCATAGACAACATCAACAAAGCTCAACAGCTAAATCCATACAATCTAAATATCATAAAAACCAAAGCAAAAACAGAGATAACACTAGCCACAATCAATCCACAACTTTATCAAGATGCACTAAACTCCCTTCTCAAAGTTACAGAATTATCACCAACAGAAAGTAGCAACTTCCAAAACGTAGGAATTCTTTATCAAAATCTTGGAAACATAGACATGGCAAAAGTAGCCTTTGAAAGAGCAATTGAGCTCAATCCCGAGTCCCAAACAGCCAAAGACTACCTCGATAACCTAAGCAAATAAGCGAAAAAACACCCTCCCAAACGGGAGGGGTAAAACTAATCACTACTGAAAACACATTCAACAAAAGAAGAACTGCTCCTAACCTTATACAACCCTATCTCCCTTCAATAAATGATAGTTTTAAGTACAAAAAGAATTCTATCCCTGCATATATTACAGGTCAATGTTAAAATATAGCTAATGAGTTTAAAAATACTAACTACACCAGACCCAAAACTTCGTCGAGTCGCAAAATCTGTAGAGTCTCTAGACAAGAAACTTACAGAGCAAATCGCCGAAATGATCAAATCCCTTAAATCTGCTAAAGATCCTGAGGGCGTAGGTTTAGCAGCCACACAAGTCGACATCAACCGTCGTCTATTTATAATCAGTTTCAACGGCACTCCAGAAATATTTATAAATCCAAAACTAAGTAATTTTTCTGAAGCCATGCTTTCGGATGTACACGTCAAAGAGAAAAAGAGATGGCTTGAAGGATGCCTCTCCGTACCTAAACTCTGGGGTTTTGTCGATAGACACTACTCAATAGAAGTCGATTATCTAACTCCGATAAATGGAAAACTTGAAAAACGTCATCGCAAATTTGAAGACGTAGATGCTTCATATATACAACACGAAAATGACCATCTAGATGGCATACTATTCACAGACCGGATTCTCGAACAAAAAGGCATCATCTTGCAAGAAACTCCTCAAGGCCTCTCACCTCTCAAGATGTAAAAAAGCCTCGGTTTCCCGAGGCATAAATAACTACTTCTTGTGGATATTTATCCACCACTTAAATGGGTGGATAATCATCCATTTAAAGGCATTTATTCTTGAAGCAAATGCCTCCAATCCTGAAAGCCTTCTAATATTACAACTCACAACTTCCTTATTTTTCATTTTTCTCCTCATTAACTATAACTAAAAGAACAAGCTCTCAATGATGGTACTATACCTAAAGAAACTCTTATTGTCAAGTATATAGGATATATTTACCCCAAAGCACTAGTATTCTTCTCAATGCTAAAATACATTCATGAAATCAAACTTAATATTTTTCGGCTCGCCTCAGTTCTCAGCCACAATCCTAGAATCACTCATAAAAAATGACTCCATCAATGTGGTTGCTGTGATTACCACTCCAGACAAGCCAACAGGTCGCAGGCTAACTCTTACACCATCCCCAGTAGCCACCCTAGCGTGCGCATATGACCTTCCTGTTTACAAACCAACCAAACTTGACGACGCTAACCTAGCCCACCTAAAGATTCTCAATCCCGATATATTCCTTGTTGTCTCCTTCGGCAAAATAATTCCCAAAAAATGGATAGACACCCCAAAGATCGGCACTTTTAACATTCACTTTTCACTACTTCCAAAATATCGTGGTGCATTATGTATCAGTGAAGCCATCAAAAACCAAGACAAAAAAACAGGTGTTACCCTAATGGAAATGGACGAGCTATTAGACCACGGGCCTGTAATTTCTCAGTCAAAAGTAAACATAGATATCAACGACAATGTATCCACATTGACCACAAAACTTACTCAAGCAGCAATTATGTTATTGGACGATAAAATACCCGAAATTTGTGCTCAAAACTACTTAAAAAAGGACCAAGACGAAACTCTGTCTGTTTTCACACCAAGTCACAAAACTATTAGTCACCAAACCGCCTATATTCCTTTCAAAAAAATATCAGATGGACAAAAAGGAATCGACTCCCTCACCGTTCATGCCCTCATCCGTTCACTAAATCCTGACCCCGGTGCATGGACAACAATTAACGATACTGATATAAAAATAATCAAAACCACCATCACAGGAAACTCACTCATAATAGACACAGTACAACTTCCTGGCAAATCCCCTATTTCATGGAAACAGTTTATTCAAGGACACAAAATCTAACTCAAAAGAAAAACTCTCCTTGCAAGATTGTCGTATTTATCTTCAGAACTACTATCTAAAAATGTTTGATAGTTACAATCTGTCAAAACTCTTAGGCCTGAAGCCTTCATATTTGTATCAGGCTTAGCCTCAAAATTTCCTCCGCTGATACCTATCGCAAGTTCGTCTTCAATTACCTGATATCTAATAAACAAAGATGATCTTCCATACTTCAGCTGTATTAAAGTGTCTAAAGAAAAGTTAGCGTTCTCCATACTGGAAACTAACTCCTGTTTGCCAGTAACGTTATTCATATTTAACACAGCAAATATCCTATTTTCCAAGTCAAACAATGCATGATAATTGTCTCCCATTCCATTCATCAAGCTAAATATGTCTGCGATGTACTCACCTCCAATATCTCCAGACATATCCGGATTAATGTTTTCACAAAACTTTGATAAATTTATGCCCGCAAGCTTCAACTGCCCGTTTTCACCATATATCAAGCCAATCCCTAAATCTAAATTCAAAATATTTATTCCACCCTCCACAAACTTAATGCTTAGGTTGCCCAAAGAAGTTTCTTTCGATACACTAAAAGCATTACGATCCAGAACTTCTTCCTCAGGTATACTCGTACCTCCATAAATATCAATCATCGAACCAAACTTTGGCTCCATGGGACTATATCTCAAGAAATCTGGAGAGAAATTAGGCATTAACTTTTGACAAAGCAACCTGTTCGGCTCTTTGAGCCTGCCTCAACGACCTCTTACAGGTAGTACAAACCTTAATTTTTACTTTTGAACCTTCAACCATCAAATGATGAACGTGCAAATTTGGCTTTCGTACAACTTTAGTTCTTTGCTTTGAAAAACTAACCATATTTGAGTGCTGAACACCTTTACCGCAAGTAGCGCACTCAAGGCGACCTTTTACTTTTTGTTTCATGAAGCAAATTTTAACACAGAAACGCCTTTTCAGGGTACTGCAAAGTATAATAAAATAGAAAATACATGATATATACACTTATCAGCCTCCTTCTTGGAGTCACATATTTGGTACTGGCTGTTGCCATTCATGAGTTTGCTCATGCCTTTGCAGCTGACCGCCTTGGAGACCCCACAGCAAGAGTAGCGGGCCGACTTACGCTCAATCCTCTAGCCCACATTGACCCTATAGGTACAGTAGTACTCCCTTTGACATTAATCCTACTCAGTGGTGGAACTTTTGCATTTGGTTGGGGCAAACCCACTCCTTTTGACCCATACAACCTTCAAAAACCCAGACGTGACACAGGCATTATCTCTCTTGCGGGCCCTCTCAGTAATATCCTACTTGCCGTAATAGTCTCTATTGCAATTCGTTTCCTGCCTTACACAATCTCAGTATTTTTAGTTCCTTTTATACTTACCAACGTAGCCCTAGCAGTGTTCAACCTCATCCCGGTAGGCCCTCTCGACGGACAAAAAATTCTTTTTGGACTACTTCCTCGAGACCTAGCCTATGAGTACCAAGTAATCATGAATAGATACGGGACCTTAATCCTACTTCTCCTAATTCTCCCCATCTCAGGCTCTTCCCCAATCTCTGCCATCATGAATCCAATAATTAGCTTCATAGCTCGCATTCTTCTACACTAACCAGAATAGAGCTCAAGAAAACTCTATCTCTAATATAAATCTTACTGACCTGGGTGCTAATATAAAAACTCAATTGCCATATCTTCCATGACAACTTCAACTCCAAACAAATGCTAAAAACACTACACCAAGAAGTAAAACAATAGATTAACTTACAGAGATCTCTTCCTTGAAATAAAGCTAAATACACCAACTACTAAAAGCAAAGCTCCAAATCCAAACAAAGCAATTTTCAAAACCGTCGACAATGCTCCACTCACACCTTGGCTTGAGTCATCATCCACTATCTCATCAGCAGTCACAGTTTCTGTTGGGGTAACTTTCGCAGTCTTAGCTTCTTTTGCAATAGTAGGAGTTGGTGAAGGAGCCACTTCTACCCCAGAAATGCCGGAACCAAAATTAATTGGCTGAACTGCCCCCGAAAGAAGAACACTCTCCGATGGTTTGTTTCCATAACCATCTGCCTCTGCCGTCACAAACAAACTAGTAAACTTCGCGTCTGTGGCCATGGACATTTTTCCATTTACTATTTCACCTAGTCGTCTAAACTTTCCGTCTTCTTGAGTAACCCAAACCACATAACGATTTTGTTCTGGAGAAAGGGCCATCTTCAAATCTCGACAAGTGGCCAAAACTCGATAAGTACCATCCACAAAAACAGAGGCTGCGTAGCAGGCTCCGCTATTTCCAGCACCTTTTAGCATTGCTACACCCTCATTAGCCATGGCTACTTTTGGCAAGACCAACGAGCCTAAAATAGCAAGTGACGATACACCTAAAGCAAATTTCTTCATAAAATTATTGTACCAAAATTATTATTCAAAAGGAGAACATCTTAATGAGTTAAATTTCTTTAACCATGTACGTCCCCTTAAGTTCATATCCAAGACTCCGATAATACTCTCTCGTACCTATTGCGGAGATCACAGCCATTCTCTTAAAACCTCTCTCACGAGCAATGCTTTCAGCCTTTGCCATCAGTTTCTTCCCCAGTCCTCTGTGTTGAGTCAGATCTCCCCCACTTTCCCTAAACTGCTGAACCTGACCATAGGTGTGCACCTCCCGAATCATCGCCGCCCCCTCAAGCTCCTCAAACAACATTTTTTCTGTTTTTAGAGGCAATCTCAAACGCAACATAGAAAATAACTTTCCCTCTGTCTCACCGGAACGACTCTCATACGACAAAAATAGCTCTTTGCCTCCCAAACTATCGCGCTCATCCATCAATAAATCTAAAGATGCGTCGTATACCCCTGCCCTTACCTCACGACAACGAATACATAAACACCTCTTGCCTTCATCTTTAAGCTCTTTCTGTAATACCTGTCTCAAATTTGTTCGAGCCGTACCTGCCACAACCCATTTTTTACTTATATCCCGAATCAGCCTATCTATCCTACACCAAGGAGGAGTTAATCTCTTAATCTCCTTAAGTACATAAATTAGCTTCTCCTCACTGTAAGGCTCGTACTCACCCATATTCCACATCTCGTGCATCTGCGTCCCTGGAATAGTCATGGCAGGATACACTTTCAGATAGTCAGGACCAAAACGAGGATCAACAAACATAATTTCGGCCATCCTAATATCGTTTTCTGGAGAACTACCTGGCAAGTTTGGCATAAAGTGATAGCAAATCTTCAAACCAGCATTCCGACAAAGGCGAGTGGCCTTAGCAACACTATCTAAATCATGACCACGCTTAATACTTTTCAAAATCTTTTCATCAAAGGCTTGAACGCCAAGCTGGACCTTGGTCACCCCTAGCTCTCGCCAAAGTTTAATCTCTTTTTCATTTACCCAGTCTGGCCTAGTTTCCACTGAGATTCCCACAACTCTTCTGCCAGCAGTTTCATTGTATTTCTGTGCCTCTTCCAGGGAATTACTTTTCACTCCATTGACAGCGTCAAACATATCCTTAAAAAACTCTCTTTTGTAATCATTTCGATAGCTACCAAAAGTTCCCCCAATTACTATCAAATCAACTTTATTCGTCATATGTCCTGTCTCATCCATCTGACGTACTCTACTTTCCACTTGTTTTCCAGCGTCAAAGTTCAAAAGCTTGGCTCTCTGGGCAGCCGGTTCATCTGATAAATAAGACTTAGGCATTCCTTCCTCCGACGGACAGTATATACATTTTCCAGGACAAGAAAATGGCTTCATCATTACAGCAAAAGGCGCCACCCCAGACTCGGTACGAACCCCTCTAGTCTTCATAGCCTCTATAAGCTCAGAGTCGACCAGGTGTTGCCAAATCTCCGAGTTTCTTGGCATATGTCCAATCTCTTTTGCCCAAGAACGACGATAATCCTCGATATTCTCAAGTGTCAATTTTTCATTGTCTCTACACACCAATTCATCAATTTTCACCCTCTAATTTTACTCTATCTTAAAACTATCACCATTGACACTACTATGGGTAAGCAATATAATCCCAACTTAGCTGAGTAAGGGGACTCAAGCACATTCCAATAACAAAGGAGATTATTACCAAAATGATTCTTATTCTTCAAGTGATCCTCACCTTTTGGGTATGTAACAATTTGAAAAAGACTGGTAAGAGATGGGCCCTGGGCCTGATTCCGATGGGTGTGGCTGTCGTCTTTGGCCTATTCGTCGGCATCATTTTAGGTGCCATGGGGGTTAATGTCTCAGTGGAAACACTTGCTCCTCTGGTTATTCTTGACATTGGAGCGATAATCGCCTTGATTTGGATGGGAATCGTCAACAAACCACCTAAATCCTAAATAAGGTTCGTATCTTCTTGATTTGAAATAATATCTTCGTTCTTTCCCTCGCCATTTGGCGGGGGCTTTTTTTGACACAAAAAAAGGCGGCTTAAATAAAAGCCGCCAAAACACCTACGAAGATAAAAATCCACCATCAACAGGAATCATTGCTCCCTGGACATAACTCGCCATATCACTGGCTAGAAACAAGATTACTTTTGCAACTTCTTGAGGGTTCCCCCATCTACCCATTGCCAGACGAGACTGAAAAACATCAGCAACTCTCATCAAATCTACTCGGAAACTAAGTAAACCATTCTTAACTTGTGACATTGTTCCTGGAGTCTTAATCGCTCCCGGCAATACGACATTAGCTCTAAATCCTTTTCTGCCATAATCTCTAGCCAGTGAACGAGTTAATGCAATCACCGCAGCTTTGCTCAAACTATAAGAAACGAGGTGTTTCTTAAAAGGTAAAATTGCCTCAATTGACCCAATGTTGACGATCACTCCACCCGCTTTTCCGCGTCTCTTAATAAACTCATGACACATCCAAACCATCGAGTTCAAGTTCACATCAATCGTTTTCTTATACTCAACTTCAGTCATTTTCAAAAAATCTATCGAGGGATAACTCCCTGCATTGTTTACCAAAACATCAGGAAACCTTTCTAAACTGCTCCAGAAACGATCGATCTCTTCTTTTTTGCTCAGATCAACCAAAAAAGTTTCATGGCTCTCTGATAGTTTCATTTCTCTTACAGTGTCAATCATTCCTTGAAAATCTATGTCGACTAGAAAAACCCGACAACCATGTTCAGCAAACAATTTAGCCGTCGCTCTTCCAATACCAGATGAAGCCCCTGTAATCAACACGGTTTTCCCATCAAGCTTGTACATATCAAACTCACCTGACATCACTCCTCCAATCTATTTTTTAAAGAACTTTCTTCGTATTTTACTCCAACGCTGATAAAATACCACTGATGGACCAAGAAAATATAATTGAGTCAGTAAAAAATATTTATAATGAAATTGGTAAAGAATTTTCTGCCACTAGACAGTACATCTGGCCAGATCTCAAGCCATTTCTCGAACAAATTGAGCCTGGATCTTCGATTCTCGATATAGGATGCGGAAATGGCAGACTCCTCATGGGACTTACTGAAAATATAAACTACACTGGGCTTGATATCAGCGAAGAACTGCTAAAAAAGGCTAAGGAAGCACATCCCGAACATAGATTCATTAAAGCTGACATAACCAAAGTCGCAGCATGGAAAGGCCTATCGCAGTACGACTATGTCTACTCCATCGGAGTTTTTCACCACCTACCCACTAAAAAAGATCAAACCTTTGTCCTCAATCAAATAGAAAAACATCTTAAACCAAAAGGAAAAGTACTAATTACAGTTTGGAACCTATGGCAACCAAAGTATCGCAAGTTCCACCTTGACCTAAAAACAAAAATTCAAAACATACATCATGTATATATCCCTTTTCAGGGAAAACCTCGCTTTTGTTTTGCTTTTACCAAGCCGTACCTCAAAAGACTGATAAACCCATACAAAAATAAATTAGAGCTCAAAAAAACTAAACACAACTATTTAATCTTCACCCCATAATTTGAAATTCCAAAACAAATTTGAGAAAATACCATGTAAACAACTCAGTTCCCTAAAAAGTAAGGTTTCAAAAATGTAAGTAAAAAATCTCTATTTATCAAATAAACATAAGGGAAGATTAAAAGAAATAATTCCCCGCGGTACACGCGGGGATTTTTATACCATTTTGTATTTTATTTGCTATACTAAATCTATGCCCAATGATGATCTTGGAACTTTTCCAATGCCACCCCAACCATCTAGTAACCCCCCGGAACCATCGAACGCACCCGTGCCTCAAACCGTGATCACAAAAGATGATGACTATTCCACCACAGATCTCACTCCAGACATTACAGATCCTACCCAACTTGAACCAACTATAGAACCTACATTTGAACCAACTCCAGACGATATCCCTTCCATGGCACAACCAACCACTACTCCATCGGCTACGTCAGAATCATTATCACATGAGGCGGAAACACTTATCTCAGCCAACGAAACACTCATCGATAAACAAACTACCTTAGAACCCACTCAACCAGAACCACAAGAAATGCCTCAGATAGAAGAACCAGCTCCATCCCTAACCCCCGTCGAGACTCCAGCCTCACTTCCATCCAAACCCAGTAAGTCAATTACTCCAGTTATCATTGTTGTTCTGCTAATTATTGCCGGCATCGGTTTAGCTGCTGCGGCATTTATGTCCCAACAAACTGCCAAGCTCAAAACACAGCTAACTGAAATCACTCAAACACTTGAAAAACAACAAACCACACTCACACCAACTGTATCTCCCACGGTTTACGAAATTCCTACCCCTACAGTCACACCAGAAGCCACTTCCAGTGCAGAAGCAACTCCATCAGCTACTCCAACAATCTCAAGTACCATAAATCAACTTCAACCCTTAAGCCTTGCTTCTACAGCACTTAAAATCGCCGGAAACAGATCACCCAATGCCCAGTTAATCTTAATAAAAATTGACAACGCCACAGACATCTCAACGGCAGTTACCAAGTACTTTTTCCGAGAAAGCCTTCAAACCAAAAAATACTTTTATGTATCGATTACAGGCAAAGGCACACCAGAAATTATGGACAAACAAATCTACGTTACTCCCGATGACAATATTCCTTCCCTCAACGACAGTGTACTAGGAAATCAACTAGGTTTAGAGCTGGATGAAGCACTGGATCTTACCTATGATCTATGTGCAAACAGAACTATTTGTACTCAAGCGCCAGTAAAGGCACAATACATCAAAACTGGAAACGGAATCATCTGGCAATTATCACTCTACACTAAAGGCTTAAGCTCTGCTCCTCTAATTACACAGATAAACTCCAACACCAAAGAAATTCTCTATCAATCTCCAGAACTAAGCGCAAAATAGAGATCACTAATTGACTTCGTCAACATACAGTGTAGTTCCAGAAAACTCGCCTGTTACTTCAACGCTCTGACCATCATACTGTTTTAAGTCAACTTTTCTACTCGTTATCTCGGTAGAAATATAATCTTTCAAGATAAATATCTTATCTCCTGACACACTCACCATTCCCTTTATGGACACTACAGGGGACTCTGCCACAACATCTGGCTGTTTAACCGTAGGAATCCCAGCACACCCTCCCAATAGAACTCCAAAACCCAAGACCACCAGAAACAAAGCAACATTTGTTTTCTTTTTCATACTTCCAGTCTATCAAACTATTGGTGCCAAGGACAAGATTCTGATTCCAACCACATAATGACAAAGTAATTATGGGGTTTCAGAATAACAGGAAGCGCAAGATTTTTCATTTACATAACCAAAGTTATGATGAAAAATCGAGCAAGCTGTTACAAAAACACACTCCGAGATTAAATGTGAGTGCCAAGGACAAGATTCTGACTACCTGTAAGGTAGAAATCCTCGGTACTCCGGGGAGAACTTGTGAGAAGATTGTCCTAAAATTGTGAGTGCCAAGGACAAGATTCGAACTTGTGTAGGCTTGCGCCGCGGGTTTTACAGACCCGAGTATTTGACCACTCTACCACCTTGGCTTATACGCTTATTATATCCGATATATGGAGCCGTCATTGGGGGTCGAACCCAACACCTCGTTCTTACCAAGAACGCGCTCTGCCAGATGAGCTATGACGGCAATCATCGTCTATTTTACCTCAAAACTTCATCTTCCCCAAGCCCAGAAAGTAAAAGACATTCCTATACTGACTGCAACTTGACAAATAGTAGACTCAAATAGCCAGTTTTTCAGCAAATCAGTGGGCTATTATTCAAAATCCAAAAGTTGTCCAGTGTCTTGGCGCCTGGGTGATATTTAATCTTCCCGGCATTTTTAAATCCTACCGCTTCAAGTAGTCTGGAAGAATTTAAATTATCTGGATCAGTGTAGGCAGTGAAGGTCTCGCCAACTATCATCTCAATTACTTGTCTCAGTCCACTACTCATGAGCCCTCTCGGGGCACCAGGGTACTTGGCATAACATATCTCTACAGCATCTTCTGCCAATCCTAGTCTAGTCAGTCTTTCCGACTCATCCGGATACAAGCAAATCCATCCCTGAACCTCACCTCCCTGTATTACTCCCAATACTACAGACTCACTACTCCCCTTCGCAAAATTTCGAAGTCCCTCCTCCGTAGCCTGAAGATCCTCTACAAACTTACACACCTCCGGATCATCTTCTATGATTCTCATGCGTCTCATTTCCTCCACATCATTCACCCTAATTCGCCTAATTCCAGTTTTTTCGGAGTATATAATTCTGTCGCCGGGCAATACTTTTGAAAAATTCATATTTAGAGCCACCTCTGAGATTCGAACTCAGGACATCCTGTTTATATCCAGACGATAATGACGAAGTGATTATCGGCGCATGATATAAGAGGAAGCGCAGGAGGCCATTTCAATAATAGCCCATTATTGAAAGAAGGACGAGCAAGCTCTTACAAAACAGAACCTACCATCCTTCCTAAAAACATCAGACTACTGAGCCACCTCTGAGATTCGAACTCAGGACATCCTGTTTACAAAACAGGTGCTCTAACCAACTGAGCTAAGGTGGCACCATAGTATTTTACCATCAATAGCCTCAATTTATACCAATCCACATAATGACAAAGTAATTATGGGGTTTCAGTATAAGAGGAAGCGCAAGTATTTTTTAGACACATAACGAAGTTAAGCTAAAAATACGAGCAAGCTCTTACATAAAATTTTCTCCTACAATTATCAATAAATCAGCATTTGGCTTATCTTCTTCTGTCTCTGTTATTACTTCTCCCCCAACCATCTGAGCAATCTCTTTTGCTTGTACACTCCATTTCCCAGACAAGTCAAACACTTGAGTCTTTGTATAATCATCTTTTTTTGCATTTGCTTTTAACACCACTGACAAGCCCATTATTTTCTTTTCATTAAGATTATCTTCAAAAATATTTGTCAATCCAACAGTCTTACTACCATTTATCAGTGCAATCTTTAAGGGGTTATTTTTATCGACACCCGTAATGACAATATTCTCTTCTCCAATGTTTACCGAAACCACATCCACAATTACATTTTTTGTAGGATTATAAATATACGCTTTTTGGGCAATCGAATAAATCAGTATCTTGTCTCCGTTTTCCGCTTTGGCAAATACTGGCTGATCTTTAAGCTTTTCTTTGTCTGTTACGGTTGCCAAGACAGGCTCTTCTCCTTCAGGCAAAATCACCAGCTTACCGACCAAAGCCACAATATTTGCCGTCTCCTCTTTTGCAATTTTGTATGGATCTTCCTTCAAACCCTGTATCTCAGATCTAAGTTGTTTGTTATCTCTAGTCAGTTTTATCAAACTACCCACACCTCCGAACACTATTACTATTAACACAGCCAAAATAACTTTTCTTTTATCCATATTTGTAACTAATTTAACAAATAAATAACAATTTTACAAGTATTTTACAAATTTCCACTTTCGCTAGCCGTTTCTGAAGGTGTCACCTCCACTAAAGGTGTCGGGGTTGGAGTCAAAGAAGTATCAGGAAAAGTTTCTAGCGTTACAGAGGTAACAGGAGATACAATTTCTTCCCCACTTCCCTCAAACTTCGTCGTCTCCGAGACAGCCAACGCCACCCAGGCAAACCGCAGGTCCATGCCAATCTTTCTACTCATACGAATCTTAAAGCCTTTGGTATTAACATCGGCAATCGCGTATCCGGGAATATCGGCAATCGACACACCTCCAGCAATCTGTGCCGTGGCGGTAACGATAGGTTCGTCTTTGTATTCTTTATCAAAGAGAATCTCCACCTCGTTTCCACCTGCCATTATTGTGGCAAACCCGGCAGTATCTTTGTTAAAAATCGGTCTCCCAGCAAACTCCACCTCGTTTCGGAAGATAACTTTTCCGATAAACTCCACCGTGTTTCTGAATATCTCGGCAATCTTATTGGCAATTATCGCAAATATATCAATCTCACTCGCAGTGCTACTTTGTATCTCACCCGCAGCCGTGGCGACCCCGGCCACCTGATCAGTAAGTAGACTCAGTTTCTTGGTCAGAATATCTACTCCCTCAATTCTTCTGGCCTTAATCGTATCTGCATACAGGATTCCCGAGAAGGTCGCGTTCTCACTTACCAGTAAGTCTTGAGTCGTGACTCTCGGAGTAATAATTTCCAACCCGGCCACTACCCTATCCGTCATTATTTCTGAAGTATTGGTTGAGCCTGTCGCTACCTGCTCTTTATTTAATATCAAGTTATATAGCACATCGGAGTTATACGAAACACTTGTCAAATCGAGTCCCTTCATAACCTCCACCAAACTTACACCAGTGCTATTGCCACTCTTGACAAATACCAGTACTTGTCCGACATAGTCACCATCAAATGCTGACATTGCTGTTCCGATAATTGATCCCGCTTTAGTTGCTTTCATGGCGACACCCGGAGTTGATGAAGTAGTCAGGTAATCACCTGCCATAATCGCTCCATTTTCTGTCGATACTCTCACCGGCACCCTACCAGAAAGAGCTACCGGCACAGCTTTAGTGTCCCCTTCACCGATACTACCAATCGTCATTCCAGGATTAGTAGATACAATTCCGAGAACTTGTTTGTCGTAGGCCACACTGCTCTTTTTTACTCCGGCTTCCAATGAAGAATCAAGACTCACCACATCTCCCGGAGCCAATGTTTCATCATTACTCGAGTAAATCTCAGCCAAGTCGGCGCCTGTCGCCGCCACTTCAATTATTGTCATTGAGATATATGGTGTGGTATTTGCAGTTCCGCCTGAGAACAAACCACAGACGGTATATGCTTGTGAAGAGGTGGTAGATGGCGCATCAATCAAACTAAAGCTCACATAACTATCAAAGGGGACGCCCGCTGCATGGCTTTCCTTAGTTATAAGTATCAAATCTCCATCAACTTGAGTACCAGCGCAACTACCCGATCCTCTCCTTATTCTAAAAGTATTCGTCTGTTGAGTTCGAACCGTAGTCCTTACTCTTATCGAACCATTAATTAAAATTCTATTACTTGTAGACGACGGGGTGATTGCCGGGGCTGTTCCATCCAGCAGCTCAGCCTCAGTTCCTGTCAATGTATCACTGGTACTGTCGACAATTGCTGCACTCTTTGCCGGTCCCCCCGAACCCGTCGTATCGCAATCTTTCCAGGTGCTATTTTCAAAGCATCTAAATTTATTTGTCGACGTGTTGTAATATGTCGCCCCGTTTACGCCGGTAGGATCGGCAGTACCATTGTCCAGCACCAATAAATCAGGTGTCGCTGTTCCACTATTCCCTATTTGTACCTTTCCGGAAGAAGAAGTAGGTCCAACCGTAAAGTTTATATTTCCTGTTCCGGACTGGATATTTGTAGTTGAAGTAGTATTTGTTGTTCCCAGAGTCACTGTCTTAGCATTCGCCCCTGTTCCAATATTTACAGCTCCGGTCGTTCCCGAATCCAAAGTCAACGCTGATGTTGTGCTTGTTACGATTGTTCCTGCTCCCGCGAATGTAAGTCCGGTTGCCGTTACCCCTATGGTGTCGATCGAAGCCACTCCTGTCAGTGCACCACCGGTTGTTACGTTCAATCCTCCACTTGATGCCAAAGCAAACGTTCCTGTTCCGTTTCCAATGACAGTATTTCCTGTAGAAGACGCATTTAAGTTAAGTGTTGGCGCGGTAATAGCCGCAGTTCCGGACGATAATGTTTGTGTCAGTCCAGTTAATCCGGTGGACGAGATCGCTCCTGACGTAGAAGTCAGACTCAAAGCACCCGTCGTCATCGTCAATCCATTTGATGCAGTCAGAGTTGAGCTGGCAGAGAGTGTCGTAAACGCCCCGGTGCCTGGTGTTGTTGAGCCGATACTGCCGGGAGCTGCAAAAGTGGCACCTCCAAGGGTGGAGGCATTCACTACACCACTTCCTGAGAAAGTGAGCGTTCCTCCTGTACCTACAGTCATTGTGGCAGTCGTATTAGTTCCTGAAGCAATTAAATCAAAGGATGGTGACCCCCCTGAGTTGTCAATGGCACATGCCCAAGCAGATCCATTCCATTTCAAAACCTCACCACTTGCACAAGAAGTTAAAAGTGATAATCCGGTATTGTTTGTAATTCCTCCATTTGCATTCAACTGAACTGCCGACCCGGATACTTTACTGGCCGTTGTAATCGTTGCCAAGTTTGCATCGGTAATTCCGGCAGTCCCAGATAAATGAGAATTTGTTATTCCTGAAATAGTCGTCGCCGTAACTCCAGTCACTCTTCCTTGTACATCAGTAGTTAAAACTGGAATTGATAATGCACTTCCATAAGTTCCTGCAATTCCCACACCAGGTAAAGATAATGAAGTTGTTCCTCCAAGAGACACCAAACCACCTCCTGACAATCCTGTTCCTGCTGTTACTGTTAAACTCGAATTAGCCAAATTTGCATTTAAGATTGAACCGTTTGGTAACGTTAGCGAGTTGGCCACGGTAATGTCTTTAATCTTTAAATCTTGGAATCCGCCTGCTCGAGTCACAACCTCACCACTTTGTAAAATATCTGTCCCGCTCACAGTAAAGGCAGCCGGCGACAACAGTGGATCAGGATCATACCATCCCGGTACCACCTGAACTTCAACTCTCTCCACAGTAGCGCCTGTTTTTGCCGCCAACGCTTTTCCGATCGTTGGCCCAGCTTTCGTCTGTTTCATACCCACTCCGGCTACAGAGCTTGGAGCAATCGGGTCCCCTATAGCGATATCTCCATTTTCATTGGATACTTTTGTACTAACCCTGCCAAGCATTCCAACGATTTCTTTTCCTGTAAGGTCTCCCGTCTCATTTCCAATAAATGCCGCGGTGTCGGTCACCACTCCCAAAATCAAGTCCCCAGTCACTGCTTTTGTATTACCTGACGCCTTTGCTGCAATAATATCTCCGGCCACCGGGCCTCCGGAGACCTCAGTCCACTCAGCCAGATCAGCATTCCCCGATGCATAGGTTACCCCGGCATTATTAAGTCTTATGTTACCAACTCCAATTCCATTGTCATCCGTTGTTGAACCGGCGAAAAACTTAATAAACCTAGAAACATTTGTCCCTGTTGGTGTTCCCATATTTAATCGCAACACTGTGTAGGCTGCGGCGTTATTTGTAGTAGATAAATTTGATATAGAAGTCACCCCCCCGGAATTAACAGTATCCAATACTGATAATGTATACGAAGGAGTCGTCGTCCCTATTCCTACTCTGTTATTCAATGCATCAATTGATAAAGTATTGGCATCAAAATTCAAAGCATTAGCTACATTCGCCAAAGTAAACGTCGAAGCAGCTCCTGCAGACATGTTTAGTGCTCCTGCAGAAGTAAGTGCTAGAGTTCCAGAAGTCACAGTAGATAGCGTTAATCCGTTTGCAGTTGTAGATATAGATGAAGCACCCAGTCCAGACAATGTTAAGGCGCCAGATGTTCCGGTGATATTAGTAGCACCTGTTGTTTGGGTGAGACCATTACTGGCAGTTAGAAGTCCGGCAGAAGTAATGGTTCCTGTTCCGGTTGAAAATATATTTCCTGAAGTCGTAACTGCGTCCCCTAAAGTACTAGGAGAAAGAGTGTTTCCCGTTCTATTCCAGTATCCCAGTACTCCTGAAGTAGGTGCTGTTGTGGTTAAGTCACTAAAACCATTTGTGTAGACTGCGGAGTTGATTGCCAGTCCTGTACCGGTAATACCGGCAAATGAAACCGAATCTGTGGTTCTTAAATTTTGATTGGCCTCAAATAATTTATCAGACAAAATATTCCAGCCAGTTCCATTACTCTGAATGATAATTGAGTTAAACTGACCACTAAAAGTATAAGTAGACTGCCCATCAATCAACTCAGCTACGTATGGATCTACTGTAATACTACCTGTGGCACTAATATTTTTAATTTGGTATATCCTTCCTGTCGCTGTCGATGCCTGCGGCGGCCTAATCACAAGTGAAACGGCTGGATTACCCTCAATTGTTGAGTGTTGATCCGTCAACGTTAAATTACTAGTCACAGTGGTAACTTTTGTTCCCAAAGAACCGTTAATTTGTAAGCTCGACAAAGGCGCTCCTGTACCAACACCCACCCGATTATTCAAAGCGTCAATTGTTAAAGTATCAGTATCAAAATTTAGAGCATTTGCTACATTTGCCAAAGAAAAAGTCGATGCTGAAGCTGCGGTTAAGTTCAATGATCCCGAGGAGTTTATTGTTACAACTCCTGTTCCGGATCCAATGTTTGTTGTTCCGGCCGTAGTCATTCCATCACCTGCAGTAGCCGGTGATAATACTGTTCCGGTTCTACTCCAGTATCCGAGGACTCCAGCTGTAGGAGCAGTAGTAGTAAGACTGCTGGTGCCATCTGTATAGACTGCGGAATTTATCGCCAGACCTGTCACCATTAGTCCATTGGATGCCGTCAAAAGTCCTGCTGAAGTTATTGTTCCCGTTCCGGTTGTCGAGATGTTTCCGGCTGTATTTATATTAAATACTCCGGTCTGATTCCAATCCTCTGTCAAATTCCCTAGAGAAATAACATTTGAAACACTTTGCAAACCACTTCCGTAAGAAGCATTAACACTTGACGATAGTTGAACCCATGCAGATAGTGATCCGGAATAAGTAAAGGAGATTCCATAATATATAGATTGTGGATCATCAACATACCTAGCATCGCCATTGGCAGGAGAAATGAAATTATATGTAAAAGCACCGGGGACACCGCCTGAAATTTCAATTACATTATCGTCATAACCTGTAAAGGTTCCCGTAGCCGAAGTAGATGAAGTGAAGGACACACCAACTCGATCACCCACAGTCAAAGATTCCAGCTTTATCCAACCACCATTCTGATACTGCACCAAGTCACCGGGTAAAAAGGTCGACCAAATACCGGTATTCCCCCCAGTATTAATAATATATGCATCTCCTTCAACTGTAGAAAGACTAGGGCTTGCCGTCTCGGCAATCACGTTTACTGCGTCAAGGCTCGTTTTCCAATTTAGACCAAGGGCGTTGTTGTCGATATAGGTTTTTACTGCATTTTGCGATGGATATAAAGTGTCCGATGTACCCAAAGCAGTACTGGTTGATTTATTCGCCACATTTTCTGGTGTAAACCCTAAAGCGTTTTGCTTGCCATTAAACAAAATCCAATCAGCGGCAGTCAGGAATCCTTTATGTGTCGCATCGGCTGACTGTGCTGCAGCGTAATTAATTGCAAAAGCACCCGATCCGTTGATGGATGCTTCGCCAGTCATTGCTTGAGTAGCCCAAGTAAGTCCATTGGCAATCAACAAGTTACCCGATGTTGCTGTTGTTAAGCCTAAAGTCACCCCTCTAATTTTTTCTACCGAAGTGGTTGTTTGTGTGCCCGAAACGTCACCAGTTAGCGAACCGGAAAAGTTCGTTGACGTACCGGAGGAAGTAATGTATCCCGAATTATTTGTCCACTGAGAAATATTGGCTGTTGTAAAGTAAGTCGGATCAAGACTTGGCAGAGTTCCTGTAACTGTAATGGTATCAATTCCATTAGTAGTAATGGTGTTAATTCCTTCTCCAGCAACACTTAGCGCCCCGGATAATAGATTTAGTGTATCAACACCAGCCACACTGCTCCCAGCTGGCCCCGTCGCCCCAGTCGCTCCGGCTGGACCTGTATCACCAGTGTCACCTTTATCTCCTTTATCTCCTTTATCTCCTTTTGGTCCACCTGCCGGACCAGGAGGTCCTTGTATTCCTTGTGGACCAGATGGTCCAGGCACCAAACTTACAACTGGTAAACCAGCAGACAACACCTCAATAGAGCCGTCCTCAATATTTTTTCTAACTTGGAAAAAAGACGAACCCACCGCTTGTCCAATTATCGTGTTTGACGTAGCTTCAATGGGGGTGTCTGAAGTTGCAGCCAACACAGAACCACTATTCTCATTTTCAATTTCAAGCGACAACTTCAAAAGCTCCTTACCAACCAAAGATATCGCTCTATCTGGCTCTTTTAAAGATGGCTCAACCTCAATCTGAACCAATCCACCACGAGTATCAAATATACCCGAAATCAAGGAATTATCTATCAAACTTGCCATCTCAAATTTTCCAACCAACACTCCCCTAACAATTTTTCCATTAATCACTTTTACTGGCAACCTTTGACCGTCAGGAAGAGTAATTCCAGTTACAGATCTTTCGATTAAAGTTACTTTCTCAGTTATTCCTTTTCTACTAACAAATAAGTCTATCTCACCAAAATTGTCTTTTATCAGTCCTTGATCTCCATTTTGATACACGAGTTCTGTTAAACCATCAAACCGACCATCCAACAAAACTCCATTCTCAATAACTGCAAACGAATAACTTCCGCTTTCACGCAAAACGGAAACAAGATATGGCATATCAAAGGTACTTTCATACAAAATATCTGCCGATAACTGAGACACTTGCCCATCGGTTACAACCTCGGTCGGAACCGGAAACACGCTTAAGCTAAACCCAAACACTATCATTACTCCAAACAATACTATCCCCAATAATAACGCCAAAATAATTCGAACACTTTTATTGTACTTATCTCCAGTAATTAATATGTACTTAGCCATTACTCTTTTTCTAGACGACTAAAATAGGAAACTATTACTGTCACAGCAGCTACCAGAAGTAAAAACAAAACACTCACCAAACCACTTCCACTTATGTCTAAAACAGTCGACATAGGCTGAGACGACACAACTGACCAGTTAAGCACTTTTGATTTTTGTGAAGAAAACAAAGAGTATCTTCCCAGTCTGTCATACCCCTTTTGCTGTCCGGCATCCACTTTCCACAAATCATAAGATGCATCAGCCTCAGTTACCAACTCTCCAATAGCATCAATCTCTGGATATACTATCCATTTCCCCTGGTTATCAATTACTGTAATCGTCTGACCAATGCTCGATACGGCAATTTGCTGCATTCTCTCGCTTAAATAATCCGCAGACAAACCGACCACAGCTACTCCCATAATACTTCCGGTATTTATATCAATAACCGGAACTGCAACTATCAGCGCCTTATTTATACTATCTCCAAGTGGCTCAACTTGTTGTGAAATATATGTACTCTTTTTAATAACCACATCAGAAAAAAATGTTTCATCAGACCAATTTTCTTTTAATATCACATCTGAATACGGATAAACAGCCATAATCGAACCGCTAAGGTCCAAAACACTAACACTGTCAAAATTTCGATTATTCTTAAAAACAGCTTTCAAAAAACTTTCTACACTTGCTGTTTTCTTACTCACAAAAGAATCTACAAATATCGAGTTTTGAGTTAGCCCTTCCAAAGTAGACACAGCATCATCAATCTGGGACTCTAATGTAATTCTTGTTAAATTGGTTTTTTCTCCTAAACTTTTTACTCCATTTGAAATAAGCAAGTTTTGAACCGATCCAACTATCAAAATCACCAGTGAAAAGGCCATTAGAAGTGTTCCAAACATCTTGAAAACTATTGATCTATTTGTATCGTATCTTCTTTTAAACTGCTCCCAAAAAGGAAGAATCATTCCAATAATTCCGGCCATCAACACAAAAAGTGACCTCGACCAGTATCCAGTACTAGAATAGTAAACTGACAACAGCACCAGAAGCATACCAGACACCCCCAAAACGGCTTTTAAGAACTTCTTGCTCCAAAGATATCCGTACAGAGTCGAAACAACCACCACCACAATCAAAAGACTAAATATGTAGCTGGCGCCATCAATAACTCTGTACACGACCGAAGATAAAAATGATAAGCCTGAATCATTAGGATAAAAGCGAAAAATTAATGCCGTTCCAAACAGGAGACCTTGAATGTAAAACATGTACGCCGTAGAAGACAACACTCCAAACAAAGCTTCAATCAAAATTATCAACGAGAACAGTCCATTTATCAAAAAACCATCGATATCGCGCGTGTTCAATTGAATGCTAGCCAGCCCAAAATAGGTGCCAACAAGTAAAAACCTAAAAATGTTATTCAAATTCTTAAACAAAGGAATATTTTCGACCAACATATCAGCCAAAATTAACCCAACTCCTCCACACAACAAACTAAGTTGGATTGGAGTAAACCAAACTGAGTATCTACCTATCAACAAGCTGTCCAACTGCTTTGTGTAAAGAAACATTGACACCCCCAAAATCACCGACGACAAAGCCACAAACCAATCAAACAATTTAGGCAAACCAACCCTCTCTTGTAACCACAGAATTATCGTTCTAATGGGTTTATCACTTCCAAGATCAGCTAAACTAGCACCAAAGGGTGGTTTTTTATCAAAATCATAAGCAAACCCTTCTGGATCCTTAGCCTTATCTTCCTTTTGAACAACATCTGGAGTGGTATCTCTCGCAAGAAACCTATTAATCTCCTCTTCTGAAATTCTAAATTTTCCTTTTCCAATCCTAGAAGATCTAATCTCTCCTCCTTTCAAAAATCCGTAAATACTATTTTTCGAGTACCCCAACAACTTTGCAGCTTCATTTACACTATATGTTTTTTTCATCTTGTAATAATTTGTAACAAAATTTACAAACCACTACAACTACTTTAAAAGGAAAATATCTTTTTGTCAAATATCTTACAATCTCTAGAATTACAAAACAGATTGAAATTAACTAATTTTGCACAAAAACGATATTCTTCCCGATCGCTTCTATGAATGTGTTAAAATATCACTTGCTTCTAAATAATATATAGACATCAAACATGGCAAAAAAAGGACCAAGACAAAGTATGGGTTTAAAATGTTCCGAATGTGGACATTTCAACTACATCACCGAACGCAACAAGACAAACACACCTGAAAAACTCGTCATCAGTAAACACTGTCGTACTTGCAGAAAACACACCGAACACAAAGAGGTGTCTAAGTTAAAGTAAGACACCGATATCCTCGGTACTCACGGGGACAAGGAAGTATCCAAATTAAAATAGACCTTACTTGTACAAGTAATTGAGAAATGTTTGTAAAATATTTCCAACGCACACTACCAATTTAAGGAGGTTTCGCATGATATACCATGTCCGCCCTCAATGGGATGAAGTCTGGCTGGCTATGGCAGATACAATTTCTCTAAGAGCCACCTGTGATCGTGGCCGTTCAGGTTGTGTAATTGTTCGTGATAATCGGGTCCTTACAGCAGGCTACGTTGGCTCCCCTCCCGGCTTACCTCACTGTGATGAGGTTGGTCACGAGTTGGTCACCGTAACTCACCAAGACAACTCACTGTCCGAACACTGCGTCCGAACAATTCACGCAGAACAAAACGCAATCCTCCAGGCAGCCATCATTGGCGTTTCAATCAAGGGAGCCACGCTCTACTGTCGCATGACACCCTGCCGTACATGTGCCATGTTTATCGTAGCTTGTGGAATAGAAAAAGTGGTCTGTGAACGAAAATATCGTTCAGGTGCAGACTCAGAAAAAATGTTCCTTGAGGCAGGAGTTGAACTTCTCTATATGTCTGATGAGATTCAAAAATATGATGGTGAATAAAAAAGCAAAGACGCTTTTAAGTTCATGATAAAATATCCCTGTTCTTTAAACTATAGATCTATACAGGAGGAAGATATGTCTTACAACGTAGTATATGAGTACAACAGAAAAGCCGGTGGATACGCCGGAATACGATTTTTCACTTCTTTCAAAGATAAGTCTAAATATGATGCTTTTGAGCTTCAAAAAACTGATGGCTCTGAAATATGCAACGCAATCATGGAAGGTCTTACTGTCAAACAGGCTCAAGACCTCACAGCTCTAACCCCTGAAGTATGTCGGCTAACCGCGGCCGTACAAGAGGCATGTGACAATGACGACGGTAGAATTGAAAACGTCAGCCTTTTATCATATCAGCTCTTCAACAGTGCTATGGCCATTATTCACGACCGAGAAGCCCGCGAAGAGTCAAACCAGCTTCCCCTCGTGCCATATATCTCTGTCGAAATCGGCCCTGAAAACAGCGAAAAGAATCAACTCCTAAGACACGTCATTGAACACTGTAATACTTTCGACGGAATAGTCCCCGACATCAAACACGCGTTAAGAATGATTGAGATCAAAGCAGATCTAATTATCCAATCTCGAGAACAATAGTTACCCCAACCCTCCTTATGGAGGGTTTTTTATTAACTCACACAGGACTTCTCAAACGAATTAGGATAAAATAGTCATCAATAGGGGTGTAGTTCAATGGTACCCCGCCGCTCGCGAGCGACGCTAATTCCAAAATATACATAGGTTACAGTTCCAATCTAAGAAAAAGAATCCAAGAGCATCAATCTGGTGAAGTTACCACCACAAAAAAGATGAAGAATCCAAGGCTAATCTACTACGAAGCCTACTATTCAAAAGCTCTAGCCACCTCCCGAGAAAAGAAACTCAAGCATTACGGCTCAAGCTACACAGGACTTCTCAAGCGAATTAGGATAAAATAGTCATCAATAGGGGTGTAGTTCAATGGTACCCCGCCGCTCGCGAGCAGCGGGGTCCAAAACCTTTAAATATGTACTACGTATACATTCTGAGCGACGCTAATTCCAAAATATACATAGGTTACAGTTCCAATCTAAGAAAAAGAATCCAAGAGCATCAATCTGGTGAAGTTACCACCACAAAAAAGATGAAGAATCCAAGGCTAATCTACTACGAAGCCTACAATTCAAAAGCTCTAGCCACCTCCCGAGAAAAGAAACTCAAGCATTACGGCTCAAGCTACACAGGACTTCTCAAGCGAATTAGGATAAAATAGTCATCAATAGGGGTGTAGTTCAATGGTAGAACGGAGGTCTCCAAAACCTTTAATGGGGGTTCGATTCCCTCCACCCCTGCATTTTCCCCTACTCCTCCAACAACTTTTCAATCTCCTCATAAACTCCCTCAACAAGCCTAGTCGCCTTTTGAGTGTCCCTGATACTCTCTACTCCCTTTATCACGGCGTCAGATATTACTTCAGGTTCATTCACGATATATCCCAGCATAGAATGTTTGTAATCAGGCATAACATCAATATAGTTTTGCACTCGTAAATGCCATTTTTTTACCACTTCCCTATCGGTTCCAAAAAGCTCCATTTCCTCAGATAAAACCGTGTCAAACATTTGATTGACTTCATTCCAGTTATCAATTTTCCCATAAAGCACCATATCTTCAAAAGTCTTCATTACTTCATTGATATACTCTGACTCCAAAAATAGTGAGGCATATTCTTCTCTCAATCTGAACTTTTTCATCAGTCCATCAATCACCGAGTGAAAATAATACCCCGCCATAAATGAACTTTCATCCAGGATACTTCCAATTTTCATTGTTTCAAAATGAGTCGAGTCTTTGTCTATCTTTGCAAAGCGTCTAATATCAGGGAAAATTGTACCAATCATAAACTCTGCCTTATTTTTCGTTGGAAAATACTTCTCAAATACCTTCTCGGCCAAGACTATATGTGTGATTGGTGATGACATTTAACCATTCTATCTCAAAAAAACCCGTTGTAGAATACTATTATGTCCCCCAAGAAAGAAAATCATCGTCCGCTCGAATTGTCTTCATTAGACACGGAGAATCCGAAGGCAATGTAGCCAACGATGCCGCTGAGGCAGGCCATGAAGAACTTTCAGCAGAAAGTTACGCAGTGGCGATTCCCCCATAATCCCAATCACTCACAAAAATACACTTTTTATTTTTCCACGATGCTTTACAATTAAGACTATCATGGAACAAATCATTCCCCTGTTAGACCAAGAAAACAACAAAGAAACACCTACTCCAGAAGAAGAACAAACAGTAAAAAACCTACTCCTAGAAGCAAAAAAAGACTATATGACTAATAAGAGCAAAGTTAGGGGTGCATTTTCAAGTAAGTATTTTAAAATCCTTGCAGAGTACTACAAAAGAACCAATAATCCCAAAAAATCCCAAGAATGCTTAACTTGTTCGGAGTACGTTACATTATTATCTTCAGGAGAGTTAAGGGAGCCTGAAAATAGAATGCGATGGAAAGAACTGCTCCCCAAGATGAAGCGAGACAAAGGCGAACTATCTGAAACATATAAAGCAAGAGAAAATTTCGAGCAGGCTGTTCGAAGTGCTACCCCAATCGAAGGCTCGCCATTCTCATCCCAAGCACCAAAAGGCTTCACCAACGGTGTCACTCCCTTATACTAGCCTCCTCTTCTCACCAATTCCCAAATCATAGCTCATAATGTATAATAGTCACACTCTTGCTACTTAAAATTCATATCTAGAAAAGGAAAAAGGGAAGAAAAATGGATACTTTGCCTATCCTCGACTATGACTCAAAAGAAGCCATGATCGAGGCAACTACATCTCTTGACAAACTACACCTTCTACTCGCTATAAGAAAAATTGCCTGCAGAGACCATCAAATCGATCTGAAACAGTGGCTTCTCATGGGAAAATTGTACCTTGATTCAGTCGGAAACGCTTTAGTCTGCGATAAAGAAGAATCTCCAGCAAAAAAGTTTCCTGGGATCCCCAAGGTTCTGACCTTAGATGAATACAGAGAATATGCCAAGACCCACACCACCAATGGACCATGGTACTTTTCAGTTTCACCAACTCTCATTCCAAACTCACATGACACCTGTCCTGAGTGCGGAAAACCATGGACAATAGATAATTTTTTTGATGTTATCTACACAATTGAAAAAGACCAAAATCAATTCAATCAAAGAGTGATCCGGCACGAAAAATGTCATCAAAGATGGCTAGCAAAAAAAACCAAAAAACTTTTCAAAAAAATCTTCCGCGAAGCAGGCTTCAAAGACTTCTCTATCAAAGCTACCAAAAATCTCTACGGACAAGGGCCGTACAACGCGCCATGGTACAAAGTAAAAACCGATTGTATTGAAATTCTCATCGGATGGCGTTCAAAGGTAATCTCAATTCAATCAAGTCATCCACAAATCAATTTTGTCGAGCTCTTCAGTGATGAAAACGTCACGAAGGAAACCAATTTAATCCACGCCTGGGGTGAAGAAAAATGCATCGAATATTTAAAAAGAATTAAAGAATCCATTTCCTAAGTCTAACCCTATACAGCCCGCCACAAGCGGGCTTTTTTGTACTTTTTCTTACACTCTGCTACCATTTATATATGCAAGACTGTCTGTTATTTTCTCTTACATCAGGCTCTCATCTCACTCAAAATTTACTCAAAGAAACACCTCTTCTTCGTCAAGCCAAATACCGTCTTGGCAGTTTTATTGACCACGAGGTTATGTTTTATCTTGACGAACCAGTCAAAAATCATCCCGTATTTATCCTTGGTCACACAGGTCCTCCCGCAGAAAATCTTCTTCAAATGTATACCATCATCAACACACTCAAAATCAATGGTGCAAAGCCCATAATTCCTATCATCCCCTACCTAGGTTACTCAAGGTCCGACAAGGACAAACCCAACCAACCCATAAATGCCAGACTTTTTATCAAGTTTCTCAAACATGCGGGGGCCACGAAAGTAATTACACTTGATCTCCATAGCAAACTAGATGAAAATTACTTCACCTTCCCCATGACACACCTCTCTATGCTCCCAATTATGGCTGAACTCTTTAAGGCTCAAAAAATCCCCAGACTAGACATTGCCACACCCGACAAAGGAGGAATACGACGCGCTCAAAATTTTGCCAAATCGATTGGGAAAAACCAAATAATCTACATGGAAAAATACAGACCATCAGTATCCGAAGCAGAGGTGACAAAACTCACAGGCACAGTCAATCACAAAAATGTCATAATTGTCGACGACATGATACAAACAGGGCACACACTCCTTTCAGCACACACCACACTCAAGGCAAAAGGAGCCCAAAAAATATACGCTACCGTCACCCACTCAGTTCCCCAATCAAAAGGCATCAAACTGCTTACTTCTAAATCACTTTTTAAAAAAATAATTATCTCCAACTCCATCCAAAACACTATCAAACTACCAAATAGTGTATCAATTATCGACGTTTCCCCGCTTCTAGCCAAGGCAATCAACAATGAAATAAAGCAAATTGCATTAAGGTAGACTTTTCAGCATTTTTACTACCTCATCGTCTGTAACTTGAGGAAAAATTTCGTAGTATGACCCAACTGACCCCAAATAATTTTTGTCCACACTAAGACACACTATCTCATCTACCACCCCCTTCAACTTATTCTCAAAATCAGCCGGCATTACAGGAATAACAGCCACAATCATTTTAGGACGCCTCTTTTTGAGTTCTTGTACTGCCATCAAATATGTACTTCCCGTAGCTATCCCATCATCTACCAAAATTGCCACCTTCCCCTCTGTGTCTATCCGACCTTTCCCCTCAAAGTACACTCTTTCTCGCCTTTCTATCTCCTCCCTTTCTTTTTTTACCTCCCTATCAAACCAATTACGGTCAATAGTCCTCATTTCTTCCTCGTTACATATCATTCCTTTCTTAGACACCGCACAAACCGCATACTCAGGATTGCTAGGGTGACCCACCTTTCGCACTAGCACAACGTCCAACGGACACTTAATTTGGTTTGCAATTTCTACACCCAAAACTACTCCACCTCTAGGTATGGCATACACCACACAATCAGTACCGATATACTTATACAGTTTCTCTGCCAAGGCCTTTCCCGCTTCATGCCTGTCATAAAACATACAATTAAGTATATTACTTTTCCCTTTGCCGTGTCACTCCCCCTACCTCTTGACATTATAGGGTCTTTGTGGTATATTACTGCCTGTACCTTAAAGAGATTGGGATAGCGCGCGCTAACCATATGTATTTCTCTTAACAACCTTCTACCCCCCCTTATAAGGAGATACACAATGAAAATTCCATTTGGACTGTTCACGAAAAATGATCTGCAAACTGTCGCTTCTGCCGTCGCGGAAGCGAACGGTACAACCCTGCAGGCCACGAAAGAAAAAATCATGAAAAATGCATTGGAACTCAAAGCCGAAGCAGCTGCAAAGATCGGTCAGGCAGACCAGGTAATTGCGGAAGCTAACGCTGAGTATCAGGAAGTTGTCAAGCAGGCAAACCAGAAAATGCAAGTTGCTGCAAGTCAAGGCGCAAGCCTGCGCAAGGATGCCTACCAAATGGTAATGAAAGCCACTTCAAAAGAAGAGGCAATCTCCCTGCTTTCCTAGAGCCCAATCCCTGCCCCGCCCCACCCTCCCCGCCTAAAAAGCGGGGAGTTTTTTTATCTTCTATTTCACTCAGCACAACGCCTCCCTCTATCGCTTTCGTAATCTCCATGGTAAATTACTCACCAAAGCACTCTAAAATTCTTAAGGAGGTAAAAATGGGCAACATTCCTATCGATATTACCGATGATGACTCCAAAAAAGAATATCTCGAAGAAAATATAATCGTCCCGCCTTTGGATAATCCTGACCCAGAAGACGAATACGAACAAATTCCTATTGTTGAGATTATAAAGCCCACACCCCAGTTTGATGTCCTCAAGTCCCTAGCGGACCAAGGCGTTTACTTCGTCGACATGACTACAGGCAACCCAATCCATGGATTCGTTAACAGTCCAGAAATCGGACTCTCTCTCACACCCCCAGTCGAAGCCAACAAAGACTCCACACTTGGTTTTATTCATCTTTACGACTACAAAACCAGGCTAGGACCAAAAGATCCCGATTCTTTTGAAGTCGAGTGCGTTCTTTACTTCAACTACGAAGGGGAGGAGTGTAAAGCAGGTTTTTCTACTGACGAAGGTATTTTTGTACTCTTTGTAAAAATATGGAACGACAACGATGTTCCCATCTGGGAAGAAATCCTAAACAAAGTTGTCGAAGATCTGTACTACGAAGATGAAGGCGAAATGTACTCTCTCATCCGCTTTGTAGTCACCAGCTCCTTTATTCCCAAGTCACCCGAACACTCCAGTAAATTGGTACTCAAAAGGCTCCAAAAAGACCAAGACATTACCTACGCTCTCTCATCAGAAGTCATCGATGACTCAGATGATGACTATTACGATGAAGATGCTGAAAAATACTTCTCCCCCCCGATCTTATGATCGGGTTTTTTGTACCTACGAAATGATGAATTTATCCCAGAGTAATGATATAATGCTTAAATCGAATCCGCTCTTTACCATGTTTTTTAAAGGAGGAACTGTGCCCGTATTAGTAGAAAAGCCTTTTAGTGTCGAGATTATCAACTCCGTGTTGGACATGTACTCTGAGGAACTTCCAATCTCAGTACTTGATCCAGACACGGGTCTGGAAATCATCCTTCGAATTCCGAACATGCCCATCATTGGTCTAACTTCTCAAGAAACTCCAAATCACCAGCGAAGTCTTGGCTTTCTTCCAGGCACTAACAACAAAGCTGATGACTATGAAGCCGAAGAAAGATCAAACCGGCCCAGCTTTGAACCAGAAGCGCTTTTTTTGATCGACGTCGACCCTCGAAGACTCCCTCAAGGAGTCACTAATGCCTGGGTTATCCAGGTAGTAGATCAGAAAAACGAAGACCTGTACATCAAACTGGCAAAGAAACTGTCAGCCAAATTCGACGACCAAACCATCATCGTTACCTCGGCATACTCAAAACGTATGCCACGAGATGTTGGGGAAGCCGAAAAAGCTCCCAAAACCAAGAAGTCTTCCCTGCCCCCTGTCATTATTCTTCGAACCGAAGAAGCAAAATAGCATCTCCGCCCTCCGCAAGGAGGGCTTTTTTTTAAGACTACTACCTTTTTTTCACCTTCCGTGATAAATTACTCATATCCAAGCACACTAAAAGGAGGATATCCATGGTCATTTCCAACGCCTTAGCTTGCTCTTTAATCGTTGCTGTTATCTGCCTCATTGGAGGTATTGTCACCTTTCCCCAAAGGAAAAAGATCAAAAACTGGAGAATTGCTTTCTCAGTATTTTTCTTTGGCTTCTTGATTTTCGGTGTAACCCCTATTGTTTCCTGGCTAATCACATATCCTTTCTAGCTCATGATGCTCTTCCCCGGCCACTCGCCGGGGATTTTTTTACCTACTCACCCGCCCTATCTATCTGCTAATATCAAACCATGCCAAAGATAGTCACTATTGGAGGTGGTACAGGTTCCCCCATCATCACCACAGCCCTACTCAAAGCTGGCTACAAAAATCTTTCCTGTATTGCCGCTTCCATGGACTCAGGTGGCAAAACAGGCATCATTCGCTCCGACGAACGAGACCAAGTCATCGCCATCTCAGACCTCCTTAGAAATCTCATTGCCCTCATCGTAAGCTCAAACCACCAGAAAAACATCAAAGCTTTTACCGACCTCATCTCTTTCACCGACGGCCGTCACCGAAATCTAGGCTACACTATCTACTATGCGCTCCTAGAGATGTACCAAGACGACTTCATCAAAGCTCAAAAACACCTTGAAGACCTTCTTGGAATCAAATTCGACGGCACCGTGATACCTGTTACCACAGACTCCAGCAATATCTGCTTCGAAACCACCAACGGCTCCGTATTTCACGGCGAGCACGAGCTCGACAAGCAATCCATGTCCAAAAATACCATCACAGACCTCTGGTTAGATCCAGACGTTCCAGCCACGCCACAAGCAATCGAAGCTATCAAACAAGCTGAATACATTATCTACTGCCCAGGAAGCCTCTATGGATCAGTTATTTCGAACTTCCTTCCCATAGGTATCAAAGAGGCTCTAAAAGCCTCAAAAGCCCAAAAGATTCTCATTACCAATCTAGTAAGTAACCGCAACCAAACTCACCACTTTACACCAGAAAAATATCTCAAAGTCTTTCAAAAATACACGGAGCTAGAACTCCCCATCAACACCATTATTGTGCCCAGTATCTCCCAAAAAGAATTTGAGAAAAAGCATCCAAAAATAGCCAAGTCCTATGCCCTCGAGCACTCCCATTTCCTAGGCTGGTCTAAAAAAGATCTCAAAAATATTACCAATAAAGGTATCAAAGTAATAACCTCTGATATTATCTCCATCACTCCTCACTTGAACCGCCTTCGTCACGACACCAAAAAACTATCCAAAGTACTCAAAAGAATCATCGGCTAAAAAAAGCCGGGAAACAAATCCCGGCAAACAATTTAAGACACATCTAGTTTTCTTTTCAAAGCCCACTCTCGAGCTTCTTCGTGCGAGTTCCATTTTGTAGCTAGTCTCACGTCCGGAGTAGTCTGGATCCTCACCCACCAACGTTTTCGAATATACAGCCTTCTATCCATAAACTCCAACACATACTTAGGTTTATCAGTAGCGAGATCTTCAAACACCTCTCTAACATGAAGTTTATGCATATGAGTCCCATTATTTAAACCTAAACGTGCCTGGTAACAACCTGGGCAGTCAAACATGTCTACGTCATCACTCACAGAACCTCCATTTCCAAGTAAACATATGAATAGACAAGTATAAAAATGTACCAACTTTCACCCAATTATACAACCAAAAACAAATACTCTCATGCAGTTTGTTAAAAAAACACATCCTGCATCTCAGCATCAATAAAAACATTTTTTCAGTCAACTCATTTTATGTCTTCTACTGCCAGTCGCCTCTCCACAGTAGGCTTCTTTAAACTACCCAACTATCCATTGGGCGTTTCTACGACCCTAAAAGACACTTCATACGTCGACCTAAACCTTACTCAAAGGACTGCCCCTCTCCGTTAAGGATTGACTTGTACGGGAAAAAGAAGGTCACGAGAGTACAAGTATACTGGCCCCGATCCAGACGATTAGGATCTTTCCCCGAGAAAAAACAAAGATTGGGTGAACTGTCTCAAAGTATTAGCTTTAAGAACGGCGTCCCCCGTATAGAAAGATTGTAGAGGAAAAACCTCCCAATCCATCTAGTTCTCGGAGCCATCTTCATTTAACACTCTGTGAAAACTTTAGTCAAGCAAGGGCATTTTTCCCAGTAAAAACCCCACCATTTCGGGTGGGGTCGTAATACGTAAACTTTACTTCTTTGCTTTTTTTACAGCTTTTTCTGGTCGAGGACCAGAGCTTCGGCGTGAAGCCGAACCTGGCTTCTTGATTTTTCGTTTCGGCTGTTCCACCGACGAGGAAGGAGTGTTGTTCCGTGGGTGTTCCTGAACATAAGCATGATGACACGGCAGGCAATAACCAAAACTTATATCACCGATCGGTTCGCCGCAAGTGCGGCAAAACTTGCCATCATAGATGAAATTGTCAACCTGAAACTTCAGGTCAACAATTTCTTGTTCCAGATCTACCAACTTTTCCCGAGAAGTCGGGAAGTTATTGATCAGGTCCTGGACCTTAACAAATGATGGCCGGAGCGCCAGGTCAAAAAGACTCTGGCCTTTATGGCCTTTGGCGTTTTCTGCCTTAACAAAGGCTTCTGCCGCCTTTAATGCCCCTGACCATTCCTGCTGAAGGCCAACCAGATGTTTCTCTCGTCGGTTCGCATTGCGAACCGAACCGAGAACCTTGACAAGCTCCTTGGGATTTCCAGCGTCACTCGCACGATTCATGCGAACCCAGAAACGGTCCTTCGTTACATCCGGAGCCTGAAGCTCCGCGATAGCAAAGGTGATCTTTGAAACCAGGGTCTGAACCGAATCATAAGGCTTCCGAACGACAGCATTTACGGTCTTGGTGACTTTCTGGGTCTGAGTCATTGAATATCTCCTTGCCCTTTTTAAAGAGGGCTACAAAAAAAGCATTTAAAGTGCGCAAGCTAGGAAGTTTCCCTAGCCCTGGTCTCATGACCAGTAATACCCGATAATATAGCACTTTTCTCTCTATTTGTCAAGTATATAGGACGTTAATTACTCATCAATCCATTGCAAAACACCTCTAGCTCCATCGCAATAAACGAACTATCCATGGTAAAATATCCCATATGCCTCGTCCACTTGAATTTGTACGCTCAGTTAGGTTAGAATTAAAGCAAGTAAAATGGCCCTCTCACGAGAGCGCTTTAAAGATGACTATCTTAGTTATCATTACTAGTCTAGCTGTAGCTCTCTACTCAGGAGGACTAGACTTCTTGTTTACTACCCTGCTAGCAAAAACACTAAACCACTAAAATGAAACTAAAAGAAGAAAAAACCAAACAAATTGACGAACTTGTGCCCAAAACACAGGATCCTAATCATGTGGTAATCACAGACAACGCCCCCGACTCTGCCAAATGGTACGTGGTTCACACTCAGTCTGGTCATGAAAATAGAGTACTAATCACACTCAAAACCAGAGTTGAGTCCATGGGTCTTGAAAACTATGTTTACGAAATCCTAGTCCCTACTCAAGAAAAGATTAAAATCAATAAGGGTAAGAAAACCACCATCAAAGAAAAGCTCTTCCCAGGCTATATGCTTGTGCGCATGATCGTTACTGACAACTCATGGCTTGCAGTTCGCACCACTCAAGGAGTCACCGGCTTTGTAGGTACCGCCGACCAACCAACCCCCCTCCCAGAAAACGAAGTCAAAGCTATCACCGCTTTTGGTAAACAGTCTGCACCCAAGTTTCAAGCCGCCTTCACCATGGGTGAAGCTGTTCGCATCATTGAAGGACCATTCACTGATCTTCTCGGAACAGTCTCAGCCATAGACGACGACAAAGGCAAGGTCACAGTCCTAGTCAGTATCTTTGGTCGTGAAACTCCAGTAGAGCTCGACTTCCTCCAGATCTCTAAGATCTAAAAGCTTACCCATCACCTTTTCTCCACAAAAAAAGAGGGGCAAAGCCCCTCTCAAACAAACTACCTCAAAGAATACGCACTATCCACACTATCCGTGGGGATATGAAAATCGTAGTTGCACCCAAAGAGTGCTGGCTTATCATACTGCGAATTGAAAACCCAAACAGACTTACTTCTAAGCTGTCTAAAATCACACCTTTTTTCAATATAAGGACTAACCTGCTCATCCTCAAAAATGGTAATATCCTCAGAATATTTCCTTAGCCTATGAGGATAATATCCGCCATTTTCTTTAACCACATTGAAAAAATAGTAGTCCACTTCACTAATTTTTCCGGACCCAAGGAAAAACTTTCCTTCGACCCGGACATCATCATACAAATTGTGTAGTGGCATAATTTCTACCACCTCAACAATCTCTGTATTGCCTGATGTCAAGGCCATCGTAAATACCATTCCAATGATGGTACCAAAAACTAACCCGTAAAAAACTGCAAAACCTACTTCTTTGCTAATAAAATAGAAAAAAGCTACTGCGAGAATAATAACCAAAAGTACCGTTGCCATTTTTCCTCCAAATTGTCTAGAATTTTAAAGAAACCAATTGCCCCATAATACAATATCCCCTTCCCAAAGTCAATTTCGCACCCACAACTTGACTCAAACCTCAATTTCTGCCATATTAGTACCTAGTGAAGAACTTAAACGGAGAAGAAACACTTTGGGTGATACTTCCAATCATTATTGTGGTTGGTATTCTCATCGCTAGCATAATTATTCTCCCAAAAACTCAAACCGAAGTCCGCAGTAAAGCTTCCGAACCAATCGAAACCCCTACCCAAATCATCTACACCCCCCCGTCCCAGTCAGAAAGCCCCGAAATAGTCTGCTCTTCTCTCTACTCTCCTGTGTGTAGCTCCAATCAAGTCACCTATCCCAATGAGTGTGAAGCCAACCAAGCAGGAGTCACTTCATTTACCCAAGGAGCTTGTGCCACCCCAACCACGATAAAGACAGCCTCACCAACTCAAACTCCCCAAACTCTCCCTAGTTCCAACTAAACTCTCCACACGGATTTTTTTGCCCTAGTTGAACTTATAGCCCAAAATTGATATACTACAGGACACAAAACCTACCAACCAAGGAGGTGCACTTTTGAACAAAGCAGCAATACTAATAAAAGACTTCTTCAACCCTCTCCCCAGTCCAAAGATACTTATCAACAAATTGTGGACTACTCCCGTAAGACACATCACCGGCCGTCAGCTTCAAAAAATCATCGAAATTGTTCTTAAAGAAGTAAAAATAAGCAGATTTATGTTTGGATTGTTTATCGACGAGCAAGATGTCGAAAAAGAAATTCTTTTCTGGTTGGTGTTCATAGATTATTACAATGGTACTTATCCACTTCAAGAAATTGACCGAATACTAATCTGCGAACTGACTACCAAAGGTATTGATGAAAACTTTGGAGAAATTTCAAAGAAATACTTTGACCGGATCTCAAAGTCAAAAGGCAAGCAAGCGAACCCAAACAATGCCTATCGCTTTCATCTTGAATACCTTCAAAATACAATGCTCGACGCGATCTACAACAATGAGATAAAACTTTAGGAAAAAATCTCTATAGCTGGGTTTAAATACCCAGCTTTTTTTATGATAAAATACACCTACCTCGACACAGTTGAGGGAGCTTACAAAATTGTAAAGCGCACTGTATCTTTCTACGAAGCAATACATCCGCAGCACAGCAGTGCTAAGTCCCGAAATCGCATTTCGTGGGCAATACAGTCAACTTTCCTTTTTTGTCTGGCTAATTATATTTAAGCTTCATAACGAAGTTATGAGCAAATATAAGAGGAAGCGCAGTCTGGATATTTCAATAATTCATTATTGAAAAGAAGACGAGCAAGCTCTTATAAATACATTATTAAAAAATATACAAATCGTATGGCAAAAAAAGTCAAAGCCGTCTTGAAGCTAAACCTTCCTGCAGGCTCCGCCAACCCAGCTCCTCCTATTGGACCTGCTCTTGGTCAACATGGTGTTAACATCATGGAATTTATTACCCAGTACAACGCCAAAACAGCCGAAATGCGTGGTCAGATAATTCCTGCGTTGGTTACTATCTACGAAGATCGTTCTTTCAAGTTCGAACTTAAAACTCCTCCTGTTACCGCTCTTATCAAACAAGCCCTCAACCTAAAACTAGGCTCTGGTGAACCCAACAAGAAAAAAGTTGGCGAAATTACCATTGACCAGATCAAGACTATCGCCGAGAAAAAAATGGCCGACATGAACACCACAAGCATCGACTCCGCCATCAAAATGATCAAAGGTACTTGTAAATCAATGGGTGTAACAATTAAAGAATAACTATGGCTACTACAAGAACAAACTGGAAAGAACTATACAACGACCTCCCTACTCATGTAGCTGAGGCACTTCGAGCTGCCAGGCTCAAACCTGAACACATCATCACCAAAGAAGACGGTGAACTCATGGCTATCGAAGGAATCAAAGAAGCAGATGTCAACTCCATAAGAGCCATCTACAATGCCGACTCCGTCACCGTTCCTGAAAAAACAAAGGAAACCCCAAAAAAGAAAGCTACCAAAAAGGAAGCCAAAGCTGAACTAGAAGCAGGCACAAAAAATGCTGAAGAAACCGAAGAAGTTGTTGAAGAGGTAGAAGAAGTCAAAGAAACCAAAAAATCAGCTCCTCGAAAACGCTCCAGTAAGTACAAGGCTATGGCCAAAATCGTCAAGTCTGACGAGCTATACTCAGTCAAAGAGGCTGTCGAGATACTTTCCAAACTAGCAAAATCCACCAAACTAAAGACTGTTGAGCTTCATCTCAATATGAGAGAACTTGGTCTTAGAGGTGAACTCAAACTCCCTCACTCCACAGGAAAAGACGTCAAGATTGCTATTTTCTCCGACGAACTAGCCGAAAAGATAGCTGCAGGCAAAATTGACTTCGACATGCTTCTCTGTACACCAGCAGACATGGCAAAACTAGCCCGTTATGCCAAGGTCCTAGGTCCCAAGGGACTCATGCCAAATCCAAAGTCCGGCACCGTCACAGAGCATCCAGAAGAGCGAGCCAAACAACTAGCTTCAGGTGGAACACTCCCTTACAAATCAGAGTCCAAGTTCCCTATCATCCACTTATCATTTGGATCCATCACTCAAAACAGCGATGACCTCATTGATAACATCAATGAAGCTCTCAAGAGTCTCAATGTCAACAAAATTAAATCTGCTTACCTTTCATGCACCCACACCCCTTCAGTTAAGCTTTCTACAAGCAACATCTAAGCTGTAAGTTAATTTATTTCAAAAGGCCCGCTCCATGAGCGGGTTTTTTGATGGCTAATTCAACACCCCATAAATTGCTTTATCTATCCTTATAAGCTAAAATATGGCTATCTAAATAGGCATTTGCCTATGAACCTTAAAATTCTATAACCCACAGGAGGAAAATCAATGCCCCAGAAGGCAAATCACATAACGCGGGGTATTGTGTTTACCCTGCTACTTATAGTTCTTGTCTTTTTCAATGTTTCAACCGTCAAAGCCAGCTCGTGCAATCCCGGGAACATCTGCACCTTCCCAACACCAAATGACCCAAACTATCGTTTCAATATGATTCATGCATTTCAGGTCAAAGGTGACTCCTGGACAATTAAAAATGGCGAAACCGTCAGTTTTAACGACCACTGGGGTGATTTCACTTCAAGTGAGGGATATCTGTATGCTTCTGGAATTGTTGGAGGTGGTCTTTGTGATGTGGCTTCAATTGTAAATCACGTTTTAGTAATCAACGGGCTATCAACCCAACACTCACGCCACATCATCGGTGGAGTATTTTACCCAGTAATGGGAGTCCCCGACAAAGACACTGTTGTTATTTATGACTACTACGGAAAGGGACCATCCGGTAAAGACCTTGTTGTTACTAACAACACAGGTCATAACATCACTCTTCGATGGATAATCGATGGAACTAACATCAATCTTTGGGTTGAGTTAGACGGATCTCCTGCAAGCTCAATAAAGTCACAGTCAATAACAGAACTTCAAAAAAGCAAGCCCCAAACATTTACTGTTGAAGGTGGACTAGCAAAAGAAGTAAACAACTCAAATCCCTTTTTCCAAAATGTCGGTGACGAACTCGTTATTCTCATATTCAGATACCGAAGTCTGGTCATCGGACTTGCTGTCACCCTCTTGATCTCTATTGTTGGACAATTAATTTACTCCAGCAACACCAAGAAAACTGCCTTTACTATCATCACGACGGTTCTGGTTTTTACCCTTGGTTTTACGGGCGTCAAACGAGTACTGGCGAACTCTGATATTCTGTCCCCTCCTCGTGAGGCTTCAGGAATTTACAGTTCTCCAAGAAAAATTGTCTTTCCCAATGACAGCTACTCTATTACTCCATCAGACGGCACAACTACAGACACTCAAAGCACATCATCAGTTCCTCCATTAAGTGCAAACTGCAGTTTGCCAGGGTCCTTCCCGCAGTCAATTCTGAGATGGTGTGCGTACATTGATAAATACGCTAACCAAAACGGACTCGACCCCAAACTAGTTGCTTCTGTCATGGTTCAAGAATCAGGTGGAGACGACAAGGCAATCAGTAAATCTGGAGCCATCGGCTTACTTCAAGTAATGCCGAGAGATGGACTGGCGGCAGGTTTTATGTGCATAAACGGACCGTGTTTTGGAGATCGGCCATCAATGACCGAGCTGTATGATCCTGAGTTTAATATTCAGTATGGCTCGAATATGCTGGCAGAGCTTATCACCAGAAACGGATCCGTTCGTGACGGACTTAAAAGCTATGGACCTCGTGACTACGGCTACACCTATGCCGACTTGGTTCTTGCTATCTACAACAGTCACTAAGGAGGTGATAACTTGGGAAACCAAATATACGAAATCCCTGAAGGAGTTGATGAGCACACCAGAGAAATCTGGCAAAAAGCTCAGGAAATCCTAGGAAAAAGTAAGGCACAAAAGAGAAGAAATCACAAAAGGAAATACTTCAATCTTTTCCTGAACCTTACTTGGATTGTTCTTTTAATTGTCTTTGTTAGCCTGGGTGGCTGGTACTTGTACAAACAGGAACCAGTCAAAAATTTTGTCGGCAATGTCTCTGCCCTCTTCGCTGCTCCCGACAGAAAAACCCCAACAATAAGTACCTCAGGAAACGGTTGCTTGATTCTCGAAATGAGTATCGAAGCAAACAACTTCACAACGGCAGTTCCCGAAATGGGATACTGTTATGAAATTCCTGAAGAATACTCAGATAGTTGGATGGAAGTGTTCTCGAGTTCCAAAAGAGTGGTCGATTTTACAACTGAAATCAGCAAAGACGCCTCGCTTCATCAATCTATCGGCCTCGCAATTCAAGATAGCCTGCAAACAGGTACTCTTGATCTCAGGCAAGGAAACAACAAAACAACAGTACAAAAAAGCCCTGAGCCAAATCTCGAAAACAACGCCTCAGCTCAAATTCCTGCATACGCAGAAAAGCGAGACATTCCGCTGGAGATTGACGCATTTGCCAAAGCAATGGCAGAACTAGGTATTCAAAAAGTTGAAGCAGACTCGTCTAAACGCGATAAACCCAACTGGATGATGTACTATACCGAAACAGATTATTTAGTTCTCAGCGTCCTCGGTAACACGATGCCCAAAGAGTGTCTCAGTGCGGAGCAGCTAATCACTGTTTCCACAGACCCATTCGAAGGCGCCATGCAAGCCGGTGACGTCTGGATCAATTGTAAGTAATTTTTCAATAGGTGGGGACATTGTCCCCACCTATCCACATCTCATCCTCACATAAGGAGGAAAAATGCCTAAATGGGTACAAAAAGTATTATTTGTTTTGCTTGTCATTGGAGCCTTAATCGGCTTACTTTATTATCTTGAATACACAAAATCATTGGACAAATCACTGCCAATCTCATCCGAGGGCAGTCTAAGCGCTACAGCCATTGCTCAGTTCACCCCAACCTGGGGACCTGACGACATAGACAACTTAGTGGCCACGGCTATTCCGACTCCATATGCCAAGCTCACTATTCCCGAAGTCGAGGCCATGAACAAAGCTCTGCAAGACAAAAAAATCTTGCTGGCCACGGACTATCTCTACGGGGCTGAGTACAAAGCACTCGGTGTTTCCTGGTACTGTGACAAAATCTCACTCGGCAAGATTGATCTCCCCTTTTCTAATATCGGAGGAGCCAAGCTAGTCGAAGGTAAATGGAGTATGGGCGTAAGCCTAAGCGACATCACATTCACCATGGAAGAAGGATCAAAGACTACCCCAGTCTATTACGATGGAGACGGGGCTCCCTACACAGAGCAAAAGTACAACGGCGTTCTTGTTATCACCATCAACAAGATTGGAGTTGATGGACCAGTGTACCTTAGCAACAACGAATGGCTCTTTTCCGTAGGCGACCCAATTCCGGGATATGAACTTTGGCTTATTCCTCGCCAAATTATCACCGGCGTAAGCCTCGTAGAAGAAAAACGTCTGTACGTTTTAAACATGGCCCAAAAAAGAGTAAAGCTGGAAACCATCGCTCCCGATGGCTCCAACGAAATTTTGCTTGCCATGTACGACAAGTTCGAGTCCAGTTTCTCAGAACCCGGACAGGGTCATATCTACGACACAGCCATCGCAATCTTCGAACCCATGGCAAAGGAAAAAGGCTACGCCAGCATCGAGTCTGTCAAAGTCGTAATGCCAGAGCCACCCAGATCCATCTACGGCTGGACTGACATGAACGGGATGCAGTTTATCCCCTTTAGCTATCCGTCCCTTTTTGAGGACAGCACCTGCCCTCAACCAAAACCATCTGCTGCAGACATCGACTGGATGATGCAGAACATCAATAAGGAATAAAGATGAAATCAAAAAAGGTTAGTATCATAAATGTAGTATTTATTATTTGCTCAATAGTAACAGTTGCAGTGTTTGTTTTGAGCTTTATCGTCAAGTAAGTATCTCTCCCCGACCATCCGGTCGGGGATTTTTTTGCCATTACGCGGTACAGCTCGTGCTCGAGATCCCCAAAAGGCACAAAAAAACCGGCTGTATTTCTACAACCGGTAACTAAAACTATTCAAATCTAAGCAGGCACTGAATCGGCATCCACCAAAACTTGATTCCTTTCAGCAAAGCGACGAACATATCCGTCTGTTACTTGCTGAAGAGGAGCAACATTTTGCAAATAGTACTCTCTACCAAACGTCGACCCTTCTGTCTGAATCTTGTTTGCTAAAACAGTTTGCACAGCGCTACTTGCTGCCAAGAGGTACACCTGCAACATAGTAAGAATCAGCTCAAAGACCGTGTAACACTTCACATAAAGGTTCAAGCTTCTTACTGCTTTCCCAACTCGGCTTTCACGGCTTTGATTGCTTGCCAAAGTATGCAAACTTCGAGACATTTCTTCCAGAAGAGCCAGCTGTGCCGAAACTGTTTGCTCAGAATTTTCTTGCATCAAACCCACAAGGGTTTTGTCCAGCTGAACTCTATTTACCATCTCTTGAGTTCGATTTTCCAACTCGGCCAAAAGTTCTGTCACATCAATAGCTTTCTGAAGCTGGGCCGTGGTCGTTTCAATATCTGCCAACGACCGCAATCGACGATCTTCTGCTTCTTCAAACTTGGCAAGAATCTTTTCCAACTCGGCCGTGATTTTTACATTATTCTCATCGATCCGGTTCAAAAAAACTCGTTCCTTTTCAAATGAAGAATACGCGGCCAACATCATCTTGCCATAGGCACTAGCCAAATTGAGAAGCTGAACAAATTGGGGGATTTTAACCAAAACCATAATTTCTTCAAGCTCAGCACTTCTTACTTCCGTCATTTGCTGGCGAAAATAAATACTGTGCCTAAACTTGTCAATCATTCCTGAAGGAGCACTTCCTGACCTGGTTAGAAAATCCCAGTCAATCTCAGTAAAGTGCTTGAGAGTTCCAACTTGTTCTTCCAGTGTCGAAACAACAAAGTCAGTCTGAAAATTACCCAAGGCATCAGTAAACTTGGGATCAAACAGTACTTCCAACATTTTTCTTTTACTTGCCGCCATTTCTGCTGGACCTAACTGTTTCAGCGGCGGCAAAATCATTGACGGATCCAAAACAATTGCCGGGGCTACAGAAGTTAACGCACTACCAACTGGGCCAGTGCTACTAAAAGCACTAAAAGCAGCCGTAAATCCTCGCGAAACTTCACCCATAACTTCATATGCTGCCGTACTATCATTTGCTGACAAAGTAGACACAACTTGTTCACCAGTAATCACAGGTACTTTTTTCTTTTTTGCCATCTCATACCTCCTTCAATAATTTAGGATAATTTCAATGTTCACTTCTTGTCCTATATTTTAGTTCATTTAATACATATAAGTCAAGCTGAACCACTTCTTGCCACAAAAAAAGGGTGGCTAATAAATAGCCACCCGTTATACAAAACTAAATTTTCAAAATATCTGCACAATCACCCCCAAAAAGAGCGGGACAATTGTGCCCAAAATACCAAAATCTGCAATATTTTGAATAAAACCACCTGTCTGGGACAAGCCTAGTTTCTGCCTATTCTCATCCCGACCAACTTCAACATCTCCCATGGCCACACCAATACCTACTGAGGCCAACAAAGAAACGACCCAAGCCAGTACCGGTGCTAACACTTTCAACACCACAGCAATTGATGCCGACATGTCAGGCGAAGTAGTCAAAAGATACGTAACTCCTGCATTAAGTCCCCAGTTTGAAAGGGCAAAAACCACAATAACCACAAATCCAATAAACGCAGAGGACCAGTAACCGTGTTTCTTGCCCACTTCTTTGCTGGACAAATACAGGACAACAGAACTCAATACCACAATTAAAAACGTTAAGACTGCCGATGCCCCGCGTCCAGAAATAAGCAATGTCAACAAGCCACCAATATTTGTTACCCCTGTCCATGCAGGCCAGATAGCGCCAAACAAAAAGCCAATTGTGCTGATTACGGTCAGTTTACCTACATAAAACAAACTTGCCGTAAATAGAGCAATCGCAACCGTGATTGGTGACAAGTCACCCTGGGACTTAACTGTAGAAATGGACAGTCCCCAAAGCAAAGCAAGAAACATCATGCCTAGGAAAAACCATCCAGTCTTTGCTGTAGAAATCATAATCAGGACTGGCAAAGTCAGCCAACCGGCCAACAAAGCCACAATAGCAAAAAACAACGCGCCATTTTGCCCCTTCTTTCGCACAGCACCTTCACCAACAGCCCAAAGTGTCAAGACAAACATAAGGAAGATTCCAACCGATGTCTTTGCATTGAACTTCCAGCCCAAGTTACCCGGGCTAAGCTCTTTGACTTGAACATTTCCCAATGAATTCCAAAATGTCTGATCCTTATCTGACAATGTCACTTTTTCTTGAGCACTACTTGTCACAGGCAAAGGATCATACATCCCATCTCCAGTAACTACGGGTTCCAATGTTGTGGCACTATATGTATCTGAAACCACCTCAGACGGTTCAAGCTCCGCAGAGAAGTTTGAAGGCAAAGCAGCAGTGCGGTCTGCCCTATTTCCAAGTGCCACAAACAAAAACAGAGCACCTGCAACTAGAAACGCAGACACAACAACACTAATACTGATAAAAACTTTGTTTTTGTAAAACTTAGTATTAGTCTCTTCGTCAGACTCAGAACCGTCAAACAACAGGCCCTTTGCCTTTTCCCATGCCTTGCCAACAAATGGAGGAACTTCCAACTTCTTCTTGTCCGCTTTCTTGTTCACGCTGGGAATGACTGCAGGGGCTTGCCGTACCACGGGTGGTACTGGCTCGGACCTCGGAGCCATCTTTTCAGGCTCACTTGACACCGGAGAGCCATTCTTGATCAAGTTCAAAAACTCAGAGAGAGTCATCTTCCTCTCAATTGCTTGCCTGATAAGTGCATCAGGATCCTTCTGAGCTTTCAAAACACTCAAAATTCTTGCCTTAGCAGCATTGTCGGGCAAACCAGAGTACTGACGAATCCAAACTTCAAGAGCTCTTTCGTTCATACGTACCTCCTTCTTTCGATTTTTATAATCGATATTGAACAAATTTTTAAGGAACATTCCTATGCCCTGTATTCTACCACTTATTTCATATATAGGTCAATCTTACCCTATCAAACTATAAACTACTCATAAAGCCATCAGATAAAGATAAGCCCCGGAATAATCCGGGGCAAATAAAAATATCAGCATGCTCGAAGAAATCGTTTATCGCAGACCTCAATGACCTCCAAATCGATCAAGCTTTTCACAACTGGAAGAGGTCTATCAACACCGGCCTCTTTTGCCAACTCTATCAACTCTGCTGCATCAATAGAATCTCCTGCCTTTACAATCCCAAAAACAGTTTTTTCATCAACAGACAGCTTTTCCAATACATCCTCCTTAATGTGAATTTACTTAGTCCTATATTCTACTTCACCCCTTGCAATACTTCAAGCCTAGTGTTAAACTAATCAAGTTCCAAGACCCAGGGCGATCATTAAGCCCCTGACAGAACAGTAATTGTTTTGCACGTCTTGAGGACGTGCTTTTCTGTACTTATTCCACCACTGGCGGATAAGTAAAATAACAAAATATAAAAAAACAAATCATGCCTAGTCAAAAAAATATACATCTATTAGCCGAGATCACCAAGTCCCTATCGGACTCTAAGATAGTCATCCTTACAGAGTACGCTGGCCTTTCTGTTTCTGAACAAAACATACTTCGTTCTGAAGCCGAAAAAACCAACTCCAGTTTTTTTGTTACAAAAAATAACCTCCTCCGACTTGCTCTCAAAGAAAAATCCAAGGAATTAGCCGAAAGTCTCGACTCATTTCTAAACGGACCAACAGCTGTTCTTTTTGGTGCAGATGCAGCCTCAGCCGCCAAAGTCCTCTCCAAGTTCTCCGAAGAGCATGACAAACTAAAGATCAAAACTGGAATTATGGACGACAAAGTCATCACTCTAGTAGACATCTCAGCCTTGTCCAAGCTTCCTTCCTACGAACAACTCCTCGCAAAACTAATGGCCCAGCTCCAAGCACCTGCACAAGCACTTGTTCGTCAGCTCAATGCACCTATGCAAAACCTTGTTTACGGCCTCAACGCCATTCAAAACAAACAAGCCTAATCAAATCGATCATCTATTATTAAAAATTATAAAAATATAAAAAACATGTCCGAGAAAGTAACCAAACTCGTCGACCAAGTCAGTGAGCTTTCCGTTTTGGAAGTTGCTGAACTAGTCAAAGCATTAGAAGAAAAATTCGGTGTCACCGCCGCTCCAGTTGCCGTTGCCGGTGCTGTAGCTGCTGAAGCTGCTCCTTCAGAGGAAAAGACCGAATTTGACGTTGTTATCGCCGACTCAGGCGCCAACAAAATTGCTGTTATCAAAGTCGTTCGTGAGATCAAATCCGACCTGGGATTGGTAGAAGCCAAAAACCTAGTCGAGAAGACACCTGCGCTCGTACTTGAAGGAGCAAAGAAAGAAGACGCTGAAGCTGCCAAAAAGAAATTGGAAGAAGCTGGTGCAAAAGTTGAGTTGAAATAAAGTTTACTCAAACAAGTAAAAAGAAAAACCCGCTCAAAAGAGCGGGTTTTTTTTAACTTTTTCCCAAACACCCTATTGACTCCAATCTAGCAATCTGTTATTTTCTATATCAAAGCAGTGTAGATTTTACTAATTAACTACACCACGAGACAAGAGGCTATGAACTCTTGAATCAGCCTCAAAATTAAAATAATGGAGAACCAAGACACAACCCCAATCGTTAAATCAGCCAAAAGAGAACTTGATTTAAATAACCTTCCCGACTTACTGACTGTGTCCGAGGTTGCCCAGATACTCCGAGTCTCCACTCTTACAATCAAACGCTGGGGGAAAAGAGGCAAGCTTCCAGCTATCCGAATCAACTCCCGAGGTGACAGACGCTACAAAAAAGAGTCCGTCCTATGGATGCTAGGCATAAACCCAACAGCCCCAAACAACTAAACCCTCCCCCTCTTTTTCTTCTTGTTTCTGACTTTCATCTCATACATTCTCTCATCAGCCAGATCAAGGACGTCCGCAATTCTTTTTTTGTCTTCCCGCATCGCCACTCCATAACTAAAGACATATCCTTTTTTCTCAATACACGTCAGGTGTTTATCCATTAATACTACGGCATTCTCATAGCTACATTTCCAAAGAAGCAATAAAAACTCATCACCACCCAAACGAATAACTACATCAGATTTTCGAGCTTTAGACAGAAACTCTTTTGCAACAACCTTTATCATCTTATCTCCAGCCAAATGCCCATCACTATCATTTGTAACCTTCAGGTTATCAATATCAACCATCACTATCGCCAATGAAGCGCCCGACCTCTTTGCTTGAGAGGAAATCACCTCTCCCCATCTCTCAAAAAAATTACGGTTAAAAAGACCTGTCAAGGCATCAGTCTCGGCAATCTCACTAAGATAATCATGATCATAAAGATACTTTCCAAGCCTCACCATCAATCTATTTATCCATACTGCTACTGCTCGAAAACCGTGCACTCGACTTAACCTTTCAATCCTAATCTCATTTACTATGTTTTCTTCCATCTATTTATTTTTATATAATAACCAAGGAAAAACAACCACAGCTCTCACAATTCTTTTTATTCTCTTTGGTTCTGTTATTAATCTCCATAGCCATTTGAGCCCCATCCTCTCCATCCACATCGGGGCCTTTTTCACCTTACCTACATACTCGTCAAAAGTTCCACCAACACCAATTCCGATCTTTGCTCTCAACTCAGATCGATGTTTGTCCAACCACTTTTCCTGTTTTACAGGGTTATATGACACAAACAAAATATCCGGCCTAAATTTATTTATTTTATTAATTACTTCCCTATTCTTTTTCTCATCAGTACCAACATGCTCTTCTCCCGAGTCATACTCCACAATAATCCCTGGAAACCTTTCTCGAAGCATTAGAGCCGCTTGTTCGCTCACATTGTTCCATCCTCCCAAAAGAAAAACTCGCCATTTATTTTTCGAAGCCATTTTTGATAACTCCTCAAACAGCCAAACACCGGTAATCACGTCGCCTACCTTATGACCTAATATCTCACCAGCAGATCTAAACAATTCCAAAGCTCTAATCACACCAGGCTTTCCCTGGGCTCTTCTCAAGTACAAAGTTGCTGCCAACACAGAAACTCCGTCTGGTGTAACCATATCAGCATCACGCATCAAACGAAAAAAACACTCGTCTCGAGAAGCCTGAACAAAAAACTCACTATATGCAGTGACTACAAGCTTCATAGACTGATCGGACTCGATCCAAGAGCATATCTTTTTAACAGCGGACTTCTTGGACAAAACGTCTACTGGTATACCCAACACAATCCTTCTCATCACTACATTATATCGCCACACATGGCCCAACAAAACAACAACAAAAATCCGTGCCTAACACACCAAGCCATTAGCATTCTAAAACAGTAACTGCCAAATACCATAAATTTAGAATTTATCGCTATACAGCAATAAATATATGCTGTGTAATGAACAAAAATATATAAAAAAAGACTAAAAAATTAGTCAGTGAAAACATCAAAGCTAAAAAAAATCGAAAAATCTAATCAAAAATGAACAACTATAAGCCCTTATCTATCGACTTATATAAAATCAAGCCATTTTTGTATATAAACAAATACTAAAAGACATATAGATTAACAACAAACCAGAAATTTTTTAACATGTTTTGAATAAATTATTTTAACAAATTTTGATCTTAATTTTCACTTTACTTCAAAATAAAACACATTAAACGCTTAACTCATATATTTTATACCATACCCTACTCAACAAATATAATATTTTATCAATAGTCCAAAGAAATATAGAAAAATATATCCTATACCCAAAAATCATTTGATATAGTTTGTACAATCATAAACTATACAATCATAGTCTTTTCACAAAATGAAAACACAAGCAAGCGTGGCAGATATTTCTAGGCAAAAACCTACCTAAAAAGAAAAAAATGTCTACAAAAATTGTATCTTCAAAAAAATAAAAATTTTAATATACAAAATAAAAAATCAATGAGAAAACACAAGACAGCTACAACCTACATGATACAAAATCAAAAAAAATTAAAAATTCATCCAAATAAAACAAGTCATACTCTCCTTAAAAAAACTAATAAGACTCAAATGTTATATTTATTACTTCTTACACACTAATACTACGAAATCATGTCAATTCAGCTCTGATTTCAAAATTATTTAATATAAGTCTAAAAAAATATTTGTCTTATAAACATGAATAATTCGTATAATCTCAAAACAAGATAGCTACAAATAGACTAAATATAGTAATCAATCTTACATCTCAAATGTTATAAACTTTGACCCATAATTAATTACATTAAAGAATGTCTCAAAACACAACATCTGCTAAAACTATAACAATAACAAATAGTACTGTATGGTATAAACAAAAATAACTTATACCCCACCCCGGATATAGATAAAAAAGAAACCATCTAACTGAAATATCAATATACCAATACCCCCTACTAAAAATGAATAGGTATAAATTTTCATCGATCCATATACACGGGGGTATTCATAAATAGCGTGAAAACAAATTTATTCAAACTCTGCACTTATAATCATCAATATTATCCCCTGAGAAAATATTGATAAGCAGGTAACCCTACCAGATGAGTTGTTAAACTAAAGAATTACTTTTCTCCCTACAAAAAAACCAAAAAAATCAATGTATGATAAACATACAGATTATAAATGTTAATCACTTTACAAGAAATATTTCTCTTCTCTAGTCAACTACTATATACATTTGTTATCAAATAATTCTAACCTATACAAATTTTTGCAAAATATGTCATTGTGTGCCTATTTAAACAAATAGCAATCTATACGCATAGTGATAATGGTAAAAAAAAAGAGCCATACATACAACCATTCTTTTTATCGTCTGATATTATTTCTATAAATATCCAAGTTCTCAATCGCTATCCCTATACCTTTTATTACACACCTCTGTGGATCCTCCGCGACAAACGCTGGAACACCAGTTTCTAAGGTTATCAATCTGTCAAATCCACGTAACAGTGATGTTCCGCCACTCATTACAATACCCTTGTCAATAATGTCACTAGACAACTCGGGAGGAACTTCTTCCATCACAGACTTCAACATGGCGATTATTTTTCCCAGAGGCTCTCTAATTGCCTCGAAAACGTCAGTAGACGAGATCGTCACCTGTCGTGGCAATCCAGCAATGCTATCACGCCCAGTCACCTCCATAAACTCTTCTTTACTCACCGGCATAGCAGAGCCAATCTTTATCTTTACCTGCTCTGCTGTTTGTTCACCAATAACCAAATTGTGTTTCCTTCTTGCCCATTTTATGATTGCCTCGTCAATTCTATTTCCTGATACCCTCACACTCTTAAAAGTAACCACTCCACCCAAAGAAATCACAGCAGCTTCTGCAGCTCCACCCCCCATATCCAATATCATGTTTCCTGAAGCCTCAGAGATTGGAACACCAGCTCCAATAGCAGCAGCAAGAGGCTCTTCCATTAAATAAGCATTTCTAGCTCCTGCTTCCATCGCCGCACCCAAAACAGCTCTTCTCTCAACCTGTGTTACCCCTGCAGGAACACATATCATCACTTCAGGCTTAATCAAACCATACCCCCCAACCTTACGCAAAAAATACTTAAGCATTGCTTCAGTAACAGCATAGTCAGCGATCACACCATCTCTCATCGGCTTACTGGCCTTGATATTCCCTGGAGTTCTACCCAACATACTCTGAGCATCCTTTCCTACGGCCAACACTTTTCCATCTGTCAAAGACACTGCAACCACAGTAGGCTCTTCCAAAACCAAACCCTCACCAACAACATACACCAAACTATTGGCTGTTCCTAGATCTATAGCAATTTTTTTAGAAAACGAAAAAGGCATTTGTGTCACATTCTATCAGATATAATAGTAGTTGATGACAAAAAATCCAAAAGCAAAACGCTTAGTTATAAATATCCTCATCCTTCTATTTCTCATAGGAGGCACGTTTGCGGCCGTTCAGTATGCCAAGGGCTACCGACCAAACATCAAGGATAGATCGTTTCAAGGCTCTGGACTTCTAAACGTTACGTCTTACCCGAAATCTGCCCGAGTTATAATAAACGACAGGCTCACTACAGTCACCGACGACAAGCTATACCTAATTCCCGACAGTTACACAATCAAAATAGAAAAGGACGGTTTTCATCCCTGGACCAAAACAGTTCCATTGAAATCCGAACTTGTCTCCAACGCTGACGCCCGTCTGTTCCCCATCATCACAGCAACCTCTCCTCTCACCTTCTATCAAGCTTCAAACGCCACCATAAATCCAGACGGCACCAAAATTGCTTACACTCTCACCAACTCCCCCATAGAAGCAGACAACGGTCTTTATATACATTCTTTTTCGAGCAACTTCTTTAGCTCCCAATTCGTCCAAATTGCCGACAACTCCACAAAAGACTTTTCAAAAGCTACTTTAGTCTGGTCTCCAGATAGCTCTCAAATCATGGCTGTGTTTACCGACGAAATAAAAAATGTCGAAAAAATAAACTCAGTTCTTGTACTTTCAGCAAAAGGAAATAACAACATCAAAAACCTTTCCGACTCAACTCTTCGTTTACATCTCATTATTTCCGAGTGGCAAGACAAATACGCCAAGATAAATCAGCCAACACTGGCTCTTTATCCTAGTTTTCTATCTGAAATACTCACAAACAGAGCTACAAACGTATACTTCTCTCCTGATAAGGACAAGGTTTTTTACACTGTCTCCGAAAACGTCAACCTCCCCGACAATCAGATCGGCCAGGCACTTCCTAACACCAACTCCACAAAAGAAACTCGAAATCTTCAAAAGGATCAGACTTACCTCTTTGACCTAAAAGAAGGCACAAACTACCATCTTCCCTTTGCTTCAAACTCTGCAGAGCTCAAAAAAATAGTTATTACTACCCGAGAAGCCACCCCAACAGCTAGTATAGATACTCTCAAACAGCTCAAAGCTCAAACAGAAAGCTATACCACAAGCAATCTCTCCTGGTACTCCAACTCCAATCAAATAATCGTAAACAACTCAGATGGAGTTAGCATCGTAGACTACGACGGCTTGAATCTAATAAACATAACTTACGTTCAACCTAAATATAGATTTGCTGTTAGCTCTCCAGACGGAAGCCACCTCATTCTACTAACGAATATCAATCAAAAAACAGACACCTTCAACCTTATTTCTTTTGATTTGAAATAAAAGTACTACGAATTTTTTTCCACACAGACAGAGCTGTTGGAAAATCATCATAGTAAAAACATTCCAGACAACCTCTCTTGAGGGTGCCATCTTCGTGATTAAAATCAACAATCTTACGCACAACACTCTCATTTTCATCTTTAAAAAGCGCCTCACAAAACACTTGATGTCCATACTTAGTCTCTTTTTCTTCCTTAGAGATTAGAGCGTTGTTGTATGTCGTCATTGCAATCTCTACAGCCTTCAATCGAGTAATATCCAAAAGCATTGACCGATCATAATAGATAGGTAGATACATTTTAATTTGATACTGGCCATTCACATAAACAAAACCATACTCCCAATCGTACGCTGACTTATTCACCTCAGTCCCACGATATAGACTGTCAAAAAAGAGAGAGCCTGCCTGCTGTTCCATCTTTTTTTGAATCGTTTTTTCAAGGTCAATCGCCAAAGCTTCAACTTTGCCAAACCTATCGTTTTCGTAGGGCACTTCTCGCAATTGTTTTGCTAATTCTGTCCCCAAAACAACCAACTCTGGATCTCCTATCGCCATTCCCAAAACCACAGCTTCCCCGGCAGCAACATCCAACCAGTTTTTTGGCCCAAGTTCATTTACAAGATCATATTCTTTATTCATTGGGCAAATATTATCACAGACAAGGTAGTAGGTTACAACAACTCGAGATAGTAAACTCCACCTCGAATTGCAGTTTATTAACTGTAAAATATATCCATCTACAACTCGGGGTGTAGTGAATCGGTATCATGCTTCGTTCGGGACGAAGAGACAGGCGGTTCAATTCCGCCCACCCCGACTCTAACTTTTACCTTATCTATAAGCAGCTCTTGTGCCAGCAACACCTTTTCTCTCGCAAAAATCACCTTCTGACGAAAATTAATACATTTATGACAACTACTTTCAGGAATACTCTGATGATCTAACTCTACATGAAACAGCCAATCACCCAAAAGACAATCTAGCTCCATTCTGGCAATCACAACCAAATTCTCAGAATAGTTTTGAATAATCTCTTTCATATAGTCATTATCCTACATCATTTCAATTTATTAGAACGTGAACCTTTGTTCTTTGTGCCACGTTTCGCAGGCATAAATTGCTTGGTTTCTTCGAAGAAGAAAATTTAAACCGAGAATCGAGGTGATTGTCGCTCGCAGGAAGCGACAAATGACCGGTGGCCAACAAAGAATATGGGTGATAAGTTCCAAATTGAAATGAATATTTTCTCCTCTTGTGTTCTGGGGCGGATTCGAACCACCGACCTTCTTAAGGTGAAATAAACTGTGTGCTGATGCCCAGAGTCGAACTGGGGACCTTCTCGTTAGGAGTGAGATGCTCTATATTCAAGCATCATAGTGAAACGAAGTGAACTATGAGCGAATATAAGAGGAAGCGG
>DDWV01000002.1 GCA_002347045.1 Candidatus Collierbacteria bacterium UBA2277 | reverse complement strand
TAAGTGGACTAACTGAGACAGAACTTGTTGAGTGGAAAAAAGATAACAACGTCGCAACATCAATCCAATCAATTGAAGAAACAATAAAGGAGATCGGGGAAGAGAGTAAAGAGGCGGGAAAAGTAGAGACAGTTAGTAATTCTCCAAAAAATGATGGCTCGATTGCTGGTGAATGGGCTGGAACTATTAAATTTACATCCAGCGGATCATCGAATGAAGAGAAAAAAGAATATAAACTTATATTAAATAGTGATGGAACTATTGCCAAAGCTGCTAGTGGAACTTTTAATTCTTGGAAGAAAGAAGGTAATTTGGTAAGGCTATTTGTTGATTCTCAAGGAGGAGATTGTTACGATGAATATTTTTTATCTGGTGACACTTTGACATTTGTTAAAAGGGTTGGAATTAATTCTGAAGGTGAGTGGCAAGAGGACTACGCTGGTAGTGATTTTTTTGGCGGAAAATTCATGGAAATAAATTTAAAAAGAATTAAATAAAAAATTATTCAAAGGTAATAGGGTTATAGAGATAGACTCATCCTCTCCACCGTTTGACTCTGATTTGGAGTCTAAGAAGATCTGTAAGTTATTTCTTATAAATGGGGGTTTTTGCTTATAGAAATTAAGAGTTTTGAGCTTATTATTAGTTTTGAGATTTTGATAACTTGATTTTTTGGTAGTTAGTTAAATATGTGTATTATCTAATTCTAATATGTTAGAATTATTACATGGAAGTATGCCTGCATGAAGGGAGGTTTTATGAATGAGCCGTTTTTTTTGGGCCTAATTCACAACGCCTCTCTTTTATTGGCGATGGTTTTGTTGTTTGAGTTTATGACTTCGAGGTTAAAAAAGAACAATACTTGTCTTTGGAAAATTTTTGTAGGTTTGTTGTCGTCTGCTGTGGGAATTGGCGTAATGTCAACAAACTGGACTTTATTATCTGGCGTGGTTTTTGACACTAGGTCTGTCTTACTCGGAGTAACGGGATTGTTTTTTGGAGGAGTACCAGTGTTAATTGCCATTGTTGCGACGTCAATATTTCGATTTTATCAAGGTGGAGTTGGTGTGTTGATGGGAATTCCAGTAATTGTTTCTTCCGGATTGATTGGCTTGTTGTGGCGATATTTCCGCCTGAATAGCTTACATAAATTAGGTTGGTTTGAGTTGTTGTGCTTTGGTGTCTTGATACATTTGGCAATGTTGCTTTGTACTTTTATGTTGCCTTCTGGAGTGAGAGAAATTACTCTAAGTAGTATTTGGTTACCTGTGATGACTATATATCCAGTTGCAACCTTGTTGATGGGAGTGATGTTGTCGAATAGATTATTGCGTGATAAGTCTCTAGGTATTCTTTCTGAAAGTGAAGAAAAGTATAGATTTTTGGTTGAGACTATGTCTCAGGGGGTAACAATTCAAGACAAAGAAGGAAGGGTTTTGGAGACAAATAATGCTGCTTGTCAAATATTGGGTTTGAGCTGTGATCAAATGAAAGGAAAAACACCACATGATTCTAGATGGGAAATGACGTATGAAGATGGATCTGAGATGAATCCAGATAATACTCCCTCAAATGTGGCATTAAAAACTGGAAAACCGGTGATAAGAAAGATATTTGGGATATATGTTCCTGAAATAAAGGAAAGAAAATGGATATTGGTTAGCTCTGTGCCTCGATTTAGACCTGGTGAAAATGAACCATATTTAACACTTACTACTTTTTCCGATATTACTGAGATTAAAAAAGCAGAGTATGAGTTGATTGAGAGTGAAGAAAAGTTTCATAGCTTATTTAGCTCTATGGTTGAGGGAGTAGCTATACATGAGATCGTTTATGATGAAGATGGAGTTCCTCAAGATTATATTATTTTAGATGTAAACAGCGCGTATAAAAAACAGACGGGAATTACTGGAGATGTAACAGGAAAACTGGGAACTGAGGTATACAAGACAGAAAAACCTCCTTATTTGGAAAAGTTCTTAGTTTCTGTTGACGATAAGAAATCGTATACATTTGAGACATTTTTTGGACCACTCAAAAAGACTTTCAGAATTACAGTTTGTTGGATGGGAAATAGCAGATTTGCGACAATCTTTGAGGACGTCACGGAAAAAAATCTTTTTATGCAAAAGTTAAAAGAATCCGAGGAGAAATTTTCTAAGATATTTACTTATGGCCCACAAATAATCACGATCTCAAGTTTGAATAAAGGGGTGTTTCTTGATGTAAATGAAGCTTTTGTACAAGAGCTTGGATATGCAAAAACTGATGTTATTGGGAAGTCTGCTTTGGAAATGAATATTTGGGAAAAACCTGAGTTAAGAAAAAAAATTCTTGGAGATTTAAAACGAAAAAGAATCTTAAAAAATATTGAACTAAATTTTAGGAAAAAGAATGGAAATGTTATTCCTTGTTTGGGTTCGATGACAACTATAACAATTGGTGGTGAAAAATATCTTGTGATATTGGGAGTAAATATTGAAAAACGAGTAAAAGCCATTAATGATCTTTCAAGATTGAATTTTGATATTTTAAATGAGAAGCAGAAATTGGAAAGTATCTTGAGAGATATGGGAGATGCTGTGTTTGTGACAGATGCTGAAAAGAGAATTACTTTGGCGAATAGAGCAATGGAGACTCTTTGTGGGCTGAAAGAGAGAGAAATTAAGGGTAAAAAAATTGAAGAAGTAATAGATTTGGCATATGAATCTACTCATGAAAAGGCAACAGATTTAATTCGGAGTGTTTTTTCTTCAAAAAAGGTCGTTATTCCGAAAGAGACGCTTGTTTTGACAAGAAAGGATGGCCTGTCTGTGTTGGTTGATGGAGTGACAACTCCATTGTTGGATACTGGCGGTAATTTGATAGGAACTGTGTGGGTACAAAGAGATGTGACAAAGGAGCGTGAGATTAACAAAATGAAATCTGATTTTGTTTCTTTAGCTAGTCATCAATTGCGTACTCCATTGACGGGAATAAAGTGGTTTGTGGAGCTGCTAGAGGAAAATGCTTCAAAAATTCCTATTGATAAAGTTCGAGAATATGTGAGAAAAATTGGAGAAAGTAATAATCGAATGATTGGTTTGGTAAATGATTTGATGACAACTTCGAAGGCTGATAGTGGAAAGATGAATGAGGAGATTTCAGATCAAAACGTGAAGACCTTGCTTCAACAGTCGATAGATGAGCAAGGAAGGTTGTTTTTAGATAAAAATATTAAGATTGTGGGAGTAGATGAGATTCCAGATGAGTTGAGTTTTGAGGTGGATATGCTTCAGATGATTCAAGTGTTTGGGAATTTGTTTAACAATGCGGCAAGCTATTCTAAGTCCGGAAGTACAATAAATGTTAAGTGTAAAGAAATAGGTGATATTATTCAGATTTCGATAGAGGATAGTGGTGTTGGTATTCCAACGGACCAGCAAGGCAAGGTGTTCCAAAAGTTTTTCCGAGCGGACAATGTATCGAAGACTATTCCAGGATCTGGTTTGGGTTTGTACCTTGCAAAAAGTATGGTGGAAGTGCATGGGGGTAAGATTTGGTTTGTGTCAAAGGAAAACATTGGAACGACCTTTTTTGTAGAATTACCAATTAAACAAAAAAATGGATAAAAAAAAGAAGGTGATGATTGTGGAGGACGATGTGGTGTTAGCCAATGCTTTGAAACTGGCATTGGAAAATGAGGGATATGAGCTTAGTTTGGCAACAGACGGAGAGGAGGCAGAAAGGATGATAAAAACAGAAGTTCCTGATCTAATTTTGCTTGATCTATTGCTTCCTATTAAGAACGGGTTTGAGGTGCTGAAGTTGATACGTCAAAATCCTGATACAAAAGATATTAGTGTGGTGATATTAACAAACTTTGAGCAGGATACGAGCATTGATGAAGGAAAGAGACTCGGAGCGAAAGATTATATTGTGAAAGCAAATGTAGATATTAAAGATGTTCCTGCTATCGTAAAAAAATATTTACCGGCATAGATATTATTGGTCATATAGAGACCCACTCGTTTGATTGATGGAGTGTGAGAATGACGGATAATGAGGTACAATTTAGGAAGAATTGAGATACTAATAAAACCCAAAGATGGAAGATCAAGTTGAGGAAATAAAGAGAAAGAATGATATTGTGGAGGTGGTTGGTGCTTATGTGACTTTGAAGAAGCTTGGCAGACATCACAAAGGACTGTGCCCCTTTCATTCTGAGAAGACACCATCTTTTATGGTGAATGAAGAGATGGGTTTGTATAAGTGTTTTGGTTGTGGTGCCGGGGGAGATGTAATTAAATTTCTGATGGAGATTGAGGGAATTGATTTTCGAGATGCTTTGGAAAGACTGGCAGAAAAGGCAGGAGTGAAATTGGTGAGTAGAAAGAGGGAGGATGGTGACGCTAGGACTAAGATGCTGGAGGTGATGAATTTGGCTGCCAGATATTACCACTGGATGTTGACTGAAGGGAATGCGGGTCGGGAGGCAAGAGAGTATCTGGCAAAAAGAAATATATCAGCTAAGTTAATTGAGACTTTTAATTTAGGTTTCTCGATGCAAAGTTGGGAGGGAATTGTAAATTACTTGGTTAAGAAAAAAGGATACAAGATAGATATTTTGGAAAAGGTGGGCTTAGTGAGCAGGAAAGAGGGAGGTGGTGTGTATGACAAATTTCGAGGAAGAATAATGTTTCCTTTGCAAGATTCTTCCGGGAAAGTTGTTGGGTTTACCGGAAGAGTGTTGCCCTCTATTGCCAAAGAGGGAGAGCCAAAGTATTTGAATTCTCCTGAAACACCTTTGTATCACAAGAGCAGAATGCTTTATGGTTTTGTGCAAGCAAAAAATGCAATTCGCGAAAAAAAGAGGGTAGTTTTGGTTGAAGGGCAGATGGATTGTATTAGTTCTTTTGGTGCAGGAGTTACAGAAACGGTTGCTATTGGGGGAACTGCTTTGACCGAAGATCAAGTGGAGATATTGGCTCGGCTGGCAGATCAAATTCTCTTGTCTATGGATGCGGATGAGGCAGGAAACGTGGCAATGAAAAGGTCGACTGAGCAAGCAGAAAGAAGAGGTTTGAGTGTAAAAGTTGTTCAGGTAAAAGGGGGAAAAGATCCAGATGAAATTGCCCGAAACTCACCAGAAAAATGGAAGAAGATGGTGGAAAGTTCCGTAGATATTTATGAGTATGTAATGGAAAGAGCCTTTGAAAAAAATGATAGTAAAAGTATAGAAGGCATTAAAAAAATTACTGAGGAGGTAGTCCCCTTTTTGTCGAAGATTGAAAATAATGTAGTGCGAGAAGTGTGGTCTAAGAGATTGGCGGAAAAGCTTGGAGTCGATACAAAAGTGGTGGTGAGTGAAATGGAAAGAGTTTATAGTGGAAAAAAAGTAGAGTTTAAAAAAATTGGTGAAAATAGTGAAGATCCGAATGATTCGAAAATTGCTCGACTGGCTAAGAGATTTATTGGTTTGTTGATTTTGAAGATGAAGGACTCCGAAGTAGTGTCCCCTTGGTTTTCTGGATTAACTGTACCAGGGGGTGAAGGGAAATTAATTTCTTGGCTCTTTAAAACAAACTTAAATATTGGCATAGAAGAGATGATGAAGACGATGCCAGATGAACTGAAAGAAATTGCAGGAGAAGCGTATATGGCAGAAGGTGAAAATGATAAAGTGGGAGAAAAAGAAGTGGAAGAGTCTGCGGTGCTTTTACTTAGGGAGGTGATAAAAATGAGAAAAAGCGAGTTGATGGATAGTATGAATAGAGCAAAAAAAGACAATGATGATGCAGAAGAAGAGAGGATTTTTGGTGAAATGAACGAGTTAAATAAAAAAGAAAGCAAGCTGATAGCATTTTTGGGTTGATTTTGCGCTCTTTTGTGGTAAGCTAATGGAGACTAATATGGCTGAAAAAAAAGGGACTCTTCCCATTCAACAAAAAATTAAGGCGATACTCGATTTAGGCCATGAACAAGGGTTTGTGACACAGGATGATGTTTTGGAGTATTTTCCGGTTGCTGAAGAATGTATTAATGATCTTGATTATCTTTATGAGTTGCTGTTTAAGGAAGATGTTGACGTGTTTGAAAGTGTTTTGTCTGGTCAGGACTCAGAGATAATTGAGGCGACGAGTGGACTTGAAAAAGAGTTGGAGTCTTTGTCAAAAATTACTGTGTCTGAAGTAAATGATCCAGTAAGAATGTATTTAAAGGAGATTGGTAGGATTCCTTTGTTGAAACGTGAGCAAGAAATTTCTTTGGCTCAGAAGGTAGAGAGAGGTGATAAACACGCAAAAGATATGCTGACTAAAAGTAATCTGCGTTTGGTAGTGTCAATTGCGAAAAAATATATGGGAAGAGGAATGAGTTTTTTGGATTTGATTCAAGAGGGAAATAAGGGGTTGATAAGAGCAGTAGAAAAATATGATTGGACTAAGGGCTTTAAGTTTTCAACCTATGCCACTTGGTGGATTCGTCAGGCTATTACCCGTTCTATAGCTGATCAAGCTCGAACAATTCGAATTCCTGTACACATGGTAGAGACGATAAACAAACTAATAAGGACACAGAGAAAACTGATGCAGGATCTTGGTAGAGAGCCTACTGATGAAGAAGTCGCTGAAGAGCTGGAGATTTCTCCAGAAAAAGTTCGAGAAATTTTGAAAATTGCTCAGAAAACAACTTCTTTGGAGACTCCAATTGGGGATGATGAGGACTCAATGCTGGGGGACTTTATTCCTGATGAGAGACAAGCCACTCCATACGAGTCTACAAGTAAGCAGTTGATGCATGAGAATTTGGAAGAAGCTTTGGCGAGTTTGACGGAGCGTGAGAGCAAGGTGCTTAGAATGAGATTTGGTCTGGATGGAAGCAAGCCTTTGACTTTGGAAGAAGTAGGAAGAGTGTTTGGGGTGACTCGAGAGCGCATAAGACAGATTGAGAGCAAGGCATTGCGTAAGCTTCGACATCCATCGAGAAGAAGAAAACTTCAAGATTATTTAGAATGAGCTTTTAGCTTTGGGTTGGGTTTCCCTGGTACCTTGTGGTGTTTGACGCAACGGGCTTGGTATTCTTGTTCGGCTCCAATTAAAACGATGGGATCGTTGTAGTTGGCTGGTTGGCCATTTACGATTCTTTGAGTTTTGGTGGCTGGCTGACCGCAAGGTATGCCGTCTATGTTTTCAGTGCAGATGGCGGTTGGTTTTTCTATTTCATCACAGAGGGAAAGAAGCTCTGGCATTGAGCCAAAGGGTTCTCCTCTGAAGTCTTGAGAAAGTCCGGCAAAGACGACGCGAATGTCTGCTTCTAGGAGGGCTTGGACAACGTCGACAATTTCTGGGTCGAAGAATTGTATTTCTTCGATGGCAACTAGTTGGGTTTTTGGATCAAGATTGTCAAGAATATCGACTGAGTTTTGAATGACAATGGCTTCGTGAACCCCGTTGGAGTGAGATTTGATGGAACTTATAGTTCCCCATCTGTCGTCTATGGCTGGTTTGAAAACCTGGACTTGTTTCCCTCCATACTCGGCTCTGGAGATTTCTTTGAGAAGAAGCTCTGTTTTTCCAGCAAACATGGACCCTGATATTCCTTTTAGACTTTCTGTCATCGGTTGTTATTATGACAAGTGGTGGAGAGATAGACAAGGGAGAAATTTGACAAGAAGAATGAGATGTATGATGATGGATATATGCTTACACAGTTGATAATAAATGCTTTGGGTTTTTATATTACTGCTAGAATTGTGCCGGGTCTTGTAATTGAAAATTGGGAAACTTTGGGTGTAGTGGCTGTGGTTTGGGGGGTGTTGTCCGTGATTTTGAAGCCGATTTTGATTCTTTTGACTTTGCCTGTGAACTTTATGACTTTGGGATTGTTTACTTTTGTTATTAATGCAGGATTAATTATGCTGATGGGAGAGATAGTGCCTGGATTTGCGGTTAAGAATTTTGGGACTTCTTTGTTGGCAGCTGTAGTGTTGTCTCTTCTGAATGTGGTTTTGGGTAAGTTGAGGTAGAGACATCCCTGTTTGTATGTTCGTGTTTTTTACGGTATTATTGTAGTGGATAAAAGAAAAAGTGCTGACAGGAGAGAATATCTGTCAAAAGCTACAAACATAAGGAGGCTAAGATTAAAAAAGAAGTTAGTAGATTTTAAGGGTGATGTGTGTCAGATTTGTGGTTATTCTAGATGTTTGGTTGCGTTAGACTTTCACCATATTGATGGGTCTACTAAGGAGTTTGAATTATCTGAAAGGGGCTTAACTCGAAGGTGGGAGAAAATAGTTGAGGAGGCAAAAAAGTGTTTGTTGGTATGTGCTAATTGTCATAGAGGGATTCATGCAGGCACATTGAAACTTGCCAATATGGGTGTTGGTGAGATAAAATAGCTAGGTTCGTTGATATTCCCCTGTAGCTCAGTTGGTATGAGCGCCTCCCTGTAATACGTAAACTTGCAGCGCCTAGAAGTAACTCTAGGTGGAAAATCGGGTTAATTGTCGGGAAGCCTGTCGATCGAAAGATCGTGGTAATCCGCAGCCAAGCCTGTCGCCAAAGGCGACTTGAAGGTTCAGAGACTATACGCCTGATCCCCTATTTCTTTTTGAAAGGGGAGTGAGATAGTCCAAGCCTCAGCGAAAGTTGGGGGCACTTGTAAGGAGGATGTCGCAGGTTCGAGCCCTGCCGGGGGAGCAAGTTAGTCCGTATTCTTATTTTGTGCGCATCTATAAGATTTTGGAATAGTGGGGTGTAGGTTACTTTTGCTATCTTTTTATCTCTTACATCTATTCGTTCAAAGAAGATAGATAGGTAGTGTCTTTTGGCAAGATTTTAGTAACAAATACTGGAGGTAATAATTGGGAAGCAAAGTATAAGGTTGACATTAAGGATTCTTCTGGGGAGGTGACATTTGTAATTTCATCTTATAACCTTGATGCTGAATATATTGATACAACGGATGGCACAATTGTAATTGTTGATAAGAGTGTAATGGTTTCTCGGGTTGAAACATTTTTAAACAGGCCTCCAGTATGCGTAGGTGAAAAACCAAGTGGAGTTTCTGATCTCTTTCAAATTGATATGAAATTTAATTCAGCAACTGTATTTTTTACACCTATAAATAATACCTTTCGTTATTATATAAGTTTCTCGGAAAATCAAAACGCTGAAGAGCACGGTGAAGAAGCCTTTTTATTAAGTGAAGGGGTGCAGAGTCACACCGTACACTATTTGAAATCTAATACAAGATATTATTTTAAGGTTAGAGGTGTTTCAGGATGTGTCTCCGGAGAGTGGAGTAACATATTGATGGCTAAAACTGGGAGTGCCACAAACAGAGTTACTTATTATAAGTATTTTCCTTTTTTGTTAAACACTAGTACTTTAATGAGAAATATTTTTCCAATAAAATTTGAGATTGTTGAAAAGCCGGTTGCCTTGGTTACTCCAGCTGTGCCTGCGTTGACTGAAGAAAAAGTGATAGAGATTAATAAAAAGAAAAGGTGTTTTTTGTGGTGGTGTATATAGGAGTATGTTTTAAAATTGATTGTTGTTTAGTTGGCAATAAAGAATTAGAAACTTTTAGTAAGTTCGAAAGACGATCCAGATAGTGAACTCTTAATTTTTGATATACTGCCTTAATGGCTGATTGTCTTTTCTGTAAAATTGTTCGGGAAGAAATTCCTTGTCATAAGATATGGGAGGATGATAAACACATAGCCTTCTTATCTATTTATCCAAACACTCCGGCATTTAGTGTTGTTGTGACTAAAGAACACTATTCTAGTTATGCGTTTGATCTACCTGATAAGGTTTTAACAGAGTTGATCTTGGCTACCAAAAAAGTTGCTAAGCTTCTTGATTTAAAGCTTGAGGATGTAGGTAGAACAGGGATGATGTTTGAGGGTTTTGGTGTAGATCATGTTCATTCTAAACTTTTTCCTATGCACGGGACTGCAAATATGTCCGCATGGAAGCAGTTAAAATCAAATGTCGATAAATATTTCGAACACTATGAAGGATATATTTCCTCTCATGATTGCGGATTGGCGGATAATCATGAGCTGACTAGGTTGGCAGAAAAAATTAGAGATTAACTCAAAAATTAACTAAACTAGGGAGAACTCTGTTTAAGAGACACAGTAGTATCGATGTTAAGACAAGCAGATAAAGAGTGAGGGTTGTGTTTGTAGCGAGTCTATATTGTTGGAGAAGAAGTTGGTACACTTGATAGCAGATATATGAATAAGATGATCGACCGCTACGTTGATAAAATTACCTATTATCCGTCAAAGAGACGTGAAAACTATGATGAGGTGCCACCTGATCTTAAGGTTGCTGTTTTTTTGCAGTTGTCCAACAAAACAAAATATCAGATATTATTGGGGCAGCCAAAGGAAAAAGTGATTGAACTCCTCGAGTCGCTGGATCCAGTAGATGCCACAGATATACTTCAGCTTTTTGACAAAAGACAGCGTGAGTCATTGCTGGAACAGTTGTCAGAGAACATCAAGTCAAATCTAAGTTTGCTTTTGAGTTTTGATAAAAATAGTGCTGGTGGTTTGATGACTCTAAACTATATCCAGGTTGATATAAATGACAAGATGTTTGATGTTGCTGAGAAGTTCCGGATACATGAAAAGAGAACAGGTAGAAGTGCAGAGATATTGGTGCTGAGAGGTGATAGTGTGATGGGGTACCTTCCAGGATATGCTCTTGGTTTTGCTACCCCAGGCCAACTGATTTCAGAGTATGTTAGACCAATTCGAACAATAAAGCACAATACATCGGATAGGGATGTTTTGAATATGTTTAGGAGTTATCCACATAATAAATTGGTGGTGCTGGATGATAATAACTTCGTAGTTGGAGTTATCTATTCTGATGACGTGTTGAAGGTGTTGAGGGAACAAGAAAGCAAGTCTCTATATGATTTTGCGGGTATCAACAAAGAAGAAGAGGTTTTTGACCCTGCTTCGGTGAAGATACGCTTTCGTTATAAATGGTTGCTAGTGAATCTTGTCACTGCATTTTTTGCCTCTTTTGTAGTAGGCTTGTTTCGTGAGACTCTTGATAAATTTGTCTTGCTGGCAGTTTATATGCCGATAGTTGCCGGTATGGGTGGAAACTCCGCCACTCAAACACTTGCCGTGATGGTGCGAGGTATTGCTCTGAAACAGATAGATTTGAAAAACTTTACCAAGCCTCTGCTGGCAGAGTTAGGATCCGCTTTGGTAAATGGGATGATAAATGGAGTGTTGGTGTTTGGGATAGTGGGACTTTTGAATAGAGAGATACTGATAGGCTTGATTTTAGCTATTGCAATGACAATGAATCTTTTAGTGGCTGCTTTATTTGGAACCGTGACTCCTCTGGTAATGAAGGCCTTGGGTAAAGATCCTGCTTCTTCGGCAACAATATTTATAACTACGGCAACTGATGTACTTGGCTTTTTGGTGTTTTTGGGACTGGCGACTTGGTTGTTGGTTTAGTCAGGTTTGGTTGGGTCTTTTTTTATGATAGAATTTTATTATGGAAAAAAAATTTGGTGGAATTTTTAATATAAGTGAGCCGTTTACGGCTGAAGTTGGTGGTTTGAGAAAATCATTAGAGTATGCTGAAAAAGATGTAGAAAAAGCAGCCCTTTTTATTATGGAGCTGCATAAAATAGCGGCTGGTTTATTTAAAGAAGGAAACCCTGATGAACAAAGAAAGATTGGGGCTTTGATTAATACACAAGTTGATGGATTGTGTAATTCTTTGAGGCTTAATTTTTCTAATGATGAGAATAGTGGTGTTCTAAACTTGATAAGAGATGGAAAGATTATCGTTTCGTGGAATGAGGCTGGGGAATAAATAATTTCTATTCTTAATCGAGTCTGTTTCATATCTATTAAAGATTGGGAAAAGAATATGATAAACGAATTAAACAAAAAGACTAAAAAGCTAGATATGTGGGACATAGCCTGTACCAAGCTTGCAGTTATGTTTTTTATTATGTTTTTATTTTCGGTTTGGTCTGCTTTTAGAGACTTTGTCCAGTTAAGCAACTATTGGATATTTTTATTGGGTTGGATAATTTTTGCCATTAAGCCTCTAAAAAGATTTTTCTTGAAGTAAGTTTTAATCGCTGTTGTGTTTTGTTGCTGTTTTTCAATTGGAGTAAGTGGTTTTATTTGCTAAGATTAAATGAGAAAATTTATATGACGATACACATTTTTATTTACATATTGTCTTTTGTTGGTATTTGGATTGGTTCTGGGATAGCGATAAAAGCTGTGGAAAGACTTTCGAGATCCCTGAGGATGTCTTCTTTTACAATATCTTTTTTGGTGCTTGGACTGTTTACATCAATGGGCGAGTTGTCGGTTGGTGTTAACTCTATTTTAGAAAATGATCCTGAAATCTATGTCGGTAATCTAATTGGTGCTTCGATAGTTTTATTTTTGCTTGTTGTACCTCTTTTGGCTATTGTTGGTAATTCAATACGTATTACACCTGAGTTTCAAGGGTTTAATCTTCCTGCTTCTTTGGTAGTAGCAGCTTTGCCTGTAATTTTGTCTATGGATGGTAAGGTTGGGAAAATAGATAGTATTATTGCAATAGTCTTGTTTGGATGTTTGATTGTTAGTGTTCAGTCGAAGAGGGGGTTGGCCAGTAAACTGACAAAAATTAATCATCGAGAAGGAGTAAAGGTTACGAAAGAGCTATTGAAAATTCTTTTGGGAGTGATAATTATCTTTATTGCTAGTAAGTATGTTGTGGAACAATCTCTTTATTTTTCTAACTTACTAAACATCTCACCTTTTCTTATTAGTTTATTGTTAATATCCATAGGTACAAATGTGCCAGAGCTATCACTTGTAGTTAGATCGGCTTTTATGCGTTGCAATCAAGTAGCCTTTGGTGATTATGTAGGGTCTGCAGCCTTTAACACTTTTCTTCTTGGAATACTAACCCTTGTCTATGGTAAGCCGGTGGTTTTAGCTAATAGCTATGTCATAAGCTTTTTCTTCCTTATCGTGGGTTTAATTGCCTTTTATTATTTTGCGAGAACAAAAAATTCAATTTCTCGTCTGGAAGGGTTGATTTTGTTAGGGTTTTATTTACTCTTTTTGTTCACAGAAATAGTATTAAATAGGAGTTTATTTTTTTGGATAAAGTATTAAACATGTTTCCAAAATATAAAGGATTATCGATTCAAGAGGTAAAAAATAGACAACTTCAGTTTGGGCTTAATATTCTTCCAGAAAAACCACCTATTGGAAATTTGTCTTTACTTATTCAACAATTAAAGAATCCTCTTATTTATGTTTTGCTGTTAGCTGGTTTTGTTACTTTGGCTATTGGTCATTATCCTGACACAATCATTATTTTGGCGGCGGTTGTCATAAATTCAATATTAGGTTTTATCCAAGAAAGAAAGTCAACAAATGCCTTACATGCTTTGAAACACTTTGTTGCCAGTGTTGTAACTGTAGTCCGGGAGGGCAAACGAAAAACAATAGAGACTTCACAGCTTGTTGTTGGGGATATTGTGATCTTAAATCAGGGAGTAAAAGTACCCGCAGATGGGAAGTTGATTAATGCTAACCGTTTGTATTTGGATGAATCTATGTTGACAGGTGAAAGTGTATCAGTATCGAAAGTTAAAGGTGACTCTGTATTTATGGGAACTACTATCGCCGCTGGACAGGCAGTTATGGAGGTTGAGAGTATAGGGGCAAATACTAATATGGGGAAAATTGCCCTCCAGATACAGGAGGTAGAAGAAGAAACGCCTCTTCAAAGACAGCTAAAAGAATTTAGTAAGCAGTTGGTAATCATTATCGTCATTCTTGTTGCAATCGTTTTTGTGGTGGGAATAATTTATCGGTTTAGCTTGGTGGAAATATTTACGACCTCGGTTGCTTTGGCGGTATCAAGTATTCCTGAAGGTTTGATTGTTTCTTTGACAGTTGTACTTGCGATAGGTATGCAAAAGATACTTAAGCGACGAGGATTGGTTAGAAAGCTAGCCGCAGCTGAAACTCTTGGTGGAGTTACTGTGATTTGTGTTGATAAAACAGGAACTCTTACCCAAGGTAAAATGACGGTGGTTAATTCTATTGGGAACAAAAATGATTTGGCAGAACAGGTTTTGTTGGCAAACGATCTGGATGATCCTATTGTGATTGCTGCCTTTGAGTGGGGTCGGAAATTGAATGGAGGCCTTGTCACTGATCATCAAAGGCTTGACAGTATCCCTTTTTCTTCAAAAGAAAGATTTTTTATAAGCTTGCATAAATGGTCTGATAATCATAATAGACTGTATGTAAATGGTGCCCCTGAGTTGTTGCTTGGATGGTCAACTTTGTCAGAAAGAGAGAAGTCAGATATTCTTTCTACAATAGATGATTTGACTAAGAAAGGGAAACGGTTGATTGGGTTTGCTCGTAGAGATGTTGGGATAAATAAAAAAGAGCTTGATGTGTCTGACGCTAAACACGATTTGGAGTGGGTCGGTATTTTAGTTTTTTCTGACCCTGTTCGTTATGGTGTTAAAGAAGCTCTTGAGCAAGCTGGTGACGCCGGTATTCGAACGGTTGTCATTACTGGAGATTATGCCAAAACATCAGAGTTTGTGTTGTCAGAATTGGGAATATCAATTTCGTCAGAGCAAATTATTACTGGTGAAGAACTGAGTAAGTTTACTGATAAAGAGTTATCACAGAAAGTAAAAACTGTTCGTCTGTTTGCGCGTACAACCCCTGACCAGAAGTTAATGATTGTTAAGGTCCTAAAAGAGCAAGGAGAAACTGTGGCAATGATGGGAGATGGTGTCAATGATGCGCCAGCTCTTCATGAAGCCAATATAGGTATTGCGGTAGGTGAAGCAACCGATGTGGCAAAAGAGTCGGCAGATTTGGTTCTTCTCGATTCAAATTTTTCTACCATCGTCGGAGCTATTGAGGAAGGGAGAGTTATGTTTGAGAATATTAGAAAGATTATCTTGTATTTGTTAAGCGATGCTTTTGCAGAAATATTTGTTGTGTTTGGAGGTATTATTTTGGGGTTACCCCTTCCGATTACAGCAATTCAGATTTTGTGGATAAATTTAGTTTCTGATGGGTTTCCAAATCTTTCATTAACGATTGATCCAAAAAGGATGGGTATTATGAAAGAAAGACCACGTGACCCAGAGGAACGTTTGGTTAATAAATGGATGGTTGTTTTGATTGGGTTTGTTAGTTTGGTGGCTGGATTTGCAGCCTTAGGGTCTTTTATTGTTGTGTATAAAATAACTAATGATATTGCCACTGCTCGATCGATGGCGTTTCTTACATTGGGGCTGAACTCCTTAACGTATGTTTTTTCGGTGAGAGCATTGATGGTTCCTTTTTGGGAAAATCATCCATTTGAGAATAAATGGCTTATTGTTGCAGTATTGGCAGGATTTGGATTACAGGCGGTTCCTTTTTCCACCCCCATAATTAGAAGGTTTTTTGGGACGACAGAGTTAGGTTGGGTATATTGGTTGGTGGCAATAGGGTTGTCTGTGGCGATGTTTTTTGTTGTTGAGGTGTTTAAATTTGTTTATAATAGACATTTAAAGAATAAATTGTTTGATAAAGCTATTTTAAATTAGCGTTTCAACTGTCTCTTCCAGGTATGGGTTATTGTGTGGGGTTTGTACTGTGTTCCTTGTGTGGCTTGGTTCATTTGAGTTAAAATATTATGAATGAGAAAGTATTTACATCGAGATCAGACTGAGTTGTTGATTTTTTTCATATTTTTTGTTTTTGCGTTGGGTATTATTGGATCTCATTTGCTGTTTCATTCGGTTAGAGTTTTTGGTATGGATACGAGTATTTTTTATATGGATGAAAAATATACTTTAGCGGCCTTTTTTTCTACTGTTACGGCATTTTTAGTTGGATATTTGGCTTTAACTAACATTGGGAGTAAAAAACCACGAATAAAGTGGTTGGCTAATATTTCTTATGGATTATTTTTTATCGGACTATCTTTTGATGAGTATTTTGAAATACATGAGTATGCTAATACTCTTGTCAAAGCAAACGTTAACAATGATGGAGTAATTAAATCCTTAGTAAATTTATCCTGGATATTTCCTTTATCATTGATTATCTTAATAGTTTTTTGCCTCTTTTTTATAAAAATGAAGTATGTAAAGACTAGTGTAAAATTGCCAATGTTTTTGGGGGTGCTGTGTTATGCGTTGGTGCTGATTTTTGAACTTTTGGGTTCTGCAACTTATGGTAAAAATATTTACCTTTTCTTTGTGGCGATAGAAGAAGGAGTGGAAATGATAGGAACTACATTTTTTCTTTTCGCAACATTGCTAGAAACAAAGAAATTATCTTAGTTGATAAATCTATATTTGTTTTAGCTCTTTATTAGTTGATTGTATGGATAAGCATTGTTGCATGATAAGAATAGTTGCCGTAAGATATGGGTACAATGATCGAAAAAATCGAAGAAGTATTGATCCCGGATGAGTTGGATAAGCAAAAGGAAATGGAAGAAATTAATGCTGCATATCTAGAAGAGGAGGTCGCTACGGGAAAATTTTTTGGTGGAGAGATTACTTTAGATGAGTATATCGATGTCCTGAAAAGGAGTGTTCCTTTGTCAGAAAATGATGCTCAAGTTTTAGTTGAAATAATAGAAAGAAGGCGTATAGATCGAGTTCGAAAGTTAATGGTAGCCAAGAGAAATAAGGTTTGTGCTCGAAAGAAATAATCGATATTGATGTTTCCTGTTTTGCTAGAATGAAAGTATGAATGTAAATTATAGGGATAAGCCGATGGAAATTTTTTATAAAAGCATCATTGCTGGTACGGGCTGGGTGCTTGGTGTGACTGTAGGGTTTACGGTTTTAGTGACAATATTTAGTTTTGTTTTGAGCACTCTTGGTGGTTTGCCCGTGATAGGAGAGTTTGTTGCAACTTTAGTGGAGGTTACGAATACTGCGATGACGAATCGACGTTTTTAGGCATAAGTATGTATTTTATGTTACTATTGAGTGTGTATCGGAGCGTGGTGTTGACAATAGTTGGCACTCATATTATATTAGTGCTAATGATATAAATTAGTTTATGAATGGAGGTGAGTAATATGTCGATAGATTTGTTACCAAGTAAACTATTTTCTTTTCCTTCTATGAGAGTTCCCTCTCTTTGGAGCGATGATGATGACTGGTTTTCTTCCCCATTGAGTTCAAATGGACTGTCGGTTTTTGAAGATAACAAGAATATTTATGTTGAGGCGGCTGTTCCCGGTATTGATCCAAAAGATGTTGAAATTACTTATCAAGATGGATATCTTTGGATAAGAGGAGAGGAAAAAGAAGAAGAGGAAGATAAAAAGAAGAAATTTTATCGTAAATCTTCGAAATCTTTTTCTTATAGAGTAGCCGTGCCTGGTGATGTTGATCCTAACATAGAACCAAGCGCGACAAGCAAGAACGGTGTGATGAAAGTTACCTTTGCAAAGCTACCAAAATCACAGCCAAAGAAAATTGAAATAAAGGCAAAATAAAGCAGCAAATTGCCAAGTAAAAAGTGCCTCGTTCTTTTGAGCGGGGCATTTTTTGTGCAGAGAACCCCGAAACGTGATAATAATAGTACTAGTTAATATTTAATATTTGGAAATGAATAAAAAGATTGGATATTTTGTTTTTGGAGCTATTGTTGTGTCTGTTTTTGCCCCTGTATGTCTAGCAAGAAACGAGTCTGCTGGTACTGGTGCAAATGTGATTCCTGAAGGTGTGGATGTGCGCGCGGTTACGGGAGTTTCTGTTCAGAACAAGAGTCAAGCTAAAACAATGAATCAGGGAGAAGATTCACAACTAATGATTAGAACTACAGAACAGGAAGAGTTGGGCATGGGTGCAGTGAGTGTTCCTTTGAGGAGTGAGAAGGCTTTGGAAAAAATGAGCGAAGTCTCAAAGAGCGTTGAAGAGCTTTTGGAGACTAAGACATTGAGGGGTGGAATTGGTGATCAAGTAAGGTTGGTGGCTCAAGATCAAAAGAATACACAGAGTCAAATAATAATGCAGGTGGAAAAAATTGATAATAGAGGAAGGTTTTTAAAATCGTTGATTGGACCAAATTTCGGTGCAATAAAGTCTTTAGAGAAGCAGATGGAACAAAATCAGCTGAGAATAGAACAATTGACAGAACTTAAAAATCAATTGGTAAATGTGGGAGATGTAGCTATGGTTCAAGAAACAATTGAAGCAATTACTGCGCAAAACATGGCACTCTCGGAGACAATAAATGCGGAAACACAAACTGGAAGTGTGTTTGGTTGGCTTTTTAGATTGTTTGCAAGATAAGTCAGTTTTGGATTAGAATATCGTGTGATAGGAAAGAGGAAAAAAGTACGGGAGGTACTACTAGCCAGCAATGAAGAGATTAAGGCTGTTCGAGTGCTTCTTAAGTTTTGGTTTCCTTTTAGAAAATATCCAAAATTTGGAGTGTGGAGCTATTTATTGAAGACGGACAAAGGGCTAATTGTTTTTGATATTGGGTCTGAAAAAGGATTTTGGATTAGGAGAACAAAAAATGTCGAATTGGTGATGGATGCAGTGCGAGAGTATTTTCCAGGCGAGACAATAAAGGAGATTGTGCTTTCTCATTATCATTATGATCATGCAGGAGGAGCACCTTTGCTTCAAAAATTTGCAGAAAAAGAGTATCAGTATAAGCCAGTAATCCGAATTCATCAGGAGGATGGAACTGATAAAAAGATATTTAATATCAAAAAAACGTCACTTGAAAAGCTTTTTAGGAAAACAAAAGTGGTGGATTGGTGTTTGGGAGAGTGGCTTGAGGAAGGTGAACGTTTGCTCGACAGTGATTGGGTTGTTTGCCATACTCCTGGCCATACAAGCGGAGCAGTATCAATAGTAAACGAAAGTGAAAAAATTGTAGTGGGGGGGGGTGGGTGAATGATGAAATTGGAAGTAAAATCATCCGTTGGGCACAGCGTTTTTTGGTTGATGAGGCGTCGACTGAGTATGATAAGACAAAAGAGAAACTTTCTTTATATAAGGAAAGAGGCTATAAGAAGTATTATTTGCATCCTGTGATGCAAAGTACCCTGAGTCGTCTGAGATTTAAGTAACGCTTGTTTGTTTCTGGTATTGTATAGAAGCTGGAAAAAGAAAACCCCGACGGCTGTCGGGGTATGTTGTTTTATAGGGAAAGAATTAGACTTCGATTTTGTTTAAGTCCGAGGGCTTGTAGTTTTTCAAGTTCGATCGTGGTTATCTTTTCAAAGTCTATGTCGGGGTGCTGGACGGGGCTGGTGCAGTCGGTGAGAAGGGTGATTCGACTGAAAATTTGAGGAGGAAATAGTGTGGCTGCTTGCTTTAGAGTTTCAAGAACGCAGTGGCTTGATGCTTGTCCGGCAACGACGATTCTATCAAAGGAGAAGATGTCGTTGAGTAAACTGATAGATGTTTTAGAAATGCGGGGTGTAGTTTGGTATTCAACTTCTGGAGTGAAAATCCCATAATTTTCGGTTTGGGGAGTGGTTCCCTTCTGGATGTAGACAGGATTGGTTTTTCTGGCTGATGAGTGATAAGCGATTGCTTCTGATAGAGCAGGAGATAGAAGGTGACCTGCTGTTCCTTGAAGTGTGTGATATGGCCAGATAATGAGATTTTTGTTTTGTTTTTCAAGCTCTTGAACATAAAAGTAAGACCAGCCTGGGTCGAATATTGGAGTCCATACTTTGGAGATAATGTCCTGAGAGGTGATGGTAGTAAATGGCGGCGGTGCTTTTTGGGTGTTGGGATTAATCCACCAAGATGGAAAAAAAATCATGGTTGGTACATGGGAGTCAAACGTTGCGTTGATTCTGGTGATTTGATCGGTTTTGACGTAGATGAACTCAATAAGTCTACGAGTGTCAGCTATTGCACCAGGGACACAGAGGGACCCGTCGGTGTGGATGAAGTCGATTTGCATGTCGATTAGCAGAAGTAGTGTCTTTATTTTGTCATCCGAGGCGGGCGAAAAATTTGATTGTTTGCCTACCTCAATAAATTCATCAGTTCTTGCTTGATACAGCTGGCCTACGTCACTTGGTCTGTAAGGAATGTAGTTTGAGGAAAACATTTTTCTCCTTTTGTATAAATTTGAAGGTACGAGAGGGATCACTTTTGTGAAGATATTATAACCGATAACAATGAAATAGTATTACCGTGGCGAAAAGGGTGAGAAGATAATAGAATTAAATAGATGTTTAATTTGTTGCTAGTGTTTGCTTTAGCTCCCTTTGTTTTGTTTATGGTTCTTTTGTTGTTTAGAAGGCTAACTTTGTCACAGATTTCTATCGTGGCTTTGGTTGTTACGGCTGCGATTCAACAATTCTATTGGAAAATAATCCCTTTAAGTATGTTGAACTCTGCCACTAAAGGGTTTTTTGTGGCTCTTGATATTTTTCTTATTGTGCTGGGTGCGGTTTTTTTCTTGGAGATTATGAAGGACATAAAAGTGATTGAGAATATTAGTCGTTATTTGGAGTCGGTGTCTAAAGACTATCGAGTTCAGGTGATTTTATTGGCTTGGTTTTTGATAAATTTTCTGGAAGGAATGGCTGGTTTTGGAACACCTGGTGCGGTGGTTGCTCCAGTTCTTGTGGGCATTGGATTGTCACCGGTTACGGCTGTAATAGTCTCTCTTTTGGGGAACAGTAGTGCGGGTGCTTTTGGTGCTGTGGGTACTCCAATACGAGTGGGCTTTGCAGGATTAAATGTTGGTAATGTTTCATGGTTTACCGTTTTGTTTAATGGGGTTGGTATATTAATGCCGGTTTTTATGATTTATATATTGGCTAAAAATCAAAAGAACAGAAAAGAACACTTTTTGGAAGTTCTTCCTTTTGCTTTATGGTCTGGTTTTCTGTTTTGGATTTCTTCCATTGCAGTAGTTGGCTTAGGACAAGAGTTTGTTTCGGTAATTGGTTCATTGTTGGCAATTGTAATGGTAGTTATTTCTTTAAAGATGGGATTGTTTGTTCCGAGAGTGAGCAGAAGTCTATTTTTTCGAGCCAGTAAAGAGATGAGTGTCCCATTGTATAAGGTAATACTGCCCTACTTGGTGGTATTTGTTTTGTTGGTAATTGGAAAGTTGACTCTGGGTTCTGTGAGTTTTAGCTTCCCTTGGGGATATGTTCAGTCTTTTAATCTCTTCAATCCTGGGTTGATTTTTATATTTGCTGGTATTCCCTTCGCTTTTGTTTGGGGAAGAAAAGGCCTTTTGCAAATGAGTGTAAAGAAAGCGATTAAGAGAACAATTGATCCATTTTTGGTTATTTTGTCCATGTCGACAATGATTCAGATTATGGTGAGTTCTGGGAATAATTTTTCGAATTTACCATCTGTTTTAAGTGTGTTGGCGGAGTATTTGAACAAAGCAACCTTGCCTCTTGTGGCTCCCTTCATAGGAGCTTTTGGTTCGTTTTTGACGGGAAGTATCACTGTGTCAAATATTTTATTTGGCAATATTTTGGCTAAGGCAAGTACCCTTTATGGAATGAGTGTGTCTGCGGTGCTGGCTTTGGAAATATCTGGTGCGGCGATAGGAAACTCAATGGCTATAGCTGATATTATGGCTGCAGAGGCTGTTTTGGGGTTGAAAAATAAAACGAGGGATGTGTTGAGAGAGGTGATAGTTCCTTGTTTGGTTTGTCTTGGTATTATAGGAACCATAGGACTTTTTGTTTTTAGATAAGATATATTTAGATATGGCAATAATTTGGGAGGAAAAGTTTAGTGTTGGGATATCTTTGATTGACGAACAGCATAAACAGTTCGTTTGGACAATGGGTAAACTTTCAAAGGCTATTGAAAAGATGGAAACAAAGGAGGCTTTGATAGGTATTTTAAATGATCTAGATCAGTATGTGGTGTATCACTTTGACACAGAGGAAAAATATTTTAAAGAGTTTGGCTATTCTGAGGCTGAAGAGCACATAAAGAGTCATCAAGAATTTATTGAGAAGTTGTCAGGTATAAAAGAAAATTTCCTAAGAGATGAGTTGAGATTGTCTTTGGAGTTGGTAGTATTGCTGTCTGATTGGTTGGTTAACCATGTTGCCGGTATGGATAGGAAGTATATTGATTGTTTTAATGAGCATGGTTTGTTTTAGAGAACTCTGTTTAGAGTTGCTTGTTTTTAATATGTAAGATTTGTTATAGTTTATACAGGATGAATGTTGATTTAGAAATTAGAAAAGTGAGTTTAAAGGGAGATTTGGAGATGTTTCCAGAAGCTAAGGGTCTGGTAATATTTGCTCATGGAAGTGGCAGTAGTAGATCTAGTCCTAGAAATCAGTTTGTAGCAAAAAAAATTAATGATAGAAAAATTGCCACACTTCTATTTGATTTACTGACTGATGAAGAAGAGAATAATCGAGAATCTAGGTTTGATATTGAGATGTTGGCAGAAAGATTGATCGGAGTAACTAGGTGGTGTAGAGAAGATGATAGTTTGAAGAAGTTAAGAATGGGGTATTTTGGTTCGAGTACTGGTGCAGCTGCGGCTTTGTCTGCGGCTGCCTATTGGGGCACTAGAATATCTGCGGTAGTGTCTAGAGGGGGAAGACCCGATCTTGCCATGGAAGTGTTGGATTTAATTGAAGCGCCAACTTTGCTGATATTGGGTAGCAGTGATAGCGAAGAAGTAATTAATTTAAATAGAAAAGCATACTCAAAATTGGGTTGTGTAAAAAAAATAGAGATTGTTTCAGGAGCGGGTCATTTGTTCGAGGAAAAAGGGGCTTTGGAGAAAGTAGCTGATTTAGCAGGAGGATGGTTTGAAAAATATTTTATTTGATAAATTGATTTTGGAAAGAGTATTCGGCAAACTGTGATATTGATCTGCTAAAAAGTAAAAAACAGAGAGCCTTTTTTATGAAAAAAGCTCTAATTAATGTTAACATGGTGTTATTAACAGCATTAAGAAGGGAGTAAAAGTATATGAGTAGTTACTCGTGTAAGTGTCCTGTTCCCGGATGCGTGTTTGTGTCGACCGTAGAAGCTAGGGGGTGTGAAGAAGCTGTTACAAAGTTTTATAAGGAAGGAAAGAATCATATTGTGGATATGCACCCAGATTTTCCAGAGATGACTGTTGAGGAGGCATATAGGTATGTTTTAAGATACATGAAGGAGAGTAAGTAAAAAAACGGGAATGAAGAAAGTGCCTTTTTGGAGATTTTGTGTAATAATGAATTTATTAGTAAATAGTTTGTTGAAATGAAAAGATCTGCCAAAAGAAGAAAAGTTAATAAAAGTATTTTGGGTGCTGCTGGAGCTGTGGCTGTAGGTGTAGCTGCTGGAGCTGCGGCAATGTTTTTTTCAAAAAAAGAGAATAGAGATGCTGTGAAGAAGACTGTGAGCAATACTGTCAAAAAAGGTAGCGCTGAGGTACAAAAAGCAAAAAAGAAAGTGTTTGCTGCAAAGAAGAAACTGCTGAGAAAGTAAGTCTTTGTGTGGTAAGATTGTGATGTATGATACAAAATGAGAGTGATTTGGATAGGTTTTTGAGAGTTGTTGTGGGTGTTTTGTTGGGAATGTATTCTTACAGTGTGGTACAGGGATATTTGCAGATAGTATTGTTTGTGGTAAGCGGTGTTTTAGTGGTGACCAGTTTTACCGGTTTTTGTTCTCTTTACAAACTTTTTGGTATTTCGACTCTTAAGAAATAACAACTAGAGTCTTTTAGGATTTTAATGATACCCAAATGACAATGGCAAGAATTATGCGGTAATATGCGAAGATGGAAAAGTTGTGTTTGGATACGTAGGACACAAACATCTTTATTGCAAGGTAAGCTGAGAAGAAGGAGATGATAGATCCTAGGAGGATAAGACTGAGTTCTCGGGGAGTAAATGTTAAACCATTTTTAAATAAATCATAGCCTGTAGTGGCAGTCATGGTTGGTATAGCTAAGAGAAAAGAAAACTCTACAGCTTTTGCTTTGGAAAGACCTGAAAACATGCCTCCAACTATTGAAGCGGCCGACCGTGAAACTCCAGGAATCATTGATAGAGATTGAAAAAGTCCGATTGAAACTAGGTTAGTTGTTTTTAAAGATTTAATGCTTTTGGAGTTTTTTCTTAGAAAAGTTAGGTGATCGATGATAAGAAGAGCTATTCCGCCGATAAAAAGAGAGGCGGCTATTAAAAGTGGGCTGTCTAGTAGATAACCCTTGACGATTTTGTAGAGAACTAGTCCAAGGATGCCTGTGGGAATGAAAGCAATGATGATTTGTTTCCAGAGATAACTGGAGGAAATAATTTTTTTCCAAAATAACATAACTACTGCAAGAATGGCTGAAAACTGGATAATGATATTAAAGCTCTTGGTGAATTCTGAAGTAGAGATACCTAAAAATTTTTGTGCAAGAATTAAGTGTCCGGTGCTTGAAATGGGTAGAAACTCGGTAAGCCCTTCGATAATGGCTAGTATGATTGTCTGGGGGTAGGTCATGTGTACTATTTTATATTGTCTAATGCGGTTGGTGTACTATTAGGATAATGTGGTTTTTTAAGAAAAAGAAAAAAGTTGGCCTGGTGTTGGGTAGCGGTGGAGCAAGAGGTTTGGCGCATATAGGAGTGATGAAAGCATTGGTTGAGAATGATATTCCGATTGACCTGATTGTAGGGTCAAGTGCTGGAGCATTTTTTGGGGGACTGTATGCTTCTATGGGAAAAGTTGGGGAAATTGAAAAACTTGCAAGAGGGGTAACAAATAAGGATGTGGTTCGTGTATTGGCAGATCCTTCGTGGGGAGGAGGTTTGATAAAAGGAGAGAAGACTTTGAAGTATCTGAACAACCTTTTTGAAGGGAAAAATTTTGATGATTTGAAAATTCCTTTTGCGGCCGTGGCTACAGATATGAAAACAGCTGAGTCGGCTATTTTCCGTAGGGGAAGTGTGGCTGATGCTGTTCGAGCAAGTATTTCTATTCCCTTTGTGTACTCTCCAGTTGAGAGAAATGGTCAGTTTTTGGTTGATGGAGGTGTTTCTAGTCCAGTGCCTGTTGAGGTAGCCAAGGAAATGGGGGCAGATATTATAATCGCGGTCAACTTGGACGGAGTGTATTTTTTAGGAGAAAATCATAAGAAGAGTTTCTTTGGGACAACGATTGATGTGGTAAAAGACAGTTATTTTGCTATGCGTTACAACTTAGCTAAAAGAGAGGCAAGAATGGCTGATATAGTTATCGAACCAAAAATGAAGTTTGTGGATGATTTTAATTTTGCCAATGGGAAAGGGGCTATAAACGCTGGTGAGGAGGCAACCATTAAAGAAATTAAAAAGATTAAGAAATTACTCTGAGGCTTGAGCGAGAGATTTAAGTTTGGGAAGGTCCAAGACGGTGAACTGAGTTCTTTTGGTTGAAATTACTCCGGTTTTTTGAAGTTTACTAATCTGGACACTAGTGGTTTCGCGAGTTAAGCCTACTAAATTTGCAATAATTCTGTGTGTGGCCGGAAAGTTTACGACTAGCTTGCCTTTTTTCATGTCACCATAGTCGTGAGTTAACTGTAGAAAGACAGAAGCAATTTTGTTTTGGGCATTACCATTGACGATATTCCCTTGATTTACAAAATAGTTGAGTAGAGAACTAAGGAAGAAATCCATAATTGTAAAACTGAGGTCTTTTTGGTTTGAAAGGAACTTTTTGAAGTCTGCCATGGGAGCATAATAGACTTCGACGGGGGTGAGGGTTTGGAAGTAGTAGTCGTTTCTATGATCTGAGACTGAGTGAATAAGCGACATTATAAAGAGAGGTTTGAAGAGATTTATGGTGTTTTCCCCTTTTGGAGTGATGGTGTATGCCCTGACGAAACCTGACTTAATAAAGAATACATTGTCTATTTTGTCTCCCGGCTTGAAGATTATTTCACCCTTGGAGTACTTTTTGGAAGGGTACTGTGAGAAGTATTTTTTTATTTGAGATAGTTTTGTTTTTGTCATATGCAGTGGATTATTATATACCAGATTAATTATTAGTCTGCTGAGTTTTGAAATATATCAAATTTATTCTATAGGTGTTATTCCATATATTATGATTTCTATACCAGGGTTTGTTTTTGATGCTCTCGCTGAGTTTTTGCCTTCTGAGATAACTGGACCAGACCAGTGGTAGATAATTTCGGCCTCTTCAGTTTTCATGTTAACACATCCGTGTGACATGGGATGTCCAAAGTTGTCGTGCCAGTATGTGCCATGAAGAGCGAATCCTTTGGAGGGGGCAACTTGGCTGTTGCTAAAAAACATGGTGTATGGCACATTTGGAAGATAATAATACGTATGGAGTAGTTTTGAGCCTCCACTCATTTTAATGTAGCGATATTTGCCCCAGACAGTGAAAACTCCCGTTGGTGTTCGGCCCCATTTTCCGGTTGAGACAAGAAAGTTGTAGACAAGATTATCTCCCTCATAGGCATAGAGTCTTTGATTGGTGAGGTCGACATATATTTTTTTGGAAGCATCTGAGCTACCAAGAATTTTTGAATTTTTTTGGGTTTGAGTTTTGGGTGGAATAGGAAGTTGAGAGTTGCGGAAAATTGCAAAGGTCGCGGATTCTTCATAATTATCTTGTATTTGAAAACGAGTTGATTGATTTGTTTTGAAGATGAAAGATTGAGCTAGAATGATAACCGAAAAACTGATTATCCAGGTTTTGTTCATTCGTTTCATTGTATCAATGATAATCAGCATTTGTAATAATTGTCAATGATTCTTGGGTGGAAATGGTGATTTTTAGTAAAAAAGTGTAATATGAAGTATGGCAAAAAAGAAAGCTAGGGAGGTGGTCGCTAATCAATGGGAAAAAAGTCTCGAGGACTTCTTTCTTAAAAAATTACCTTCTCTCCCAAAAAGTCTAAAAGAAATAATCGTAAAGTATGGACCTTGGGTAGTTTTGGTGAGTATGGTATTTTGTTTGCGAGGGGCGTTGGCTACGATGGGGATTTGGAGAACCTTTCGTTCAGTAGGGTATATGGGCTATCGGTACTATTATGGTTTCGGTGCGGCATGGCTGGTTTCTTTGGTGAGTATGGGTCTTGTGCTTTGGGCTTTGCCGGGCTTGTTTAGGAGAAAGATATTGTCTTGGAGATTAATGCTTTATTCTTCCTTGATTATGGGCGTTTACTATCTAATAACAATGTCCTTGGGGAGTCTGATAATCGGAGTTGGTCTGTCGTTTTATGTGTTGTTTCAGATTAAGAGCTATTACAAGTAGGAAGTTTCAGTTAATAAAAAAACACCCCGCGTTGGTGGGGTGCTGTGTTGATTGATATTATTTGATGAAGGACATGTTTGCTACCATGAAGAACATAACGAAATGGAAAAAAGTTAAAAATGAAGACCATAAATAATATTTTTTGCTTTTCAACATGAGGTTGAAGGCGTATTCTGAAAATCTCTGACGTTGCTCGTAATTTACAGAGAAATCTTCGGAGATCGTGTTGCATTGTTTAGCGTATCTTTGAAACATGACCCCCTTTATTAAGGGAATAAGCCAAAATACTGATGGAGCGAACAATAGTATGTTAAATAACAACGAGGTCATTCAGCCTCCTTTCGAGTTTGAGATGGTATATATCTTCTTTTAAAAAGTGCCCAGTAATGTATTTATTAGCCGAATTATAGTACAAAAGGGAAAGAAGTCAATAGTTATAGGATACAGATAAGAAGCGTGGCTTGTTAAAACAGTCATTTGTGATTGTGGTCTTGAGTGACTTGGGAAGAGTGAAGCTGTCTATGGTGTGAGTGTCGTCAATCTCGAATAGAGCGATTCCGTTTTTGTGAAGAAAGGTAGGGAGTTTGTCGAGAAGCGCATTGATGAATAGATTTCCTTTTGGTCCACCATCGAGGGCGTTTTTTGGTTCATAGTCTTGGACTGATGAGTCTAGATTGTCGATATTTTTTGTGGGAATGTAGGGCAGGTTGGCTATAATAATGTCGAACTTGATTTTGGGAAAACTTTCTAGGAGATTTGACTCTTGAAAAAATATGTTTTCGGGAGAGTGAAGAAGTCTTTGGGCGTTTAAGTCGGCTACTTTGAGAGCTTTGAGGGAAATGTCTGAGAGATAAATTGTGTAGGGAAGACGCATCTTTGATAGTTTGTAGGCAAGAGAAACTCCAAGACAGCCTGAGCCTGTACCGATATCTGCAATGGTTGGGTGGGTAAGATTTTTATCTTCAATAAACTGAAGAGCTGTGGTTACTATTTGTTCGGACTCGATTCGAGGAATGAGAGTGTCTTGGGTTACTAGAAAGTCGAGTCCGCAGAACTCAGTGTGACCGGTGACGTACTCGATGGGTTTATCTCCTATTTGAGAGACATCTGCTTGAGGAGTCCATTTATAAAGCTGGTTTAGTTCGTAGGGAGTAAGTTTCCTTTTAGATGACACAAGGGTATTATAGCTTCAAATAGGAGGGTAATATAGTCCTATAACTTGACACTTGAGGATAATTATAGTATAATTTGAGTTGTATAACTGGACTTTAAGATATTGCCAACAAAGGAGGAGGAGTAATGAAAAAACTTTTTTTTCTTGTGTTAGTTGTTTTGTTTTTGGCTGGCTGTTCATCTGATGAACATAAGCCCCCGTCCGGGGCAAAGATAACAACCGGTCCCTACCTAGAGGACGCTTATGTGGGAACTATTGAAGTGAGGAAGGTACCGGGTCCTCACGAAATAGTTCCGTCCAGTGAGTTTTATTACTGGACCAAGTTTGAAGTGGATATTAATCCCGATAGGGATTGTGTTACGATTGGAAAAAATACGATTTCGGCCCACTTCAGAGTAAGGAGGGGGTATGTTTGGCTGGAAGGTCCAGCCGATACATATTGTATAAAGAGAAAGTAAAATGATTTTTTTTAAAGCCGCCTATTATGGGCGGCTTTTTCTTGTTTTGTGTTATGGAGTGGCGAAAGTGTACTCGTCTGTAGTAGTCAGTTTTTCATTGATGTTTAGAGTGATGATGTATTTGTAAAGAGTACCTGAAGTGAGGCCTTCTACGTTTAAGAGGTGGTTTGATTGAGGTGTCTGAGAGATGGCGAATGTTTGATCAAGACCTTCGGTGAAACGAACCTGAGCTTTTGCAGGACTTTTTGTAGAAAAAGAAATTAAAACCTGGGTGCTAGATATTGGTGTGATGAGAGGAGGTGTAAGAATGTCGTCAGCTTTGATGCGAGTTTCTTGAGTTATACTTAGTTGTTTTACAATGGTGGGCATAGCAGTAATGGCCGTAAAGACTATGACCAAGGGAATGATGACAGCAAAGGCTGATTTGAGTGGAATACCCCAGAGTTTGTGATAATAGATTTTTGCTTGTTGAGCTTTTTTGAACTGAAGAAGCTGACCAATAGGAAAGAAATCTCCGTGGTTGTTGGGGCAAGTAAAAACAGTGACATTTCCTGGAACTGAGTCATCTTTGATGCTGGACATGTTTTGTCCACACTTAGGACATACGGGAGAAGACGAGGGAACTGTTTTTGATTTGGGAAGGACAGAGTCAACATTTTTGGCGGTTTCTATTGAGAGAAAATTGGCGAGATATGGGGGAAGAAAATGACCGCCGCAGTTTAGACATTCATCGATGGATTTGGTTTGACCATCGGTGGTGTCTATGGCTATGAATGATAATGGAGAGTTGCAATGTGGACAGTTCATGTATTTATCATAGCAAATTTGAACTAGAGAGTACTAGATTTCTGGTACACTGAAATAGTGAAAATAAAATTTTTAGGTGCTGTGGGTACGGTAACTGGTTCAAGTTATTTTTTGACTGGTGAGAGTACAGGTTTAATGGTGGATTTTGGAATGTTTCAGGGAAAAACTGAAGATATGGGTTTGAATGAGGCAAAACCTGCCATAGATTTTGATAAATTAACGGGAGTAGTTTTGACTCATGCTCACCTTGATCACTGCGGAAGACTTCCTTTGCTTCTTCGGTATGGGTTTAGAGGACCAATTTTTATGACAGAAGCGACGAAGGCTTTGGCCGAGCTTGTGCTTTATGACTCGGCAAAGTTAGCTAAAGAAAGTGATGTGAAGAGTGTTTTGTATACAGATGAAGATGTTGAGAAAACGATGAAACAAGTTCACCTGGTGTCTTATGAGAAGCCATTCATGATAGGTGAGTTTGAGGTTACATTTCTTGATGCAGGGCACATTCTGGGGTCAGCTTCAGTTTTGATTAAGGATATAAAAACTGGTAAATTGATTTCTTTTAGTGGTGACTTGGGAAATACGCCAGAGCCTTTACTGAGTCCTACACATTGGGTGGAGAAGGCTGATGTTTCTGTTGTCGAGTCTACTTATGGGGATGAGATTCATGAACCAAGAGATGAAGCTGAGGACCTGGCTCAGATAATCGCTGAAGCTGAGAAGGAAAAAGGAACCGTAATTATCCCCTCGTTTTCTCTACAAAGATCTCAAGAGATTTTGTATATTTTTGATCAACTTAAAAAACAAGGTAAGATGGCAGACGAAACCCCTGTATTTTTGGATAGTCCGATGGCAATAAAAGCAACCGAGATTTTTCGAGATTTTCCAGAGCTTTATAGCAGAAAGCTTAAGACTCAGACTAAGGTTGATGACCCTTTTGATTTTCCAAATTTGGTGCTGTGTGACTCGGTAGAAAAAAGTAGACAGATAAAGAATTTGAAAGGTGTAAAAGTAATTGTTGCTGGGAGTGGAATGATGAGCGGAGGTAGAGTAATTCATCATGTAATTTCTTTTTTGGGTAGTCCAAAAACACAGCTAGTTTTTGTGGGGTATCAGGCTGAGGGAACTTTGGGAAGATCGATAAAAGATGGAATAAAAGAGGTAAATATTTGGGGAAATACGGTTAGCATTCAAGCTAGAATTAAGGAAATAAAAACTATGAGTTCTCATGCTGATCAAGGTCAGATATTAACTTGGCTTGGAAAAATGGATGGTTTGTCTCATGTAATTCTGACTCATGGTGAAGAACTTCCCCGTTTGGTGTTGGCTGAAAAAGTGAGACAAGAACTACCGGGGGTTGAAGTTTCTTTGCCTTTGTTAAATGATGAAATAGAGGTATAAATGAAAAAATATTTGAGATTGATAATGCTTTTGAGTATGACTTTCTTGTTGAGAGTGAGTTGTGTGGAAGCGTATGATTTAACTTTGACGAATATTGGTTCAGTGTCAACTTTAGGAACAGACTATAGCTTGACGAGTTATACAGGAGGAGTGCCTACTTTTGTGGGTACGGCATCTCCAAGTGCCCAGGTATCAGTAAAGATAAAAACTTTATTAAGTAGTGTGGTGGCTAGTACTAGTGGAGTGTGGCAGTTTGTTCCTAGTAGTTTGGATCAGGGAGATAGTTTGATTGTAATTTCATCTGGTACGCAGTCGATAACGTTTACTTTGAGGTTTAATGCAACGGCCTCGGCAACTTTGTCTGCTGTTCCTACGTCACTTCCTGATGAGTCGACACTGCCTTCTGTGGGTGTTTGGCAGTACTATATTTTGGCTGTCGGGATTGGATTTGGAGTGTTTTTCTTAGGAAGATATGGGCGGAAGAGGATGCAAAAATGGGAAAATGGTGATTAAATATCAGTCTTATGACAAGTGATGGAAAAAGAGTTGAGGTAATTTTTGATGTTGAGACAAAAAAGTTTTTTGATCAAATTAGTACTAATAATCCAGCTGATTTAGGTATTTCGATTGTTTCTGCTTATAGACGAGAAATTGATTCAACTTTGAATGAAATAAAAGGTGAGATGAGAAGCTTTTGGACCACCGACGCCAAGGCTATGGTGGGTAAAGAGGAGTTATTTTTTGATCAAATGTGGAGTTGGTTTGATGGAGCGGACAGGATAATTGGTTATAACAGTTTGGGTTTTGACGTACCGGCAGTAAACGGAGTTTGTGAGACAGATTTTAGTAAGCTGAAACATTTTGATGTTTTAAAAATTATTAAAGATGTTTTTGGACATAGGGTTAAGTTGGACTCTGTAGCTAAGGAAACTTTGGGTCAGGGAAAAATTGCTTCAGGAGGGGATGCTGTAATGTGGTGGAGTAAAGGTGACCCAGAAAGTATGGCTAACCTGAAGAAATATTGCGAGATGGATGTGGAAGTAACAATGAAGGTTTATGACTATGGATTGAAGAATAAGAGTCTTAAGTTTAAGGATCATTGGAATGAGATACGAGAGATAGAGGTGGATTTTTCGTATCCAGCGGAAGAAAAACCGGCTGTAGAGAAGTTACAGATGGGGCTTTTCTAGTTTTTATTGAAAAATGATATCCTGAAGTAATGATGTGGTAATATCTATTTATGGAAAATATGATTGAAAATCAGGGTTTTGATGAATCAGTTAGTAAGATAAGAGTACTGTGGGGGGAGTTTTCTAAGGGTTCGGAAAGTGAGTTAGATTTTGAGATGATTGAAGCGATAACCTGTTTGTTTCCAGAAAAGATTACTGAGTTGTTGGAAGATTCGTGGTTCAATGTTGAAAAATTTGATAAAGATGAGATTGCTGCTGAAGGAAGAAAGATGATTGAGTTGCCCAAGGAGTTAGAAGACGTGTTTCTGTTGACTAAAGAACAAATAGATGAAAAAGAAAGTGCTTATACTGTTTGGATGAAATAGGTTGAATGATGACTATACTTGGAGTATAATAGTCCAAGTATATGTTTACACTTACAAAAAAGGCCGACTATGGTCTATCTATGCTTTCGGTACTGGCTTTACGAGGCCGAAAAGGTCGTGTTAGCTTGAAGGAACTTTCGGAGATGGGAATGCCTAGGGCTTTTATGAGCAAGATTGCTGCTTCTTTGGTTGAAGCGGGGATTTTGAATAGCCGTGAGGGAAAAGGTGGTGGATACGGATTAAATTACGAACCAAAAGAAATTCAAGTGAGGGAGGTCCTTGAAGCAGTTGAGGGTGAAGTGGAACCGGTCGTCTGTGATGGATGTCCAATGGAAGAAGGTTGTGGTCAGGTGGGCTTCATGGAAAGACTTACTGAAGATATCAATAAATTACTGGAGAAATATACTTTGGAGGATTTAGTTAAATAAAATGTTGAAAATAAATAACCTAAAGGTAAGTGTTGATGGTAAGGAAATTCTCAAAGGAGTTGATCTTTCCATAAATGAAGGTGAAGTGGTGGCTCTTATGGGACCAAACGGTTCCGGAAAGTCCAGCTTAGCTTCGGCAATAATTGGAAATCCAAAATATGAAGTAGAGTCCGGAAAGATCCTTTTTAAGGATGAAAACCTACTCACCATGACTCCCGACGAAAGAGCCAATAAAGGCATCTATATGGCCTTCCAGTACCCTGTGGCTATTTCTGGAGTAACTGTGCGGGAGATGCTTTTGACGGCCTTGAGAGCAAAAAATAAAGAGATTGTTGTGTCGGCGTTGGATCTTAAAAATGCGGTGGAAAAGGAAGCCGAAAAACTTCATATAAACAGAGAATTGTTGAGTCGAGGACTTAATGAGGGTTTTAGTGGAGGAGAAAAAAAGAAAATGGAGATACTGCAGATGAGAGTTTTGAAACCAAGACTTTTAATTCTCGATGAAATAGACTCCGGTTTGGATATTGACGCTCTGGCAACGATAGCTAAAAACGTAGCCGAGATGGTGAAGGAGATGAAGATGGGCGTTTTGGTTATTACACATTATCAGCGAGTCTTGAGTTATCTTGCCCCAGACAAAGTAGCTGTCATGAAAGATGGGCTAATTGTAGAGCAAGGAGGAAGTGAAGTTGTGGACAGACTGGAAGAATCAGGATATCAATCATTTGAATAATGCGTTACGCTAAGAAAGAAATTATTCCGGAAGTAAGCATTGATGAGTCTTATAAATTGAGTGGACGTGACGATATTGCCTATGCATATAAGGGTGAACGAGGTCTTGATGAGAAAGTGATTCGGGATATATCGGCGATGAAAAAAGAGCCCGAATGGATGTTGAAAAAGAGATTGGAAGCATACAAAGTGTACTTGTCGAAACCGGTTCCGACTTGGGGTGGAGATATGTCACCGATTCATTTTGAAGATATCTATTATTATTTAAAACCGGCAGTCACAGAGAAAAAATCTTGGGATGATGTCCCCGCTTCCGTAAAAGAAACTTTCGAAAAAATTGGCGTGCCTCAAGCAGAGAGAGAAATGCTTGCCGGAGTAAAGGGTCAGTACGACTCAGAGGTGGTGTATGGGTCTTTGAAGAAAACACTCGCCAAAAAGGGAGTCCTTTTTTTGTCGATGGATGAGGCTTTGAAACAGTACCCGGAGATTGTAAAGAAGTATTTTGGAACGATTGTGCCTGTGGGTGACAATAAACTAGCGGCTTTGAACACGGCGGTGTGGAGTGGAGGATCTTTTGTTTATGTACCTGCCGGCGTGGATGTAGGTCTTCCTTTGCAAGCTTATTTTCGAATCAATAGTGAGAGTGCCGGGCAGTTTGAACGGACCTTAATTATTGCCGAAGAAGGGGCAAACGTTCATTATATTGAGGGTTGTAGCGCCCCTTCATTTTCCTCAGCTTCGCTTCACGCGGCTGTGGTTGAAGTGATTGTGAAGAAGAATGCAAAAGTGGCGTACACTACCGTGCAAAATTGGTATAAAAATATTTATAACTTGGTTACAAAAAGAGCCTGGGTAGAAGAGAAGGGTGGGATGAGATGGATTGATGGGAATTTGGGGTCGGCTTTAACGATGAAGTACCCATCATGCATATTGGCTGGAGAAGGAGCGACAGCCTCGATGCTTTCTATTGCCTGGGCAGGAAAAGACCAACACCAAGATACCGGAGCCAAGATGATTCATTTGGCGCCAAACACAACTTCACAGATAATCAGTAAATCAATAAGTAAGAATGGTGGTAGGGCTACTTATCGAGGAATGGTACAGATAAATAAAGGAGCTGTTGGCGCTCGGTCTAAAGTGGTGTGCGATGCCTTAATTCTTGACGATAAAAGTAGAAGTGACACTTATCCAGTGAACAAGATATCTGAGGAAGACGTGATTTTGGAACATGAAGCCGTGGTCAGTCGGGTAAGTGAAGAACAACTACTATATCTTATGAGCCGGGGTTTGCCGGAGCATGAAGCTGAGGCTATGGTAGTCAATGGATTTTTGGAACCGGTGATGAAGGAAGTGCCGATGGAGTATGCGGTTGAGATGAATCGGCTGGTGGAGTTAGAAATGGAAGGAAGTGTGGGATAAAGAGTATGGAAAAATATTTAATCAATAAGCCAGGTAAATACAAAATACAACTTCGATTGAGTAAAGAGGGAGAAAAGTTTGTGTGGGTTGGAGTTATCGATGCGCGAGAAGCGGGAGAGTATGAACTGGATTTGGTGATGACACATAAAGTTGCAAATACGCATGGGAGAGTTGAGGTGAGAGGTGTGGTCGAAAACGGAGCGAGGGTAAGGGTGAAAGGATTGATAAAAATTGAGAAACAAGCACAGGATACAGACAGCTTTTTGTCTATGAAAATTTTACTTATGGATAAACAGTCTGGGGCGACTGCGGAGCCGGAGTTGGAAATTTTGGCCAATAAAGTGAAAGCGAGTCACTCTGCATCGGTTGGAAAAATTGATGAAGAACAACTTTTTTATCTGAGCTCACGAGGGATTATTGGTCAGGAAGCAAAAGAAATGATTGTTAAAGGATTTATAAATAGTATTGAATTAAAATAAACTATGTTTGATGTAGAAAAAATTCGAGCGGAGTTCCCTATTTTTAAACGAAAAGTTAACGGAAACAATTTGGTTTATTTTGATTCGGGAGCGACAAGTCAGAAACCTGAAGCGGTAATTGAAGCTATGAACAGGTATTACCGGGAGACAAATGCCAATATTCATCGGGGAGTATATGAGATGTCTGCTGAGTCTACTCGGTTGGTGGATGAGGCCAGAGCTGATGTGGCAGGATTTATTGGAGGTAGAAGCGAAGAGGTAATCTTTACTAGAAATACGAGCGAGAGTATTAACTTGGTAGCCTATGCTTGGGGGGAGGAGAACATTTCCAAAGGAGATGCAGTCGTCATTACGAAACTAGAACACCACTCAAATATGATTCCTTGGCAGGAGCTGTGTCGTAGAAAAGAAGCTGAACTTAGAGTAGTAGAAATTGATAGCCAGGGGAGATTGGTGGAGTCTTGTGAGAAAAAAATATTTGAAGAAAATGGATTGAAAGTAGTTATTGGGGGATGGAAAGAGTTATTGGACTCAAAAGTAAAAATGGTGGCTTTTACTGGGCAGTCAAATGTGTTGGGGACGATAATACCAGTGGAGGAGACCGTAAAGACAGTTAGGAAACTTTCACCTTCGTCGGTGATACTTGTGGATGGGGCTCAAATGGTGCCGCACATGAGTGTTGATGTGGTTAAACAGGGAATTGATTTTTTGGCTTTTTCTGGACACAAGATGTGTGGTCCGACAGGGGTTGGTGTTCTTTGGGGAAGAAAAGAAATTTTGAATAAAATGAAGCCGTTTTTGTTTGGGGGTGATATGGTTGGTGAAGTGAAGCTAACCGGAGCTACCTGGGCTAGTTTGCCTAGTAAGTTTGAGGCTGGCACTCCAGACATTGCTGGTATCGTGGGTATGGGGACAGCGGTGAACTATCTTAAAAGGATTGGTATGGATGAGATTCAAAAACATGAGAAGAGTTTGTTGGAGTATGCATTAGAAAAGATGGAAGGTTTAGAAAATGAAGGAGTGGTGAGTCTTTATGGCCCGAAAGATGAGATGCGAGGAGGAGCTGTTGCCTTTAATGTAATTGGAGTGCACTCTCATGATACGGCTCAGATACTTGATAATTATGGAGTTGCGGTAAGAAGTGGACAACACTGTGCAGCTCCTTTGGTAGAGTCTTTTGGAGTGACGTCAATGGTGAGAGCTACTTTTTATCTTTATAATACCAAAGAGGAAATTGACTACATGATAAGGAAAATTTTAGAAGTGCCAAAAGTATTTATATAAAATGAGTGATTACAAAGAAGTGATCATTGATCACTATAAACATCCTAGGAATCAGGGGGAGCTTGCGGAAGCTGATAAGGTGGTGGAGGATACTAACTCTTCATGTGGGGACATAATTAAGATTTTTGTGAGGATGAGTGAAGGAAGAATTGTCGATATGAAATGGCAGGGGGTTGGTTGTGCAGTATCTACAGCTGGGGCTTCATTGTTGTCTGAGGTTGTTGTGGGAATGACAAAGAGCGATTTGGAGGACTTTGGGGAAGAAGGTGTGGTGAAATTGTTGGGAGGAGAGATTACTCTCGGTAGAATGAAGTGTGCCACTTTGGCTTATCGTGGATTATTAAAGGCTTTCTAATGTTAATAATTATCAGTAAAAAATTAAAGTATGTTTACTTATAACTTCGCTATAATGCTTGAGTATGACAAATGATTGGAAATTAGTACTGAATGTGTTGTTTGGGAGTGTTGTGCTGGTTATGGTTGTAATTATAGGGTTGTCTAGAATGGCAAATGGAGAGTCTGCTTTGAAAATTGATGAAAGCCTTTTAATGGAGAATGCAAAGTTGGTAAAAGAAAATGGTGAGGTGAAGGTAACTGTTGTGAACTTCTCTGACGTGGAGTGTCCGGCATGCAGACAGGCCCATGAGCTAACATTAAGTTTGGCGGAGACGGCAGGGGTTAGATATGTTTTTCGACATTATCCATTGAGTATGCATAAGCACTCATTTATTACAGCAAGTGCTGTTGAGTCTGCTAGACTGATGGGAAAAGGGTTTGAGATGCTGAGTTTGCTATTTGAGAAACAGGGTGAGTGGTCGGCTAAAACAGGAATAGAAGACAGGTTGGCTGAGTATGCCATTAGTTTGGGTTTGGATGAAACAGAGTTTGTCGAAAAACTTAAGTCATCTGAAGTGACCAGAGTCGTACAGCAGGACATCGCCCTTGGTGATAGTTTGAAGTTGTTGGGAACACCGACGGTATATGTTAATGGAGAGCCGGTGGCTGCGAATTTTGTAGTGACAAAAGTTAATCAGTTATTGAAGGAAATAAATGGAAATTAGTATACCAGTGTTAACAGTGGCTGCTTTGACAAATGGATTGAATCCTTGTGGAATTGGAATGATGATTACTTTTTTGGGGTATTTATTGGTATTTGGTTCTAAAGAAAAAGAAAAGAATTGGATATTAAAAATTGGCTTTGTTTATATAGGGAGTGTGTTTGTAACATATTTGTTTATGGGACTGATTTTTTATGGAGCTGCCTATTATCTTCAAAGGTGGTGGCTTGCAGGAGTTTTTAAATATCTTGTTGGGACGCTGTTGAGTGTTGCGGGTTTAATCCAGATTAAAGATGTGTTTTTTCCGAGTTTGCCAATTCATTTAAAAATGTCAACGAAAGGTTTCGAAAAAATTACAAAACTGATGGCAAAAGCAAGTTTTTCGGTAACTGCCATGATTGGATTTTTGGCTACCGTTTTTTCTTCCCCTTGTATGTTGCCTCTTTATGTTGGAACAACAGCTGTAATAGCAAGATCTGGACTGGGAATGGGTGTGGTACTGGGATTATTTTTCTTTTATAATGCAGTGTTTATACTGCCATTGATTGTTGTTTTGTTATTTATGTCAGGAGGGAAAAGAGTGGTTGAGATGAAAGAGTGGGAACATAAATATACAAAATGGATGAGGTTTATTCTGGGGTTAGTGTTGATAGGAGCCGGTGCATGGATAGGCTTGAGTTAATTAATTATGATTAAGTAATGACAGCAAAAAAAATGCTGGGTAAGGTGATTTTTAAGGCCTGTTTGGCTGGGAGTAACTGGCTAGTGCGAGTGGGTTTTGATGAGACGGTGGATTATGTTCCGGGGCAGTATGTGAGTTTAAAGGTGAGTGAAGATGGCATGAGACGATCCTATTCTATTACTAGTTTGCCTGGAGAGAAAAGTATTGATTTGTTGATTGATGTAAGTCCAATGGGTGTGGGGTCACAATATGTTTTGGGTCTTAGTGTGGGAGACCTTGTAGAAGTGTTAGGCTTTTTGGGAAAGTTTGGAGTGAAAGAAGAGATGCGTAAAAAAGAGAGTGAGCTTCTTTTTGTGGGAACCGGGGCTGGGATAGCACCCTTAAAGCCAATGATAGAAGATTTGCTGACTAAGAAGTTTTTCCGAGGGAAAGTGTATCTTGTGTGGGGAATGAGACATGAGGAGGATTTGTATTGGATTAAAGAGATAGAAAAATTACAGAGAGATTTTGAGAATTTCCATTTTTATATTGTTATATCAAAGCCTGGTGAAGATTGGCCAGGTCTAAATGGGCATGTTGGGGATGTAGTAGAAAAATTGAACATAAATTGGGATGAAGCGTTTGTGTATTTGTGTGGTAATTCGGAAATGATTGCTAGTATGGAAAAACAGTCTTTATTGAGTGGTGCGATAAAGGATCGAATTTTTTATGAAGGATTTGCGTGATAAACTGATAGTAATGGAAGACCCTGTGATGACGAAGTATAAAGTTGTTGTTGATAGAGATAAGTGTATCGGAGCCGGTAGTTGTGTGGACTTGGCAAGGTTGACTTTCAGACTTGATGAGGAGGGAAAATCATCTTTAATTGATCAGGATGGAAATAGCGACGAAGAGAAACTTTTGGCTGCACAATCATGTCCGAATATGGCTATTAAGGTTATTAATACAGAGACTGGGGAAGTAGTCTGGCCAAAATAGAGAGGAGGTGAAAATATGAGAAGTAAAGATAAGTTGGCTGCTGGAAAAGCATTAATTTATGTGTCGATTGTTTGTGTAGTACTAGCTTTTATTGGAGCTTTAGGGACGGATTTATGGCTTGCAAGCACTCAATGGATGTTGGTTGGTCTTACGTCTGCTATCTGGGGTGTTTTTGTTCTGATTGAGACGGGATTTAAAGTGGAAAGGTGATGAGTGTAGAAGAAAGGATTCGAGAAGCTTTAAGTGGGGTTATTGACCCTGAACTTGGGGTTTCTATTGTCGATTTGGGACTGATATATGATGTCAGATACGAAGATGGGGTTGCTGAGATTGAGATGACTTTAACCTCTCCCGGTTGTCCGCTAGCTCCTCTGATTGATAGAAAGGTCCGTGATTCACTTAATAAAATTACTGAGATCACCGAGTTGACAGTTGAACTTGTTTGGGATCCTCCATGGAGTAAAGACCTGATGAGTGAAGAACTGCGAGCTGAGCTAGGAATAGATTAGTGTAGGTAAATATTTGATATGATGTATTTATGCGAGTAATACTAGGAACAGACCATGGTGGTTTTGAGCTTAAAGAAAAAATCAAGTTATGGCTTGGTGACAAGGGATATGAAGTAGTTGATATTGGAGCTAGTTCTTTGGAAGAAAATGATGACTTTGTGGATTATGCAAAAAAGGCGGTTCTTGAGTCTGAAGGTAAAAAAGATAGAGTAGTTTTATTTTGCAGCAATGGTTTCGGCATGAGCATTGCAGCTAATCGATTTGTGGGAGTTCGCTGTGGCTTTGCTTTTGACAAAGAAGCTGTTCGAAGGGGAAGAGCCGATGATGACATTAACTGTTTGGCAGTTCCTGCAATGTATTTGGATGAGGTGAGCATCATCGAGATGATTGATATATTTTTGACTGAAAAATTTTCAGACGAAGAAAAATATAAAAGAAGAATTAATAAGCTTGATAGTTTATTTTAATGATAACGATAGTACCAGCATTGTTAGTTAAGGACATTTCTTCGCTTGAAGAAGAGATTAAGAAGGTTGAGGGTTTTACGGAAAAAATTCAAGTAGACGTTATTGATGGAAAGTTTGCAGCGATAGAAACTGTAACTCCTGAAATGTTGATAAATATTGAAACAGAAGCTAATATTGAGGTTCATCTGATGGTTGAGGAACCTGTTAACTGGATAGAGCGATGTGTTACTGCCGGAGTAACTGCAGTCTATGGTCAAGTTGAGAAAATGAGTGATATTCAAAGATTTATAACTGAGTCTGAGGAAGCTGGGTTGGGTACTGGATTGGCGATTGATATTGGAACACCAGTGTCAGAGATTGAGGATTGGATAAATATGGTGGATGCAGTTCTTTTGATGAGTGTTGTGGCTGGAGCTCAAGGTCAGGAGTTTGATGAAAAAGTTTTAGAGAAAATTAAAGAGGTGCGAGAGATATCTTCTTTTGTTTGTATAGTGGTTGACGGTGGACTAAATGAAGCAAATATTAAGAAATGTTTGAAAGCGGGAGGCGAGAAAATGGAGTTTGCTGTTGGAAGTGAAATTCTTAATTCAATTAGTCCTGGAGAAGAAATTGAGAAATTAAGAAGTATTGTTTAGCTTGTAATTGGGGTAATATAGATTATGGCATTTAAAAAAATAAGAGCAGTAACTGTTTTTGGGTTTGCTGATTGTCCACCAGATAGTTCTCTGTATAGAGAAACTGTTGAGGTGAGTCGTTTGTTGGCTGAGAATGGTTTGGAGTTGGTTAATGGTGGCGGTCCAGGTGTAATGCGGGCGACAACAGAAGGGGCGCATCAAGGTGGTGGAGTTGCAACCGTAGCTACATTTTATCCAAAGTTTATTGAGAATTTTGAGGGGAAGGATGGAAATAACAAGGCTGACAGAGAGGTGATAATGAACAATTATGTAGATAGAACAATGAAGCTTTTAGAGCTGGGGGATGCGTACGTTATTTTCAATGGAGGAACAGGTACGCTCTCAGAGTTTGGAATGGCTTGGGGATTGGCATACTTATATTTTGGGCATCATAAACCACTGATTCTTTATGGTGATTTATGGTTTCCTATTATGGAAGTTTTGGTAAAAAATATGTTGATTGGTTCTAGACCTGGTGCTTTGAAAGTATATAGAATCGCTACGACTCCAGAGATGGTATTAAAGTACTTGCAGGAGTTTGATCAGGATAAAAATTCGAGTAAAGATGAGAGGCCGATAATTGATGGTGGAAGTGGGGAGAAGGCGTTTATCAGCTGAGATAGTTTAGAATGGAAGTATGGAGGATTTGGTTGAGAAATCAAGAAAGATTCGTGTAGAAATAATAAAAATGCTTGCTGTGGCTGGATCGGGGCATGCCGCAGGGGCTATGGGATTGGCTGATCTTTTTGCAGCGCTGTATTTTGGAGGAGTACTAAAATATAAAAGCAGTGACCCAAGCTGGAATGAGAGGGATAGGCTGATACTTTCTTGTGGACACTATGCGCCAGTTTGGTATGCAAGTTTGGCTTTAGCTGATTTTTTTTCTGTGGAAGAGTTGAGCACATTGAGGAAAATTGATTCAAGGTTGCAGGGACATCCTGTAATGCAGGACTTATTGAAAGGAAGTGGTCATAAGCAACTTCCCGGAGTTGAGAATACAAGCGGTCCTTTGGGGCAGGGAGTGAGTATTGCCGTTGGGATGGCGTTGGCTGGAAAGATGGATAGCTTAAAGTGTAAATATATTTGTGTAGAGAGTGATGCTGAACAGCAAGAGGGGCAAACTTGGGAGGCATATATGAGCGCCGCAAAATATAAGTTGGGTAATTTATGGTTTTTGATTGATAGAAATGAAATACAGATAAGCGGTAATTTATCTTCAGTAATGCCCATAGAACCATTAAGGGAGAAATTGTCTGCTTTTGGACTGAGAGTTTTTGATATTGATGGGAATAATCATGGAGAGATTTTATCGGTGTTTGAAAAGGGAAAACTTTTTCCTGATCAACCGAAGGCGGTGATAATGAGAACGATTCCCGGAAAGGGAGTGAGTTTTATTCAAAGTGATTATCGATGGCATGGAAAAGCGCCAACTGATGAAGAAGCAGAAAAAGCATTATGGGAATTAAAATAAAATGAACTTAATTAATGATTTAAAAATCGTTTCAATGAAAACTACTCGCGAAGGTTTTGGGGAAGCGATGAGTTTTTTAGCTAAAAAAAACAAGGATGTGGTAGTTGTTACTGCGGATTTGAGTGAAAGTATGAAAGTGGATGATTTGGAAAAGACATTCCCTGAACAGTTTGTTCAAGTAGGAGTTGCAGAACAAAACATGATGGGAGTGTCTGCTGGTTTGGCAATGTCCGGAAAAGTGCCTTTTGCAGTTTCTTATGCGGTGTTTAGTCCTGGAAGGAGTTGGGATCAACTTCGAGTGTCTGTGTGCTATTCTAATGCAAACGTAAAAATAATTGGAGGACATACTGGGCTGAGTGTTGGTCCTGATGGGGCAACACATCAAGCTTTGGAGGATGTTGCGATGACTCGAGTGTTGCCTAACTTGTTAGTTGTAGTTCCGGCCGATTACGAACAGGCAAAAAAAGCGACATTGGCAATTGCTGAACATCGAGGTCCTGTGTACATGAGGCTAACTAGACCAAAAACTGCCTGTTTTACAACAGCGGGAACTCCATTTGAGATCGGAAAAGCACAGATACTACGAAAGGGTGCAGATATAAGTGTTTTTGCATGTGGACCTTTGGTTTATGAGGCTTTGTTGGCAGCTGAGGAGATTAAAGAAAAGGTTGATGTAGAGGTTATAAATATGCATACAATTAAACCAATTGATGTTGAGATTGTTGTGCGAAGTGCGAAAAAAACTGGGAGGGTGATTACTTTTGAAGAACATCAAATTAATGGAGGTTTGGGTGGGGCTATAGCTGAAGTTTTATCCGAAAATCAGCCGACTAAAATGGTAAGGATGGGAATGCATGACTCTTTTGGTGAGAGTGGAGAGGCAAAAGAACTGCTAGAGAAGTATGGAATGAATAAAGATGCTTTGATAAAGGAAATTAATAATTTTATAAAAATAAATGGTTGATACAAAAAGAATTGAAAGAAATGGTAAGGTAATGCTTTTAGCATACGACCAAGGGTTTGAGCATGGCCCTGTGGATTTTGATGAAAGGTCGGTAGATCCAAATTATGTGATGAAGATCTCGAAAAATGGAGATTTTACGGGAATAGTTTTGCATGAGGGCTTGGCTGCTAGGTACTATGATAGGAAAGTTGATATTCCTTTGATCATAAAACTCAACGGAAAGACATCTTTTCAATCTGAAGAACCATTGTCCCTTCAGCTATGTACGGTAAAGAAGGCTGCAGAGCTGGGGGCAATTGGTGTTGGTTATACTATTTATGTGGGTAGTGAGTTTGAAGAACAAATGTTGAAAGAGTTTTCGAGACTGGAAGATGAGGCTCACAGTCTTGGAATGATAGTGATTGCTTGGATGTACCCTAGGGGCAAAAAAGTTGCTGGAAGAGAAAATGATCGTGATGTGGTTGCATATGGCTCAAGGTTGGCATTGGAGTTGAACGCTGATTTTGTTAAAGTACCATACACTGGAGATCCTGAGAGTTTTGCTTGGTCGGTTCGAGCTGCCGGAAAAACAGGTGTGTTGGCTCAGGGAGGAAAGAAGACTGATTGGGACAACTTGGAGGAAGAGATAGGTGGGGTAATGCAGGCTGGAGCAGCAGGAATAGCCATTGGAAGAAACGTGTGGCAAGATGAAAACCCAGATGAGGTGTCAAAAAAATTGGCAGAGATTGTATATAAGTAATATTTTGAAAAAATTAAATTGATGGATAATTTTGTTGACGAAGGTGGAGTTTGTGAAAAATGGAGTGAGTACTGTTGTTGGAAATTTCCGAACCCGCTTGACGTGTTGGAAAAGTTGGTTGTAAGTGGCTATTGTTTTCATGGAAGTTCAAGGAAAATTGATGGATATGTTGAGCCACAACAGGGGTGTGACTTTGTCAAACAAAGTGGAAATGAAATGGCAGTGTATATGACTATTAATCCACTGGTGGCTTTGTTTACGGCAATTTTTGGAGGAGTAAGTGAGATTTCAGAAAGAAGGCATAGGTGTTTTTTGAAAATTGATAAGGAAGTGGTGAGTTATCCTGGAAAGCCATATTTTGCTGTAAACGATCCGTCAATGGGCGTTGATGAAGGGTATGTGTACGTATTTGACAGGAAAAATGAAGGTTTTGAAAAAATTAATGGAGAGATTTTGTCAAAAAACAAAGTGAAGCCATTGTTTGTGGTAAAGATAAAAATGGATGACTTTGAGTATGAAGTAGATAGGCTTGTTAGCTAAATATTTTTTTGAAAAGCTTTCCAAGTCTGTTACCCCATTTCTTCCAAAAATCTTCAAAGTAAACGATATTCAAAAGAGTCAGAGAAATAAAAATAATAGCATCGTAGGTTGTACGGTCGTAATAAGTGTCTTCGAGTTGAATCCACATAGCAAACTCGTCGAAAGCAAGTCCTAGGGCAATACCATAGATAATGCTTAGTTTTAGCCTGGCGTTTGGAGATCGAGGTTGTGTTAGAAGAAAGTATCCAAGTACTGAAAGAAGAATAATTCCGTAGGAAAAATGATGTACATGAACGCCTCTGACTTTGAGAAAAATATCTGGAACAACATAAGTAACAAGTCTAGAGGTTGCGAATGTTGACAAAAAACTGATAAGGATTAAAAAAGGTATTTCCTTTCCAACTTTTGGTTTGATGCGATGCCAAGGTTTCATTGGTATATTTTATCAGGATGAGGCGAGTATTTAACTTGGTTAGAACTTTTTTCTAGTTTAGAATGAATATATGAATAAAGTTGTGGTGATAGGGGCTTGTGTGGTGGATGTTTTATTAAAATCTAAGGGACTTAAAGTATTAAAGAGTCATCAAGTTGATGGCGGTGTGGCGATGTGTCAGATGTTGGGAGGAAAAATTGAAGCAGAAAATGGTGTTCTTGTGAGCGGAGGTGGTGGTACAAACGTGGCTGTTGGCCTGCACCGGCTGGGGGAGGCAGTAAAAATGATTAGTAGAGTAGGAGATGATGATTTGAGTGAGATATTGATAGAACAGTTAAATAAAGAGAGTGTAGATTTGACGATGTTGCAAAGAGCAAAGGGAAAGACTGGTATTTCGGCAGTGTTGGTGGCTACTGATGGAGGACGGTCGATCGTGACTTTTCGTGGAGAAAGTGGTGAGATAGAAAAAGGAGAAATTGATTGGGATGAGATAAAGAAAGCAGATTGGATCCAAATATCAAGCTTGGGAGGTGAGATGGATTTGCTTGAAGATTTAGTGGCTTTTGCAATGGAGCATGGTGTGCGGATTGGTATTAATCCAGGTAAAAAAGAGCTGAGAGAAAGAGAGAGAATGTTGGCCTTGATGCCAAAGTTTGATTTGTTTAATCTTAATAGATTGGAAGCATCTGAGTTTTGGTTAGGAAACTTTGGAAATGAAATAGATTTGGCAAAAAGATTTTTTGAGGCTGGAAGCCGACTAGTAATGATAACTGATGGGAAAAACGGTGCGGGTGTTGTGGATAAAGGAAGATGGATAAAAATGAAGGCTTTTTCAAATAAGTCAGTTGATGATACAGGAGCTGGAGATGCTTTTGTCTCTGGGGCTGTTGCTGGTATATTGGCGGGGAAAAGTGTAGAAGAGGTGCTAAAAATGGGCTTAGCAAATGGTGGTAGTGTGGTAACAAAGCTAGGCGCAAAAGATGGGCTTTTGTATAAAAATGAGATTAGCAAGTGGATGAATAAGAAGCTAAAAATAGTCGAGGAGAGTTTGTATGTGCTTTAATTAAGGTATGGAAAAAAAGAAGATATTTGTGACACATGTTTTTTTGGAAAAGTATCTCGGACGATTAAAGGATAAATATGAAGTGGTTGTTTGGCAAAAGAAAGATATTTCTAGAAAAGATTTAATTGAGGGTGTTAAGGGGGTAACTGGAATAATTTCGTTGTTAACGGAAAGGATTGATGCTGAGGTAATGGACTCTGCCGGACCTAGTTTAAAAGTAATAAGTAACTATGCTGTGGGTTATGACAATATTGACATACAAGAGGCAACGAAGAGGGGCGTGTGTGTAACAAATACCCCTGGAGTTTTGACTGAGTCTGTTGCTGAAGAGGTAATTGCTTTGACGATGGCTTTATTACGAAGAGTTGTTGAAGGAGATAGGTTTATTAGGAGTGGAAAATACAAAGGATGGGAGCCTGATCTATTGTTGGGGACGGGCCTTAAGAATAAAGAGATTGGCATTGTGGGACTTGGTAGAATTGGACGCTGGACTGCGAGAATGGCAAAAGCAATGGGGATGAAAGTAATTTACTTTAATAGACATAGAGATGAAGAGTTTGAGGAGGAGTATGATGTGTCGTATCATACGTTAGAGCAGTTGTTAGAGCAGTCAGATGTGGTTAGTTTGTCTGTGCCGTTGACTAGTGAAACAAAACATTTGATAGATAAGAAGGAGTTGAAGTTAATGAAAAAATCTGCGATTTTGATTAATACTGCAAGGGGAGAGATAGTGAACCAAGAAGTGCTGATAGAGGCCTTGAAAGAGGGGTGGATAGCTGGTGCGGGGTTAGATGTTTTTGAAGATGAAAGTAATATTCCACAAGAGTTAAGGAGTCTTTCAAATACTGTATTAACTCCCCATATTGCATCGGCAACGGTTGAGTCTCGATTGGCGATGGCAAGGATAGTGATTGATAACATGAATGATGTTTTGGAGGGTCGTTGCCCCTCTTGTTTAATAAATAGTGAGGTCTGGAAACAGTAGAATAATAAATATGATGGATGAAGATAATGATATTGAGATACCTGGTGATGGAGACGAAAACGTAGGTGATGGATCTGTTGCTCGGAAAAAGGTAAAGAAGCGTAAATCAAAAGAGGAGAGAGTTGCGGAAAGAAAAGTAGTGTTTTGGACTTTTGTTATTGTGTTGGTTGCTACTTTGGGTTTTTGGATTGTGCCCAAGATTGGAGATTTGCTACGGAATGGTTGGAAGAGAAATGAGCCATCTAGAGTAATAATGGATAGTTCAATTAATAATAATGATGTAAGTGTTGAAAAAGAATCAGGACGGAAAAATTATATAGAAATAGTATTATAGAATTTGAGGCTGGTTTGCACTGGAGAGGTGAGGTGTTGGATGGAGAATCTCTTTGATCTTGTTGGGATCGCAGGCAGTTTGTGGTTCTGTCCCTTTTACAAAATACTCGTATTTTGTGGGACAACCATCGCAGGTTAGTGTTCCGGTGAGGGTGCAGATGGCGATTTTAATTAAGTTTTCTGGAGCTGTTGAGGCAGTTGTTTGAGGATTGTCTTCTAAAATTTGATTGATTATTTTTGCCCAGATTGGAGAGGCCCCGGTAATTCCAGATGCAATTCTTGACATGGGAGAGTTGTCGTTGTTGCCAACCCAGGTTGAAACTAAGTAATCGTCTGTGTATCCAAAGGTCCAGTTATCGCGAAGATCGTTGCTGGTACCAGTTTTTACTGCCACCTTTGCTTTTTTGATATTGAGAATGGAGTTTGCCCCGAAAGCTGGAGACCTGGCGCTATTGTCGCTTAAGATGTCGGTAATGAGATAGGCCGTAGAAGATGAAATTGCTTTGTGCGGAGTGCAGGTGTCTTCGTTTGCATTGACTGTTGTGCTGAGGCTAGCATTTTTTACATGATTAATGCAGTTTGCTGCGTAGACTCTTGTTCCATCACCTTTTTCAATTTTTGATACTGCCTTGAGAGGAATTACGTTTCCTCCATTAGCAAAGGAGGAATAAGCTTCAGCCATGTCTGTCATGCGAACTTCAAGACTGCCGAGTGCCATTGATAGTCCATAACGACTAGTGTCCTCCCATGAGGAAATACCCATTTTATATGCAAGATTGGCAAAGTTTTGTATGCCGTTTTTTGATAATAAAATGACTGATGGAATGTTGTATGAGCTTCCCAGTGCTTGACGCAGAGTAACGAAACCATGGAACTTTCCGTCGTAGTTCTTGGGAGACCAGGGGGCTTGGCCAGGCAGATTGAAAGAAAAGGGTTTATCTTCAATGACTGATCCTGGTCCGTAGCCGTTTTCAAAAGCGAGGGCGTAATTTATGGGTTTGATTGAAGATCCTGGTTGTCTGAGAGCCTGTGTAATGTTTACTTGCCCGCCATTGTTTAGATTGAAGTAATCTGTTGATCCAACCATGGCAAGAATCTCTCCCGTTTTGGGATTGGTGACTAGAGCAGCGCCGTTTGTGACATGATAGTTTTTTAGACCTTTAACTTCATTGGTGACGATTTGCTGAACTTTTTCTTGAAGATCTAAATCTAGAGTAGTGGTTACAATCAATCCGCCTTGATTGACGATGTTTTCACCAAGTTCTTTTGTAAGCATGTCTTTGACAAACATGACAAAATGAGGAGCTTTAATTTCTATTCTGGCTGAGTTGAAAATAAGTTTTTGGCTTAGAGTGTCTTGGAGTTCTTTTTCGGTGATGGTATTTGTTTTGAGCATTTGTTCGAGGACTAGCTTTTGTCGGGAGAGTGCAAGTTCTGGCTGATCTCCAAAAGGGGAGTATTTACTGGGAGCTTGGGGGAGACCAGCAAGAAAAGCTGCTTGAGCGAGGCTTAGATCCTTGGCGTCAACATTGAAGTACTGCATAGAAGCTTCTTGGATACCATAAGCAGGGCCTCCGAATCCAACTTGATTAAGATACATTTCGAAGATTTGATCCTTGCTAAAAGTAAACTCAACTCCGATGGCAAGTATGAGCTCCTTTACTTTGCGAGTAATTGTCTTTTCATTTGTGAGTAGGGTGTTTTTGACTAGCTGTTGAGTAATAGTAGATCCACCCTCAGTTTTACTGTTGACTATATTTTTGTAAAAGGCTCGAAAAACTCCTGAAATTGAAAAACCATTGTGTTTATAAAAATCTTTGTCTTCGGCGGCGAGAAAAGCGTTTTTAACATGAGCAGGTAAAGAGTTTAGAGTAACTAGAGTACGATTCTCGTCTTTGTAGATCTTGTAGAGTAGCTTTCCATTTCTATCTAAAACCTGAGTGGTAAGTTTTGATGGGAAATTTGAAAGAGTGTGAGGATTGGGAAGGTTGTGAAAAAATTGAAAATATATAAATGTAGTAGAAATGAGTATTCCAAGTGTAAAAAAGACTTTTAAAAGGGGTGGGGTTTGGAGTTTTGGGAATGATACTTGAGGAAAAGAAATTCTTGGAAGACGGGGATTTGGCTTGGGGATAGTGAGTTTTGGTAGGGTAATGTGAGGAAAAGAAATTCTTGGAAGACGGGGAATTGAAATTTTTAGAAAACAAAGATTAGGTTTCCATGAGAGGACCTTTAAAAAAAGACTTGAAGTAAAAACAAATAGAAAACTTAAGACGAAAACAAGCCAGAGGAGTACTTTGAATATCGGAATACCGAGATAATATAAAAAATTCTTTGATTGATTAAAGTCTCTTGATTTGGCCATGTGAGAAAAGCAGTATTGTTCAAAGGGCAGGGTAACGGTCTATTCATATTCTAAATCTAGGAAGTGAAAAAGGCTAGGGGATAAAAAGGGCGTTGATGGGTATCCAAAGATCGTCTGAGGCTCCTTCGTACCCAAGTGCCCAAATGGCAATTCCTCCAAGATTGGCCGAGTTAACCAATTTGATTTTTTGTTCAATTGATTGAGCGTTTTCAAAATGAATCTGGAATATTTTTTCATTTTGTAGAAAACTGAGATATGGACTAAGTGATTTTTCAGACCATTGTGCGGAAAGAGAGGATATGTTTTTATCTTGAAAAAGTGTCAATATCCTTTGATAGGTTGCTAGGGACCCTGTTCCTTGGTACGTATTTGAAAGGAAGTTTGTTGTAGCCGTTTGCCATTGATAACCATAAAAAGGAATACCAAGAATGATTTTTTCTGAAGGGATAATTTTACTGATTTGAGATATGTGAGTGATAATATCTTCGTTTAAGCACTCTTTGTCTTCGGTGAAAATTGATTGACACTTTCCACTTAGGGGTGCAACTGGTCCGGCTTGAGACGATGACTTTCTGTAGTAATCGTAAGTCATGACAATAAATTTGTCTGTAACAGGCTCTAGCTTTTTTAGATCCCAAAGCCTAGGGTTTTCGGCTGAGCTGGCGAAGATGTCAATGTCAATTTTGCAGTGACTTTTTTGTGAGATACATGCTAGTTGAAGATCTGAAATGAAGCTGACAAAGTTATCTCGGAGAGCTTGATTTCCTTTTGCTACATATTCAAAATCAATATTTATATCATCGAAACCATAGTCCTTGTAAACTGCCATAATTGAAGAAACAGCGACCTCTTTATGTTCTGGAGTGTTAAGGATGGTTTCGATGAGTTCCGGTTCCATGGCAGTGATGGTAATAACTGTTTTTTGACCAAGCAACTTTGATTGATAAAGCATTTTTTGAATTTCTTTTGAGTTTAGTTTGTTCCATCCTGGTTCTGTTTCAACGGGTTTAGTTTTTTTATTGATAGTTCCGTCTGGATTAAGATCAATAGCAAAATAAGCAAAATGAGTGAGGGATTTTATATTCAGATTGTCTGCGTATTTAAGATTCCAGTAGGGAAAGAAACCATAGACAGCTTTTTTTGAGCGGATTGCCGGTGAGTTTCCGATAAGAGTTTCGATAAGAGAGATTGGACTAACGAGTGGAAGATTGCTGTGCCAGATGTAGTAGGCTGTAATTGCAGAGACGATTACTGCCAGTAGATAAAACAAGAAACTAATCCTGCGGAGCATTTGTTTGAGTAGTATTTATGAAGTTTTGCGGGGTAATATTTTTGTATTGAAACTGAGAGTAGTCGACGACTGTCTGCGGCCAGGAAATCTTGCCTTTATCGTCAATTGGGTAGTTACAGTCTAAACAAAAGTTTTGAGTGAAAGGATCGGATATTAGAATGTGTTCTTCTAAGTCTCTGTCGACGGTTTCATCTCCTGGGAAAACTGGATATTTATCTGAACGCCTGACCCAGATTTGCTGTTTTAAGGGGACTGCGCTTTGTCCTAATGGAAGAAGTCCAGTGATAAAGTACTCAGAGTGAGACTCACATTGATTTTCTTCTTGAGCTAGAAGTCCAGTGAGATTACATACTTGGAAATTGGTAACATTTTCAGGTTTAGTTAATGGTCGGTCTTTAACGTCTTTGAGTAGCTTTCTCATGATGCTGTTCCATATCGGTGAGGCTCCTGTAACTCCTGAAGCAACGTAACTCATTGATGTGTTGTCATTGTTGCCTACCCAGGTTACTGCTAAGTAGTCGGAAGTGTAACCGATAGTCCAGTTGTCTTTGAGATCGTTTGTTGTGCCTGTTTTTACCGATACTGTTCGTCCTGGAACGACTAGTAGACTTGATGACCCAAACGCAGCGCTGCGCGCCCCGTTGTCAGCAAGAATATCGGAAATAATAAAGGTTACTTCTTCTGGAAGTGTAACTCGAGGTTCTGTAGGAACTAGTTCGTCTTGATCTTGAGCTGATCTTTTCCAGAACTCAGTCCAGTTTTCTGGCATAACTGATACGACATTTGCAGTTTTTTCTGCGTCAACTTCTTCTAGAATTTTTCCGGTATAGTCTTCAACTTTTAAGACTGAGATAAGGGGGACAGTTACTCCACGGTTTGCAAAGGTACCGAAGGCTTTGGCCATGTCTAGCATTGTAACTTCACCACCACCTAGGGTAAGGGACAGTCCGTAATTTTCGGGATTTTTCCAGGTAGATATTCCCATGGCCGAAGCAGTGGCGATAAAAGAATCAATACCGTTGAGGGCTAGTTGTTTTACGGCAGAGATATTTAGAGAACTTGCGAGAGACTGTCGCATGGAAACTGGGCCACGGAAGGTGTTGTCGTAGTTTTTGGGACAGTATTGTTTTTGGCCTGATACATTGAAACAAGTTGGAACGTCAAGATAAGTAGTGCTTGTTGGCCAACCTTTAAGTAATCCGACGGCATAGTTGATTGGCTTAATGGATGATCCTGGTTGACGAAAAGCTGTGGTGATGTTGACCTGTCCATCAATATCGTCGTTAAAGTAGTCTTTTGAACCAATAAGTGAAATAATTTCTCCTGTGTTTGGTTTGGTAACAACGGCGGCACCGTTACTAATTTTTAGCTTTGCTATTTTCCTCATCTCGGCTGAGAGAGAAGCCTCAAAGTATTGTTGTAAATCAAGATCGAGTGTGGTTGTTACTCTAAGTCCTCCAAGATTTACTTTGTCCTCTCCATATTTTTGGACTAATGCATCACGTACCAGAAGTGAGAAGTGTGGTGCGTTTAGAACTATGTTTTTCTTTGCGAAAGCGAGCTTTTCTTCTTTTGCATTGTCTGCTTCTTCTTGAGAGATATATTTGTCTTCAACCATGCGACGAAGCACTTCATGTTGACGTTTGGTTGCTAGCTCTGGGCGTGCACCAAAAGGGGAGTAGGTAGTTGGTGACTGTGGAAGACCAGCTAGAAGGGCGGATTCGGCAAGACTGAGATCTTTGGCGCTTTTGCCAAAATAGGTTTTTGCAGCTGACTCGATTCCGTAAGTTGTACCTCCATAAGGAGTGTAGTTAAGATAGAGTTCGAGAATTTGGTCTTTTGAGTAAATAATCTCCGTGACTAAGGCCAAAGCTGCTTCCTTTATTTTGCGAGATAAGGTGCGGTTTGTGTCCGAGAGAAGGGAGTTTTTTACTAGCTGTTGGGTGATGGTCGAGCCTCCTGCGAGACGCTTTCCTTTTGTAAGGGTGTTGAAGGCGGCACGGATAATCCCTGTGATGTCGACGCCGTGATGAAAATAAAAGTTTTTGTCTTCGATGGCAATAGTTCCATTTTTTACGTAGTCTGGAATGTTTTCGAAGGAGACAGGAGTTCTTTTGTACTCGGTGTAGACCTCATACAAAAGTTTGCCGTTGCGGTCTAATATTTGGGTACTTATTGGGGCCGGAGTCTTAGTGAGTTTTGATGGGTTGGGAACGTCTTTGAAGAGAATTACTAGACTAAAGAGAGAAAGGACTACGACGATTGATAATATTGAGATGACTCGAGATTTCCGAGTTTTTATACATTTTTTATAGCTTTTTTCGATCGATCGAAATAATTGTTTTCGAGTAAGCGCCATAGTGAATACATTATACCTGCTGTGGTACGATGGAGTTGTGAAACGTCTTTGGTACTACTATTTGTACTTGTTTATATCTTGGGGATTGTTTCGTTATTTTGTTCAACTTCCTGTAGTAATTGAAGAGTTGTGGTTTAAACCTGTTTTGTGGTTAATTCCTCTATTTTGGTGGAATATATCATTGGAAAAAAGAGTTGTGATGTTTGGCAAGAAATGGAAAGAATCTCTAGTGACCGGCTTTGGAGTAGGAATTTTGTATTTTTTGATTTTGAAATATAAAAGTTTGAGCGGCTTTTATTTTAGTGTAGATTTAGTGGGAATAGCTTTGGCAACAGCGATAACAGAAGAGCTGGTTTTTAGCGGGTTTGTTGCAGGTTTTCTGGAGAGACACAAAAAAGGAAGCTGGTTTAATCTGGTTATTGTGGGTTTGATGGTGTCAATTATTCGATTGCCAGTGTTACTGTTTGTGTATCGAGTAGGAGGAAAAGAGATTTTTGGAGTAATGATGGTGTCGTTTGCGAGTGGTGGAATTAATGCTTGGATCCGAGTTCGAACAGGAAACGTGATTGGGTCAATTATAGCTCGGGTGATAATGAATGTAGCGGCTCTGACATAAATGAAGAAGATTCTGCGGAGATTAGGTTCGGTGATGTTTTGTGATGTTGTAAGTGATAGTTGATTTGCTACGGGTAGTGTTTCATGATGATAAGCAACACTAAATATTGTGTAATATGAATTGTCCTTATTGTAACAACGAAGACACATCTGTTCTTGAAAGTCGAGGATTGCCTGGTGAGGCAGGTATTCGTCGACGACGAGAGTGTAAGAAATGTGGAAAACGATTTACTACTCATGAAAGAGTGGTAAATATTGACTTGAAGGTTATTAAGAAGAGCGGGAGAGTAGAACTGTATAACAGAGAGAAATTACTTAAAGGAATAAAAAAGGCCTGTTATAAGCGAAAAGTAGATAACACTGACATTGAAAATTTGGTTGATGAGATTGAAACAAAGTTGCTGAATAGAAAAACAGTAGAAATTAAGTCCAGCGATATAGGAAAAATGGTTTTATCTAGACTCTTGAGATTAGATGATTTGGCGTATATGAGATTTGCCAGCGTTTACCTAGATTTTGCAGATGCTCGAGAGTTTCAAGATTTTGTTGCAGGTTCAAAGAGGCTAATTATTAATCATTAACAGTATGTCAGTATCATCCACAATTTATCAGAATATGAAGAAAAAAGACGAAGAAATTATCAGTGAGACTTATGAAGAGGTAATAAAAGAGATCTCTTCAAAAGTAGGAAAGCAGCCAAAAATGCCTGCGGATCTTAAGTCTGGTGAGTGGTCTGATCAGGCTAAAAAAGTTTTAGAAGAAAGATATTTAGATAAAGACAGTGAGGGCGTAGTGACCGAGACACCTGATGAGCTTGTTTGGAGAGTATCCTTTGCTATTGCGAGTGCAGAGTCACGTTGGGGGTCCGATAAGGCTGATGTCTTGGAAACAGCAAAGAGTTTTTACCGATTAATGAATAGTAAAAAATTTTTGCCAAACTCACCAACTTTGATGAATGCTGGAAAAAATAATGGATTGCAGTATTCTGCTTGTTTTGTGTTGCCTGTGCCAGACTCTCTTGAGGGAATTTTTGATGCGATTAAGTTCCAAGCGATAATTCACCAATCTGGGGGAGGAACAGGGTTTTCGTTTAACAGGCTTCGTCAGAGAGGTGCGATGGTTAAGAGAAGCAGGGGTGTTGCTAGTGGACCTATTAGTTTTATGAAAGTGTTCAATGAAGCAACTCAACAGATTAAACAAGGGGGAACAAGAAGAGGTGCAAACATGGGGATACTACAGGTAGACCACCCTGATGTTGCTGAGTTTATCACTTGTAAGCTAGATGGAGGACTAACAAATTTTAATATTTCTGTCGCAGCTACTGATAAATTTATGAAGGCTGTTGCTGAGGGGACAAAGTATGACTTGATTGAGCCACATACGGGAAAAGTTGTGTCTCAGGAAGATGCACGAAAGATTTTTAATATGATCTGTGATTGTGCGTGGAAATCAGGTGATCCTGGGATGATTTTTATTGATCAGGTGAATAATAGTGCCGCAAACCCAGTCCCTTCTCTTGGGCCGGTAGAAAGTACTAATCCTTGCGGTGAGCAACCTTTGTATCCTTTTGACGCATGCAATCTTGGAAGTATATTTTTAAATTATTTTGTTGTAGAAAAGAATGGAAAGCAAGAGGTTGACTGGAATCAACTGAAAGCCGTTGCTAAGGAAGCAGTGAGGTTTTTGGATGACGTGGTTGAGGTGAACCCTTTTCCTCTTAAGCAAATCTGGGACACAGTAAGGTCAATTAGAAGGATAGGTTTAGGAGTTGGGGGATGGGCGGATATGCTTTATTTATTAGGCATTCCTTATAACTCAGATAAGGCATTGAGTTTAGCTGAAAAGATAATGAAGACGATAAGTGAGGCTGCAAGAGAAGCAAGTGAGGAGCTCGCCTTGGTAAGAGGATCATTCCCGCTTTGGAGTAAAAGCATATACAAGAACAGGGGTCCAATTCGTAACTCAGCGATAACTACAATTGCACCGACGGGAACAATTGGTATTTTGGCTAATACAAGTGGAGGTTGTGAACCGGTGTTTGCTTTGGCGTATAAGCATATGGTGAAGGATGAGTCTTTGGATAGAGAGATGTACTTTACTGATCCAGCCTTTAAAGAGGTGGCTGAAAGAGAGGGTTTTTGGAGTGAAAAGTTAGCTTCTCAGGTAGCGAAGAGCGGGAGCGTACATGGTGTTGATGAAGTTCCAGAAAAATGGCAGAAGGTTTTTGTAACAGCTCATGATGTGACTGCAGACTGGCATGTGAAGATGCAGGCTGCTTGGCAAAAGAATCTTGATAATGCCGTGAGTAAGACTATAAATTTACCCAATGATGCTTTGGTTGATGATGTTGCTAGGGCATATTTAATGGCCTATGAGTTGGGGTGCATGGGAATAACTATTTATCGAGATGGGTGTAAAGATTGGCAAGTATTGAATGTGGGAACAAAAGATGAGGTGAAAGAGGTGCCAGAGGAAAAAGAAATTATTTCGATGAGGGTTCGACCAAGTAAGCTTCAGGGTAATACATATAAAGTGGAGACTCCTGTTGGGACTGCTTTTGTTGCTATAAATGCGGATGAGAATGGTAATCCTTTTGAGGTATTCATCAATGTAGGGAAAGCCGGTACTCATGTAATGGCGGACGCTGAAGCTATTGGTAGACTAATCTCTTTGTCTTTAAGGGTTCCTTCTTTGTTTCCGGCTAAAGCTGTAGCAGAAGCTGTTGTGAAGCAGTTGTCGGGGATTGGGGGGGCCGACAGTGTCGGTTTTGGCACTAATCGGGTACGAAGTTTGGCTGATGGTGTGGCAAAAGTACTGAGAGATTATCTTAATAATGGTGAGCAAAACGGTGCTTCTGATGATGAAAGCGAACCAGAGCTGCTGGCCACTCAACAGGAACTGCCTTTGTCGATAAAAAGAGGGGACCTTTGTCCTGAGTGCGGTCAAGCTACCTTGGCACTTGAAGAGGGTTGTCAAAAATGCTACAACTGTGGTGCTAGTAAGTGCTGATGTAAATAGACCATATATGATATAGTCTGATTGTATATATAATTATTTGACAAGGACTTTGTAGTAGTGTTTAATGGTTAGTAGGTAATCTTGTTTACTATCAGTCTTTTGTTGACATTGCTAATGCTTGGTTGTGTGTATATTATCCCTTAGTATCCGTCCTTTTTTAGTGTCTATGCTGCATTTTTTTGAGGCAGATTATTAGTTGGAGTAGACAGTGGCAAAACACTATAGTTTTATATATATTTTATTATTTTTGAGATATATTTTATATGTATGACTAAAAAACCTGGACTGGTATATATTTTTGAGGGTAACGGTAAGGGAAAGACCAGTGCGGCTCTTGGTGTAGTTTGTCGGATGCTGATGTTAAGAAAAAAAGTTGTATGGATTTCGTGGTACAAAAATTCGTTGTGGAAATTATCGGAGATGGGGATGTCGAAAAAGTTTAAAAAAGATTTGGAAATGTATTGGATGGGTGATGGCTTCTTTTTGGGAAATACGAAAAAGGTGAGCATAGTTAATGGAAATATACTTCATGATATAGATACCCTAGAGGGGCATAAGAAATCGGCTGAGAAGGCCCTTTTGCTTGCAAAAGAGGTTTTGATGAAAAATGAGGAGGGTGGGGGTATGGGAGTAGATTTGTTGGTTCTTGACGAGGTGATTAGGGCGGTAAGTGATGGACTACTTGCGGTTGGTGACATATTGAGTTTGATTAAGAGCAGAGGAAGTACTCATATGGTGTTGACTGGTCATAAACACATTAAAGAACTGGATGAATATGCTGATCTTGTTACTTATATGAAAAAGATAAAACATCCATACGACAAAGGAATTTTGGCAGTTTCTGGGTTAGATTTTTAAGGTATAGTTAAAGTATGCCTGCACCAGGTAAGGAAATTGAACGTCCAGTTATTACAGAACAAGCACCTTCAGGTGTTGAGGCTGTTGGTTATGTTGAGAAGGTGGAGAAACAGGCTGAGACACAACAGAAAGTAAGTGTGCCTTCACAGCAGAATGTTTCAAATCAAAAACAGCCAAGTGATGACATGGGAAAGATTGTTTCGGCTCAGTTTGCCGTACAAGGGCAAAATAAAATTGTGTTACCTATGGGTCAAGAAGACGTGTCTGAGGGTTTGCGTCATACAGTAAAGGATAGCGTGAGATGGCTTTCTGAGTGGTGTGTAATGATGATTAAAAAGTATCCAGGAAGAGTTTTTTATCTTCCTCCTGAAAATGCACAATGATTAATTCTAGTGAAATAATTCAGTATTTCGTAGTATTGATTGTCGGGTTGGTTGTAGTAATTGGCTTACTGATTGTCTGTTGGATGGCTTTCGTGATCTGGCTTAGAAATAAAAATAGAGAAGAGGTGAGTATGAATTTTGTTTTGATGGAGGTTGCTGTACCAAGAGATAATGAAGTGAAAGTGGATGCAGTTGAGCAGATGTTTTCGTCATTGTTTTCAATAAAGAAAGGAGGTTTTTGGCAGAAGTTTAAGTCACAACAGCACATATCTTTGGAGATAGTTGGTAAAAAAGAAGATATTCGATTTTATGTTTCTTGCCATAAAGATAATGTTGAGCTAATTGAAAAGATGATTGCAGGGACATATTCCGGAGTTCAGGTAAAGCAGGTTGATGAATATAACGTTTTTTACAAGGATGCGTCGATAGCCTTTGCAGAGCTTTCTTTGAAAAATCCAAGTTTTATGCCAATAAAAACATATAAAGATTTACCGGTAGATTCGCTTTCTGCAATTACAGCTTCTATGGCAAAGTTTTCTGATAATGAGGCTGCTGTAGTTCAGATAATAGTGTCTCCTGCTGAGTCTGACTGGAGTAAGTCTGGGGAAGGATATGTGTCAAAACTAAAAAAAGATGAATCTAGTCCTGAAAAAGCAAAGTACAAGATGAATCCTCAAGAGATGGAAGCCATCACGAGCAAATGTAGCAAAGTTGGATTTTTAACTAGCGTGAGAATGATAAGTGTGGCCTCAAGTGAAGGGCAGGCAAAAGCGAATCTTTCGAACTTAAAAAGTACTTTTTCTCAGTTTGCGGGGAACCAGAATAGTTTTTCTGGGAAAAAGATTCGACTTAAACAGATGTTTATGACGGACTTTATTTATCGATATCAAAACTTGTGGGGAAACAACTCTGTGTTGTCAAGTGATGAACTGGCTTCTATTTGGCATCTTCCAAATAAATTGGTGGACACACCGCATATTTTTTGGCTGACAGCTAAGTCTGCTCCGGCAACCGGTGGCTTTCCTCCTTCCGGCCTGTGGTTGGGTAGATCTGTGTATCGCGGTCAGGAAAGAAATATTTATATGAGCGAGCAAGACAGAATGCGCCATATGTACATAATTGGAAGAACCGGAACCGGAAAGACTGAGTTATTAAAATCGATGATTATTCAGGACATGAGAGCAGGGAAAGGCCTTTGTTTCTTGGAGCCTCATGGTGAAGGAATTGAACAATTAATGGAGCTTGTTCCTCCTGAGAGAGCTGAAGATGTTATCTTTTTCGATCCATCTGATAAGGAAAGGCCGATTGGTTTTAATCTTTTGGAGGTTAGTAGTTATGATGAGATGTATCAAGTGGCTTCGTCAATCATAAATTTGATGTACAAGCTTTTTGATCCACATCGAACTGGAATGGTGGGTGCTAGATTTGAACACGCTGTTCGCAATGCTATGTTGACTGTCGCTGTTGTTCCGGGCTCTACCTTTATTGAGGTTAATAGAGTGTTGACTGACCAGAAATATGTTCAGGAAATTCTACCTCTGGTAAAGGATCCTATTGTAAGGCGATACTGGACGGATCAGATTGCTCAAACTTCAGATTTTCATAAGAGTGAGACGCTGGACTATATTTCTTCTAAGTTTGGACGATTCGTAACAAACAAAATGATACGAAATATCATTGGTCAATCAAAAAGTTCGTTGAATTTCCGTGATGCAATGGATACGGGCAAGATAGTTTTCCTTAAGTTAGCCAAGGGTCTCTTGGGAGAAGAGGACGCAAGTTTTTTGGGTTTGATTTTGATCCCAAAAATTTTGGCTGCTGCTTTGTCTAGGCAAGATATTCCAGCAGATCAAAGGAGACCATTTAATCTTTATGTTGACGAGTTTCAAAATTTTGCAACACCAGACTTTGCTCAGATGCTTTCTGAAGTTCGTAAATATGCGGTTTCTTTGATTTTGGCAAATCAGTTTGTGAGTCAACTAGACGAACAGGTGCGTGACGCTATTTTTGGAAATGTTGGTACATTGATGTCTTATCGTGTCGGTATGCAAGATGCCGCTATCTTGTCTAAAGAGTTTGACCCAATGTTTAACGAAACTGACTTGACCAATGTGCCGGCACAGATGGTTTATACAAAAACTATAATTAATTCTTCTCCAGTCCCTCCCTTTTCGATGGATGTTAGTCGAGATCTTAAGGCTGAGAGGGCTCAAGGAAGCCCTGAGGTGGCTAGAATGATTAAAGAATTGTCTAGATTAAAGTATGGAAGAGATGTTGCCGAGGTGGATGAAGAAATTGAGAAAAGAAGTAAACTTTAGGTTAAAAAATGGTAGAATATTGGAAATTGGGCCGATAGCTCAGCTGGTTAGAGCGCGAAGCTTATACCTTCGATGTCCTAGGTTCGAATCCTAGTCGGCCCACAAGTATGAAGAGAAAGACAAAAGTGAAGTTGAAGAATGACAAGTTTTTGAGGCTGGCTCTTCCTAATGAGGAGTTGGGAGATGTAGTTAATGGAGGGGCATGGTCATCCGAGATGGTTATTTCTGGAAATATTAATTTAGGCAAAAGTGGTAATCCGGTAACAATTTTTGTTGAAGATGAGGCTACGGGTGAACAAATGGAGATTACCGGTGTCAAAAATGCGTTTGTAGTAATTGAGGACACAAGGAAATCAACTTCTGGCTGGTTGGCAATGGCCGTAGGTTCGGTTGACAAGATGGGAGAGGTTTTAGGTTTTTTGTCGCAGACTACCTTGGAGACATTAAAAAAACTAGCCAAAAAAGGCTAGTTTTTTTAATTAATTTTATGTGACGATTAAAGATCGATGAGCTTTGGCTTGTCCTTAGCTGGTTTTTCAGAGATGAACTCAAGATATTTTTCTGTAGTAGATAGTCTTTTGTGGCCGACGAGCTTACTGATGTAAACAAGAGGACTGCCTGAAGTGAGTTGCTGGGCTATAAATGTGTGACGCAGATCATTTACCTTGGCATTTTCGATTCCAGCAATGTGGAAATAGCGGTCAAGATTTGAACGGATATTTCTGATGAGAAAAGGATTACCTGTCTTTGTGATGAATACATAGGTGTTGCCACTTTTTGGTCTGATGTCCATGTAGCGAGCTAAAGACTCTTTCACTGGCTGGTTTAAAGGAATGACTCGTTCTGGGTGAGATTCGTAAGCCTTGATAGTAATTTGATTATTGTTTGAATCGATATCAGATATTTTTAGGTTGGCAAGTTCTGAAATTCTCATGCCTGTTTGAAGTAAGAGTTCAACAATTGCAGCCATACGAAGGTCTTCACGACAAGCGTCACGAAGTGCGCGATACTCAATTTTGTTTAGAATACGAGGAGGTTTGATGTCATATTTAGGGTGTGTGACTTCAGTTGCCGGATTTTCGGTGATGGCCCCTTTGGATTGAACGTATCCAAAGAATGATTTGATAGAGTTTATCTTGCGAGAAATTGATTTGGTGGTGTAGTTTGCTGAGGATAAACTCTCTTTAAAAGCATCAATATCAGCTTTGGTAACTTGATCGAGATTAGTTTTGTTTGATTTTGCAACAAAGTTTGCTAACTGCTCAATGTCTTTGGAGTAGGCTAAAATGGTAGCAGAAGCTCTGCCTTGAGAAGCCAAATGACTTTTGAAAGCAGTAATAGCTTGTAAGATATTTTGATCTATTTGTTCCATATTTTTGGTTCAATATTATTTATGTCACTTATTATAACACTCTAGGTTTATAAAATGCAAGCAGGAAATAGATATAACAATAAAGCGGATGAAAAGGGTTGGATTAAAGGAATAATTTTGATTATTGCCTGGATACTGATTTTTTCTATGATTCGAGATTTGTCGAAGGTGAAAAAAGGTTATTTGAGAATTGAAGACTCAAAAAAGAGGTTGGAGGCAGAAGAAATGAAGAACTCAGAGCTAAAAGAGAAATTGAGCTTAGTAATGACCGATGAATACAAGGAAAGGTTAATTAGGGAACAGCTTAATATGCAAAAAATTGGAGAAGTAGTGGCTGTTTTGCCTAAAGAAGGGGTTACTATGGAAAATGGAGAAGAAAATACAGAAAGCAGTATTCCAAACTGGAAGCAGTGGTGGTTACTTTTGAAATAATTGGTTGCGGGTCTAGGGTCACGCTCCCTAGTTAAGCGAGATTATGAGCCTCGCAAGATACTCACCTTCCACCCGCAAGTATACGAACAACCGTAGTTTAGCACAATTGAGGCTAACTATCAATTTTTTATGTTTTTTAGGTTATATAAAAATATTTTTGTAGCTTACGTATAGTTGTCTTGATATAATATTGATGTTTGGCAAGGTAGCTCAAATGGTTAGAGCGGCGGATTCATAAACCGCAGGTAGTGGGTTCGATACCCACCCTTGCTACTTTTTGGTGAGCAAATTAGGATAAAATTGAAAAATGAAGAAAAGAATTTTAACTGGTGACAGGCCTAGCGGCCGATTGCATTTGGGACATTATGTGGGTTCTTTGTCCAATAGGGTTCGGCTTCAGGATGAGTATGAACAGTATGTTTTGATTGCGGACGTTCAGGCTTTGACGGATAATTTTGCTAATCCTCAGGTGGTTGCTGATTCAGTTAGAGATTTGGTTCTCGATTACGTTGCCGCGGGGATTGACCCAGAGAAAAGTACCATTGTGGTGCAGTCAAGGATACCCGCCATAGCTGAACTGACTGTTTTCTTTATGAATTTGGTTAGTTTGAATAGAGTTTTGAGAAATCCGACTGTTAAGACTGAGATAGAGCTAAAAGGTTTTGGAGAGTCTGTTCCTTCAGGTTTCGCGATGTATCCAGTGTCCCAGGCGGCAGATATAGCTGCCTTTGCTGCTGATTTGGTTCCTGTGGGGGATGATCAGCTTCCAATGATTGAACAAACAAGAGAGATAGTGCGTAAATTTAATTCTTTGTATGGTGAGACTTTGGTTGAGCCTGAGGCTTTAATTGGAGATTATCCAAGGTTGGTTGGGTTGGATGGAAAAGCAAAAATGAGTAAAAGTTTGGGAAACTGTATATATTTGTCAGATAGTGCAGATGAGGTAAAAAAGAAAGTGATGAGTATGTACACAGATCCAAACAGGCTTAAGCCAACAGACCCAGGAACGGTTGAGGGTAATCCGGTGTTTATTTATCATGATGCTTTTAATAAAAATAGAAAAGAGGTCGAGGATTTGAAAGTTAGATATCGTGAGGGAGCTGTAGGGGATGTTGAGGTAAAGCAAAAATTGATAATTGCAATCAATGACTTTCTTGAACCTATGAGAGTTCGAAGATTAGCTTTAGAAAGTAATCCGGACAAAGTAAATGAGATTTTGAAAGATGGTGTTATAAAAGGGGTGGCTGTGACTGAAGAAACGCTAAGTTCAGTAAAGACGGCAATGAAAATTAATTATAAATTCTAATATGAAAGACTTAATTACCTATTCTGAGTTTGACAAACTCGATATCCGAGCAGGTAAAGTTGTCGCTGCTTCGGCTCCTGAGTGGAGTGAAAAACTAATTCGATATGAGATGGACTTTGGGAAAGAGCTGGGTAAAAGAGTTCTTTTTAGTGGAATAAGAAAGTGGTACTCAGCAGAAGACATGATTGGAAAGATTATGCCTGTGATTATAAATATGGAGCCTAAAAAAATGGGAGATGAGATTAGTCAGGGGATGACAATTATGATTGATGATAAGGATGGACCTAAATTGATATTTTTGGATGAGAGTGTCGTGCTTGGAACGATGATAAGATAGGGAGATAAAATATATATGCAAACAAAAAAAGTAGAGTTTAAAATGAATTTTAATTTGAGAAGAATTTTGGTGTGGTTTTTGATATTGTTTTTGTTTGTTCCATATATCGCTAGATATTTACTAAGTACAACGGGAGCGGTTATAGAGATGCCTTTGTCTTCTGCAATATCTGAGATAAAAGAAGGAAAAGTAGAGTCGGTTGAGATAAAAGGAGATGACTTGATTTTGGTTTATCCAAAAGACGAAGAAGGCAAACAGGTGATTGGTACCTCAAGAAAAGAGGAAGGTTCTAGTTTTATGGATCAGTTACAGAAGGCAGGAATAGATGAAGGCAAAATAAAGGTTTCAGTGTCATCTCAGGACTTTAGTAAGGCTGTGTGGGGTGTGTTGTCTTTGGTTTTGCCAATCTTGGGGTTTGGAGTGTTAATGTTTTTTTTGATGCGCAAACAAGGCGGAGGAGGAGATATGTTTGGTATGGGTAAAAGTAAAGCTAAGTTGTTTTCAAAGGGTAAGCAAAACGTGAAGTTTAAAGATGTAGCCGGTGTGGATGAGGCTAAAAAAGAGCTTGAAGAGGTAGTAGATTTTCTGAAGAACCCAAAAAAATATTGTGACTTGGGTGCAAGAACACCAAAGGGAGTTCTTTTGACTGGACCATCGGGCGTAGGAAAAACTTTGATGGCTAGAGCTGTTGCTGGTGAAGCAGGAGTGCCCTTTTTCTCTATGGCTGGGAGTGAGTTTATGGAGATGTTGGTTGGAGTAGGCGCAAGTCGTGTGCGTGACCTGTTTGATACAGCAAAGAAAGCCTCACCGGCTATTATTTTCATTGATGAGGTTGACGCTATTGGTAGAACTAGAGGTGTGGGTGGTGGTATGGGAGGACATGATGAGAGAGAGCAAACACTTAACCAGATATTAGTTGAGATGGATGGATTTACGCAAACAGACAATGTAATTGTTATTGCGGCAACAAATAGACCTGATGTGCTTGACCCAGCCTTAATTCGACCAGGGCGCTTTGATAGACGAGTGAATTTGGATCTGCCGGATATTGCCGGTAGGAAGGCAATTGTTGAGATTCATCGAGGAGGCAAGCCTTTTGGAAAAAAAATGAATTGGGATAAAGTGGCTGAAAGAACTGTAGGTTTTTCAGGAGCAGACTTGGAAAATATGTTAAATGAAGCTGCAATTTTAGCGGCTAGAGATGATCGAAAAGAAATTTTGATGGAAGACATTGAAGAGGCGGCCATGAAAGTAAAGATGGGGCCCGAGAAAAAGAGACTCCAGTCGGTTTTAGAAAAGAAAATGACAGCTTATCATGAAGCTGGCCACGCTCTTGTGGGACACCTGTTACCAGGTACTGATCCGATTCATCGTTTGAGTATTGTCTCAAGAGGAATGGCTCTAGGTTTTACCATGAGTAGACCAAAGACAGATAAGTATCAACAGACCAGATCTGAGCTAAAAGATGAGATTGCGATGTCTTTGGGTGGGCGAGCTGCAGAGAAGCTTGTTTTTAATGAACTGACAGCAGGAGCCTCATCGGACATAGAAAGAGCGACAATGCTGGCTAGGAGAATGGTAGTTGATTTCGGAATGAGTGATTTGGGTCCTGTGTCTATGGGGCTTCGATCTGAGATGAATAGTTGGGGCTTTTCTTATGGAGACTCGATTAGGTTGTCTGAGGCTACTCAAGCAAAAGTTGATAAAGAAATTAAAAAACTGGTTGATGAAGGATATCTGACGGCAGTAAAAATACTAAAAGACAATAGAAAAGTATTAGACAGTATTGTTGTTAGGCTGATGAAAGTTGAGACTTTGGAGCAAGAAGCGTTTGAGAAATTGGTTGGTCTACCAAAGGTATTTTTTGAGATAAAAAAATGAGGAAATTGATATTGATTGACGGAAATTCATTGCTGCATAGGGCATATCATGGTTTTCCTCCTCTTTCGACGCCCAAGGGTGAATTGATAAATGCTGTTTATGGTTTTACTTCGATGTTACTTACTATCCTAAGCAAGCTTGGCCCTACTCATGCTGCAGTTACTTGGGATTTGAAAGGACCTACTTTTCGAAAAGTGAAGTACGATAAATACAAGGCTAATCGTAGTCCTATGGATGATGAGCTGGTATCACAGATTGAAAGAACAAAGCAAGTTGTAGAAGTTTTGAACATACCTCAGTTTGGGATTGAGGGATACGAAGGAGATGATCTGATAGGTACCTTGGCAAGATTGGCGACTGATGAAGAGAGTGAGTCTGATACTCAGGTGGTAATAGCTACGGCAGATAGAGATGCACTTCAATTGATTAAAGGGAAGCAAATTGTAGTCTATTTACCTTTGCAAAATAAAGCTTCACAAGCAACTGTGTTTGATGAAGAAAAAGTAGTGGAAACTTATGGTTTTAAACCGAAACAGATAGTGGATTTGAAGAGCTTGATGGGAGATTCTTCTGATAATATTCCTGGTGTGAAAGGTGTGGGAAAAGTAACAGCTACAAAGCTAGTACAAGAGTTTGGATGTTTGAAGGGAGTGTATGAGAACATTGAGAGTGACAAGATTAGCAAAAGAGTAAGAGAGTTATTGATTGCAGATAAAGAGATGGCAATGCAAAGCTATGAGTTGGCAGAGATAAACAACGAAGCTCCTCTAAAGATTGATTGGGAAGATTGTCTGTTGACAAATTATGATAAGTCCAAGGCTTTGTTGCTTTTTGAAGAGTTGGGTTTTCGAAGCCTTGTTCCACGAATGCCTCGTGATTCTTGGGAAAAAGAAACGGAAGAGATCTTTTTATGAAAATTGCACTAGTACACGATTATATAAAAGAGTTTGGGGGTGCTGAGAGAGTACTGCGTGTATTGGCAGATATGTACCCCACGGCTCCAATATACACTGCTTTTAGGGTAAGGGGTTCGAGCTGTGATCTTGAGTTTGAAGATAGAAAAATAATTGAAAGTAAGTGGGGTTGGTTGATAAAACAAGCAAATTTTCACAGTCCATTGAGATTTTTGGCTCCACTAATTTGGGGCTCTATTGATTTGTCTTCGTATGATCTGGTAATCACTTCTTGTTCCTCTTACTTTGCAAGGGGATTTAAAGTTGGTCCAAAAACTAGTGTTGTGGCCTATTGTCATACACCTCCGAGGTTTTTGTATGGCTATGAAACAAGTATAAATCTGATGAAGTATTGGATAGTGCGAGTATATGCTGTTGTAGTAAATCATTTTTTAAGAATTTTTGACTCTTGGTCTTCTCAGATGGTAGATATTTGGATGGTTAACTCGAAAAACGTTCAGTCGAGAGTAATGAAGTACTACAGAAGAGAGTCTGTGGTTGTATATCCACCTGTACAGGTAGATGAGTTGATAAAAGTAAGCAAAGAAACAGAAAAAGAGGACTATTTTTTAATTGTGTCAAGAATTGTGGGTGCTAAGGGTTTGGAGGAGGCTGCAAAAGCGGCACAAAGACAAGGTTTTTCTCTTAAAATTGTGGGTGAAGCGGTTGGATTTTCTCGGATTGAAAAGAGTTTGAAAAGAATAAAAGGGGTGGAACTTCTAGGGAGGGTGGATGATGAAAGTTTGAGAAAAATATATGCTAAAGCAAGAGGGTTTATAGCTTTGGCTAAAGAAGAAGATTTTGGAATAACTGTGGTCGAGGCAATGGCAGCTGGGACACCAGTAATTGCGTATGATGGGGGTGGCTTTCGAGAGTCTGTGATTGATGGTGAGACAGGAATTTTGATTAAAGGAACCGATGAGAAGACTATTGAAAAGGCAATGAGACGTTTTAATAAAATAAAATGGGATAGAAAAAAAATTGTAGAAAATGCAAAAAGATTTTCTAGGGATGAGTTTGTAAAAAATGTGACCCGAGTACTTGATAAAATAATTGAAAAATAAAACAATTTTTATTGATGCCAGAGTTACCTGAAGTAGAAACAATTAGAAGACAACTAAATAGTGTTTTAGTTGGAAGAGTGATAAGAAGAGTTGAGGTCTTCACGAAAAAAAGTATTGAAGGGAATGCTCAGGATTTGGTGGGTTGGGAAGTTGAGAGGGTGTTTAGAAAATCAAAGATAATTGAGATCTATTTCTTGGGTAAAGAAAGAGTAGTAATTGTTCATTTGAAAATGACCGGTCAGTTAGTGTTTGACAATGGGGAAGACAGAGTGGTTGGTGGACATCCGACGGCAGATTGGGTGGGAAAATTACCAAGTAAGCATACTAGGGTAATAATTGAGTTTATGGATGGTAGTAAGCTGTTTTTTAATGATATGAGACGGTTTGGGTGGATGAAAATTGTTGAAAAGGAAAAATATGAAAAAGAGCTTAGAAAAGCAGTTCCTGATGTAGTTGATAAAGAGTTTTCTTGTGAGTATTTGGAAGGTGTTTTCGAAAAATCTAAAAAGAGTGTGAAGTTGGTTTTGATGGATCAGGACAAAATTGGTGGAGTTGGTAATATTTATGCAAACGATGCACTTTATTTGGCTAAAGTGATGCCTGATCGGAGAGCGAGCAGTTTAACGAAGGGAGAACTGAAAAGGTTGTGGAGTGCTGTGCGGTTTGTAATTGGTGAGGGGATAAAATATGGTGGTGCAAGTGCAGCGAACTATGTAGATAGCAAGGGTTTGGGAGGGACATACCAAGATCATTTTTTGGTTTATAAAAAAGATGGACAAGAATGCAGTGTGTGTGGTGGAAAGATTCGTAAGATGCGGATTGGGGGTCGGGGAAGTTTTTATTGTCCGAGGTGTCAGAAATGAGTTGTTTGGTCCTAGTAGAAGCTGGTGAACGCATATATAATTTAAGGACATGCCAGTTAAACAGATTACAGATATAATTAGGAGGGATAGTTTTGTGGGGAGTATTGGAAGTGTTCTTGGTAGGCGAATTTTAGAAAAGACCGCGAAGTCTCGATTGAAGTTGTTCGAAAAATATTTAAACGGAAAAAAGATTCTTGATGTGGGACTTGGATCTGGTTCGATGGCTCATATCATTTCAATAAAAGATTTTGATGTAAAAGGAATTGATGTAACAGAAACTTCTTTATATCCTGAATTGAAACCTATCATTTATGACGGCGAAAATATTCCAAGTAAAGACGAGAAGTATGACGTGGGTTTGTTGATATGTGTGTTGCATCACTGCCCTAAGCAGTTGAAGGTATTGGAGGAGACGATGAGAGTGAGTAAAAGGGTAATTATTATCGAAGATACTTATAGAAGTGTTTTTGAAAAAATGATGATATCTGCAAGAGACAGTGTGGGTAATTTTGAGTTTTATCCACATGAGTATCGTTCAACGAGTGGCTGGCAAGAGATTTTTAAAAATAAAGGTTGGAAAGTAATCCATAAAAAGGAGTGGTCAAGTGTGGCATTTTATGGAATGTATGGAAGACAAACCTTATTTGTAATTGAAAAAGACAAATGAAGAATGACGAGTTATCTGGTACTCAAAAAATAGCCATTGCGGTTAACGTGGTCATAAGAGTGGTGTTGCCTTTGTGGGTTTTTGTGAACCCTTATCTGGGGGCAGTAATCGCACTAATAACTGACTGTATTGATTATCAACCTTTGGTGAATTATTTTGGAGTTTCGAGGAAGGTGTATGAACTTCAAGATAAGTATTTGGATTTTTATTGGTATATTTTGATAGCGGTGTATGTGTTGAGTGGTCCGTATTTGCTAGTAGTAAAAATTTTGATTGCTTTCTTTTTGTTGTTGAGGTTGGTTGGAATGATATTTTTTTCTGTTTCAAAAAATGAGACTTTGCTTATGTATTTTCCAAATTACATTGAACCTTTGTTTTGGTTGTTGTTGATTTTCCCTGATGCCTATACAAAAGTAAGTTCGATGTTAATTGCTTTTTTAGTAATTATTTTAGTTAAGACTGTTCAGGAGTATGTGGTGCATAAATTGGAGTTTAGTCCGATTGATTGGTTTTTAGGTTTGTTTCATCAAGATAAGGTTTGAGCTGTAGAATAGGATAACTATGGTACGAGAGATAACCCTTGTTGATTTTCGGAATTATGATAACAAAACTGTCAGTTTTTCTGATGGTATCACGGTGATTGCTGGTGAAAATGCAAAAGGGAAAACTAATATTCTTGAGGCGGTGTATTTGTTGGGAGTGGGTGAGAGTTTTAGGGCAAAAAGAACTGAAGAAATGGTCCGTTTTGGTGAAGAACTAGGAAGAGTGTCTGGAGAAATAGAGGTGTCGAAAAAAGATAAATTGTCTTTGGAAATAATTGTTAATGGGGGGGTGGTAATGGGGAAAACTGTAAACAAAAGGAAATTTTTGATTGATGGTGTCTCAAAACATAGAAAGGATATTTTAGGTTTGTTTCCTTTGGTTCTTTTTCGACCTGAAGATGTTGATTTGATTAGTGGATCTCCTGATGTGAGGCGTAAGTTTTTGGACAGATTGATGATTCAAGTTGATAGTTTGTATGAGCACAGTTTGTCGACTTATGAACAAGCCTTGAGAAGAAGAAATAAAGTTTTGACTGCAATACGTGAAGGAAAAGCAAGCAGATACTCATTAGCTTATTGGGATGGGCTTTTGATTAAGCATGGTCAGGTGATTCAGGATAAACGGCGAGAGTTGGTGGACTATATAAATGAGCTGTTTGAGAAAAGTGAACTTTTTCGAAGTTTGAAAGTTGTTTATGATATGAGTGCAATAAGTGAGAGTAGACTAAGTCAGTATGCTGATGCAGAGGTCGCTGTTGGTTATACTTTAGTGGGTCCGCATAAAGACGATTTGATAGTAAAAGAAGGCACAAGAGTTTTGTCCACTTATGGTTCTAGAGGAGAGCAGAGAATGGCCGTATTAGCGCTGAAAATGGGAGAGATTTATTATTTAGAGGAAAAGGGAAGTAAAAAAGCAACCTTGTTGCTTGACGATATTTTTTCTGAGCTTGATGAAGGACATAGACAAGAGGTCCTAAGGGTAATGACTGGGAGACAAGTAATTGTGACGACTGCAAATTTAGAAGATTTGGAGATGTTTTTAGAAGCGAAGATAATTGAACTTAGTTAAGAGCCTAGCCTTTTTTTAATTTTTGCCATTTGCATAGCGACAATAACGGTGATGACGGTAATTAAAACTGCATAAATTAAAAGAGAAAGGGCTCCTGAGCCTTTGGGTAGAAATGGCTTGATGTAGACATTGATGTATTCTTTGATGGCTTCGTTCCAAGCTAAAGCGGCAACGAGTCCGAGAGAAGAGGAGACTAAGGTGAGAGTTTGGATGGCAATTTCTTGAGAAAGTTTGTTCCTTTTTTCTTTGGATGATTTCATAAGGAAAGTTTATCATGTTGCTTATATACTAGTGACATGGAAATGAAGAAGTTTTTGATAAGTGAGTTTGCAAAAAGTAGGTCCTTGGTAAGTTCTGGGGATAAGTATTTGGCCGGTCAGGTGGTGATAATTGGGGGAAGTAGTCTGTTTCATGGTGCCCCGATTCTTTCTTTGAAGGCTGCTTCTCGTTTGGTTAGCATGACTTATTTTTCTAGTCCAAGTGAGGACAAAGGTATTGCAGAGAAAATTAAGTCTAGCTTGTCGAGTTTTGTGTGGGTAGAAAGAGAACAAGTTGACAGTTATATTGCTAAGTCTGACGCTATATTAATTGGACCTGGATTGATGAGAAGCCATATTAAAGAGCAAAAATTTGTTTGTGACTCTGAGGGTGAAGTAACTAGAAATTTAAGCCTAAATTTGTTTAAAAAATTTCCAGACAAAAAATGGGTGGTAGATGGAGGTACTCTTCAGGTAGTGTCGGTGAAGGATATCCCTCGGGGTTCTGTTGTCACTCCAAACAAGAAAGAGTTTGAGATGCTTTTTGGGGAGAAGTTGAGAGATGATTTTGATGAGAGATGTGAACAGGTCTTTGATTTATCAAAGAAACATGGATTGGTTATTTTGACTAAGGATGCAGTGGCAATTGCAAGTAATGGTGTCGAGCTTTGGACAGTAGAGGGGGGAAGTGATGGTTTGGTGAAGGGTGGGGTTGGAGATGTAATTGCTGGTTTGACCCTGGGATTTTTAGCAAAAGATGATCCCTTGTTTGCAGCGTGTGCGGCTACTTTTTTAGTAAAGAAGGCTGCTGAAGAGTTGACTAAAACAAATAGTTTTATGTTTAACTCAGATGATCTTGTGGACATGGTTCCGACCACATATGGACGAGTAGTGACAACAACAGGGTTGTGATTTTCCGCAAATGATGCGAAAATAAAAGCGTGTTTACCCCGCGATTCATATTGACCAACAAAATTCTTGGAAATCTAATAGAGATTGTGAGGTTGGCTCAGATACTGGAACTGGCAAGTCTTGAGCCGGATTGGGAGGCTCGTTTGAAGCAGGAGTGTCTGGCTCGTAGAGCCTGGTCGGTGATGTCTTTTTATGATAATCAACTAAGTAATGCGGATATTGTAAAGATTGTATTGGATGACCCCGGTAGAGATGACAAGCCAACCGAAGTGGCTTTGAGAACTGGTATTGTGGCAAAAGAGATAGATATGCAGGAAGCAATGAACTGGTTAAATGCAAATAAGCTAATAAATCAGACAGCATATCTTTCGAGTAAGTTTAAGCAGGAAGGTTTCTCTGAAAAAGATTTGGTCTCTTTGAATTCACTCTTGGGAGAAAGAGTTGTAAGTTCGACAGAGTTGGGTGAGTATCGAAGCGGATTGACTAATGAAATGAAAGAAGTAAAAGTTACTCCTTCTGTGGAGTTGTCTTATCAGATGGAGGACCTGTTTATCTGGTTTAGGGGAGTTAAAAGAGGTGATATGCATCCTTTGATAAAAGCTGGGGCAATGTTGTTTGAAATAATTAGGATAAGACCGTTTGTTAAAAACAATTTAATGTCTGGTTTGTTTTTCTTTGGTTTGGCCGCCTCGTGTGAAGGTTTGGGTATGAATGAACTTTGGGCCTATGAAGAAGATATCTTGAAAAATAAACAACGTTTGATTGATCTTGTAATGGTGAGTTCCGAAAACGGAGATATGACTGGTTGGTTTGAGTTTTTGACGAAGTCTATGGCTGATTCTGCAAATAAAACTAAAGTAAAAATTATGAATTTGATTGGAGATAGACCGTTGTTTAAGTCTGAGATGGGGAGGACAATTTCGTTGACTGAAAGGCAGATTCAAATTATGGAAGAGATGACTATCCAGAATGAGATGACTATAAAAGAGATACGTTTGGTGCTTCCGATGGTATCTGATGACACAATATTGCGCGATCTTAAAGATTTAATGTCGAAAAAGCTTTTGAAAAAGAAGGGTAAAACAAAAGGAGCTGTTTATGTGATGGGGAAGTCGAAAAAGTTTAGATAATCATCTAGGTTGGCGTGGGTTACAATGTGAGTATGCAGTTCAAGAAATTCGCCGAGTATTTAGAAAAACTAGAAAAAATTTCTTCGAGATTAGAGATTACAGATGTGTTGTCTGATTTGATTCAGGAAATGGATGTTTCGGAGACAGATAGAGGGATTTATTTGGTGCTGGGACAGTTAGGACCAGACTTTGCGAATATAGAGTTTGGAATGGCTGTAAAAATGGTTATAAGGGCCATTGCGATGGCTACCGATAAGTCGATAGAGGAGATTACAACAGACTATAAACAAAAAGGAGATTTGGGGCTGCTGTTGGAAAAAACTCTGTTTATGAATGAAAAATGGGTAGGACATAGCTTGACAGAGATATATGAGTCTTTGTTGACGATTGCTAAAGATAGCGGTCAGGGTAGCCAAGATAGAAAAGTAAATGAACTTTCAAAAGTATTTTTGGAAGTGAGTGTTCTGGAAAGAAAATATATTGCGAGGATGGTTGTGGGAAGACTGCGACTGGGTTTTTCTTCGAAAACAATTTTTGATGCTTTGTCTCAAATGGAGAATGGAGACAAGTCTTTGAGAAAAAGATTGGACTCAGTTTTTCAGATATATCCTGACCCCGGACATATAGCGAAGGTTGTAAAAGAAAAAGGGTTTGCGGGATTGAGCGAGATAAGAGTGCAGGTTGGCGTTCCAGTTGTGCCAGCTTTGTGCCAGCGTTTGAACGAATACGATGAGATTGTTAAAAAGATGAAAAACTTGGCTGTAGAAAGAAAGTTTGATGGAACACGAGTACAGATTCATTTTAATCGCCAAACGAATGAAGTAAAAACTTTCACGAGGAATTTAGAAGAAAATAGTTGGATGTTTCCTGAGCTTTTTGATATGGGGAAATGGATAAAAGCGGATCAGGTGATTTTGGACTGTGAAGCGGCTGGATATGATAAAGAGACGGGTAAGGTATTGCCTTTTCAAGTGACGATGACCAGAAAAAGAAAACACAATATCGCGAACACGGCTGAGGCAGTTCCGATTCGTTTTTTCTTGTTTGATATTTTATGTAAAGACAATGTTAGTTTGTTGGATATGCCATATTCTAAACGAAGAAAGGTGTTAGCTGAGACGGTGTCTTCAAACGAAGTAGGAGTTGTTGATGAGTATGAAAGAGTGGATAGCGCCAAGGAGGTTATGAGTCTTCATCAGAAATATCTTGATGAAGGTTTTGAAGGTGCAGTGATGAAGGTATGGGACGGCGGTTATCTTCCTGGAAGACAGGGTTGGAACTGGGTAAAGATTAAGGAGATTGAAGGAGTAAGTGGTAAGTTGTCTGATACTTTAGACTTGGTTGTTTTGGGGTATTACTACGGGAGAGGAAAGAGGGCTGGTTTTGGAATAGGGGCATTTTTAGTAGGAATAAAAAAGAGTGATTTATGGGTGTCTCTGGCTAAGATTGGAACAGGTTTAACCGATGACGAGTTTCGAAGTTTGAGGAAAAGTTTGGATACTATAGAACTATCGGAGAAACCAGATAATTACTTGGTTGAAGGGTCTTTGATTGCAGACGTGTGGGTTGAGCCTAAGTTTGTGGTGGAAGTGGCGGCTGATGAAATTACTAAGAGTACTATCCATGCGGCTGGTGTGGCCTTGCGTTTTCCTAGGTTAGTAAGATTTAGACAAGACAAAGCAGCGGACCAATCAACAACCTGGAGAGAAGTAAAAGAAATTGCAAGAATTTCAAATCCCTAAAAACTAACTATTTTTTTTGAGCCACTTTTCTCTTTTGATGAAGAGAAAACCTAGAATTAAGAAAGCTCCAACGATAGTAAGTATGCTTTCAATTTTTCCTAGACCATTTGCTAGTCCGGTGAAAGCTTCTCCCATTTGCCAGCCAATAATTCCTAAAATGATTGATCTAATTATTAAAGCAACAAACATAATGGGGTAAAATTTGGCTGGGGTGATACGGAAACCGCCACAAAAAGCAGAGATTAATGAAACGGGAACGACAGGGATAGAGACGGAGATAAGGATAAAGAGTTCATCTCTAATTGTTTTTTGGAAATCAATTTTAATTTTTTCTATCAGTGACCATTTAATACCGATGTATTTACCAAATTTGTCGATAAGTGGTTGTCCTCCAAAATAGGCGATGAAAAAGATAAGACTGGTGCCAATAATCGCGCCGATCGAGTAAGGAAGAGAAACTTCTGCAATAATTCCCCAAAGAGCTTGAAGTAGGGGTGTGCCATTATTAATTAAAAAAGCTCCTCCAGACATGGTAATAATTGGTGAGGGTATGGGAACAATAATCTGTTCGACTATACCTCCTATAAACATTGCTAAGGACCCATGGGTTTTGACCATATCGAGAATCATTTGAAGAATTTCGTGCATATTATGAATTATATATAATTGGTAGACTATTTATTGTATATCCTGAAACGAGATAATTGGATTGAGTTTGAAAGTGTAACATATGTTTTTTGGATGTTAAAATGAATTATGGTTTGGAACATAATTGCTGGATTTAGTTTGTTACTGGTTATGGTTTTTGCTTCTGGTGTGATTGTGGATGTGGTAGAAAAGTTGGCCTTTCGTTTACCTGTAAAAAAACAAACCCTGTCTTCATTGCTGCTTGGAATTTCTTTAGCTTTACCTGAACTGTTTGTTGGACTTGCGGCAGCACTGGACGGAAAATCTCAGATGGCGTTGGGAGTGGTGATTGGTGCTAATATGGCTAACTTGAGCTTGGTTGTTGGGGGGGCTGCTTTTGTAAATAGGTCAATTCCGGTAGTCGGAGAGTACTTAGCTCGAGATCTATGGATAGTGGTAGGTTTAGTTTTACTACCTTTCTTTATGCTTACTGATGGAGTTATTTCTGCAAATGAGGGCCTTTTGCTTTTGGTTGTTTATTTTGTATATGCGGTGTTTGTGTCTGACGAGAAGGTGATTATGAACCAGAAAAAGCAAAGGTTGGTTAAGGGGGAGCAGTGGCTCTGGGGCGCTATTTTACTTTTGGGTCTTTTGATTATGGCCTCGAGTGCCTGGCTTTTGGTTCAATTAACAATTCGAGTAGCGGCTTTCTGGGGAGTTAGCTGGTTTTGGATGGGATTAATTCTGGTTGCTTTTGGTACTACTTTGCCTGAGCTTTTGTTAGCGTTTCAAAAGAAGAGACGAGTTACTTTGCTGCTACCAAGTTTATTGGGGAGTGTTGTGATGAACTCGACTTTGGTTTTGGGGATAGTTGCTATATTTCAACCAATGATTCTATACGAGTCGATACAAAGAGGTATCTCAGGGGTGTTTTTGGTAGTAATATTAGGATTGTTTTGGCTGTTTACAAAATCAAAGAGAAAATTGGAGCGCTGGGAGGGCGTTGTGATGATTGGAGTCTATCTGATGTTTATCGGACTACAGTTTCTGTTTGCTTAACTAATGGTTTACTCAGTTACTTTCCTCGAGACTTAAGAGCGCTCTAATCCTGTCTGCTATTTTCTTTTTTGGTCCTTTTTTGATAAAGATAGACTGAAGTTTTTCAAAAAATTCTGGTTGAGTTTTGTTGGCTTTTAAGTACTCTCCACCCATGGGGTACTCTTTTTTTTGGTCGACTTTTTGGTTGGTAATGTATTTTAGGTTTAGAACAGCGTATTTTTGAAGTAGTTTTAATGTCCCCACTTTTCGGAAACGTCTGAGTGAGTAGACATAGCGTGGTTCGTGAATAATGGAGTAGGAGTAACCCTTTCGGTATCCTTGTCTGATGAAATCTGTGTCTTCTGCAAATCCAACCTCCGGATTGAAGCCACCAATCTTGCCAAAATGTTTGCGGAGACAACCTATCATGGCTCCAAGGGCTCCAGGGGTACCAAGGAGAAAGCCTGTTTCTGTCAAAAGGTTGAGATAAGTAGCGATGGCTTTGTCTGAGCGCTTGTTGGAGTCTGGTAAACACCAGGTGGTAAACATGTCTGTTGGCCTTACACCTTGTTGGTACTTGACACCTTCAAGAAAGTGTTTTGGTAGCCTGTTGTCGGCATCGTTAAATAGAAGACAAATTCCTTTTGCTTCTTCAGCCCCCATGTTTCTTTGAACAGATACATTTTTTATCTTACTAGAGAGAATAGTGAGAGAAGGAAGTAGCTTTTGGAATTTTTTGGCCTTTTCGACTGTTTTGTCTTTGGATTGGCCATCGACCAAAATAACCTCAAAGTCTTGTAGTGTCTGATTTGAGAGATCTTTTAAAAGAAGAGGTAGGGATTTCTCTTCATTTAGTGCAGGGATGATGATCGAAAAAAAAGGTGAGCTTTGCTTTACCATAAGCTGATTATATACATTATCTAGATATGTGCTGAGTTAATTCTGTAATGGTGGTGTTTAGATACCTGTAAAGATATTGTCTAAGAAAATTAGGCTGCCTTTTGTTGATTGATGGGAAAATAATGACCTCTAAGAAAAGAGAGTTAAAAGAGTTAGGAGATTATCAAATCTGTGTTACTGTAATATGTGGGTGTGAGAATAATATTTGTTAAAATTTTATTACGATGAAAATAATTGTAGGTTTAGGAAATCCAGGTGAAGAGTATGAGAAAACTAGACATAATGTGGGCTTTATGTTTTTGGATCAAATACTGCGAAGAGAAGAGTTCTCTTTGGATAGTAAAAAAGAGGCTTTGATGGTAAAGAAAGATGGCTTAATAATAGTAAAACCCCAGACATTTATGAATGAGTCGGGGAGAGCAGTAAGAAAAATTTTGGATTTTTATAAACTTTCCTCAAATGATGTTGTTGTAATTCATGATGACTTGGATATCGCTTTTGGTGAGTATAAGATTCAAAAAGGGGTGGGACCAAAAGTTCATAATGGAATAAAATCAATTGAGCAGAGTTTGGGAACAGATGATTTTTGGCGTGTTAGAGTTGGAGTAGACAATCGTCAACCTAGTGTAAATTATGGCACTGGAGCTGATTATGTTTTGTCGAAAGTTAGCAAGGAGGAAGTAAAAGATCTTAAGGTGGTTTTTGTAGATATTTTGAAGGAGTTAGAGGTAGCTTTGGGCTTGGATATCAAATAGCTCCTTGTAACGGCCGTTTTTTTGCATGAGATCTTTGTGTTTGCCGTATTCGATTACTGATCCGTTTTCGAGGACGAGAATTTCGTCAGCTTTTCTGACAGTCGAAAAACGGTGAGAAACGAGAAATATAATTTTCTCCTTGGCAATCTCAAGAACTTTTGTGAAGATTTCTTCTTCTGATTCGGGATCAACATTTGAAGTTGGTTCGTCAAGAATAAGAATTTCAGAAGGTCGGTAAAGAATTCTAGCTAGAGCAACTCGTTGCCAGAGACCTTTTGACGGTTCAACTCCATTGTCATACTCTTTGTCAAGAGGATTTTTGTATTTTAGGGGCAAAGAATTAACGAATTTGTCAATACTGGTAAGTTTTGCTACCCTCTTAATGTTTTTGAGACTTTTCTTTTTAGAGATGTCTCCAAAAAGGATATTGTCTTCGACAGAGAAAGGGTACTGAGCAAAGTCTTGGAATAGAGCTGAGATTTGGAAACGATACTCTTTTAGGTTGTATTCATCGATGTTTTGACCATTAACGAGAATGCTTCCTTTCTGAGGTTTGTAAAAACGACAAATAAGTTTGATGAGAGTTGTTTTTCCGGCTCCATTTTGGCCGACGATGGCAATGTTTTCAGCTGATTCGATTTTGAAAGAGACATCCTTTAGTATCCAGTCGGAGGATTGAGGATATTTAAACCAAACATGTTGAAATTCTATTCCTTGAGTTATTACTTCTGGGAAATGATGTCCTGTTATTTGGTCTTCTTCGGGTAAGGCCATAAATGTTTCGTAGTCGGTAATGAATAGATAATTTTGAAATACATCGTTGGCTTGTCTTAATAAACGACTTATGCTTTGAATAAATCTACCGATTGAGTTGCTAATAATTTGGGCAGTACCAAGCGTAAGAATTTGAGTAATAGCGAGATAGTAAAAATAAAGTCTTGAAGCTGACTCGAAAATGGAAAGCGGCAAGGAAGCAATCTGCCTTTTTTTGGCAAAGTCTGCGTTGAGTTTTTGTCGACGTTTGAAAATTGATTGAGCCATTTTTAAACGTCGGGTGAGGAGAATCTCAACATGAGCAAGAATTTTGTTTTCATAAAGATATTTCCCTTTAATTGCAAAATCTTCAAGAGCACCCCAAACTCTCCATTTTGGAGAGACTTCGGTTGAGAGGGCATGTTTTGCTTTGGATGAACCTACTCCAATGATGATATTTGGGATGGCAAGAATTATGCAGGGGATAATAATAAGCGGTTGGAAAGTGATAATTGGTATGGCGGTCGATATGATGGTAAGAATTAGCTCTGGAAAGGTGGAAATTGGAGTGATTAATGACCAGACAGATCTTCCGGCATTGTCGAGTACTTTTTGGAGGACGTTTCTTGTTTCTGGAGACTCGGCGGTGATTACAGGAAGTAGATTAATTTTTCTTGAGATAGAAATTTGAATTTTTTCTGAAAGAAGACTAGATAGCTGACTGCTATATACGTGGTCAATTTCCTCGAGAATTAATAGTGTTTTTTCGATCAAAAAACCAAAAATCGTGGCAGTGACCATACCCCTCATACCAGATTGGACGTTGTTTGTTGTAATCGCTATCATTACAGAGTCTATAAGAAGTTTGGAAACTAGAAGGGAAGGATATACCAACGCTCCTCGGGATGCGTTGGCTAGGGTGACCTTTACAAGTAGGGATTTGTTGGTTCTCCAAGCAATTTTTACTGTAGAAGAGTATGTTCTGATAAACTCTTTGATGTTGACGAAGTATTTTGTGATTTTTGGCACTAGAAGATATTATATATAAAAAGATGGATAAAAAAGGATTTAAACCAATTGAGAGTATTTTAGATAGGTATGATTTGGATGAGACTAAACAAAAGCGAATTAGTCGTGAGTTTCAGGATTATGCCTATCGGCTTGCAGTTGAGCTGGGTGATACAGCGCATACAGCTATATACATGAGATTGGCCAAGAATACACCTCGATCTTTGGTTGAGCAGGCAAGACTGTTTGTTTTGGGTGCTCATAATCCGAAAAATAAAGGGAGGCTCTTCATGTGGAAATTGAAACAGCTTAGAGAAGAGCATAAACAAGAGGTTTGATAAGATTGAGGGGATGATAAAAAGATCTTATTTAGGTTTGTATAAGGATACGATGTGGACGAGAGTTTTAACGATGTCTTTGATATTATTTTTTGTTTATTTGGGGGATGCTATATTAAGCGATTGGGTTCCTGCTTACATGCAGACGGTTTTGGGAGGGTCACTCCTGATGGGTTTAGTGATGTCATTTTCTTCAATGGTGGGATTTGTGACTGATATTCTTTCCCCTCAACTTTTGAAGGGTGCCAAAACAAGACGGCTTATTTTAATGGCGATAGGAGCTAACTTGATTTTTGCGGGGATACTTCTTTGGACAACTTCATGGCCTTGGTTGATATTGTTTCTTGTGGGTATGGCGATTTGGGGAGTTTATTATGAGCTGTTGCGATTCGGATCTGCTCAGTACGTGTCTGACTTTATTCCCGTAGCCTCAAGATCTGGAGTTTGGGCAATACTTGGTGTTTTTAAAAGTTTGGCGTATTTTGCGGGACCAATTATTGGAAGTTGGCTGGCAATTAGCAGAGGTAACATGGAGGTGGTGGTCACAGCGGCTTCGTTGGTGTGTGTAGGATACATAATTTGGGCATTGACAGGGAAAAAAGAAAAATCTGTTGAGATAGATAACCAAACAATTGAAACAATCAATATTGTCGAAGAATTAAAAAGGTGGAAAACACTTTTTAGTCATGTGTGGCAAATTTTGTTGGTAAGTTTAACGATTGGAATAGTTGATGCAACTTATTGGACAACAGGAACTGTTCTTTCTGATAATCTGGCGAAAAGTCATTTTGCAGGGGGTTTGTTTTTGCCTTTGTATATGTTACCGCCAGTATTTTTGGGTATTATATTGGTAAAACTGGGTGTTTATAAAGGAAAGAAAAAAATTGCGGAGTTGTTTGCTTTGTTGGCGGGTGTCTTTTTGATTCTTCTAGGTATTAGTAGAAGTGTCGAAATAATGCTTATTCTTTCATTGCTAGTTGGAGTATGTTTGGCAGTAGCTTGGCCGATGACTGACGCTGTTTATTCAGATATTTTGGTTCGTATGGGGAAGGAAAGAAAGCATATGATTGGCTTGTCCAGTTCAACGGTTAGTCTTGCGCATATTCTTGGTCCAGTAATTGCTGGCTTAGTTGCAAGCTTTGTTGGTGAAAAGATGACATTTTCTTTAGTGGGAATGCTTGTGGTGATGGTAAGTGTACTATTACTTTTTACAACACCAAAGAAGTTGAGACTGCCTCAGTCAGAGATAGCTGAATGGGAAACAAATATTTAGTTGCTGTACAATGATATTTGGATGACTAAGGGAAAATTATGGTTTCATCAGGTGGTGTTATTTGGGGTATTGGGTGTGTTGTTGTTACTTAATTTAATAAAAGGAAGTTTCGTTTTCAATGTTTCCTTATTGTGGTGGTTACTTGGTGCTGTGATAGGTTTCTTGTTTGTGTTTGGAGATAGGGTTGTGTATAGCTTGGTGGTGAACGCTGATGATTCTTTACGTGTAAGATTTGGTGAAATATTTAGAAAAGGAAATTTTGTGAAAGAACTAAATCTTTTGTTGTTAGAGGAATATGATCAAAAAGAGTTGGTAGCTAGAAGTTTTTTGTTTTTGGTAGTCTGGACTACCTTGGCCTTTTTTGCTATGTCTAGTGTGGTAAATTCTTTTGCAAGAGGTTTAGTGTTGGGAATAGGAATACACCTTATATTTGACATGATTTATGACTATGTGAAAGATAAGGAAAAGTTTGATTTATGGTTTTGGCAGATAAAAAGAACTTTAGAACCGGAAGAAAAGCGTTGGTTTGTAATAATAATGAGCCTGGTCTTTGTTTTATTGGCAATAAATTTATAGAGGGAGATTGACTAAATGGTATTATTGCTATACCATGGGGGGTATATGGTGAAAGGTTACAATTATAAATTTCTTGAGCAATCATGACTATAGAAGAAAAGAAAAAAATGCAGGTAATGTTGAAGAGAATTCAAGGACAAGTAGGTGGTATTGAGCGTATGGTCGGAGACGATAAAGACTGTGAAGCTATTGTGACTCAGGTTGTGGCTTCTATGAGTTCGCTAAAGAGTGTAGCAAAAACCTTGCTGGCCGAAGCAGTTGGTAGTTGTTCAAAAGAAGAATATACTAAATTACTGAAGAGATTCCTTTGATTATTAATCAAATTATAAATATATAAAAATATGGAAATAGCACAATTTACAGATGGTAATTTTGAAGAGGTAGTTTTAAAAGCAGACAAACCAGTTTTGGTTGATTTTTTCGCTGATTGGTGTGGTCCTTGTAGAATGGTTGCTCCCGTTATCGAAGAAATGGCAAAGACTTTTGATGGAAAGATAATTGTAGGAAAGGTTGATGTTGATGCAAACTCTGGAGTGGCAGGAAAATATGGAGTGATGAGTATTCCAACGGTAGTAATGTTTAATGAGGGAAAAGAAGTGGCTCGTCAGGTAGGTTTTGGAGGTAAAGAGGTGTATGAAGAGATGATTAAGAAAGTTTTAAAGTAATATGAAAATGTGGGATGTGATCGTTGTGGGTGGTGGACCAAGTGGTTATACGGCGGCGATCTATCTTTCTAGAGCAACCTTGTCTGTGTTGGTGCTGTCTGGAAATCATCCTGGTGGTCAGTTGATGAATACTACTGAGGTTGAGAACTATCCTGGCTTTTCTAAGGGAATAATGGGACCTGATTTGATGATGGAGATGGAGAAACAAGCAAAAAGATTTGGATCCGAAGTGGTGTATTCTGAGGTTACAAAAGTGGAGTTGTCTTCTACGACTAAAAAAGTATGGGTTGGAAAAGAAGAGTATCGAGCAAAGGCTGTAGTGATATCTACAGGAGCTTCGTCTAAGATGATTGGGGTGGGAGAGGAGGAATATATTGGGCGTGGAGTTAGTACTTGTGCTGTGTGTGATGCGGCTTTTTACAAAAATAAAAAGACTTATGTGGTTGGTGGAGGAGATGCGGCTATTGAAGATGCGATTGCGTTATCAAAGTTTGCTAGCGAGGTGGCAATAATACATAGAAGGGATGAATTTCGAGCAAGCAAAATCATGCAAGAAAGGGTGCTGGCTAACTCAAAAATAAAAGTGATATGGGATAGTGAGATTGTTGGTGTGAGTGGAGAGGCAGTACTTCAAACAATTAAAGTAAAAAATATAAAAACTGGTAAGGTTGAGGAGCTTTCAGCGGATGGTTTGTTTGTAGCTATTGGACATGTACCAACTACAAAGCTGTTTGAAGGTTTGTTGGAGTTGGACAAAAAGGGATATTTAACTACAACAATGACTAGTTTGATGTCTGACACTAAATGGCGTGTAAGTGAAAAAGATGTTTGGCTTGAGGGGTATCCCACGATGACATCTGTGGAAGGTGTTTTTGGTTGTGGAGATGTGGTGGATTATCGATATCGACAAGCAGTGACGGCAGCGGGTATGGGGTGTCAGGCTGCATTGGATGTGGAGAAATATCTAACTGGAAGAACGAGTAGTTATTAGTTTTTTTCACTAAGTAGGGTAAAATAATAAAGGTGTTGATGAAGGGTCGCGACCTTCGGAGCTAGTGAAGAAGTTCACCGGGGTAGCCCGTCAAAGCACAAAGAGTATAGAAGGGTGGTACCGTTCTCTCAAGAACCCCTGACTTAAGTTAAGATTAACTATCTTGATTTTGGTGAGGGGTTTTATTTATATAAGAGCTTGCTCGTCTTCTTTTCAAGAATATATTATTCTTGAAATATCCAGACTGCGCTTCCTCTTATAATCACTTATAACTTCGTTATTATGCTTGATTATAAACAATACAATGAATATTAAAGAAAAAATAAATGATGCAGTAGCCGAACTATCATTGGGAAAAGAGTTTGCTGTGGAACATCCTCAAGATGAAAAATTGGGTGACTATTCTACAAATATTGCCTTAGTATTGGCTAGTGAGCTAAAAAGGAATCCAAGGGAGCTGGCTGTTGATCTTATTGGTAAGCTACAAGCGAACAAAACTTTGGCTGAGTATGTAAAAGATATTGAGCCTGCTGGTCCTGGATTTGTAAATTTTTATTTGAAAGATGAGTTTCTTCTTAGTGAAGTCAAAAGAGTCTTGGCTGAAAAGGAATATTTTGGCAGTAATAAAGCTTTGGCGGATAAGAAAGTAATGGTGGAGTATACGGATCCAAATCCTTTTAAATTATTTCACATAGGTCACCTAATGAGTAATGCTATTGGTGAGTCTCTGTCGAGATTGATGGAGTTTCAGGGTGCTGATATTCGAAGGGCAAATTATCAGGGGGATGTGGGTTTGCATGTGGCAAAGTGTATCTATGGATTAAGAGAGCTGTTTGCTGAGAAGAATATTGATATTGATCAACTTGAGAAAATGGATCTCGAAAGTCGAGTAGGATTTATGGGAGAAGCTTATGTTCGTGGAGCAAAAGAATATGAGGAGATGGAGAAAGTGAAGGAAGAAATTGATTTGCTGAATAAGATTATTTATAAAAGAGAGGATGAAAAGGTAAACATAGTTTACGATCTCGGTAGAGAGTGGAGTATGGAGTACTTTGATAAAATATATCTAAAACTTGGAACGAAGTTTGATGAGAGCTTTTATGAAAGTGAGATGAGTGATTTGAGTCTCGACTTGGTGAACGAGTTTTTGAAAAAAGGAGTGTTTGTGAAGAGTAAGGGCGCTGTGGTTTTTGAGGGAGAAAGATACGGTCTTCACACAAGAGTTTTCAGAAATAAGTTGGGACTGCCTACATACGAAGCAAAAGATCTTGCTCTGATGAATACTAAGTTTGAAAGATTTGCTTATGATTTATCTGTCGTTGTGACGGCAAATGAAATAAACGAGTATTTTAAAGTGCTTTTGAAGGCGGCTAGCTTGATTTATCCAGATTTGGCTATAAAAACGGTTCATGTGGGTCATGGGATGTTGAGGCTAAAAAATGGCAAAATGTCTTCAAGGACGGGTCAGGTTGTTACGGGAGAGAGTTTGATGGAAAGTGTGAGTGAAGAGATTGATAAAAAGATGGCTGAAACAGGAAGAGGTAAAGATATTAAAGACGTTGAAAGGGTAGTAACTAAGGTGGCTGTTGGGGCGATAAAATACTCAATGTTAAAACAAAGTCCCGGAAAGGATATTTTGTTTGACTTTGAGACATCCCTTTCTTTTGAGGGGGACAGTGGTCCGTATTTGCAGTATGCCTATGCGAGAGCTATGAGTGTAATAGAGAAGTCTGGGAAATATGAGTTTTTAGTTAAGACAGATACAAAGGTATCGAGCGAAGAAAAGAATCTTACTAGATGGATGTATCGTTTTCCTGAAATAGTAGAGGTGTCAGGAAAAAATTTGTCACCTAATTTGATTTGTTCTTATCTGATCGAGCTTTCATCAAGATTTAATCTTTTTTATGCTAACTGTAAGATAGTTGGAACGGACAAGGAAGTGTTTAGATTGGCTTTGACTAAGGCTGTTTCTCAGATACTATCAAATGGACTATGGCTTTTGGGAATTGAGACAGTGGAGAAGATGTAGTCAGATATAATAGACACATGGCAAGCAGACTAGACGAAATACTTAAAGAGCGAGAAAAGAAGGTGGATTCCTTGAAAAAAAAGGGTATTGATTTATATCCTGCAAGGTCAATCAAAGAAACAACAAATAATGAAGTTGTAGAAAACTTTGAGAAATATGAAGGTAAGACTTTGACATTAGCAGGGAGAGTTATGGCCTGGCGAGAACACGGTAAGCTGATTTTTGGTCAAATTCAAGACCAAAGCGGGAGAATTCAACTTTTTATTCGTTCTGACATGATGTCGAAGTTTGATAAGACAAAGCAAACTCTTGGCTTTGATGAGTTGGATTTTCTGGATATTGGTGACATTATTCAAGCTACGGGAGAGGTGGTAAAAACAAGAACAGGTGAGGTCTCGATTCAGGTCAAAGAAATAAAATTACTAACAAAGTCGAGACTACCATTACCTGAAAAATGGGCGGGAATTGTAGATCCAGATGATGCCTTTCGAAAGAGGTATTTGGATTTATTGATGGATCAAGAAAAAATTAAGAGGTTTGAAAGAAAAGCAAAATTTTGGGCAGAGTGTAGATCTTTTATGGCTGATAAAGGTTTTATGGAAGTTGAGACTCCAGTTTTGGAGTCTGTAACCGGAGGAGCTGATGCTAGACCTTTTGTGACACACATGAACTCAATTGATCAAGATTTTTATCTTCGTATTTCGACAGAGCTTTATCAAAAGAGGCTAATAGGAGCTGGTTTTGAGAAGATATATACATTGGCACCAAATTTCCGAAACGAAGGAATGGATGATGAACATCTTCCAGAGTATTACTCCTTAGAGTGGTACTGGGCTTTTGCTGACTATCGAGATAATATGCAGTTGACTCGTGAGTTATATCGCCATGTTGCAAAAAAAGTGTATGGAAAAACAAAATTTGTGAGTCGCGGAATGGAGTATGATTTGAATGATGAATGGGAGGAAATTGATTATCTAAAAGTAATAAAAGAAAAAATTGGAGTTGATATTGTTAAATCGACCGACAAAGAAATGCTGGAAGCGATTAAAAATGCTGGAGTGAAGTTAACTGGAGAGATAAGTAGGGCTAGGCTGATAGATAATTGTTGGAAGATAGTACGTAAGACAATCGCTGGGCCAGCATTTCTTCTGAATGAACCTAAATTTATGTCGCCTTTAGCTAAGAGTAAGCCTGAAGATCCAGAGTTGACTGAAAGGTTCCACATAATAATTGCTGGATCTGAGCTAGGTAATGGGTACTCAGAGTTGAATGATCCAGTTGATCAGAGAGATCGTTTTGAAGAACAGCAAAAAGCAAGAGAAAAAGGAGATGATGAAGCTCAAATGATGGATACGGACTTTGTGGAGATGCTGGAGTATGGGATGGCACCGACCTCTGGATTTGGGATGTCGGAGCGACTTTTCTGGTTTATGGAAGATGTTTCTGCACGTGAGGGGACTCTGTTTCCACCAATGAGAATAAAAAATAAGGTATAAAATATAAAAATGGAGCTAAATGAATCTCAGAGTTCTCGATCTTATAAACAACTGGAAATTCCTGGGTTAATTTCTATCCGTTCCAAAAAATATCAGGAAAAGGCAAATGGTTGGTTGATGGAGAATGTTGATTTTAACGAGATATCTTATTATTTGGGTTATCGATTTGAGCCAAGAACAATGTATTCAATTTGGTCTGAAAAAGGAGTTATAAGGGGTGGTCATCTCGAAGGAAGGTCAAAAATTGTTACGGTTAAGGGTATGACTTTCCATGTACTGGTTGACATGAGACCTGGAAGTAGTCAGGGTAAGGTGGTTCAGTTGCTTGTGGGAGAAGATGAACGTGCCTGGGGGAACTCAATTTTGGTACCTGATGGTGTGATTGATTCCTTTGTGCCAATAGATGATGATAGTATGTATATTGCCGTTGGAGACAGACCTTTTAACAGATTTGATTCTTTGAAAACACTTGATTTGTTTGATCCAGCACTTGGTGTAAGCTGGCCAGAGGGTACTAGTGAGTTGGATAAAAATGAAGAAACAGAGATTTTGAATTTAAAAGATTTTATTGCATCCTTATAAAAAATGAAAAAAAATATTAACGACGCAGTTTATGAAGTGGCAGAGATGTCTGAGTCAAAGAGGTACTGGTTTCGAAGGGAGTTTTGCGATTTGAGATATGGAAATGACAGATTGGTGATTATTTCGGTAGAAAAAATGACGAATAAGGGTGGAAGTTATTCTCAAAAATTACCATGGAGTTTGAAGATTGAGGAAAGAAGATCGCAGCAGTACTGGAATTTGATGGCAATGAGTATAGATGGAGAGGAAAAGTTGTATTTTGAGAGATTTGTGAGAGGAAAGAAAGGCGAAAAGGATGATATTTTGGATTTGGGATTCTTGCCAGAGTGGATTATAGAAGAAATTAGGCAAGTGGGAATCGAGATGGAGCAAAGAGGTTATGATAGGGGTGGAAGTGAGTTTTTGAAAAAATTAGCTGATGAAATCGTGACGGAGAAAGAAGCTGTGCGGTCAAAATTAACGGCCAAAGTTGAAGAAACAAAAATAAGGGGTTTGTTTCATATTTTGTCACAGACTAGGGGGGATGATAGAGGAAGCTTTCGAGAGGTTGTTCGTTTTCCAGAGATAGAGCTACTTACTGGTTATGACTTTGTGGGGAAACAAGTAAATCATTCCTATTCAATTTATGGAACACTGCGTGGATTACATGTGGAGCCATGGGCAAAACTAGTAACTGTTATTTCGGGATTGGCGGTGTGTGTACTTTTGGATTGTAGGTCAAAGTCGAGAACATATGGAAAGATGGAAACAATTTATTTAGGATTTGGAAAAACTCCTGATGGTCAACAAATAAATGGTGGAGCAATATTCGTGGAACCTGGTATAGCGAATTCTTTTATGGTTTTGTCTGAAAAACTAGATTATGCATATGTCGTGGATGATTTGTGGAGGCCTGACACGGCGACATTTGCAGTGAATCCTTTTGATGAGAAGTTGGCAATTTCTTGGGAAAAATATGTACCTATGGACAAGATAATCAGATCGGAACGAGACATGAAGTCACCATCTTTCAAAGAGTTCAGTGAAACTTTGAAATAGTATTTTTTTGTTTGGAGAGTGATATACTCATGATTACAAGTGAATTGTTTTGTTGATCCGACTACCAACCGGGGAAAAACAAGTCTAAAGCACTAACGCTTTGAACTAAGAGGCTACCTAGCAAGCAAGATGGAACCACCCGAAAGGGTTCTTGCAAGAAGGGTGGTTTTTTTGTTTTTAACATATTATTTATCGCCTTCTGTCTTCATTCTTAATTGGCGACCGATAATTTGTCGTTTCCTGCGAACGACAATTATCTCGATACTCGACTTGAATTTCCACTTCGTGGAACCAAGCAATTCAAGTCTGCGTAGCGTCGCATAAAGAACAAAGACTGACGGCCCAAACCAACATGGAAGAAAATAAACTACATGCACTTAGACATAGTGCAGAACATATACTAACTCAGGCAATGGAGAGGCTTTGGCCTGGTCAGATAATAAAAGCCATGGGGCCCTCGATAGAAAATGGCTTCTATTTTGATTTTGATACAACAAACGGGTTCAGGGTAACTGAGTCAGATTTTCCAAAAATTGAAAAGGAGATGAAAAAGATCGTTAGTGAAAACTTGCCTTTTGAAAAAATGATTGTTACGGCAGAGCTGGCAGAGAAAATATTTAGAGATAATCCTTACAAGCAGGAGTGGATTGAAAAGGCTGAAGAGGAAAATGAAAAGATATCGGTGTATTGGACTGGTGAACCAAATAGAGTGGGGTCTTTTGTAGATCTTTGCTCTGGCCCTCATGTGGCTAGGACGGGTGAGCTGAAAGCTTTTAAACTTTTGTCGATTGCTGGGGCTTACTGGCACGGAGACGAAAAAAATAAGATGTTGACAAGAATTTATGGAACAGCTTTTGAAACACAGGAAGAGTTGGACAAATACCTATGGCAGTTGGATGAGGCAAAAAAAAGAGACCACCGTAAAATCGGGAAGGAAATGGACTTGTTCGTTTTTTCAGACTTGGTGGGTTCTGGGATGCCTTTGTATACCAAAAAAGGGGCCTTTGTTAGAAGGCAGTTGCAAGAGTGGGCCAATGAATTGCAAAAAAGTATTGGCTACGAAGAAGTGTGGACTCCACAAATAACAAAAGCAGATCTTTTTAAAACTTCCGGTCACTATGAAAAGTATCAAGATTCTATGTTGCGAGTGGCTAGTAACTACACAAAAGAAGAGTATTTTGTGAAACCAATGAACTGCCCTATGCATACGCAGATTTTTGCCAGCAAACAGAGAAGTTATAAAGACTTGCCTATTCGTATGTCTGACTTTGCTAATCTTTATCGAGATGAAAAACCAGGCGAGTTGTCTGGGTTGATTCGTTTGAGAGCTTTTAGCCAGGATGATGGACATAGTTTTTGCAGGGAAGATCAAATTGAGGGGGAGTTTGAGAATGTCATAAAGATAATAGATAAAGCCCTGAAGCCTTTTGGTATGAAGTACTGGACTAGGCTTTCTTTGTGGGATCCTACGAACAAAGAGAAGTATTTGGGATCACCTGACGTATGGGAAAGTTCACAAAAACTTTTGGAAGAAATATTGATTAAAAATAAATTGGAGTATAAAAAAGTGGAAGGAGAGGCGGCAATTTATGGACCAAAATTGGACTTTATTGCAGTAGACGCTTTGGGTCGCGAATGGCAGATTTCTACAATCCAGCTTGATATGATAATGCCGGTACGTTTTGGGCTTGAGTATACTGATAGCGATGGCACTGCAAAAACACCGGTGATGATCCATAGGGCAATTTTGGGGTCCCCGGAACGTTTTATGGGTTTGCTATTAGAACACACTGCTGGTAATTTGCCACTTTGGTTGTCTCCCGTGCAAGTAGAAATTTTACCAATTTCCGAGAAGACGAATAATTATTCAGAGACAGTGATGGAAAAACTGGTTGAAAAAGGTATTAGAGTTGAACTTAACGAAGACGCTGATTCTTTGGGAAAAAAGATTCATAAAGCGGAGGTTTGTAAAGTTCCATACATGCTGATTATTGGAGAGAAAGAGGCGGAAGCAAAAAAAGTGTCAGTTCGCCAACGAGGGCAAAAGGATTTGGGGGTAATGACGATTGCCGATTTTGTGTCTAAGATTAATAAGGAAGTGAAGGATAAATCATTATAGATTTTTGACGGGTGCGGATTTTTGTATGGTAAAATATGTTAGATATGATTAATAAAGCTTTCGGTTATCACTATTTCTTCTTTTAGGACGGAGAGCTTTTTTGGATATAAAACCTCTCCGTCCGGAGAGGTTTTTTTGTATCTGCCGAGGTGGTAGAGTGGACAAATACTCGGGTCTGTAAAACCCGGGGCGCAAGCCTACACAAGTTCGAATCTTGTCCTCGGCACGTTAGTTAAATTAAAAAAATAACAAAAAATATACTAAATACTATGAATAAAAAAAAATTTGTAGAACAATTAAAACAATTGGTAGAAATACGGACTTTGTCCGGAGAAGTGGAGGCAAATAAAAAAGCACTTGACCTGGTAGAGACATGGCTCGATAAAAAGATAAACATAGAGAGATACAAGAATGGGAAAGCTGAAGTGATGGTTGCTTCTGTTAATAAGGGAATGTCACCCGAAATTTGCTACATGGTGCATATGGATGTGGTGGCCGGTACGGATAAACAATTTAAATTAAAAATTGTTGGGGATAAACTTTTTGGAAGAGGTACTTGTGATATGAAGTTCTCAATTCCTTTGGGTGTGGAGCTGATCAATGAGGCTGTAGCTAAAAACCTAGACCTTTGTTTGATTATTACCACTGATGAAGAAACCGGTGGGTTGGAGGGAGCGAAATATTTGAGAGAGGTATTAAACTTTTCGCCCAAATTGCTAATCGTTCCCGATGGCGGTGAAGACCTTAACTTTGTGGATAAGGCAAAAGGAGTTTGTCAGATCCGGGTAGTGGCTAAGGGTAAACCAGCCCACGCTTCTAGGCCATGGCAGGGAAAAAACGCATTAGCTAATATCGTTAAATTAGTACAAAAATTGCTGGATGATTACGAACAATATAACTTGGTCGAAGGTTGGAATACTACAATGAATATTGGAGTAATTAACGGCGGAATCTCAACTAACCAAGTATGCGCCGAGGCAGAGGTGAAATTGGATTTTCGTTATTCGGAAAGTGATTCGATTGAAAATATTAAAAATAAGGTAGAAGTGTTGACCAATGAAATTGATGGAGAATGGAATATTTCATTGATGAGCACAGGGATGCCGACGTTTACCGAAGTGTCTGAGCCAAGAGTAGTGAAGTATATCGAGACGATGAATAAGGCGTTTGGGAGAGAGATCATGGTCCGACCCACTTATGGAGCGTCTGACGCGAGACACTTTGCCGATTTGAAGGTACCGGTGATTATGCATAAACCAATAGGCGGCGAGATTCACTCTGACGGAGAATGGATAAGTTTGAGTTCAGTAATGACATTTTTTCAAGGAATGTGTGAATACTTGGGCTTAACAATATAATTATTAATGATTACAATAAGATAAATGACAACAAAAGAAGGCGAATTAATTGAAAGCTTTTTGACTCGTGGAGTAGAAAACATTATTCCGGGCAAGGAGGAAGTTGAAAAACTATTGAGTTCTGGAAAGGTGCTTAATGTATATATGGGTATTGACCCAACGGCCACAAGAATTCATCTTGGACATGCTTTTCCTTTGAGAAAGTTGCAAATATTGGCAGAGTTGGGACATCATGTAACATTTTTGATAGGAGACTTTACCGCTACAGTCGGAGATACTTCCGATAAAGAAAGTGAGAGGCCTGTTTTGACAAGAGAACAGGTTGAAGAAAATTTTCAGACGTACAAGAGGCAGGCAAAAAAGTTTTTGGATTATTCTAAAATAGAAGTTCGATTTAATAGCGAGTGGCTTAGTAAGCTCGATTTTGCTGGAGTGTTGAAACTGACGAGTCACTTTTCTTTGAACGACTTTATCGGTCGAGAGTTAATTAAGAAACGACTTACCGAGGGGAAAAGTGTAAGTTTGCCAGAAGTGCTTTATCCAATTATGCAGGGGTATGATAGTTTTGCACTGGACACGGATATTCAACTAGGTGGAACTGATCAGACATTTAATATGCAAGCAGGAAGAACTTTGATTCATGACCTTAAGGGAAAAGATTCCTGTATTGTAGCTAATGGATTTTTGCCAGGAACCGACGGTAGGAAAATGAGTAAAACTTGGGGAAATGCTGTATGGCTTGAGGACTCACCTGAGGAGATATTTGGAAAAATTATGTCTGTAAGTGATGATATGATAATTCCTTACTACACAATGGGTACTAATGTGGATGTTTCTGTAATAGATGAAGCCAAAATTAGGCTTGAAAGTGGTGAAAATCCAATGAACATTAAGCGAGAGTTAGGAAGAATAATAGTTCGTGAGCTTTGTGGAAAAAATGAGGTAGAAGCTGCGGAGGAGTTTTTTCAAAAAACTGTGGTGGAGAAGAAGGTGGATGAAAATGCACCTGAAGTAAAATGGGAGAAGAGTTTTGTGACTACGGAGGAAATAATTAAAATGATTGTAGATAATGGGATGGCATCAAGTAAGGGTGAAGCAAAAAGATTGGTTGAACAAGGAGGGGTTTATTTGAATGAAGTGAGGGTAGAGAAAAACAGTGAAGAGATAGCTGTGGGTGACGGAGTAGTGCGTGTGGGAAAACGAAAATATATAAAAATTGTAAAATAGTAAAAATGACAAAAGTAACACCAAGAATTCAGGCCGGGTTTATGGAGCTTCTACCTGGGGAGCAGATTCTTTTTAACAAATATCTAAAAATCATTCGAGACACTTATGAAGAGTATGGTTTTGTACCACAAGATACTCCAATTGTAGAAAATGCCGACATTTTATTTTCTGAGATAGGTGAAGATACTAAGAAGGAAATTTATCGATTTTCTAAAGGTGGAGATGATTTGGGGTTGAGATTTGACTTAACAGTACCTTTGGCGAGGTATGTGGCGATGTATTATAACCAGCTTACCTTTCCTTATAGAAGGTATCAGATAGGAAAGGTGTATCGCGGTGAAAGACCTCAGAAGGGGCGTTTTCGTGAGTTTTATCAATGTGATATTGACATAATTGGAAATGGAAGTTTAAGCCTTGCGAATGATGCTGAGATTCCTGCTGTAATCAATAGAGTATTTGAGAAGCTTGATTTGGGAGATTTTTTAATTAGCATTAACAATAGAAAAATTTTAAGCGGTTTGGTGGATTCTTTGGGTTCATTGAATAAAATAGACGAAATTTTGAGGGCAATTGATAAGCTTGAGAAGGTGGGGCAAGAAACAGTACGTTTGATGTTGATTGAGGATTTGGGGATAAAGTCTGGTGATGTTGAAAAAATTATTGAGTTTGTAAAGATAACTGGATCAAATAAACAGATTATCGATAAATTGGAGTCTTTTGATATAAAGAACGATTTATTTGATACTGGTGTGAATGAATTGAAAGAAGTGGTTAAGATGGCGTTTGATTTTGGAGTACCAGAGAAGAATTTGCAGATAGACCTTTCAATTGCACGAGGGCTGTCTTATTACACTGGTACAGTTTATGAAACAAAACTTCTTGATGATAGGATAAAAGGTAGTGTCTGCGGGGGAGGAAGATTTGATAATTTAGCAGATAGTTATACGAATCAAAGACTCCCTGGTGTGGGTGTTTCGATTGGACTTACCAGGCTTTTTTCACAGCTAATTAGTGTAGGGATTGTTAAAGCAGATACGTCTGCTGTGGCAAAAGTTCTTATTGTGCCGATGGATAAGGTGTCGGCCTTTTCATTGAAAACAGCTAGTGAAATGCGTATGGCTGGTATCCCAGTTGAGGTGTTTACTGAGGATGATAAGTTTAGAAAGAAATTAACATATGCTAATAAAGTTGGAGTTCCCTATATAGCAATTATTGGAGAGGAAGAAGAGAAGCTGAAGAAGATAGCTCTAAAAAATATGGAAACAGGGGATCAAGAACTACTAGATATAAAAACTGTAATAAAAAAGATACAAAATATATAATAGGGAGAATGTGTTCCTGAGGTTAATGTGTTGTAAAATGTAGGAGTTCACCTTTTTTGGTGGGTGTAGCTCATCTGGTTAGAGCGCCTCCCTGTGGAGGAGGAGGTAGCGGGTTCGATTCCCGTCATCCACCCTTTACACTTCTCTTTGTGAAAAATTATAGAAGTATAAGATATTCTCACTAAGAAAAAACGCTGTTTTAGTAGGGGTTGTTTTTCCCAAGACGGAAGATAATTGGTTTACTTGAAAAACTGAAGAAGGTTATTTATATCGACTCGGGTTTGTTTTGCGGTGTCTCTTTCTCTTACTGTAACCGTGTTGTCTTCGAGGGTGGTGTAGTCTACTGTTACACAGTAGGGCGTACCTACCTCGTCTTGTGTGAAGTAACGCTTACCAATATTGCCACGCTCATCTAGAACGGCATTCATTTCGGTTTTAAGCATTTCGAAAATTTCTTTGGCTTTGGTGCTTAATTCCTCTTTGTTTCCAACAAGGGGGAATACAGCAACCTTGTATGGGGCTAAGGCCTTGGGAAATTTCATAACAACCCTCTTTTTTTCTGTGTCTTCAAAATATGAATTCATCAGAACAATAGTGAGAAGCCGTGAAAGGCCAAATGTTGGCTCGACGACGTGGGGAATAAATTTTTCCTGAGTGTAAGGATCTGTGTAACGCAGATCGACACCAGATTTTTCGATGTGGTTTTTAAGGTCGAAGTCGGTTCGATAAGCGAGTCCAAACATTTCTTTGAAGCCCCATGGGAATTCGTACTCGAGATCTTCGGTACGAGAACTATAGTGACTGAGCTCTTCTTTGGTGTGAGCTCTCCAGCGAAGTTTTGTTTCTGGTATTCCTAGAGAGATAGCAAAGGTAAACATTTCTTTTTTCCAGTACTCGAAATATTGTTCCCAGTCTTCTGGCTTGACAAAGTATTCGAACTCAGCAAGATCAAACTCTAAGGTTCTGAAAGTAAACTTTCCCATGGTGATTTCGTTTCTGAAAGCTTTGCCGGATTGAGCTAGACCAAAGGGGAGTTTGGGGTGAAGAGAATCTAGGACTTGTTTGAAGTCAACGAACATGCCTTGAGCGAGTTCGCCACGAAGATATGCGGTACTTTTTCCTTCGGTGATGATACCAATCTGAGTTTCAAAAAGCTGGTTGAAGGTTCTAGTTTTGGTCCAGTTTTTTTTGCCACACTTGGGACATTTGATATCGTTGTCTTTGATTATTTTATCTAGTTCTTTCAAAGGTTTACCTTCAACATTCTCGGCTCCTTTGACCTTTTCTTCTATTAGGTGATCAGCTCTGGTACGGTAGTTGCATGTAAGGCAGTCAATCATGACATTGGTGAAGTTCTCTGTGTGACCTGAAGCTTCCCATACTTTTGGACTCATGAGAACAGATGTATCAAGACCAAACATGTCGGATCTGTCGGTAACGAATTTTTTCCACCAGATATTAATGAGGTTTCTTTTTAGTTCGGTACCAAGCGGGCCAAAGTCGTAGGTGTTGGCGAGACCTCCATAAATTTCGGATCCAGGAAAGACGAAACCTCGGCGTTTGGCAAGAGAAATAATCTTTTCTAGAGTGACTTGATTGTCTTGTTTTTCCATAGTTTTTGATTAGGGTGTTAGTCTCTTGACCCCTCGATAAATATATGTGACCTCTCTGACATTGGCAAGGCCAAGAATTTTCATAACAAGTCTTGAGGGTCCTGGAGCAAAGCCGCCATGTGGAGGACAGCCATATTTGAAGAAATCTAGATAGCTTTTAAATGGTTTTAGTTCGAACCCTTTTTCTTCGATTTGGCTTTTTAGGATTTCGTAGCGGTGTTCTCTTTGGGCACCACTAGTAATTTCGAGACCTTTGTACAAGAGATCGAAACTCTTTGTAATTGTTGGGTCTTTTTCATCTCTCATGCTATAAAAAGCTCTCGACTCTGTTGGAAACTCATGGATAAAAACAAAGTCGTGCCCTTCTTTGTTTTTGAAATACTCACAAATAGCTCTTTCTTCTTCTGGACAGAGATCGTTTTCTTTTTCACTGGATATCTTTTGATCAGCAAGTATTTTTTTGACTTCTTTGAATGTAACTCGAGGGAAAGGACGTTTGGGGACTTCAATTTCTTGTCCAAAAGTTTGTTTTATTTCTTCACTGTGCTTGTCTTTTAAGGCCTTGAAAATGTCGACCATTATGGATTCTTCTACGTCCATTAGGTCGTGGTGTGAGGCAATAAATGACATTTCTATGTCATACATGGTGAACTCAGTGTCGTGACGAGAAGTGAAAGAAGGGTTGGCCCTAAAGACAGGTCCAATTTCAAAAACTTTTTCAAATCCAGCAGCCATGGCCATTTGTTTGTATAGCTGAGGAGATTGAGCGAGAAATGCCTTGTTTTCGAAATATTTAATTTCGAATAGTTCTGAACCTGATTCTGTTGAAGTAACTACGGTCTTCGGAGAGTGAATTTCTATGAAGTCGTTTCCTGTACAGTAGTTTCTAAATGCCTGTTCAAGTGTGGTCCAAACCTTGAAGATAAGGGCGTTTTTTTCTTTGCGAAGGTCAAGATAACGCCAATCAAGACGTGTGTCGAGATTGGTTTCTCCTTCGCCTTTTTCATCGACGGGAATTGGTAGCTCTGGCTCTGCTCGAGAAAGGACTTCAATGGATTCAATAAAAATTTCTAAACCATTTGGTGCTTGGGAGTTTTCTTTTGCTTCTCCAGTTAGTGTGACGACTGACTCCAGAGAAAGCTCTTGAAGTGTTTGGAAAGTTTGTGTGTTGGATTTTATGGCCACAGCTTGAGTGGTTCCGGTGATGTCACGAAGAATTAAGAAGATTATGCCTCCTTGTTTCCTAATTGTTTGGGCAAAACCGGAAAGAGAGACCTGTTTTCCAAGGTTGTTTTTGATGTCTTTAATGTATGTTCTTTCCATTTGAGGTTTATTATACAAGGGTTGAGTTCAAATGGGTGGTGACAAGACTATGTTATAGGAGTATACTTTCACTTTAAGATGACTGAAACTGCTGTAGATATAAAAAGGGGAGCTGATTTTAAAATTGAGAAAAATGAGTTTTGTGCAAAGTTATCCCAGAAAGAAAGATTGGCCTTAGGTCTGGCCGAAGAAATTCATAAAAATGACTTTAGAAAAACTACAGGTGAGCCTTATGTAAATCACTGTATAGCGGTTGCGGAGTTGCTTATTGAGTGGGGGTGTGATGAGGATACGGTAATAGCGGGGATTCTGCATGACACTGTTGAAGATCATCCTGATGCTATAAATTTAGAGCTGATTGAAGATATGTTTAGTCCAAGGGTGGCACATTCGGTTGATGGAGTAAGTAAATTTAAATCACCAACTGGCAAGGATAATGATTTTGAGACACTGAAGAAGTTGGCAAGAAAAGCTAGAGTAGAGCTCAGAGTGTCGATGATAAAGTTTGCTGATAGGTTGCACAACATGAAGACAATGGAAGATGGTCCTTTGGGTAAAGGATTTTCAAAAGAAAAAAAGATGGCGAAGGCAAAAGAGACTTTGACAATGTATGTACCTTTGGCAGAATCGTTGGGGTTGTGGCAGATAAAAAACTCTTTGGCAGACATTTCATTTTTTTATATGGATCCTGAAAGATATCAGAGAGTAAAAGAAGCAATTGATAGCGACCCAAGACTTGATCCAGAGTTTATTAGGAATACCAAAGAAGAGATTCAGTCTACTTTGAACGAGGCGGGTGTGAAAGCTGAAGTTAGGCATCAAATTGGAGGATACTGGGAGTTGGCAGAAAAACAAAGGATGTCGGCGATGAGGTCTGATTCTTTGCCAAAGGAGTTTTCTGATATTACGGACGTGATCAGTTTTCGAGTAGTGCTTGGTGACAATAATGATTTGGGGGAATGTTACCGCGCTATGGGTGAGTTGAGAGCGAATTTTGGAGATAAGCTTTGTACCAATGGAGGTGGAGATGATACTTTGGTAAAACCCGAGATGAATGGATATAGTGCAATACACGAAAAATACAGATTTGGTGCTGGTTTGGTTGAAATTGCGATTACGACGGAAGAAAAAGAGGAGTTTAACATGAGGGGCGTTTTGACAGTTGATATTGAGGAAATAAAAAATAATCCTGAGAAGTATCAAAGAATTATGATTTTTACCCCTAAAGAGGAGTTGGTGATTATGAAACCTGGGGCGACAGGAATTGACTTGGCATATAAGCTGAATCCACTTTTGGGTCTTAGGGCAACAAAAATGTTGGTAAATGGCAAGGAGATGGAGCTGGGGGACGTAATACCAAATGCAGCGCTGGTTGAAATTATTACTGATCCGCATAGGAATATGCCCGATAAGAAGTGGCTGAAGGTGTGTAATGAGGAGACTAGAGAGATATTAGAACAACAGATGAAAGTTTTAATACACGATATGGAAGTAGAAAAAGGAGAGGTGCTTTTGATAGATAAAGTGTTGCGAGAAAGAGGAGTTTTAAACTTGGAAGATCTGAAAAATGATGTGGTTGATAAACTGTTATTTGAGTTGGGATGTTGGAATGGAGTGGAGACTTTGTACTATAAATTAGCAAATGGATTGGAACTTGAGCTGGTAGCAAAGAAACTCGACGATGCTGGAGTTGTGAAGGGAGTGTACACATCAGTCCTAGTAAGAGGAAAAAATTCGATTGGTGTATCTGAAAAAGTGGCAAGGATAATTGGTGAAAATGGCGGAGATGCAAGAAGCAAGGTAGAAAAAGTTGAGGACGACGAGACTTTTTATATTAGAGTTTTATTGATAGCAGGAGAGTCTGAAAAAAGGGTAATTGAAGAAATGCTAAAAGAGAGTTTTGATGATTGTGAGGTAGTCTAAATTACTTTGAACAGTCATTGAGTTTTTTGTGATTGGAGTGGTTTGGTGAAATGTTGTATATTGGTAGTGCTTTGGGAAATATAGAAAGTTTGGCAAAGTGTTTGGAGGCAGATAGGCTAAGAATAAACGAGCCAATGTCTTTGCACACAACAATTCAAATCGGAGGACCTGCTGATTTATTTTACATAACTGAGACTTCAGGAGACTTAGTTAAGGCTGTCCGACTCTGTCGATCTTTTTCTGTACCTATGACTGTTATCGGTGAAGGAAGTGGTGTGATAGTTTCCGATAAAGGAATTCGTGGTCTGGTGATATACAACAAAAGTGAGCGAATTCAGGTAAGACAGCAAAGAAGAAGTGTGGGAGAGTTTTTGAGACGAGTAGAGAGTAAAAACATGGAGGTAACTGTGGATAGCGGAGTGCAGTTGAGCTTTGCTATAGAAAAACTTCATTCTTTGGGAATAAATGGATTTGATAGTTTTGAAGTGTATAAAGGGACTGTGGGTGGAGTTGTTGTTGGAGGTTTGGGTGGTGAGGATTTGAAAAAGATTTCTATAATTGACTCTCATGGGGCAGTAAAGTCTGTAGGTTCAAAAAAGGAGCTAGGTGGTTGCGTGGTAACTGACGCTACTTTTGTGTTGGAGAAGGGAAAGGTGAGGAAAAATAGAGTGAAGTCTGAAAAAGATAGGGATAATCAACAGAAAAAAACTGTCTTTAAAGTTTTTGAAGATATTAATGAAGAAGAAAGGCAAATATTTAATTATCCTTCGAGAGATGTGGGATATGTAATCGGGGAAGTGCTTAACCTTAAAGGGTTTTCTGTAGGGAAGATTCGTGTTTCAAAAACAAATCAGAACTCAATTGAAAACTTGGGAGGGGGAACGGCGAAGGACTTTGTTAAATTAATTGAAGAAATTAAAAGAAGAGCTCGGGAGTCTTTGGGAATAGAGTTGGTAGAGAGTGTAGTGCGAGTTGGTGAGTGGTAGTGCCTTTCCTTTGGTTGAGAGTGAATGTTAGAATAAGGGCATGTCTTACGATTTTAGAAAAATTGAGGAAAAGTGGGTTGAGAAATATGATGGGTTTGTAGGATATCGTGGCGTGGATTTTGATAAACGAAAAAAGAAATATGTACTTCAAGAGTTCCCCTATCCTTCAGGTTCGGGATTGCATGTGGGGCACGCTTTTTCAATGACGGGTGCAGATATTTATGCTCGTTTTATGAGAATGCAGGGGTTTAATGTGATGTTTCCCATGGGTTGGGATGCTTTTGGTTTGCCAACGGAAAACTACGCTATAAAGATGGGTTTGAAACCTCAGGTGGTAACTAAAGAAAATACAGAAAAATACAAATCTCAGATGAGACGATTGGGATTTTCTTTTGATTGGGATCGTGAAGTAGATACGACTGATCCCAGTTATTACAAATGGACGCAGTGGATTTTTACAAAACTCTTTGAGAAGGATTTGGCTGAGAAACAGGAGATGGCAATAAATTGGTGTCCTTCTTGCAAGATTGGTTTGGCGAATGAAGAAGTTGTTGACGGAAGTTGTGAGCGGTGTGGAGCTTTGACTGAAAGAAGAAATATCTCACAGTGGGTAGTCAAGATAACGGACTATGCTGAAAGACTTTTGGACGGATTAAAGGAAACGAACTTTATCGATAAAGTAAAAGCGGCTCAAATAAACTGGATTGATAAAAGAGTAGGGGCGAAAATTCGTTTTGCCATAAAGGATAGTGAGGATGAGCTTGAGGTGTTTACTACAAGGCCGGATACTCTTACAGGAGCTACTTTTATGGTGATTGCACCTGAGCACAAAATTGTGGGTGATCTCATGAAGGTTGAAGCAATAAAAAAATATGTTGAGGATACTAAGAACAAGAGTGAGATGGAGAGGTCTGAGCTCTCGAAAGAGAAGACGGGTGTGTTTTCAGGACTTTTTGCAATTAATCCGATAAACAATGAGGAGATCCCAATTTGGATTGCTGACTATGTGTTGATTTCGTATGGAACTGGTGCAATTATGGCTGTGCCAAGTCATGATGAGAGGGACGAAGAGTTTGCAGTGAGATACGATTTGCCAATAAAATCTGAGTATGAGCCAGATGAAAAGTTGATTGAAAAAATAGTTGAAAGAGGCGTTGGTGAAAAGGCTGTTAATTATCATTTGCGAGACTGGATTTTTAGTCGACAACATTACTGGGGCGAGCCTATCCCGATGGTGAAGTGTGATAAATGTGGATGGGTACCGGTACCTGAGGATCAGCTTCCTATTAGATTACCCGAGGTAGAAAAATACCAACCAACCGATACGGGAGAGTCTCCCTTGGCTAGTATTTCAGAGTGGGTTGAAACAAAGTGTCCGAAGTGTGGAAGAGAGGCTAATCGAGAGACAGATACTATGCCTAACTGGGCAGGAAGTGACTGGTACTTTCTTAGATATTGCGATCCAAAGAATGAGAGTGCTTTGGCTGACATGGAAAAAATGAAGTATTGGATGAGTGTAGATGTATATATGGGAGGAGATGAGCACAATACCTTACATTTACTTTATTCACGATTTATTTATCAGTTCTTGTTTGATTTGGGTGTTGTTCCTCAGAGCTGTCCTGAGCCATATATCAAGCGAATGTCTCATGGGGTGATTTTGGGACCTGATGGAAACAGAATGAGTAAGAGTGCTGGAAACGTGGTTGTTCCTGACAATGTGGCTGATATTTATGGTACAGATGTACTGAGAACATATATGATGTTTATGGGGCCATTTGACTCAACGATGGCTTGGAATGAAAGATCTCTTGTGGGAGTAAAAAGATTTATTGAAAAGTTTTTTGGCCTGATAGAAAAAAACGCAACCTTTGAGGGTAATAGTTGTGTAGAGGTAAAAAGAGTTGTGAATAAAGTGGTGCAAAAAGTTGGAGATGAGATTGAGTTGTTTAAATTTAATACTTCGATTGCCAAAATGATGGAGGCAGTAAATATTTTGACAAAAGATGGTATGGAAATTGGTAAGGAAGAATTGATGATGTTGGTAAAAACTCTGTCCCTGTTTGCCCCCTTTGTAGCTGAAGAAATGTGGAGTATTTTGGGACAAGAATTTAGTGTTCACTCGGAGAGTTGGCCAGAAGTTGACAAGAAGTATTTAGTGAGTGAGACGATTGTCTTTTCAATACAGATAAACGGAAAGTTGAGAGGTACTTTGGAAGCTAGTCCTGAGGCCAATGAGGCAGAAGTAAAGAGGCTAGCTGAAGCACAAGAAAAAATTCAGAAATATTTAGCAGGAGGGACTATTCGAAAGACTATTTTTGTAAAAGGAAAGACTATTAATTACGTTGTGAGTTAAGGCTTCTTGGTTTGTGGTAATATGTCTTCATGCTTAAAGACAATAATTCAGTTTATACGCCGGTATTAGTACTTATGTTGCTTGTAGCCTCTTTTTTTGTGGGTAGGCTTTCGGCCCAAGTAAAAGAAATGAATGGAGGAAAAGAGGTTGCCGGTATTGAGACAGCCGTAACTCCAGCAGTTGCTGAATCAGGTATCTCTTTGAATGCCGTAAAAGCAATGGCTGAGAATTTTGGTCTTGATATGAAAGAGTTCAATAAGTGTTTAGATGATGGAGCAATGGCAGATAGAGTGGCTTCAGAAAATAAAGAAGGGCAAGATTTGGGAGTGTCAGGAACGCCGACATTTTTTATAAATGGAATTATGATTGTAGGATCTTTGCCTCAGTCTGATTTTGAAAAAGTGATTGACGCAGAGTTAAAAAATGGAACCGGTGATAAGGTAAAGCTGGACTCAACTGGGGATGTTTCTACTAGAGTGGCAAAAGTGCCTTATGGTAATGGATACATAAAAGGCGGGGAGAACGCAACAATTAAGATTGTAGAGTACACAGACTTTGAGTGCCCTTATTGTAATCGTTCTTTTCCAACGATTGAGGCTTTGTTGAAAAAATATGGAGAAAAAATAAGTATGGAGTATAAGAGTTTCCCTTTGGCTTTTCATGCTGATGCACAAAAAGCGGCTGAAGCAGCCCTTTGTGCAGGAGAACAAGGAAAGTTTTGGGAGATGCATGATGAAATGTTCATAGTAATGGCTAAGCAGTAGAAGACATAAGAAAAATATTGTGCGAGGAGCGTGTATTTTGTCGCTAAATTAGTTTGATTTTGGTATAATACAGGACATGAAAAAAGCATTGATGTTTCTGGCAATATTTTCCTTTTTCTTAGTTCCATTTAAGGTTTGGGGAGCTCCAATAAAAGAAGATATTCCTGTGTCAACAGTTTCAGCCGAGGTTGAGGAAATAGAGGTGGTTGAGACTAAACCAGTGGACATTACTGTGCCAACTGAAAAAGGAGATAGGTTGACTAGTCTCTTAAAAGAACAAGAACTTTCAAGTTGGTGGGGTAGAGATATCTTGAAAATTGCAATAAGAAAATCTGTTGCTGCCGGTGTGTCTCCAAATACATTGGTTTTGTTGTTTTTGTTTCCTTTAGTAGCTGCTTTGGTAGCTTTTTCTCGTCAGGTAATCGGTGTAAAAGGATTTGGAATAATTACTCCAGCATTGTTGTCTGTAGCGTTTTTGTCTACAGGAGGAGTTGCTGGCTTGATTTTGTTATTTTATATTGTAGGTGTTGCTACGCTTGGGAGGATGTTAATTAAAAAGATTAGAGTTCCTTATTTGCCAAAGCTTGCAATTTTAATTTGGATGGTTTCAATGGCTGTTTTGTTTTTGCTTCTTATTTCAACGGGTTTGGGACTGAAGCAACTAACAACGGTTGGAATTTTCCCTATCATGTTGTTTGTGCTTTTGGCTGAAACTTTTATTGAAGCACAGATTACAAGAAGTGTTGGAACATCTATGTGGATGACTGTAGAGACGGTTACCCTGGCTTTGATAGCGTACAAGCTAATGAGTGCTCCTTGGGTGCAGTCTCAGGTGTTGCTTCACCCTGGTACATCGGTAATCTTGATTTTGGCTTTAGATTTTCTTATTGGAAGATATAAAGGGCTTCGTTTGCTGGAAGTGTGGCGTTTTAGAAAATTACTTTCCAAATAACCATGCCAAGATTAAGCGATATTCTTGGAATAAATTCGAGGTCGGCAGACTATTTATTGTTAAATAAAAAGTCGGCGAGAAAAAGAGCTGATGATAAGCTTTTGACAAAACGAATGCTTCGTAAGGCTGGTGTACCTCACCCTGGACTTATGGGAGTTCTTTCTGACCCTGCAGAGATAAGAAGTTTTGACTGGGGTCAGTTGTATGGAGGATTTGCGATAAAACCGGTGCAAGGTTTTGGTGGCCAGGGAATTATGTTGATTCGTCGACAGGCAAAAGAAGAGGGAAAATTTTTGACGGTAGAAGGAAAGAAGGTTGGAGTAGAGGACCTAATTTTGCATGCTGTTGATATTGTGGAAGGAAAGTATTCCCATAACAATTTGCCTGATAAGGTGATGATTGAGGAAAGAATAAAAATTCATCCAAAGTTTAAGAAATTAGCGGTCGGCGGGGCGCCTGATGTAAGAATAATTGTGTTCAACCAGATTCCGGTGATGGCCATGCTTCGACTTCCAACTGAAGAGAGTGCTGGGAAAGCGAACCTTCATCAGGGAGCTATTGGTCTTGGAATTGATATGGCTACGGGGATTACAACTCATGGGGTGTATAAGAATCGTCAAATAAAGTATTTTCCGGACTCTAACAAAAAAGTAAATGGAATTGCAATTCCTTACTGGAATAGAATTTTGTTAATGGCAGTAAAAACTCAAAAAGTATCTAATCTTCCTTACTTGTCAGTGGACATGCTTATTGATGAAGAAAATGGGCCTGTGGTTTTGGAACTTAATGACCAGCCAGGTCTTTCGATTCAGTTGGCGAATATGATAGGTCTTAGGCGCCGGCTACAGAGAGTTGAGGGCCTGGAGGTAGATGAACCAGAAAAAGGTGTAAGGATCGGAAAAGCTTTGTTTGCAAGTAAATTTGCAAACAGAGTGAGATTTTCTGGTGAAGAAAAACCGATGGTTGGTATTTTTGAAACTGTGAGGGTAAGAAATGGGAAAAGAAAATTGATAGAGGTTGAAGCAAAAATTGATACTGGAGCAAGAAGCACCTCGATTGATAAAAATCTGGCAATTGAACTTGGATTAGTGACTCCTGAAAATGCTTTATGGAAAAGACGGGTGAAAAACTCTTTGGGTACAGAAGAGAGAACTTTGATTGCTCTAGACTTTAAGTTAAAGGGTAAAATGATAAGTACAAGGGTAAATTTAACAGACAGAAAAGGTTTACGAAGACAACTTTTGATTGGAAGGCGCGACCTGAAAGAGTTTGTGGTTGACCCTGGATTAATAAAAACAAGAAAATGATGAAAATAGCTTATTTGCATAGAATTACTTTTGATGAAAGTGAAGAACGATTTTTGAAAGAAGCAGAGTTATTGGGTGTTGAGCTGGTTTTGATTAAGTACCGACAGCTAAAGATGGTAAATGGAAAAATTATGTTTGGGGAGGTTGATATGTGTGACTTTGATGGCTGGTATTTTCGATCTGTAGGGTCTGAGTTGGAATGGAGTAAATTGTTGCAGTTGTATGCAAAGAAACATAGTATTCCAGTGGTAGACGAGTACTTGATAAGCGAGGGGCCTTTACGTCGTTTTAAAAGTGTGATGAGCTGGCAGTTGAAGGAGGCTGGTGTAAGGTATCCAAAGTCAGAGTATATAGAAACTTGGAAAGACCTCGAGATTTTTTTGAGAGAAGCTAAGTTCCCTTTGATTGTGAAGTTATCTCAAGGTGGAAGACATGGAATGGGAACTTTTTGGATAAGAGAGTATTCAGACTTGGGAAAACTGAAAATTGTTTTGGAAGAGAGAAAAAAGAAAGCAAAAGTAAATGGTGAAAAGGCATTACCGCTGAGAGGTTTTTTGGTGCAAGAGTATATTGAAAATGATGGTGACTATCGAGTGATGACTGTTGGGTACAAATGCATTGGGGGGTTTAAGAGACAGGTAAAGGAAGAGAAATTAATTTTGAATAAAAGCCAGGGGAATTCTGTGGGACTAAAGGAAGTGCCAAAAGAGGTAACTGCTGTTGCAGAAGCAGCTGCAAAAGTTTTGGAGGTGGAGGTGGCAGGAACGGACTTGGTTATTGATAAGAAAACTGGTGAAGTTTACATAATTGAAGTGAATGAGGCGCCTCAGTTTAAGGTGTTTGAGAAGAGAACGAAGATAAATGCCCCGAAGATAATTCTTGAGTATTGTATTAGTAAGTTTGGGAAATAAAGGACACGTACTTCGGAATTTACCAAGAAATATTCAAATTTGTATATGAAAAAAGTATTAATTTTGACCAGATTTAAAGGCGAGTATGAGCCAAAAAGGCTAGCTGAGGAGGCGGAAAAGTTGGGTTTCCAAGTGGATAGGGTGAATTATGAGCATGTTAGGCTTGGGGTAAGTAGTAAGGGAAAACCAATCATTGATTTAGGAAATGGAATAAAAGTGGAAGAGTATGGATTGATTGTACCAAGGGCAGCTTCAAAGAGAGGTGAAAAGTCTATGTTGGGGGTGAAGACGATTATTTTGGAGTATGTGGAAAAAATAGAAGAGAATAAGCCAAAGGTAATTAATGGTGAGAGTTTTAAACTGTTTCCTTTGATGGGTAAATTAGAACAAGGGGTTTTGTTGGCTCAAGCCGGATTACCGGTGATTCCGTTTATTTCTTTTAACGGTGAGAGAGGATGGAAAAGATATCTGAAGCTAGTTGCAAAAAGGAGGGGCGATTTTGTTCCTGTGATGGTAAAAGCGAGATTTGGTTCACATGGGAAAAATGTAAAACTAGCCGAGTCTATGAAAAGATTGGTAAAACTGTCTCAGATATATAGTGAGGGAGATGTATTGATTCAGCCTGTCTTGAAGGTGCGAAGATGGTACAGGGTGTTGGTGTTTCAAGATAGAGTTTTAGGAATGATGAAACATAAACAGAAAAATAAATACCAAACATTGGAGTTTCAAGAGGAGATATCAAAAGTAAAACCAAGTTTTTCTGAAGAACAAATGAATGAGTTGGCAAGTTTATCTTTGAGCGCAACTAAGGTGTTGAGAGCTGAGTATGCTGGGTTGGACGTGGCTTGGGATGAAGATGGAAAGATGTGGAGAATAATTGAGGTAAATAGAACGGCCCAGTTTAAATGGTTTGAAAAGGCTCATCCGGAAATAAACGTGGCTAGAGAAATCGTGTGTTAGTATGTGTATATGAGTTTTTTTACTGAGTTTAGTGGACAAAAAAATAAAGAAATATCAGAGGAAGAAAGAAAAGCTTTTGGTTACGATTATCTTGCCGGAGTAGATCTTATGTTTTATGTGTCAGGTGAGAGGTCAAAGGAGGAAAGAGATAAAGTAATTCGTAAAGCAAATGAAGCAAGAGAAATGCTTTTTGATAAAACGGAAGGGTCGTCCGTGATAATTAATGAGATGTTTGTCGGTATTATAAAAGATCGACTGAAAGCTGATGGTGGTTTTGAACTGTATTTGGGTCAATATAAGGAGCTCCTCGAAGAAAAATTTGGTATCTTAAAGGAGACTAATATCGATGTTAGGAATAGGATACATAGAGAAGGAGAAGAGGCGGCTGAAAAATTGTTTGTTAGTAGGAATCCAAAGTTAATTTTTGAGTAAGTAATTTATGTTACAATTTATGCATGAAACAGAAGAATACTGTTTATATGCCTAGCTTTCATAATCAGTATCAGGAAACATCTGACGAGATAGATAAAAATAAGTTTGAGAATGCAGAGCATTCTAAGCGTGATGAGAAGCAAGGTCAGAGCAAGTTTCGAGTGGGGAAGATAATTAAGGAACTAAGAAAGTAGATTGATTTACAATTGAGTAATGAAGGGTTGGATAATTTTTGTGGTTTCATTGGTTCTTTATGGGGTGAGTGTTTTTGGCGGTTTTATTCAAGATGATTTAAAAATAGTCTCTGGAGATCCTGAGATGGGGAAAATAAGTCCTTTGGTGGCTACTTGGACGAGACCATACTACTACTTAGAGGGGCCTGAGACGGGTGTGTATCGCCCTTTGACTAGTTTTAGTTTGTATCTTAACGCCTTAGTTTTGGGAACCGATTCTTGGGGATTTCGTTTGGTGAATGTGTTGTTTTATTCTGGAGTTTGCTTCTTGGTGTATGAAGTGTTTAAAAAGATTTTTGAGGATTATGAAAAATCTCCAAAAAACGAGGCTTTCCTTTTTGCTTTGTTGTTTTTGGTGTTACCGATTCATACAGAGGTGGTGAACAATATTGTGGGGAGAGCGGAGATGTTGTCTTTGGGTTTTGTGTTATTGGCAATAATTTTGCAGTATAAGAAAAAATGGGAGTTGAGTGCTTTTGCTTTCTTTTTGGCTTTGTTGTCGAAAGAAACGGCCATTGTAGGACTGCCCGTCTTGTTGTATTTGATTTTGACTGGGAAGGGAAAGAAAGATCTAAAGGTAGGAGTAGCAATGTTTTATGCGTTTGTAACGGTTACCTTTTTGGTTTTACGGATGATGGTGTTGGGAGGTAATGGCCTGAGTAACAATGCGACTATGGTGGAAAATCATTTGAGATTTGTGTCGAGTGAGGTGAGGGTTCAAAATGCTTTCGCTTTGGTTCCTTTTGGAATAGGAAAGGTGGTGTTTCCTATTAATTTAAGTTATGACTATTCCTTTAATCAATTGAAGTTGGTTTCAGGTTGGTTTGACTGGAAAGTGCTGTTGGGGATCTTGTTGATGGCAATGTCTCTTGGGAGCTTGTTTACTAAACTTCGTGGAAATAAATTGTGGATTTTAGGACAGGCCTTTTTCTGGGGTCCTTTGCTGATCACGGGAAATTTCCTTTTTCCGATTGGGACGATATTTGGTGAAAGGCTTTGGTTTTGGCCGAGTTTGGGGATGGTGATGATGGCCTTATCAATTTCTTGTCCTGCAGTACATATCCATTTGAAAAACCGGACGCTCTTTTGCCTGCGCAAAAGCCGTCCTGACTTGCAGCCAAAAACTTCTCGAGTACGAAAAGACCAGGCTTTTTGGCTTTGCGCAATCTTTTCCAAATTGGACAAGTACTTCGGACTACTATTGATATTGGTTTTGTTGAGTAGAACAATGGTAAGGAATATTGATTGGTTGTCTCAGGAGAGGCTTTTTGTTCATGATGCGGGTTATGTGCAAAATAGTGTGATGGCACAGAGTAATAAGGCAGCAATACTGCTTATGAGTAATGATTTGGAGGGTGGAAAGGTAGTAATGGAAAAGGCGGATGAAATATATCCCAAATATCCAGAGCTTTTGAATAACTGGGGAATGTATTATTTGTGGACGGGGGATAAGGATAAGGCAATGGAAAAGTTTGAGGAGTGCTTGGTGGAAAGACCTGGATTTTATCTGTGTGAGGGTAATTTGGGATTGGTAAAATAAGAGCTTGCTCCGCTTCCTATCAATAATATTCATTATTGATATGTCATTGTGCGCTTCCTCTTATATTCGCTCGTAATTCGGAGTACCTTGATTACGATGCTAGAATATAGTCTGTGAGTCGAAAAAAAGTAGCTGTTGGAATTTCTGGAGGAGTAGACTCGGCCGTAGCGGCTTTGCTTTTGACGGAACAAGGATATGATGTGACTGGAGTTCATCTTTATTGTTGGCCTCCAAAAAGTGAGATAGAGAAAGATGGGGTCACTAGAGAAGAGTGGATAAAGAAAAATGGCTGTAGGGCAGACGAGGATAGAGCTTTTGCTTTGAAAACTGCTTTGGAACTTGGAATTCCTTTTAAGGTTTTGGATTTTTCGGAAGATTATAACGAGAAAGTAATCAAGTATTTTTATGATAGTTATGAGACTGGAAGAACGCCAAATCCAGATGTGATGTGCAACTCGGAGATTAAGTTTGGGTTGTTTTTAACTTGGGCTTTGGAGAATGGATTTGACTATATTGCGACGGGACATTATGCCCTACTTCGTCCTTCGGACTACGAGGGGCAGGCCAAGTTGTTCATCCCGGAGGATAAGCATAAAGATCAGACGTATTTTTTGTGGAAGTTAACTCAAAATGAGTTGAAACATACACTATTTCCTTTGGGTGGAGTGGATAAAGGAGAGGTGAGGGCTCTAGCAGAAAAAGCAAAATTAAGTGTGGCTAAACGAAAAGATTCACAGGGAATTTGTTTTGTGGGGAATGTAGAGGCAAGAGAGTTTTTGGCTAGGAAGTTTAAGGACAATCCTGGGAAAGTGATGGATGTAAACGGAGATGTGATTGGAAAACATGATGGAGTTTGGTTTTATACCATTGGGCAAAGAGGCGGTTGGAAGATATTGCCAGAGGCTCAGAGAAAGTTTTCTGAAAGTGGGGTAACACCTGTGTTTTATATTGTTCGTAAAGATGCAAAGAAAAATATATTAGTTGTGGCCGAGGAGAGTTTGGCTAGAGAAGATAACTTCGAAGTGGGTGAGATAAATATGATATCGAAAACAAAATGGAATTTGAAACACATCAAAGTGAGAATTCGACATGGGGGAGAACTGATAAGTGCTAGAGGAGAAGAAACAAAAGAGGGCTTATTAGTGGTTCTGGATAAGCCAGTTCGTGGGATAGCCAGTGGGCAGAGTGCGGTGTTTTATGGAGAAGATGGAGAGTGTTTAGGGGGAGGGGTGATAGTTTAGATAGCTTGACATTATAGGGCTAATTTGATATACTTTTGGATGTACATTAATCGTTCTTCTTTCTACCATTATTAAAAGGAGGGTGTTTTGAAAGTAGTTCTTCCTTGGTATGCACTGGAGTTTCTTTCTATTCTGCCTAGCACAGAGAAGATTGAAGCTACAGAAAAGTTTCGCCGTGGTGGTGGAACTAAAAAGACTCAACCCGATGGGCGTACCTGCCACGGGGTGTCGGGTTCTGGATGCAACCATAAGAGCACTGAAGGATTTGATCGGATGTGTCCGGTCGATTATCAGCGCTACTTAAAGCGTCAGATTGCCCTTCGAGACGCTGAGCTCGAAGGTGGGTAGTATATTATTTGTCCCTGGGTTTACCCAGGGACTATTTTTTTGGCAAAAAAAAGGAGGCTTGTGGCCTCCTTGGGTTTTTGTCCCCTTTTTTCTTGCTAGATTTTGATGTGAGAGATTACTTCGTACTCTAAATCAGGATCTTCTTCTAACAAAAAGAGAATAAGGCTTTTGTAATCTTTGTCGACTGAAGAGTCTGTTACGTAATGATCAAGAATACGAGATCTTATTTCAAGTGATGGTTTATCTGCTTTGTACGTTGCTTTGTAAATGAAATTGTACAAGACCCTTTTGTTATTTTGTGTTTCTTGGTGGGTCTCCTGCGCAATGGGAATAATATTTATAATCCTGCTTTTGCCTTCATTTAAATACGAAGCTACTTGTTCATAATGACTGACGTTAGTATCTGAAAACGGTTTTATTTGATTGACTGTCAAATTTGAAGAGTAAGTGTTTTTGTTTTTAACATAGCAAAAAACAAGTAAATAACAATACATATTTTTCCTCCGGTTTCGTTTAGTATGGGAAAGAACAGGTGGATTTTATCATGAAACGGCCTATAAGTGCAAATTTGCAGTGTAGTGAGTAGTTTGAGTGAAAGCCTGTTACTTATTTAATGTCTATGGTAAAATATTGATGTTCGCGAAGTTCTTAAATTTCCTTTTGTGGAAGTTCTGATTTGTACTTGCCAAACTTAGTTTAGGTTGTTACAATAGCGAAGTTCATTAACAAGTGAAGCAGCCAAATATACGTAGCAGTATATTTGATACTAAATTTTTGTCATTTGAAAAGTGGCAGAGAGTGACGTTTTAAAATTCAATTTTTATTGAGAATTTGATCCTGGTTCAGGATGAACGCTGGCAGTGCACCTTAAGCATGCAAGTCGAACGGTGAAACTTTTAGTCGCAAGACTAAAAGTGGATCAGTGGCAGACGGGTGAGGATTGACAGGAACCTACCTTTTAATGGGGAATAGCTTGCTGAAAGGCGAGATAATACCGCATAAGATCGCAAGATGAAAGACCTTAACTGGTCGTTGAAAGATGGGCCTGTTTGCTATCAGCTAGTTGGTGAGGTAATGGCTCACCAAGGCTATGACGGCTAGGGGGCGTGAGAGCGCGGCCCCCCACAATGTTACTTAGACACGGAACATACACCTACGGGTGGCAGCAACTGGGAATTTTGCACAATGGACGAAAGTCTGATGCAGTGACACTGCGTGTGGGATGAAGGCCCTTGGGTCGTAAACCACTGTGATAGGGGAAAAAACTTTGATGGTACCCTATTAGAAAGCACCTGCTAACTACGTGCCAGAAGCCTCGGTAATACGTAGGGTGCTAGCGTTATCCGGATTTATTGGGCGTAAAGAGTATCGTAGGCGGTTTATTAAGTAACGGGTTAAAGCCTGGGGCTCAACTCCAGAGATGCTCGTTAAACTGATAGACTTGTGGATGTTCGGGGTTGCTAGAATTCTTGGTGGAGGGGTGAAATCCGTTGATATCAAGAAGAATACCAAAAGCGAAGGCAGGCAACTAGAACACTCCAGACGCTGATGAACGAAAGCTAGGGTAGCGAAAGGGATTAGAGACCCCTGTAGTCCTAGCCGTAAACGATGAACACTAGCTATTTCCCCTTTGGGGGAGTGGCGAAAGCTAACGCGTTAAGTGTTCCGCCTGGGGAGTACGGCCGCAAGGCTAAAACTCAAAGGAATTGACGGGGAAACGCACAATCAGCGTGCCATGTGGTTTAATTGGATACGAAACCTTGAACCTTACCTAGATTTGACATGTAACTGCAAGCCTTTAGAAACAAAGGAATCCTTCGAGGGTGTTACACAGCTGCTGCATGGTTGTCGTCAGTTCGTGTCGTGAGGCGTCGGCTTAAGTGCCGTAACGAACGCAACCCCTGTGCTATGTTAAATATCCATAGCAGACTGCCTTGGATTTTTCCACGGAGGAAGGAGGGGATGACGTCAAATCAGCATGGCGCTTATATCTAGGGCTACACACATGGCGTAATGGATGGGACAACGGGATGCCAAGGCGCGAGCCGGAGCTAATCCTTATAAACCCATCCTCAGTTCGGATTGCAGGCTGCAATTCGCCTGCATGAAGGGGAGTTGATAGTAATCGCGGATCAGCAACACCGCGGTGAATACGTTCTCGTTTCTTGTACACACTGCCCGTCAAGTCAACAAAGTTAGTAGTGCCCGAAGTAGGTACCCGCAACCGCAAGGATCGGGCCTCCTAAGGTAAGACTAGCGATGGGGGCTAAGTCGTAACAAGGTATCCGTACTGGAAGGTGCGGATGGATCACCTCCTTTCTAGGAGTAAAGGTCTTCACGAGACCGATGATAATAATCGCCACACTATTGGTTGGAGAGTGTTTAAATATATCTAACCTAGACTCTTTGTCACTTTTGAGATGATATCGATTTGGTATTGGCTGCTTTGCTTTGAACAGGTTTTAAAAACCCACAGGAATGTGGGTTTTTAGTGTTTAAATAAGAGCTTGCTCGTCTTCTCCTCAATAATATTATTATTGAGGTATCCAGACTGTGCTTCCTCTTATACCTGGCGCCCATAATCACTTCGTCATTATGGTCTGGGTATAGCTCTAACCTAGACTCTTTGTCACTTTTGAGATGATATTGATTTGGTATTGGCTGCTTTGCTTTGAACAGGTTTTAAAAACCCACAGGGATGTGGGTTTTTTGTATATAGGTTGACTTTTTGAGTAAAAAATGTTATATTATCGGTCTATTGTACTTTAATTTTAACTCGTCTTGAACTGATTGAGGCGAGATATTGTATTGGAGGAAATAATGAGACTGGCTGATTTTATTTTGGGCATTTTTTATGTTTTTCTTGCAGTGTTGCTTTTTGTTGTTCAGTCAAATATGAGTGAATTTATTGGTCTTAGGGAGCTTTTGCTCCGTTGGGCCGTTATTTATGCGTGTTTTTCCTTTTTTTATCAGAGTGTCAAATCCTTCATAGATGTTTTTAATGATTGACAGTTTTGTTTTGCCGAGGGGAGACCCTCGGCTTTTTTGTTGCTGTAATCGTGGGTATAGGGTAAAATATGTGAGTTGTTTGGGCGATTAGCTCATCTGGTTAGAGCGCAGTCCTGATAAGACTGAGGTGCTTGGTTCGACCCCAAGATCGCCCACTTTCAGAGTGATTATACTTATTCGCCTATCGGCGAAGCAGTCCTGATAACAGCTTGCTCGATTTCTTTTCAATAACCGAGTTATTGAAATATCAATCTTGCGCTTCCTGTTTGTTCAGGCTCGTAATCCGCTTCGCTTAATTACGATGCTCAGAATTAAGACTGAGGTGACAAGGTTGCTCCCCAAGATAAGAGCTTGCTCGATTTCTTTTCAATAATTGCATTATTGAAATGTCGTTCTGCGTTTTTTGTATAAGCTTGGATCTTTGTTTTGATGTTTGGCGTTTGGTGATTCGTTTTACATTAGAAATGCTCATGGAGTTTGAGTATACTTTGTGATTTTTTTATATTTGCTATATTGAAGTTATGAGATTATGTAGAGAAAGGATAAATTATTTGTTGCCAACTGATTTGGATAGTTTTGAAAAATGGGCAACTGTTTATGAAACACAGGAGGGAGGAGCTGTTGTTTGTATGGATTTTGATAATCATTTGGAAACTTTGGCTATTGCCAATGAGAAAATGCTTGAGCAAGGGATTGTAGCGGAGATGGATATAAATTTTCAAGAAAATGCCTTTGTTTTGGTTGATCAAGATAATAGGCAGATTTCTTTTGATATTGTTATGAAAGCTTTTTTTGATTAGAGTAGAATGATATTGTGAAGGAGAAACGAGCTAATAGGAAACAATTGATACTGGGGGTTGTTTGTTTGTTGATGGTGATTGTGGGAGTAGTATTTTTTAGAGAACAAAGAGCCGGGGTATATGTTCAGGTAGTGAGTGTAAAAGATGGAGATACTATAGTGGTAGAAAGAGGAAAAACGGTAAGACTTCTGGGAATTAATGCTTCTGAAAGTGGTCAGCAAAATGCGATTTTGGCAAAAGAATACCTGAGAACTCTTCTCGACGGAAAGAGGGTTTGGCTCGAGTATCAAGGATTTAATCGTGACTTAGCTTGGGTATGGGTAGGTTGTGAAAATAGACCAAGGTTTTTGTTTAGTTACTTCTTTGTGAAAAATAGAAAGGCCGGTAGTGCAGGATTAAGGAGAAACCCTGCAGGATGTAGGGAAGGGGTTTTGGTAAACGAACAAATTATTAAAATGGGTTGGTTGAAAACGTCTTTTTAGGATTGGGCTAAGCTGGATGATTACAAAAGAGTAATCTATTATTTGAGAGTGTTTGGAAGGAAATTTGTTTGATAATTTTGTAATGATAAAAGAAATTCTTTTCCGTGAGGAAGATTTGATGACAGAAGAAGAGCTTAAAGCCTTATTCGATATGTATGAAGCGGATAAGAGTGAATACTCGACTGGGGTGTTGGATGAGATAAGGCCTGAGAATGATCCATTGGAGCTTCTTGGTAAGAATCCTAGTGAGTCAAAGATGTTTGTTGGTTGGGGAAGTAATAAGATAAGGCGTGATGACGGTGATACCTTGGGGTAAAATGTGAGGGATGATAAAAGGATTTTGGCAGGAATTTTCTAAACCTATTGTAGGGCTGTCGCCGATGGATGGAGTGACTGATGCTCCTATGCGTTTGATTTCAAAGAAATATGGTTTGCCTGATGTGATCTATACAGAGTTTGTGAGTGTTGATGGACTTTGGAGGATTCATAAGCGAGGAGAAACAACTCATAAAATTTGGAATGAGCTAGCTTTTGATGAAAGAGAAAGGCCAGTTGTAGCACAGCTTTTTGGAAGTGATCCGGATTCATTTTTTGAAGCAGCAAAAATCATAGCTCCAATGGGTTTTGATGGTATTGATGTGAACATGGGGTGCCCCTCGCCTGGATTAGAAAAACGAGGTGGGGGTGCTGGCTTGATGCGTGACACTGGACTAGCGCGAGCAGTAGTAGAGGCTGTCCGTAAGGGTGCTCCTGACTTGCCAGTGTCGGTAAAAACTCGGGTTGGAAGTACAGCTCCAGACCTTGTTTGGTGGAAAGCTTTGGCTGATATGGAGTTGCCTGCTTTGGCTATGCACGGAAGGACTTTTAGACAACGGTATTCAGGAGAAGCGGACTGGGAAGTTCTTAAAAAAGCTTCTCCAATAATAAAGGAAAGCGGAGCTTTGTTTTTGGGAAATGGGGATGTTGAAAAAATATTACCTAATAGTAAACTGCTGTTGTCGGGGGAAAGACAAATTGATCTAGGCATCGATTTTGATGGTGTGCTTGTGGGTCGAAAAGCCATTGGAAACCCCTGGGCTTTACGAAAAGATGGATATGAACCCAGTGTGGATGAGAAGTTGGACGTGGCCATTGAACATGCAAAAGAGTATGAAAGAATATTTGCAATTAATCCCATCCATTCTTACCATTCGCCCTCTGATTCTATTCGAACACGGGTCATGGAGCGTTCCGGGGGGACTGACAGAGTCAGATTTGAGATAATGAGAAAACATTTAACTTGTTATGCTCATGGATTTGCTGGAGCTGGTGGTTTGAGAAGAAGGCTGGTAAAAACAAATAGGGCTGATGAAGTTGAACAAATTGTTGCTGAATTTGTTTCGGAATATCCTGATGTAGCGGTCAACTAGTTTTGTTTTTTGTTTTTTCACCGCAAATTTTGCATATTGTGTTTTTATTTCTTGGATAATAGGATAGGTCTTGTCGGTGATTAGAATACATAAAAATACAAAATGGTTGAAAAACGTTCAAGTATTGCCGGAGTTGTGCCTGAGTTGTTATCACAAACAGAAGTTAATGAGCGTTTCTTGAGAGCTACAAGGGAGCTTCAAGAAATTGAGAGAAATTACATGGGAAGGGACAGTGTAGATATTCAAACTAATAGTAGCGAGTCGTTGATGCTTGTTGCAGGATCTGATTTGCATATTGCTTCTCTTGCCACAGACCATGACGCGGTGATTAAGCTGTTCAAATTTATTGAAACTACACCAAACGCACAGTTGGTTCTTTTGGGGGATGAGCTAGAAGGATTGAAAGAAAAGTACATGAACACAAATACTGCAAGAACAACTCTTGATGCTCATAAGCAGATGGACATAATGGCTGAGATGCTTAGACCTTTAGTTGAAGCGGACAAAGTTGCAGCTATGGTTTCGGGATACTGGGGACACAATGGCTGGGTCGAAGACGCAACAACTATCAATCCTTGGATTCAGATGGCTGAGAAGGTTGGTTTGGATCAAAGAAGAATTATTAAAAATGGTGGCAGAATTAATTTTATATTTCCGAATGGTTATGTTCACTCAGAGACAATTTGGCACAATCCACCAGGAAAAAGTAAGTATGACACCGTTTATGGTGGTCGGAATGCAGCTGTTGCGACTTCGGAAATGAGCAGAACTGATGGATACTGGAGTGGACATACTCATAAAATGGGTGTAGCTAAAGAAAATTATAGCGGTGCAAAAACAGCTGTTTACTACATAGCTTCAGGTACAGCAAAAGGGTCTAATCCCGAGTTGCCGAGTGATCGTTTTGGCATAAAGCTTGGGGCTCCACCAACAGATCCACTTGGTCAGGGGGTTGTAATTGAACCACGAAGAAGAGGGAAAAAGGAGATGGTTTTTCCGTTTGCTTCCTTTGATCAGGGAAAGATGGTAAACAGTGCCTTAAACCTGTTGGACTGGGTTGAAAAGAAAGGGATGACTGCGGAACTGTTGGAAAAAATTAGAAAGGAAGTTGAGAGTAAACCAAGGATTTCTCTCGTTGGAGGAAGGAGTAGAGTGAGTGGAAGTGAGTATGAAGAGGATAGACCAGATTGTGCTGTAAAAGTTGATGGAAACTGGGTAACAAATCCATACTCAAAGATGGAGATGAGGGCTCCTTATGATTCCTTGTCTTACAATATTGAGACAAAACTACCAGTAACACTACATCTTGTAAGTAATGCCCGTTTGGGTAGTAGTTCTGAAGGATATGATGAGTTGAAAAAATATCACCAAGAGCAGATTGAGTTTAATCCTCACTCGTTGGTGGTGTATCTTCGTAACATGATCGATAAGGAGGCTGGAGGTTCTCCACAGAGGATGGAAATATTAAATAAATTTAAAGAGATTATCAATGGTGCTAAGAACCAAACTTTAGCAATTATGATGTGTGAGTCATTGAGACGTGGTAGTTGGCAAAATGCAGTGAAGACAGGGGAAGAGTTTATTGATGGGGAGGGAAACGTAATTGATTTTGACAGTTTTGATGATATAGACGATGAAGGAAAACCTACTAAGATCAAACGAAGAACTTTGTACTCGATGCCAATGGCTCCTGGTTCCTTTTTGTCCAACGAAACCGATACACCTTTGATTCACCATTTGTCACTTATTGAGTTTTCGATTGGACCTAAGGGTCCTATCAAGGATAAGCCGGTATATAGCGGAGGATTTGCAGACAAACTTCTTAGGCATGGATCGTATTCTAGACCGGAGTTTGGCTTGAAAAGAATGTACGATCTTTATGTTCAGAAAAAACCAGGATTTATGACAGGAGGGCATATGCCACATTCTGGCGCTATGATGTTTTTTGATGGTAGCAACCCTGAGACCAACACACCAATTTTGGTAGCCCCGGGATGGTTTGCAAAGTATGTTGACACCATGGGGAAAGGTAACGTGATGCCGGGTGCTATTCCAGGACAAGCAATTATCTTTATGCCAGGAAACTCTAAAAAAGACTATATGGCTTATCCAACGGTAAGTGCCGAAGAAACTGGCTATATGCAGGACGCTTTGACTCTCTTGAAGGGGCTTGAGATTATGGGTTTAACTGAGTCAGTACTGCCTTCTAAAAAGAGAAGAAGATAAGTCATAAGTAATATTTGGTACAAATATGTTATATTGATTTATGGCTAGAATTCTTGTTGTTGAGGACGATGCAATATTAGCAGAGGCATACAGAATTAAACTATCTGCCAAATATGATGTTAGAATTGCTCCAAGTGGTGAAGATGGAGTAAGGCAGGTGGAAAAATGGAGCCCGGACGTAGTATTGTTGGACTTGTACTTGTCAAGTAGTATGGATGGGGTCGATGTCCTAAGACAAATTAAAAAGAATATAAATACAAGAAAAGTTCCGGTGCTTGTTGTGACAAATTTGCCTGATATGGAAAGGGTAGTTCTAGATTTGGGTGCGAACAAATGTTTGATGAAATCTGATATTGATTTGAATGGGATTGCAGGGTTTTTAGATGATTTACTGGATAAGAGTCAGGTATAAGAAAATGCTATGATTAATTGTGATACTTAACGCTTTTTCTTTTTTTTGTTTGCTGTTTTGGTTAAAAGCGACAAGAAATATTTTGCCCTTCAGTGTTTTTGTAGGGGTTAGTGATTTTGGTAGTTTTAATAAAGGATTTTTTATGAAAATATAATTTGTAAAAACATGAAAACAGTTATATATATAACAAAGAATAAAGTTTGGGTTGGAGAAATTTTTTTTGAGTGGGACGGACAGGATTTGGATAGAGTATTGATTGAGGTAAAAAAACAAGTAAAAATATCTGAAGCAAGGGTAGTTTTAGGGAATGATTTGTCTATTGTGGTAGCAATTAGAGCTGGAGATGTATTGATAAATAGAGAAAATGTTTTGAATCTTGTTCGTTCTTGGATGCCGTTTCCGATTGATAATGACTGTTTTGATTGGAAAGAGATGGAAATAGCATATAAAGAAAAATGGTTGCAAGTGATTGCTGTTGAAAAAGAATTTTTGGAAAAACTATCATTAGCAGTAAAAAAAAGCGGTGTTCGAGTTGAGATGGTGACAGCTATCGGGGTTGTATTGGGAGCGAAGACCCAGGGAAGAGAGTCTCCAGTTGTGGTGAAATGGGATGATAAAGAAAAATTATCTGTATTGGCAGTAAATGGTTTGGTAGATCAAGTGACTTCTGACATAAATGATGAGGATATGATGACGTACGCAAAACAAAAGTGGGGATTGGCGGTTAATCCAGAGGAGATTGTTTTTAAGGGTAGGGAGTTTGATTTGATAAGATCAGTTATGTCTGAAAAAACAAAAGGAGATGATGAACTGGTCTTGAACTTACCAATTTTGAAAGACGTGACAGAGAAAAAAGAAAAATTAGCAGAAGGGAGTGTTCTTGATTTTGAAGGTGAAAAGGATGTTGTAGAGACGGTGAAGAAAAAAACTTCGAAACTTTGGGTGTATCTATTGATGCTATTTTTGGCTTTGGTTGCTGGAGCACTGACTATGTATAAGACAGGAATATTTGAGCAGGTTTGGCCAAAAGATAATGAAGTGGCGGAAGTGACTCCTGCACCTACTCTAACTCCCGAGATAACTCCTGAACCTACACCATCTGATTTAACGATGTACTCGGTACAAGTGTTAAATGGGAGTGGTGTGACAGGTGAGGCAGCAAGGATTAGGGAGGTGTTGCTAGGATTTGGTTTTGATAATGTAGACGTGGGTAACTTTGAGGCAACTACTGAGGGTCAAATACTTACCAGAGGAGACTTGCCAAAGGATGTAATGACTTTTGCTCAGGAAAGTGTGAGTGACTATATAATTGGTGACCCTATACTTTTAGCAGACGATGTGGACTATGATTTGGTTATTATTTTAGGAACTGGAAGAAACCTGTAGTATCGTTGTGGTATGTGTGTTTGAAATGGTAAAATTTGAGTATGGTGAATAGAAAAGTAAAGAAGGCTATTATCACTGCAGCTGGGCTGGGGACGAGATTTTTACCGGCGACTAAGAACATTCCAAAAGAGATGTTGCCAATTGTCGACTTGCCGATTATTCACTATATTGCCGAGGAGTGTGTAGAGGCAGGTATAGAAGATATTATTATTGTAATAAGGCCAGGCAATGAGGCTGCTATGACCTATTTTTCCCCAAATGATGAACTTCTTCGTACATTGGAGCAATCTGGCAAGGAGAAACAGATGGAGAGGTATTACAAAGTCGCAGGGAAGGCTAATTTTGTTTTTGTGCATCAAGACCAGTCACTTCCATATGGTAATGGAAGTCCGATCTTGACAGTGAAGAACTTGGTAGATAAAGAGCCTTTTGTGGTTTGTTTTGGTGATGACTTGGTGCTGAATCCAGAAGGAAACGGAGCTGTAAAGCAAATGGTGGATGCTTATGGGTCTCACGATGATGCTTTTGGAATCATGGCTGTGACAAAATTGCCAAAGGCCGAAATCACTCGTATGGGAATGGTAGAAACTATTGATGGGAGTGATGAAGGACGGGTAAAAAGGGTTGTTGAGAAGCCTGCTTTGGAAGATGTGGTTTCGGAATTGGCTGAGTTTGGTCGCATGGTACTGGCTCCTGAGATATTTGAGTACTTACGAGCAGATAATACGGGTAAAGATGGTGAGTTGTGGTTGATGGATTCGATTGAGCAATTATTGGTAAAAAAGCCGGTATATGCAAAAACAATTCAGGGAGAGTTTTTGACCACTGGTGATCCTTTACGTTTTCTTAAAGCTTCATACAAGTTTGCGATGCAGAGACCAGAGATTGCGGGGGATCTTAAAGAATTTTTAAATAAAGAGTTGGAAAAATAGGGGTAAATCAGTCTTTTGGACGTTTTGCTATGGGGTGACTGTGGTATAATAACTGCCGATATGGAAAAAGTTTCCGTTGAACAATTTTTAGACGAACCAGGAGGAGATCCTCCACCGTCCAGTCCGGCAAAAAGACCGGGAATTAACTATGCAAATTTTATTAAATGCACTCATGTTTTTTGGGGTTGGCTTCATAGAGATGTTTATGGCTACCCAAAGAACCTATTGGATTTCAAAAGGCCGATCACGCGGAGCGGCCCTCTTAGTGTTTTTTGAGAATTTTGTAGCTATGTTTGTGATTTATCAGGTAGCAAATAATTTACATAATAATTGGGGTTTGATTGCAACTTATTCTTTGGGAAATGCATTAGGGACGTATATTAACTTGGAGAAGGTTCCGTTTTAAGAGTGATATTTGAGGGGTTTTTGATGAGAACATAAAAAAACCGCCCTCTTTTTGTTGAGAGGGCGGGCGGTGATCGAATTATTTTGTTAGCATTTCAGTGTTAAAGCTAATCCAAAAATGAGATAAAGTAGTAACTTTACCGCAGTTGATTAATTCTGCCGTTTTGGGGCAGCTTCGGCAAAGGTATTTTGCAATAGTGTATCCCTGAGTGAGATTATGTGACTTTGCAAACGCACTAATGGACTTAAGATCTCTATTGACCTTTCCCTTGGCTATCTTAATCAAAAGACGATCTTTGATTGCCAATAAGGAAACATCGGAGCTTTTGATTTCCTTGTCAAAGTCATCATATTGTTTCATTAGTAATTTGACGACGCCTTTTATCGTTAAAGGCTCGTCGGGTACAACTGAGTATCTTTTTGTAAATCGGCTGACATCCAAACTGTTCATCTTTGGGCTGATTTTTTTCAAAATAGTTGCCATCTCAGCTTCAAGCTTCCGTGCTTCAAGCCTAGAGGCGGCCGTGTCTTTGGCTAGTTTGATTCTATCAACTACGGCTAATGGAGTCTGTTTGATAAGGCTAATATTTGCCTCTGAAACAAGACAGCCTTGATTCCCTGGAAGATTGGAGGTTCCGGTTGTGATTCCAGACAGTGTTTCGATGTTCTCTTCTGGATCTTGGTAGGGACTGAGATAAAGAATTCCTTCGCCGTCCAAACCAATGCCAATACAGAGAGAAAACGGACTGGCCTCCTCTTGTAGCAAGATGCTTCTAATTTCTTTTTGGTTCACTTTTTTTATCTCCTTCGAATGAGTAGAGTATTAATTCCGGGTGAGCGATGATGAGCTCACCAACGGTTTGTGATAAATCTATGTCTCTTGCCTCCATACAAAAGAGAGTGAGAATAAAATCCTCTTCGGCCTTAGGATCCATTGAGTGGATCGGCAAGTTTGGGAATTTACTTTTTACTGATCGAAGTTCATTAAGTTCTGATTCGATTTGACACATAATAAGTAATGTGGGAAGTACCAACCCAGGATCGTCTTTGAGGCAGTCTTGAAGGACTTGTTCAAATACCACCTTAAGAGAAATCCATTTTGAGGCCGTAATGATGAAAGCTGAGTGAGGAGTAATTTTTTGATTGAAAAAGTCAGGAGACTGACGTGCTTCAATGAATTCTAAAATCGCAGTGATGTCATCAAGACTTGCGGATGATAAGTTGTGAAATCTTAAACCGACTGCAGTAATAATTGACTCGATATCGTTTTTCACTGTAAATTTCTCCTTGGGTTATGAGATGTGAATGTACCGACGGTATGTCTGCTGTATTATAGCATAAACTATAGGCAGGAGAGAGATTGACTCAAAGGGCGTTATGTGAGGGG
>DDWV01000003.1:1577-6407 GCA_002347045.1 Candidatus Collierbacteria bacterium UBA2277 | reverse complement strand
TTGTTGCTACTGCAGACATACCTCCTGTGAGAACGACTCCACCTACAAATACAGTAACTTTGGCTCCATTTTTAATTCTCATTGAGTTTTGCTCACAGGTTTCAAACACATCTCCTTCTTCTCCATAAGCTTCTCGGGTAATTTGGTCTTGTGTCTGATTTAGAATTAGTTGAGCCATTTTGGCATCGACACCTAGATGCTGGGCTAGTGTCCTAATTTGTTTTCCTGCGGGGGCACTTTCTATTACTTTTTGGATCTCAACTGAGCTATATGCATAGGTATCTTTTATTAAGCTATGCGCTGCTTTTTTGCCTACTAGTTTATCAGCATTTTTTTCTAGTATTGAAACCTTGTCTTCAAATGTTTTCCAACTTTCAATAATTGAAGTAAGCTCTTTGTTCCATTCATCATAATTATTGTAGTTTTTGGCTTTTGTTAAAACGTTGTCTGATTTGTATCTTAATGAGGTGTATTCCTTTGATATTGATAAGGTGTCTTCATAAACCATTTGATCAAAAGAAGTTTTGTTGTCTTTTGGAAAAAAGAACACAGCTAGACCTACAATGATGATTCCAACCAGGATAAGAAAAAGATTCCTTTTTGTCATGGCTAATTATATCAATGTCTACGTTTGGGGTATTTGATGTATTGCGGAGGGGATGGGATTCGAACCCATGGTGCCTTGCGACACGGCGGTTTAGTAAACCGCTACACTAGACCACTATGTGACCCCTCCAAAAAAAGAAAAGTCCATTGTTCGTGGATCTTTTCATTTTTTGCGGAGAGTACAGGGGTCGAACCTGTTAGAGCTTACGCTCATTGGTTTTCAAGACCAACGCATTACCGTCCTGCCCACTCTCCGAACCTGTATATTTTACCATTTTACGGGTGTTTCTGGGTTTTGCTTGATATAATGAGCTCCAGATTGGAGACGTCCAGTAGTGGTTAATCTGAACGGTTCGCTAAACCGTAGCTCGAAAGAGCCTCGTGGGTTCGAATCCCACCGTCTCCGCTTTGATTTATGGTTAAATTAAATTAATTAAAAATGAAGTATTAAAAGATGGAATCAATAATAGAACCAGCAGTACAAAAAGCAATTTTTTCATATACTGACGAAGAAGGAAAAGAAAAGAAAGTTGATTTTGATACTGACGAAGAAGGATTTGTCAAATTTGATGAAGTATCAAGATGGTTGCTCCACAGACAAACTCAATATGGCAGTAGGTTCATTGATGGTGGTCCAAGAAGTGAATATCCGGCATTTGGGAAAGATCTTAGAATAAAAGGTGATCCTGATCAAATTTATTCCCTTGAAATACACAAGGATGATGTAAATGAATTTGTAAAAAGAGTTGAAGCTCACGAAAATCGTTGAACTAACAACTGAATATTACAATAGAAAAGTTCTGACTTCGTCCATACTCTCCGCCAAAGGACTTTTCTAAAAATTGAACAGCCGCAGACTGGAGCTTGTGATTAAAATTGCCAGTGTGTTGGGAGTACAATAATGAATTATTAATATTATTTAATTAATATGGATAATTTGTTTTTGCTCTTATTTCTCGTTTCATTTATTTCTTTAATTGTTGGATTAATTAAGCCAACTGCGTTTTCGCGTTTTATAAAAGGAAATGTAACTAGAAAAAAGATAGCAACAATTTTTGGTATAGCAACCATTGCCTTCTTTTTTCTATTTGGAATGACTACTGAAACATCACATAATAATCAAGTTCTTGAACAACCAAAAACCGAAAATTCAGAAATTGTTGTTGATAGTGAAAGCACAGATCCTTCTCCCGCTGTCGTAGACATAACCCCAACTCCAACTCAAGTAAAACAAATAGACAATACTAATGTTCCGCTGGTAACAAGCGAGACAGTTAGTCAGAAAAACGCAGTTAAGAAAGCTAAGTCCTATTTAGCCTACACTGCGTTTTCTCATGATGGGCTAGTTGCTCAATTGGAATATGAACAATTTTCACACCTTGATGCAGTATATGGTGTAGATAATTCTGGGGGTAATTGGAACGAACAAGCAGCAAAAAAGGCCCAATCGTACATGGATTATTCAGCTTTTTCTCGAGGTAGTTTAATTGATCAACTAAAGTATGACAAATTTACACAAGAACAAGCAGAGTACGGAGCTAATTCAGTTGGTCTATAAGTGACTGTTCTGGCTACTGGTCAAAATATAAGTTCGGACTTCGCCCCATCCCCTCCGCAGATATATAAGTTGGGTGAAATAGGCTAAACTTAATGCATGGAGGAAGTTCAAGTACCAAGATCACCTACGATACCACTTTCTCCTGTGATATTAAATGAACTTGTTGAGAAAAAAGAGATTGCTCCGAAGCCTTTGAAAAAGATACGTGTTTTACCTTGGTTAATTTTTTTCTTTATGTTGTTTTTGGCTTGTGTAATGGGATATTTGGTATATATCAAATGGCATACGGCAGAGATTGCTCCAGATGTGTATGTAGAGGCAGGGAGCACTGACTTAACCCTGACGATCCCTACTCCTGTGGAAAAAGTGATTGAGGTTGTAGAGAAAGAAATACTTTTTGAAGAAGCTCCTTATCGGAATGAGCAGGCAAGATTTCAGATAGAGATTCCTAGAGGATGGGAAGTTGATGACACGGGTGGAGCTGGTCCTATTGTGGTGATTGTGGACCCAGTGGCCACTTTGGCGAGCGGAAGTGCTTTGTTGTCTATTATTAGTGTGTCGATGGATGCTATCTCAGAGGAGACTTTTGGGGAGTTTATAAGCTCTGCAAGAGATGGTTTGAAACAAATATTTAAGTCTTATGTGATTGAAGAAGACAAAAGCATGATTGTAAACGAAAGAGTGTTTCGTATCCTTGGAGGTAGCTATTTTGTACATGGAGTGAAAATGAGAAATAGGAATGCTCTTTTGTATCATGAGGGGAGAGCGTATGCTATTTCGGCTACTGCACCTGAGCCTGTATGGATTAAAAAAGAAATGGTCTTGAATGCTTCTATCTTTTCCTTTATGAATTATTAGAGGGAGAGACACCGGCTTGTGTTAATATAAATTGTGCCCAATCAAAATTTCTCAAATTCCGAAGAATTAGTCTTAATTGAGTGGAGTGCTTTTGAAAGACCTCAAAAAAAATGGAGCAAAGAGTTTTATAGTTCAGTGATAGTGATGGCTTTTTTGGCTAGTGTAATTTTTTATTTTATTGAGGGAATAATGCCTGTTTTGGTTATTCTTGCTATGTTATTTATGGTTTGGGCCATGAGTCGAACAGAGCCAAGAACAGAAAGATATGCGATTTCATCATGGGGCCTGAAAACTCAAGAGAGAACCTATCGTTTTGATGATATGACCTCTTTTTGGTTTGAAACAAAATGGGGAGCTCGGTTGATGCGTATTAATTTGGCTGGTGTACCTTGGCATATAGTGATTCTTATTGATTTAGAAAAAGAAAATAGTATTAAGAAAATAATGACAGAGAGAATAATTTATCAAGAGCCAGTAGTTACTTGGCTAGATAAATTGGTGAAATGGATGGGGGATAAAGTTCCTTTGGAGTAAGAGCTTGCTCGTCATCCTCTCAATAATGTGGATTATTGAGATTTCTTTCTGCGTTTCCTCTTGTATCTGCTCCCTTAATCACTTTCTCGTTATGGGATTGATATAAAGAAAAATAGGCATTTATAGGGTAAAATATACACTTGGAAGTGAGAGTGAAATTTTGAGTCCGTAGCTCAGTTGGATAGAGCAATTGCTTGCGGAGCAATAGGTCGCGCGTTCGAGTCGCGCCGGGCTCACTCAAATCGAGTTTGCTTCAAGTTTGCTTTGGAAACTGTTGTTTTGTAAATGGAAAAGCAAATATCGACGTTGTAGTTTTTGGAGGGTGGGCAGGACGGTAATGCGTTGGTTTCGAAAACCAATGAGCGTAAGCTCTAACAGGTTCGACTCCTGTACCCTCCGCAGTTAATGTTTTTTGGTTTTTCCATAGGGGTAAGGCTTTTGGAGGGTGAAGTGATATCATATGCCATGGTTGAGCATGAAAGAGATCCTATCTGTGGAATTACTGCTGAGAGACTTCGTGTTTTTGGTGTTAAGGCTGTGTTGTTTGATCTTGATGATACTTTGATATATACATCTGAGCTATTTACTTTTTTTAAGAAATACTATGCAGAAGTAGTTTCAGTAAAAACAGGGATTGATTCTTTGTATCTTTTGAAAAGACTCCAAGAGCTGAATAATGAGGAGTACAAAAATGTGGGAGTGTCTCCAAAGAGATGGGAGATTGTACTGAATAGGCTTTCTGAGGAGCTAGATAATAGTGTAGTAAGAGATAATTTGAATTTGATAATGGGTCTATATCTAGAAAAACCTCGGGTGAAGCCAGGGGCAAAAATAATATTGAATGGATTGAGAGACTCTGGTTTTAAAACTTGTTTGGTGACACATGCCAGTGTCGATTGGTCGCTAAGAAAGTTGGATCAGACTGGTTTGTTTTCTTGTTTTGATGCGATTGAGATAGTTGATGAGAATGGTCCAAAAACAGAGTCTAGCTGGAAAAGAGGGATGGAGATGTTGGGTGTTTTGGGAGTGGAGTGTTTGGTTGTGGGGGATAATCTTTCGGGAGATATTGTTCCTGCTGTGAGGTTGGGAGCAAGAGCTATTTGGATGCCGAGTCCTTGGTCTGTGTACAGAGAGGGGATTGTTCCGGATGGGGTTGTGACCATGGACGATCTGAAGGATTTTTGGGATGCTGTGCAGAAACTTGCGTAATGTGAATATAAGCCTAAGCTGGTAAAATATACCCTTGTACGGAGGAGTCCGGATACTGCGTATCC
>DDWV01000003.1:0-1496 GCA_002347045.1 Candidatus Collierbacteria bacterium UBA2277 | reverse complement strand
ACTGCGTATCCAACCCCTCCTCGCTCGCAACAAGAGAAAGAGTACTTTCTTGTTGCTCACTCGGAGGAGTCGGATAGTGGTCCATTCCACACGCTTGGAAAGCGTGCAGGCGCAAGCCTACGTGGGTTCGAATCCCACCTCCTCCGCAAAATAATTGACTCCTCATTAGGGGTCGGATAAGAGCTTGCTCCGCTTCCTATCAATAATATTCATTATTGATATGTCATTGTGCGCTTCCTCTTATATTCGCTCATAACTTCGTTATGATGCTTGAATATTGTGGTCCATTCCACACGCTTGGAAAGCGTGCAGGCGCAAGCCTACGTGGGTTCGAATCCCACCTCCTCCGCAATCTTTCGCTAAAGCTTCAGAATTGCATGCCTAATTTGATAATATTGTAATGTGTATTACGCTTACATATTACATAGTTCAAAATCTAATATTTTCTATTTTGGTTCCACTGTTGATTTAAAAAGCAGGTTTAATCTTCATAATACTGGTCAAGTAAAATTTACTAAACCACATTTACCTTGGAAATTAGTTTGGTATTGTGGATTCGAAACAGTAAAACAAGCTAGAGATTTTGAATTATATTTAAAGACTGGATCTGGTAAAGCTTTTGCTTACAAAAGATTTATTTCTGAAGCTTTAACAGAAGATTTTAAGAACGGTCGGGTTCCCCATGGTCTTAAGAAGCTGAAGGCGAAGTAGACCACACCCTCTGCCGAATATAGTTTTTACTCTGCTGTAACGTGTAATATAGGCGTTGAAAGTTAATTTGAGGGGAAAAATTGCATTATAAAGATAAAATGATCTTATACTCACACTCTCAGCATTTCGTATAGTGTTCGAGTAACTTGAAAGATGTTTGTTAAAATCAGTTATGTCTATAAAAAAAATTCTTCCAATCGTAATCGCCATATTTTCAATAGTTTTAATTATCGGTTTTTTCTTTTTTATTAAAAACAATGAATCATCTCTAGATCAAGAGGTTTATAAAGACACTTTGTCTATTTCAAAGAAATACACTGTTTTGAGATATCGGAGCGATAATGTATTAGTAAAGGCAAGAGACTATAAAGAGTATGATGATTGGAATAATGAAATGTCTTCAATTGTTGAGGGTTGGAAAGCTTTGGAAAATGAGGTTTTAGAATTAGAAAAGAATGCCGATAAATTGGCTAATCAAAAAACAGCAATTAATCTAGTAAAGGGTATTTATGCTTATGATTCTGTTGAAATTCAAAAAGTTATTGAAGGTGCTCCAATCGGAAAGCAAGTTAGAATCTTAGCTCAACACTTGGGGGTAGATGTAAAACGAGCCCATTTAATCTTGAATGAAAGTCAAAATAGAGTATCCCAAGAAATTTGGAGTGGTGAAGGTGATGTTTATGAAGGCCTTGAGCAAGATGCAATGAGAATTAAAAATGGAGCCAAAGTTACTGTATTTGTAGGTGGAGTCGTTCTCACTGGAGGTATGTCTGCAGTAGCAACAA